>NZ_JBQAIE010000004.1:0-315475 GCF_051918845.1 Bacillus cereus group sp. MYBK101-2 | reverse complement strand
AAAAGGTTACCCCACCGACTTCGGGTGTTACAAACTCTCGTGGTGTGACGGGCGGTGTGTACAAGGCCCGGGAACGTATTCACCGCGGCATGCTGATCCGCGATTACTAGCGATTCCAGCTTCATGTAGGCGAGTTGCAGCCTACAATCCGAACTGAGAACGGTTTTATGAGATTAGCTCCACCTCGCGGTCTTGCAGCTCTTTGTACCGTCCATTGTAGCACGTGTGTAGCCCAGGTCATAAGGGGCATGATGATTTGACGTCATCCCCACCTTCCTCCGGTTTGTCACCGGCAGTCACCTTAGAGTGCCCAACTAAATGATGGCAACTAAGATCAAGGGTTGCGCTCGTTGCGGGACTTAACCCAACATCTCACGACACGAGCTGACGACAACCATGCACCACCTGTCACTCTGCTCCCGAAGGAGAAGCCCTATCTCTAGGGTTGTCAGAGGATGTCAAGACCTGGTAAGGTTCTTCGCGTTGCTTCGAATTAAACCACATGCTCCACCGCTTGTGCGGGCCCCCGTCAATTCCTTTGAGTTTCAGCCTTGCGGCCGTACTCCCCAGGCGGAGTGCTTAATGCGTTAACTTCAGCACTAAAGGGCGGAAACCCTCTAACACTTAGCACTCATCGTTTACGGCGTGGACTACCAGGGTATCTAATCCTGTTTGCTCCCCACGCTTTCGCGCCTCAGTGTCAGTTACAGACCAGAAAGTCGCCTTCGCCACTGGTGTTCCTCCATATCTCTACGCATTTCACCGCTACACATGGAATTCCACTTTCCTCTTCTGCACTCAAGTCTCCCAGTTTCCAATGACCCTCCACGGTTGAGCCGTGGGCTTTCACATCAGACTTAAGAAACCACCTGCGCGCGCTTTACGCCCAATAATTCCGGATAACGCTTGCCACCTACGTATTACCGCGGCTGCTGGCACGTAGTTAGCCGTGGCTTTCTGGTTAGGTACCGTCAAGGTGCCAGCTTATTCAACTAGCACTTGTTCTTCCCTAACAACAGAGTTTTACGACCCGAAAGCCTTCATCACTCACGCGGCGTTGCTCCGTCAGACTTTCGTCCATTGCGGAAGATTCCCTACTGCTGCCTCCCGTAGGAGTCTGGGCCGTGTCTCAGTCCCAGTGTGGCCGATCACCCTCTCAGGTCGGCTACGCATCGTTGCCTTGGTGAGCCGTTACCTCACCAACTAGCTAATGCGACGCGGGTCCATCCATAAGTGACAGCCGAAGCCGCCTTTCAATTTCGAACCATGCGGTTCAAAATGTTATCCGGTATTAGCCCCGGTTTCCCGGAGTTATCCCAGTCTTATGGGCAGGTTACCCACGTGTTACTCACCCGTCCGCCGCTAACTTCATAAGAGCAAGCTCTTAATCCATTCGCTCGACTTGCATGTATTAGGCACGCCGCCAGCGTTCATCCTGAGCCAGGATCAAACTCTCCAATAAAGTTAGTTTGTCTAGCATCTAAAATAAAAATTGACGTTTCACGTTGTTTGTTTCGTTTAGTTTTCAAAGTTCAACATCGCGTTTCAGCGACTTTTATAATATATCATAGTATATTATTTTCGTCAACAAGTTTTTTCGATAACTTATATCTCTCATTTGCTGACTCTGCCTATTATATAGGCTTTCCCGTCCCTATGCAAGTATTATTATAAAAAAATAAAGAGGGGAGATATCTCCCCTCTTATTCTTCTGAAGAAACCTCTTCGCTCGTTTCTTCCTCATCATCTTTTTGTGCTTTTGCTACTGTCGCTACCTCTTGCTCATCCTCTAATCGAATTAGACGAACACCTTGTGTATTACGTCCCATTTGAGAGATTTGATCAACTGGCATACGAATAATAACACCCGCTGCTGTAATTAACATAATATCTTCATCACCTGTTACAGATTTAACAGCTACTAATTTCCCGTTTTTATCTGTAATATTACAAGTCTTCAGACCTTTACCACCACGGCTTTGTAGACGGTATTCATCAATCGGCGTACGTTTTCCATAACCATTTTTCGTTACAATTAAAACATTTACATCCTCTTCGACAATTTCCATACCTACAACTTGATCTTCTTCACCTAATGTAATTGCTTTTACACCAGCCGCGTTACGTCCCATAGAACGCACATCTTGCTCGTTAAAACGAATTAACATACCATTGCTTGTTCCTACAATAATATCCTTATCACCAGATGTTAAACGTACAGATATTACTTCATCCTCTTCACGAAGAGAGATTGCAATTAAGCCATTCGTACGGATATTTGCAAATGATGAAAGTGGTGTTCTCTTAGAGATACCTTGTTTTGTTGTGAAGAATAAGAATTCATCGTCACCAAATTCACGAATTGGAATAATGGCGTTAATCCATTCACCCTTATCTACACCTAATAGGTTAATAATAGGTATACCTTTCGCTGTACGACTATACTCTGGGATTTCATATCCTTTCGTACGGTATACTTTCCCCTTATTAGTGAAGAATAGAATATGATCATGCGTAGAAGTAGTTAATAAATGCTCTACGAAATCATCATCATTTGTCCCCATTCCTTGCACACCACGTCCACCACGGTTCTGTGTTTTATACGTGGAAGCTGGTAACCTCTTAATATAACCATTATGAGTTAACGTAATGGCGATATTTTGTTCTGGAATCAAGTCTTCATCTTCAATAGACTCCATACCACCAATTGTAATTTCTGTGCGTCTCTTATCATTGAAGCGCTCTTTTACTTCCGTTAATTCTTCACGAATAATCTCAAGAACCTTTTCTTCATCTGCTAAGATTGCTTTTAATTCAGCGATTAACTTCATTAAGTCCTGATATTCTTGTTCAATCTTTTCGCGTTCTAAACCTGTTAAACGTTGCAAACGCATATCTAAAATAGCTTGCGCTTGTTTTTCACTTAAGCCGAAACGTTCCATTAAACCTTGCTTTGCAATTTCCGCTGTTTTCGAACTACGAATTAATGTAATAACTTCATCCAGATGATCTAAGGCAATTCGTAATCCTTCTAAAATATGAGCACGCGCTTCTGCTTTTTCTAGTTCATAAGCTGTACGTCTACGAATTACTACCTTTTGATGTTCCAAGTAATGATATAAATTTTGTTTTAAGTTCAGCACTTGTGGCTCTCCATTTACAAGAGACAGCATGTTAATACCGAAACTTGTTTGAAGTGCTGTATGTTTATATAAGTTGTTTAATAATACATTAGCATTGGCATCACGACGTACTTCCATAACAATACGCATACCATTTCGATCTGATTCATCACGTAAATCTGTAATACCTTCAATTTTCTTATCGCGAACTAATTCTGCAATTTTTTCAATTAATCGCGCCTTATTTACTTGATAAGGTAGTTCCGTTACGATAATAGATTGTTTGCCATTTGACTTCTCTTCAATTTCAACTTTAGCACGAAGTATAATAGAACCGCGTCCTGTTTCATAAGCTCTACGAATACCACTTCTTCCTAAAATTAAACCTGCCGTCGGGAAATCTGGTCCTGGAATGCACTCCATTAATTCTGCAATAGTAATATCGGGATTATGACTTAATGCCAATACGCCATCAATTACTTCGCCAAGTTGATGGGGCGGAATATTCGTTGCCATACCAACTGCAATACCTGTCGTACCATTTACTAGTAAATTAGGAAAGCGCGCTGGTAATACAATCGGCTCTCTTTCAGAACCATCGTAGTTATCTTGATAATCAATCGTATTTTTTGAAATATCACGTATTAATTCCATAGAGATTTTAGACATTCTTGCTTCTGTATAACGCATTGCTGCCGCTGAATCTCCATCGACAGATCCAAAGTTACCATGCCCATCAACAAGCATATAACGTTGACTGAAATCTTGCGCCATACGTACCATTGTTTCATAAACAGCTGAATCACCATGAGGGTGATACTTACCGATTACTTCACCAACAATACGTGCTGATTTCTTATACGCTTTATCAGCTGTAATTCCTAAATCATTCATCGCATATAAAACCCTACGATGCACAGGTTTTAATCCATCACGAACATCTGGTAATGCACGAGATACGATAACACTCATTGCGTAATCTAAAAATGAGGTACGCATTTCATGACTAATATTAATTTCTCGAATTCGTGCTTGTTGTTGATTGTCTGACATCAACGAGCACCTCCTCTTACATTTCCGTTACACATACATTGATTTATATGTAGAAGACAGGAATACTCAGATTCCTGTCATTACTCATTTAAATATCAAGGTTTTTCACGTATTTTGCATTTTCTTGGATAAAGTTACGACGTGGCTCTACTTTATCCCCCATTAAAATTTCAAATGTTTCATCTGCTTCAATTGCATCTTGAAGGGAAACTTGGAGTAATGAACGCACTTCTGGGTCCATTGTTGTTTCCCAAAGCTGGGTTGGGTTCATTTCTCCTAAACCTTTGTAACGTTGGATACCAGGTTTAGGTTGAGCTGGTAATTCAGCTAAAATCTTTTCAAGCTCTTTTTCATTATAAGCATATTGAATTTTTTTACCTTGTTGTATTTTAAACAACGGTGGCTGTGCAATATAGATATAACCGTGTTCAATAATTTGACGCATATAACGATAGAAGAACGTTAATAATAGGGTACGAATATGCGCACCATCTACGTCGGCATCCGTCATAATAATAACTTTATGATAACGAGCTTTCTCGATATCAAAATCGCCGCCAATGTTCGTACCAATTGCAGTAATAATTGTACGCACTTCATCGTTAGATAAAATTTTATCCAATCTTGCTTTTTCAACGTTAATAATTTTACCTTTTAGCGGTAAAATCGCTTGGAAGTGACGATCACGCCCTTGTTTTGCTGATCCACCGGCAGAGTCACCCTCTACAATGTAAATTTCACTAATTGCTGGATCTTTCGAAGAGCAATCTGCTAATTTACCAGGTAAACTTGAAACTTCTAATGCGCTCTTGCGGCGTGTCAATTCACGTGCTTTTTTCGCTGCAACACGTGCACGTGCTGCCATCGTACCTTTTTCTACGATTTTTCGTGCAACATTCGGGTTTTCTAGTAAGAACTTTTCAAATGCCTCTGAAAACACAGACTCTGTAATCGTTCTTGCTTCACTATTCCCAAGTTTCGTCTTCGTTTGTCCTTCAAATTGTGGGTTTGGATGTTTAATTGATACAATTGCAGTTAAACCTTCACGAACATCCTCACCCGTTAAGTTACTGTCTGCATCTTTTAAAATACTATTTTTACGTCCATAATCGTTAATCACACGAGTTAAAGCTGTTTTAAACCCTACTTCATGTGTTCCACCTTCATACGTATGAATGTTATTCGTAAATGAGTAGATATTATTTGTATATCCTTCGTTATACTGTAAGGAAACCTCAACTTGAATACCATCTTTTGATCCTTCTACGTATACAGGTTCTTCATGGATTGGTTGTTTTGAGCGATTTAAATGCTCGACGTATGATTTAATTCCACCTTCATAATGGAATTCTTTCTTTTGCTTATGTTCACGTTTATCTTCAATTGTTAATTTAATATTACGATTTAAAAATGCTAATTCACGCATACGAGTTGCGAGCGTATCAAATTCGTATACTGTTGTTTCCTGAAAAATTTCTGGATCTGGTTTAAATCGAGTTATCGTTCCTGTTTGATCTGTGTCACCAATGACTTTTAAATCCGCAACCGGAATACCTCTTTCGTATTTTTGATAATGGATTTTACCTTCACGATGTACAAATACCTCTAGTTCTGTTGATAGGGCATTTACTACAGATGCCCCAACACCATGCAAACCACCAGAAACTTTATAACCGCCGCCGCCAAACTTACCACCAGCATGAAGAACGGTCATAATAACTTCTACAGCAGGACGTCCCATTTTTTCTTGTATACCAACTGGAATACCACGTCCATTATCCGTTACACGAATACTATTATCTTCTTCGATACTAACGTTAATTTCATCACAGTACCCTGCAAGTGCCTCATCAATACTATTATCGACGATTTCCCATACAAGATGGTGAAGTCCTTTTCCGCTTGTAGATCCAATATACATACCAGGGCGTTTTCGAACTGCTTCTAGCCCTTCAAGTACCTGTATTTGACTTTCATCATATGAATTTTCTTGCATTTGCTTTTGTTCCATTGACACAAAGATCACCTACTTTTCCATTTAAACAGGGATTACGCCCTATCTATTTCACAATCTACCGTGCCGTTCGTTACATGAATTGTTTTCGCTTCTTTTAATGTTTCGTGTTCAATTCCGTCGACACTCGTCGTTGTCACAAATGTTTGCACTTTTCCTTGAATTGTATTTAACAGATGCGATTGACGATAATCATCTAATTCTGATAATACATCATCCAATAGAAGAATCGGATATTCTTTAACTTCTGAGTAAATCAATTCAATTTCAGCTAATTTTAGGGACAGTGCGGTCGTTCGTTGTTGTCCTTGCGAACCAAAGACTTGAACATTTTTACTATTAACGAAGAATTGTAAATCATCACGATGAGGACCAATTAAAGTCGTACCACGGAAAATTTCACGTTGTTTCACGGATTGAAAACTTTCATAGTATACTTCTTTTATTTTCGACAAATCCATTGATTCTGATACATCTACACTCGGTTTATAGACAATTTCTAATTCTTCTAACCCACGGCTTATACCACGATGAATTGGAGCTGCCCATTCTTGTAGTAAATGCAAAAATTCAAAGCGTTTTTGCAAAATTTTTGTACCATGCTCAATAAGTTGAAGTGTAAATACATCCAACATCGTTTCCTCATTCTTACTATTCCCTTGCATCTTTTTTAGCAAGTGATTTCGTTGTGTGAGCACCTTTTGATATTGACTCAATTCATACAAATAGACCGGAGCTATTTGGCCTAATTCCATATCTAAAAAGCGTCTTCTTACTTGAGGGCTTCCTTTTACAAGATTTAAATCTTCTGGGGCAAACATGACAACATTCATCACGCCAATATATTGACTCAGTTTTTGTTGTTCAAGTTGATTTAATTTTGCCTTTTTACCTTTTTTCGAGATATTTAATTCCAAAGACAAAGAACTATTTCTCTTTTGTAGCTTTCCTTTAATTTGACCGAAATCTTCATCCCAACGGATAAGCTCGCGATCATTAGAGGTTCTATGAGATTTCGCCATCGCTAAAACATAAATAGCTTCCATCAAATTCGTTTTCCCTTGCGCATTCTCGCCGATAATTACATTTACCTTATCTTCAAAGGAAAGCTCTAACTTTTCATAATTGCGATAGTTTTTTAATTGTATTTCTGAAATAAACAAAGGGCTCCCCCTTTATGACTGAACTTGGAAACTTCCGCTTCCTGGAATTTCAATAATATCGTTCGCATATAGTTTGCGACCTCTTCTATTTTCAAGTTCTTGATTCACGTACACTTCATATTCTTGTAAAAACCATTTTACAGCGCCACCTGTATCAATTACATCGGCTAACTTTAAAAATTGCCCTAGTGTAATATACTCTGTTGAAATTTTAATACGTTTCATAAAATCGCTCACTTTCTGAAAGTGTTCATTCTTTCATTGTACTAAATAAACTAGCATTAGGAAAGTAATACCCAAAAATCAAATAAGGGCTACTAGCATCTGAAAACTAGCAACCCTTATTTCTTACTTAGTAAGTACGAACCGGTAAAATTAATTGAATAATGGATTCATCATTTACTGTACGAATTAAGAATGGTCTCATTGCTCCAGTAAAGCTAATCTTAATTTCAGTACTATCTAATGCTTTTAGTGCATCCATCATATATTTTGCACTAAAAGATATTTTTAACTCTTCTCCATCTACTTTTTCACATTGAACTTCTTCTACTACTTTTCCGATTTCTGGTGAATTCGAGGAAATTTCTAGCATTGCTTGCTCTAAAGTTGATAATTTTACAACATTATTACGACCATCTCTTGCTAAAAGAGATGCACGATCAATTGCTTGTAAAAATTCTTTTGTATTTACAAAAATATCTGTTTTGCTCTCCGCTGGAATTAAGCGAGTTGTATCAGGGTAATTTCCTTCTAACAATCTTGAGAAGAATAATAAATGTTTTGTACGGAATAATACTTGATACTCCGTAATAACGATATCTACCATTTCTTCAGACTCATCTAGAATTTTGCTTAATTCATTTAAACTTTTTCCTGGAATAACAACATTTGCTTGGAACTCATCTGCAATGCCTTCGATTTTTGCTTTTCGAAGAGCTAGTCTGTGACTATCTGTAGCAATGCCAGTTAGTTCGCTGTTATATACCTTCCAGTTTACACCTGTCAAGATTGGTCTTGTTTCAGAAGTGGAAACTGCAAATACAGTTTGTCTAATCATATGTTTAAGTAAATCCGTTGGAATCTTAAAAACATGATGTTCTTCAATTTGTGGTAACAATGGATATTCTGCAGAATCTAAACCATTTAAATTAAACTCTGATTTTCCAGAAGTTATTTTTGTCATCAAATGATTTTCCACAGAAATTTCTACAGTTTCTTTAGGCAACTTCTTTACAATTTCACTAAAATATTTAGCCTGTAAAACAATACTTCCTGATTGATTCACTTCTACGATTTCTTTTCCATTCTCTTCAACTGGAATGAAAGATTCAATTGAAATATCAGCATCGCTTCCTGTTAATGTAACTCCTTCTTCCGTAGCGACAACTTTAATCCCCGTAAGGATCGGAATTGTTGTACGAGAAGAAACAGCCTTCATTACATCTTGTACACTTCTTACAAGATAGTCTTTTTGTATTGTAAAACGCATAAAGAAAAACCTCCGGTAAGTATAAGATTTTATTTAATTAATAAAGATAAAAAATAGTAGTAATAGTAATAGGGCTTGTGGATATGTGGATAACCCTGTTAAAGGATGTAAAAACAGTCTATCTACATGTGGATAGACTGTGCGTAAAACAAGGAAAGTTATTCACACTATTCAGCTACTACTTTAAAATATCGTTAATTTCTTCAACTTGCTTTTGTAATTGCGTATCCGTCTTAAGTAGCTTAGAAATTTTTTCATGAGCATGGATAACTGTTGTATGATCACGTCCACCGAATTCTTCACCTATTTTAGGTAAGGAGGAGTCTGTCAGTTCACGTGATAAATACATTGCAATTTGGCGAGGGAAGGCAACTGATTTCGTTCGCTTTTTCGCCTTGAAATCTTCCAATTTTACTTGATAAACATCTCCTACAGCTTTTTGAATATCATAAATGGAGATAATTTTTGGTTTAGAATTTGGAATAATATCTTTAAGTGCTTCGGCTGCTAAATCAGCATTAATATCTTTGTTAATTAAAGATGAATAAGCTACAACTCGGATGAGTGCACCTTCTAGTTCACGAATATTTGAATCGATTTGATTTGCAATATAAAGCATGACCTCATTTGGTATATCAAGTCCTTCAGCCTTTGCCTTTTTGCGCAAAATTGCAATCCGCGTTTCTAAATCTGGTGGCGTAATATCCGTAATGAGTCCCCATTCAAAGCGAGAACGAAGACGATCTTCTAAAGTTGGAATTTCTTTTGGTGGCCGATCACTGGAAATTACAATTTGTTTACTTTCTTCGTGTAATGCATTGAATGTATGGAAAAACTCTTCTTGAGTTTGTTCTTTTCCCGCTAAAAATTGAATATCATCTATCAATAAAACATCCACATTGCGGTATTTATTACGAAAATCGACAGCTTTATTATCACGAATAGAATTAATGAATTCATTTGTAAATTTTTCTGATGATAAATATACAACTTTGGCATTTGGGTTATGTTCAATTACATAATGACCAATTGCATGCATTAAATGGGTCTTTCCAAGTCCAACTCCCCCATAAATAAAGAGGGGATTATATGCTTTAGCTGGCGCTTCGGCTACGGCCAATGAAGCAGCGTGAGCAAAACGGTTACCAGAGCCAATAACAAACGTATCAAACGTATATTTTGGATTTAGCATACTCTGTGGTAAATGATTAGAATCATCTTGTGCTGAATTCGGTTTAGAAGGAGGAAGATCGATCTCCTCTTCAGCTTGACTTTGGGGAATAATAAAGCGAATAGCTAATTTTGCCCCTGTTAAATCATAAAGTGTTTCTGAAATTAGCTCTGAATAATGAGATTCTAGCCAATCGCGGGCGAATTCATTTGGAGCCGTAATTGTTAATACATCTTTCTTTAAATTATGTGCGGTCGTTGATTTTAACCATGTTTCATAACTTGGTTTACTGACCTTTTTTTCTAGTTCTTTTAAGGCGCTGTTCCATAAATCAGAGATGTTTTCCAAAGGTGTCCCTCCTTTACTAAGATGGTAAAAGAATAAGGTTGCGCAACAAATGTACAACCTAAATAAATATAAAATGTATATTTATACGAAACGTATTTTAAAACCTAAAAACGTCGTTTGTATATGAGATAGGGTTTTCGACAAAAAAAGCAAATGTGGATAATCATTTACCCACATGTGATTAAAACTGTCCACATGTTATACACAAATTGTGGATAAGATAAAGATGTGGAAAACTTATTCAAAGTGAAAACACAACTATAATATCAAAAAAAAGTAGCTATAGCAATGAAATTAAGAAAGTTATCCACAAAATCAATACCTTGTGGAATAAACTTGTCCACAACACGATATACTGTGTAAAAGTACGAAAAGAGTTTGTGGATATAAAAAACAAGAAAAAATATTTATCCACAAGGAAATATAGCGTCTGTGAAAAAGTATGTGAATAGGTTCAAAATGAATATTTGATGAAAATTTCTAGAACCATTGACATTTTCCTAGTTGATTAACTATAATTTATAAGACTGTCTTTAACAGATATTCCTCAGGGAGGTGTCATATAATGAAAAGAACTTACCAACCAAATAAACGTAAGCGCAGCAAAGTACATGGTTTCCGCAGCCGTATGAGCACAGCGAACGGACGTAAAGTGCTAGCAGCTCGTCGTCGTAAAGGAAGAAAAGTATTATCTGCGTAGACCACTGATCGTTCAGTGGTCTTTTTTTCTAATAATAGTGAATTTCCGCTGATGAACTACAGGAGTGTCAATTGATATGAAGAAAAAACATCGTATAAAAAAGAATGATGAATTCCAGACGGTTTTTCAAAAAGGAAAATCGACTGCGAATCGTCAATTTGTTGTGTATCAACTAGATAAAGAAGAGCAGCCAAACTTTCGTATTGGCCTTTCTGTCAGCAAGAAAATAGGAAATGCAGTAGTGCGTAACCGAATTAAACGTATGATTCGCCAGTCGATCACAGAATTAAAAGATGAGATAGATTCTGGAAAAGATTTTGTTATAATAGCAAGGAAGCCTTGTGCAGAGATGACATATGAAGAATTGAAGAAAAGCTTAATTCATGTCTTTAAACGCTCTGGTATGAAAAGAATAAAAAAGTAGCGTAAGGAAATGAATTACACTATATACATACCGATACAAGGAGGAGTAGGCTTTGAAAAAGAAATTAGGTTTACTAGCCATGGTTGTTGCATTAATGGCGATTACTGCTGGCTGTAGTGAAGTAAATCAGCCAATTACACCAAAAAGCACTGGAATTTGGAATGAATACTTCGTATACCCGCTTTCTCAGTTAATTACGTATTTTGCCAACTTATTTGGTAGTAATTACGGTTTAGCGATTGTTGTTACAACTCTTATTATTCGTTTTGCATTATTACCATTAATGATTAAACAAACGAAGAGTACGAAAGCAATGCAAGCGTTACAACCAGAAATGGTGAAGTTAAAAGAGAAATATAGTTCTAAAGATCAAGCAACGCAGCAAAAACTACAACAAGAAATGATGCAGTTGTATCAAAAAAATGGTGTAAATCCATTAGCAGGATGTTTACCAATCTTTGTTCAGATGCCTATTTTATTCGCGTTTTACCATGCGATTATGAGAACATCAGAAATTAGTAAGCATACATTCTTATGGTTCGACTTAGGACAAGCAGATCCGTTATATATTTTACCGGTTGTTGCAGCAATTACGACATTTATTCAGCAAAAACTTGCTATGGCAGGAACTGCTGGTCAAAATCCGCAAATGGCAATGATGATTTGGTTAATGCCAATCATGATTTTAATCTTTGCAATTAACTTCCCAGCTGCATTATCACTTTACTGGGTTGTTGGTAATATCTTTGGTATCGCTCAAATGTACTTGATCAAAGGGCCGGAAATTAAGGCTAGTAAGGCAGGAGGATCAAGCAAGTGAGTATAATTACTGCTAAAGGACAAACAGTCGAGCTGGCAGTACAGGATGCTTTAAGGCAATTAAATGTTTCAAAAGACCGAGTATATATAAATATTATCGATGAGGGTAAGAGAGGGTTCTTAGGCTTATTTGGGAACCGACCTGCAGTAGTAGAAGTTGTATTGAAGAAAGATCCAATTCAAGAATGTGAAGAATATTTAAAAAATGTTATTCACGATATGGGTGTGGAAGCTGAGATTAGTAAAATTGTAAAAGGACGAGAAGTTGAATTTACAATTTACGGCGAAAATGTAGGTGTTTTAATTGGGAAAAGAGGAAACACCTTGAATTCTTTACAGTATTTAACAAAACTTGTGGCGAATCGTAATACGAAGCAGTACATTGGTATCACATTAGATGCTGAAAATTATCGTAGTAAAAGAAAAGCTACGTTAGAAGCACTTTCTTATCGATTAGCAAAACAAGTGGTAAGTACGAAAAAAAGAGTTGTATTGGAGCCTATGCCATCTTTTGAACGAAAGATTATCCACCAAGCATTATCTAATCATCAAAATATCATTACAACTTCTGAAGGAAAAGAACCACATCGACATGTTGTAATATCTTCCAAGTGACCGGTTACTCAATTGAGTGCCGGTTTTTTTGAGGGGAAAATAGGTGTGGATAACTAAAAACACTAAACTTATCCACTGTGAATAAGTTTAGTGTTTTTTACATGAGGACATAATAAAATGAGTTATTATTCTTTTGTAGATAGGTTCGTTATGGTATTCTAATAATTTAGTGAAGAAAATAATCATGTTGAAATAGAGATAAATAAGCAAGTGAGGTGAAAGGACATGGAATTTGATACAATTGCCGCGATTTCCACAGCGCTTGGAGAGGGTGCAATTGCCATTGTTCGAGTAAGTGGGGATGATGCGGTTGAAAAAGTTAATCGTATTTTTAAAGGGAAGGATTTAACAGAGGTTCCTTCTCATACAATTCATTATGGTCATATTGTTGATTTAGATACAAATCAGGTTATTGAAGAAGTAATGGTGTCCATTATGCGTGCACCAAGGACTTTTACACGTGAAAATATAGTAGAAATTAACTGTCATGGTGGACTTGTTTCAGTAAATAAAGTATTGCAGCTTATTTTAGCGCAAGGAGTACGATTAGCGGAACCTGGTGAATTTACAAAACGTGCTTTTTTAAATGGCCGTATTGATTTATCACAAGCAGAAGCTGTTATGGACTTAATCCGTGCAAAAACAGATCGTGCAATGAACGTAGCGATTAATCAAATGGAGGGACGATTATCTAAATTAATCGGCCGTCTGCGTCAGGACATATTAGAAACGTTAGCTCATGTTGAGGTAAACATAGATTACCCGGAATATGATGATGTGGAAGAAATGACACATAATATTTTAATTGAGAAAGCTACACATGTTCGTGCTGAAATTGCAAAAATATTAGAAACATCAAAGCAAGGAAAGATTTTACGTGAGGGTATTGCTACTGCAATCATCGGTAGACCTAATGTTGGGAAATCATCGCTATTAAATAGTCTCGTTCAGGAGAAAAAGGCAATTGTAACTGATATTGCAGGAACAACTCGTGATGTTATTGAAGAGTACGTTAATGTGCGTGGTGTACCACTTAAACTTATAGATACGGCCGGAATTCGTGAAACAGAAGATGTTGTTGAACGAATTGGTGTAGAGCGTTCAAAAGAAATGATGAGTCAAGCTGATTTAGTGTTAGTTGTCGTTAATTATAGCGAAGCTTTAACGAATGAGGATGAAGATCTATTCCGTGCTGTACAAGGAAAAGATTTCATTGTTATTGTAAATAAGACAGATTTACCGCAAGCAATTGATATGGAACGTGTTATAGAATTGGCAGCGGGTAATCGTATTATTACAACGTCGTTAATTGAGGAACAGGGGATAGATGAGCTTGAAACGGCAATCGCTGATTTATTCTTTGAAGGAACAATTGATTCTGCAGATGTAACATATGTTTCTAACGCGAGACATATTGGATTATTAACACAAGCAGGAAAAACAATTGGAGATGCAATTGAGGCGATAGAAAATGGTGTTCCAATTGATATGGTGCAGATTGATTTAACAAGAACGTGGGAAATACTTGGTGAAATTACTGGTGACACCGTTCATGAAAGCTTAATTGACCAGTTGTTCTCTCAATTTTGTTTAGGAAAATAATATAGTGATGTTTCAGAAAGATAGAGATTATTAGGAGGAATAAACAATGGGATACAATGCCGGTTCATACGATGTCATAGTAATCGGTGCAGGTCATGCAGGATGTGAAGCTGGTCTTGCGGCAGCACGAATGGGCTCCAAAACATTAATGTTAACAATTAACTTAGATATGGTAGCGTTTATGCCATGTAACCCTTCTGTTGGTGGACCAGCAAAAGGGATTGTTGTTCGTGAAATTGATGCATTAGGCGGAGAAATGGGACGCAACATTGATAAAACGCATATTCAAATGCGTATGTTAAATACAGGTAAAGGGCCAGCTGTACGTGCACTTCGAGCACAAGCAGATAAGTTCTCTTACCAGCATGAATTAAAGAAAACAATTGAAGAAACACCAAACTTAACGTTGTTCCAAGGAATGGTAGAGCGTTTAATCGTTGAAGACGGCGAATGTAAAGGGGTAATTACGCAAGCTGGTGCTGAATATACAGCAAAGACAGTCGTAATTACGACTGGAACGTTTTTACGTGGTGAGATTATTATGGGAGATTTAAAATATTCGAGTGGTCCAAATAATCAACAACCATCTATTACTTTATCGGAACATTTAGAGGAGCTTGGATTTGATCTTGTTAGATTTAAAACAGGTACACCTCCGCGCGTAAATAGTAATACGATTGATTACAGTAAAACAGAAATTCAGCCAGGTGATGATAAGCCACGAGCTTTCTCTTTTGAAACGACAAAGTTTATTATGGATCAAATTCCATGTTGGTTAACGTATACGAGTACGGAAACACATCGTTTAATAGATGAAAACCTACATCGCTCAGCTATGTATTCTGGTATGATTAAGGGAACAGGTCCTAGATATTGTCCTTCAATTGAAGACAAGGTAGTAAGGTTTAATGATAAACCACGTCATCAAATTTTCTTAGAGCCAGAAGGACGTAACACACAAGAAGTGTACGTACAAGGTTTATCCACAAGCTTACCAGAAGACGTACAGCGTGATATGCTTAGAACAATCCCTGGTCTAGAAAATGTTGAAATGATGCGTACAGGTTATGCAATTGAATATGATGCAATTGTGCCAACGCAACTATGGCCAACACTTGAAACGAAAAAAATTAAAAATTTATATACAGCAGGACAAATTAACGGAACTTCTGGTTACGAAGAGGCGGCAGGACAAGGGCTTATGGCCGGAATTAATGCAGCATGTCGTTCTTTAGGTAAAAAAGAAGTGATTTTAGGTCGTGAGGATGCTTATATTGGTGTCTTAATTGATGATCTTGTAACGAAAGGTACGAATGAACCATATCGTTTATTAACGTCTCGTGCAGAGTATCGTCTATTATTACGCCATGATAATGCGGATCTTCGTTTAACTGAAATTGGTCATGAAATTGGATTAATTAAAGAAGAACGCTATGAGCGATTTACAAATAAAAAATTACAAATTGAACAGGAAAAGGAACGTTTAAGTAGCATTATTATTAAACCACGTCCTGAAGTTCAAGAATTAATTCGCAATATTGGTGGAAGTGAATTGAAAGATGGAATACGTGCAAGTGACTTATTACGTCGTCCAGAGATGACATATGAGCATATCCGTCTTTTAGTACCAAGTGAAGTAGAATTAAGTGATGAAGTTACAGAACAAGTTGAAATTCAGATTAAGTACGAAGGATATATCGAAAAATCTTTACAGCAAGTAGAGCGTATGAAAAAGATGGAAAGTAAAAAAATTCCTGTCGATATTGATTATGATGCGATTTCTAGCCTTGCATCAGAAGCTAGACAGAAGTTGAAAGATGTTCGTCCACTTTCAGTGGGGCAGGCTTCACGTATATCGGGCGTAAATCCAGCGGACATTTCCATTTTACTTGTGTATATTGAACAAGGAAAAATTGCGCGAGTATCGAACCAATAAATAGTAAGGAGATATTGTTAGATGAACATAGAACAATTTCAATCTATGCTAGAAGAGAAGGGTATCACCCTCTCTTCTAGACAGTTAGAGCAGTTCGAAATCTACTTCGAAACATTAGTAGAATGGAATGAAAAAATGAATTTAACGGCTATTACGGAAAAAGAGGAAGTATATTTAAAACACTTTTTTGATTCCATTACAGCTGCTTTTTATTACGATTTTTCAAAACCATTCTCAATTTGTGATGTTGGCGCAGGAGCTGGATTCCCAAGTATTCCTTTAAAAATCTGTTTCCCGCATTTAAAAGTGACGATTGTAGACTCATTGCAAAAACGTATTAATTTCTTAAATCATTTAGCACAAAAGTTGGAATTGAGTGACGTCGCGTTTTGTCATGATCGTGCTGAAACATTTGGAAAAAAAGAAGGTGTACGTGAAGCGTACGACATTGTAATGGCACGTGCAGTCGCACGTCTTTCAGTATTAAGTGAGCTGTGTTTACCACTTGTAAAAGTTGGGGGAACATTCATTGCAATGAAAGGTGCTGCAGCAAACGAAGAAATTGAAAATGGCAAGTATGCTTTAGAGGTGCTAGGCGGAGATTTAAAAGAAATGTCTACGTTCCAATTACCGTTTGAAGAAAGTGAACGTAATATTTTATTAATCGAGAAAAAGCGCAAGACACCAAAGAAATATCCACGCAAACCGGGAACACCCAATAAATTACCTATTGAAAAATAAATCTTATTAGACGTAAGATTAAATTATATAAATGAAAACGTAAATGTTTCATAGGAAACATTTTATGGAGAATAGTCAATAGGCCTAAAGGTGGTGGAATATGTATGAAAAATACGTTTTCTCGTTTATTTGGCTTTGGAGATAAAGAGAGCGAATTCGAATTACAAGACGAAAGCCATGAAGAAATAGATAAAAAGGTATATGAAGAAATACAAGAAATTCCGATAGTAAATATTACCCCTAACCGTTATCAACCACGAACAGTTTTTGATGACGCGCGTATTGAGGAACTAGCATTAACGATTCGTACACATGGACTTATTCAGCCAATTGTTGTGAGGCAATATGAGGATGATAAGTACGAGATTATTGCTGGAGAAAGGCGTTTCCGTGCAGCAACAAAGTTAGGGTGGGAAAAGGTTCCTGCAATTATAAAAAACTTAAATGATACAGAAACAGCTTCTGTGGCTTTAATTGAAAACTTGCAACGTGAGGAACTAACAGCAATCGAGGAAGCTGTGGCATATCAAAAGCTAATTGAGTTACATAATTTAACGCAAGAAGCATTGGCACAAAGACTCGGAAAAGGACAATCCACAATCGCAAATAAGTTGCGATTGTTAAAGTTGCCTGAAGAAATAAAAAATGCGTTATTAGAAAAAAGTATTACAGAACGCCATGCCCGTGCGCTCATCCCTTTAAAGAATGGGGAATTACAACTGAAGGTTTTACAGGAAATTGTGGAGAAACAACTGAATGTAAAGCAAACAGAGGAACGAATTGCGAAATTACTAGAGGAAGCAAAACCGAAGCGTAAGGCAAAGCAAAAAGCAGTAAGTCGAGATACGAGAATTGCCATGAATACAATTAGGCAGTCATTACAAATGGTTGCTGACAGTGGTTTAAATGTTAATTCTGAGGAAGAAGAGTTTGACGAGTACTATCAAATTACAATTCAAATTCCGAAGAAAAAATAATAATGGCGTGTTAGAGACCTGATCCTATTGGATAGGTCTCTTTTACTATATTTTCTTGTTAGATGAAGAAGGAGTTTACAAATAAATTTTGAAGTTTAATAAGGACGTAAAAGAAAAACTTTTATTTCATGTTACAATAAACGTAATTGTTACTAGAATAAGATAGAAAGGTTGAAAGTAGGTGACATCATGGGAAAAATCATTGCTATAGCCAATCAAAAGGGTGGCGTTGGAAAAACAACAACATCTGTTAATTTAGGGGCTGGATTGGCACAAGTAGGTAAAAAGGTCCTTCTTGTAGATATTGATGCTCAAGGAAATGCAACGACGGGTGTGGGAATTGAAAAATCCGAATTAGATCAATGTATTTACAATGTTCTTGTGGAAGATGCAGATGTTCAAGGGGTTATACAGAAAACCGCAACTGAAAACTTAGATGTTCTACCCGCTACAATTCAATTAGCAGGTGCTGAAATTGAATTGGTACCGACTATTTCCCGGGAAGTACGTTTGCAAAGGGCATTACAGCCAGTTCGTGATGAATATGATTATATTATTATCGACTGTCCCCCGTCCTTAGGGTTATTAACGATTAATGCATTAACTGCAGCAGATTCTGTTATTATTCCTGTTCAATGCGAATATTACGCACTAGAAGGGTTAAGTCAGCTATTAAATACAGTTCGACTTGTGCAAAAGCACTTAAATAAAAATCTAGCAATTCAAGGCGTATTGCTAACAATGTTAGATGCCCGTACAAATTTAGGGATTCAGGTTATAGATGAAGTGAAAAAATACTTTAGAGATAAAGTATACCGTTCGATTATCCCTCGTAATGTTCGCTTGAGTGAAGCACCAAGTCATGGGAAACCAATTATGCAGTATGACGCTAAATCAAGAGGGGCAGAAGTATATATAGATTTAGCAGAGGAAGTGATTGCAGGTGGCTAAAGGATTAGGAAGAGGAATCAATGTGTTTTTTCCTGATTTAGATGTGAAAGAAGAAGAGACAATTCAGGAGATTACGATAACTGAATTAAGACCGAATCCATATCAACCACGTAAACACTTTAATAAAGAGGCGATTCAGGAATTATCGGCCTCTATTAAAGAGCACGGCATATTACAACCATTGATTGCTAGAAAGAGTATTAAAGGATATGAAATTGTTGCAGGTGAAAGAAGATATCGTGCTGCTAAAGAGGCGGGACTCGAAAAAGTACCTGCCGTTGTAAGACAATTAAATGAACAGCAAATGATGGAGTTTGCATTGCTTGAAAACTTACAACGAGAAGATTTAAATCCAATGGAAGAAGCAATGGCATATCAAATGTTAATGAATGAGCTAAATGTGACGCAAGAACAATTAGCAAAACGTCTTGGTAAGAGTAGACCTTACATTGCAAACTATACGCGATTATTAAGCCTCCCTTCTTTTGTGCAAGATATGATTGCAAACGGTCAACTTTCAATGGCTCATGGGAGAACTTTACTTACGATAAAAGATGAAGAGCAGTTGAAATCTTTACTGAAACGAATTGAAAAAGAAGGATTAAATGTTCGTCAATTAGAGAAAATTGTTCAGGAGATTAATCAACGCGTTTCACGTGAAACAAAACAAGTAAAAAAAGAGAGAAACATATTTTTCGTAGAACGCGAAACGTTCTTAAGAGAAAAGTTTGGCACAGAGGTAAAAATTAAAGAAACAAAAAAGGAAAAAGGTAAAATCGAAATTGAATTTTTCAATAAAGAAGATTTAAATCGTATTTTAGAATTATTAGCGCAGCAAAACTAAAAAGCAAACCATCTTATTATTTATAGATGGTTTGCTTTTTTTAATACAGATAATTTTTGGTCTGTTTCTATTATGCTTTGTGCAATTACATCAGCCATTTTCATAACTAAACTTAATCTTGTATTTTGCAGGACGAAAAACTCCATAAAACCATTTAGATTTACGATGCCATGAATATGTAAATCACCAACTGCTGGTAATTTCTTATTCATCGCAGCTCCAGGTTTACTAGGTCCCATTCCGGTAGTGATGGAACCGATATTTTGAGATTTTCCTAAACAAGCATCAACCGCAATTATAAATGAAGTAGGATTATCTTTCTGTATATTCTGAATTTTTTCTTCTAAATTTAGCGCATGTACTGGTTCATCTAGTGTGCCGAACACTTGGAAGTTTGTAATTCCTACTTGTTCTAGTTTCGTACCGACTAATGGCCCGAGTGCATCGCCTGTAGAACGATCTGTTCCGATACAAACGAGAATAATTGGTATATGAGTCTTAATAGGGATGTGGGAAAGTAAGAAGTTACTAATTGTCTCAGAGGCTTCTAAATCTTGGTGCATAACGTTTTGAGTTTCTTTTTCGAAAAAAGGTAAGCGAAAACTTCCAATATTCATGAAGCACCCATCCTTTTAATAAATTTTCAAAATATGTTATATGGTGAGTAAAATGGAAAACTATAAGTGCGTACTTGCTGTAAAACTTAAGTGAGAACGGAAATAATAGTACTAGTATATATATATTCGTTCCATTTTATACCTGCACGGAAGTTAATAAATGTAATTAAAGACATAAAATTTTTTCAGCAATTAGGAGACTTCTGATACAATAAGAAGGATAACTAAAAAGAAATTTTGGCTGGAGAGGTAGAGGTACATGGATTTATTAACGAAGTGGTTTAATGCTACGAGACAGTATTTATTAGATGCTGATCGTTGGGCTCATATTGGAATTGCGACATTAAAAATATGTATCATTTTAACAATTGGTGCAATTGTAGTACGAATTGCAAGAGCGGTTGTACGAAATGCGTTTCGCATGGGAAGTCGTTCTCCAATTCAAATTTCAGAACGTCGTACAGTTACAGTAGCAAAATTACTTGAGAATATTGTGGCATACGTTGTTATGTTTATTATGTTAATTGCGATTTTAGGTGTGTTCGATATTAATGCATCAGGTTTATTAGCCGGTGCTGGGGTAATTGGTTTAGCAGTCGGATTTGGTGCTCAAAGTTTAGTGAAAGATGTTATTACAGGATTATTTATCTTGCTAGAAGATCAATTTTCAGTAGGTGACTATGTAAGAATTGGGCAGTTTGAAGGTGTCGTTTTAGAAATTGGACTTCGTACAACAAAAGTAAAAAGTTGGACAGGTGAAATTCATACTTTACCAAATGGAAGTATTGTTCAAGTTACGAACTTCTCGGTAAGTAATAGTGTAGCATTTGTGGATGTATCTATTTCATATGAGGCGGATATTGCAAAAGCAGAGCAAGTCATTGAAGAGTTATTAGAGGAATTACCTGCAAAGTATGAACAAATGGTAACAACACCTCAGTTGTTAGGTGTACAAACATTAGCTGCTTCAGAAGTTATACTACGTGTTATTGCTGAAGTAGAGCCAATGCAACATGCAGTTATTGCAAGGGCACTTCGTAAAGAAATTAAAAATCGTCTAGATTTACATGGTATTGAAATTCCATATCCACGTATGGTTTTATATAATCGTGAAGAATTAGTGAGTGAAAAAGCAATTTAGTATGGAGAGGGGTTTGGAGAATGGAGCAAAAGCAGTATAACTTGTATGATGTTGTGGAAATGAAGAAAGCCCACCCATGTGGGGAGAATCGTTGGAAGATTATTCGTATGGGAATGGATATCCGCATTAAGTGCGAGGGATGTGACCATTCAGTAATGATTCCTCGAAGAGAGTTCGATCGTAAGGTGAAAAAAATACTTGTGAAGCACGAAGAATAGAGAGAAAGTAACAGTTGCAGTGGGTAGCTGTTACTTTTTTTCGTTTGGAGGAAACTTGTCATTTTTTTCGTTACTATCTATAATGATGAAAGATTGAGACATAGGAGTGAAAAATATGGGATTAACGGCTGGGATTGTTGGATTACCTAACGTAGGGAAGTCCACTTTATTTAATGCAATTACACAAGCAGGAGCAGAATCTGCAAACTATCCATTCTGTACAATTGATCCAAACGTAGGAATTGTAGAAGTACCAGATGAGCGTTTAAATAAATTAACGGAATTAGTAGAACCGAAAAAAACTGTTCCGACTGTATTTGAGTTTACTGATATTGCAGGTATCGTAAAGGGTGCTAGTAAAGGCGAAGGTTTAGGAAATAAATTCTTATCTCACATTCGCCAAGTAGATGCAATTTGCCAAGTTGTTCGTTGTTTTGAAGACGAAAATATTACGCACGTTTCAGGGAAAGTAGATCCAATTGATGATATTGAAACAATCAACTTAGAGCTAATCTTAGCGGATTTAGAATCTGTTGATAAACGTATTGAACGAGTTGCGAAATTAGCAAGACAAAAAGATAAAGAAGCAGTATATGAACATGAAATTTTAGTACGTTTAAAAGAAGCTTTCGAAGAGGGAAAACCAGCTCGTACCGTTGAATTTACAGAAGAGCAAATGAAGATTGTGAAAGGTCTTCATTTATTGACAACGAAAGAAATGTTATACGTAGCAAACGTAAGCGAGGACGATGTAATCGATCCTTCTGAAAATAAATACGTACAAATGGTAAAAGAATTTGCTGCAAATGAAAATTCTCAAGTAATCGTTGTATGTGCAAAAATCGAATCAGAAATCGCTGAGTTAGACGAAGAAGAGAAAAAGGTATTCCTTGAAGAACTAGGCATTGAAGAATCTGGTTTAGATCAATTAATTCGTGCTGCATATGATTTATTAGGACTTGCTACTTATTTCACAGCTGGTGTACAAGAAGTACGTGCATGGACATTCAAACAAGGTATGAAAGCACCACAATGTGCTGGTGTAATTCATACAGACTTTGAGCGTGGATTTATTCGTGCAGAAACAGTTTCTTACGAAGACTTAATGACAAACGGTTCTATGACAGCTGCAAAAGAAGCTGGTAAAGTTCGTTTAGAAGGAAAAGAGTATATCGTAAAAGACGGAGACGTTATGCACTTCCGTTTCAACGTTTAATTTAATATTTCCTAGGAAAAATAAAGATATGAGCTTGGCAAATATATTATATGTTTGCCAAGTTTTTTATGTATGGGTGAGTTGATTCATCTAACTTACTATGATATAATCTAAACTCGTGAGTAATTACTAAAAATTAATTGCTCCTTGCCCATTATGGGCCGTTTAGACCAAAAGGAGGTGAAAGTGTAATGAGAAAGTACGAAATTATGTACATCATTCGTCCTGGCGTTGAAGAAGAAGCTCAAAAAGCTTTAGTTGAACGTTTTGCAGGTGTTTTAACAAACAATGGTGCAGAAATCATTAACACGAAAGAGTGGGGTAAGCGTCGTTTAGCTTACGAAATCAACGACTTACGTGAAGGTTTCTACATGATCTTAAACGTGAAATCTAACGCAGAAGCGATTAACGAATTCGACCGTTTAGCTAAGATCAACGAAGACATCCTTCGTCATATCGTTGTTAAAGAAGAAGAAAAATAATTGATATATAAGGGAGAGTGGTTCGATTGATGAATCGTGTTATCCTCGTTGGTCGTTTAACTAAGGACCCTGACTTACGTTACACGCCCAATGGTGTTGCAGTAGCTACTTTTACGTTAGCTGTGAATCGCGCATTTGCCAATCAACAAGGTGAGCGTGAAGCTGACTTTATTAATTGTGTTATATGGCGTAAACAAGCAGAAAACGTAGCAAATTATTTGAAAAAAGGTAGCTTAGCAGGCGTAGATGGGCGTCTTCAAACTCGTAATTACGAGGGACAAGATGGTAAACGTGTATACGTAACAGAAGTTCTTGCGGAAAGCGTACAATTTTTAGAGCCGCGTAATGGCGGTGGGGAGCAACGCGGTTCATTTAATCAGCAACCATCAGGAGCTGGTTTCGGTAACCAAGGCTCTAACCCATTTGGTCAATCTAGTAATTCAGGTAACCAAGGTAACTCTGGATTTACGAAGAATGACGATCCATTTTCAAATGTAGGTCAACCGATCGACATTTCCGACGACGATTTACCGTTCTAATACAGTAAATTTGTTAGTTTTAACAAAGAATGGAGGGAAATAGACATGGCAGGACGCAAAGGTGGACGTGCGAAACGTCGTAAGGTGTGTTTCTTCACAGCTAACGGCATCACTCGCATCGATTATAAAGATGTTGATTTATTAAAACGTTTCGTTTCTGAGCGTGGTAAAATTTTACCTCGTCGTGTAACAGGAACAAGCGCAAAATACCAACGCAAACTTACAGTTGCAATTAAACGTGCTCGTCAAATGGCACTTTTACCATATGTTGGTGAATAATAGCGTATGAAATGCACAGTAGAGTCGGACTCTACTGTGCATTTTGCTATGCTTTTCTTTTTTGAAAGAGAGGTTAAAATGTGAAGCAAGCGAGATTTATTACTGAAGGAGCCGCGTTGTTGGCTATATATGTAATGTTATTGTTTATATCTATGTATGTTCCGATTTTAGGTACAGTTGTAACGTTTGCGTTGCCGTTGCCATTTATATTGTTAACGATAAGATATAAATTATCGAATGTATTTGTAATTTTTACGGCTGCATTTTTAATTGCTGTTTTTGTAAGTCAGCCGATAGGTCTAGTAAAGACGGTCGTATTTGGGTTGATGGGTATTGTTTTAGGGTGCATGTATAAAAAACAAAGAAAGCCATTGGAGATTTTAATAACCGGTTCACTTGCATACTTAATCAGTATTATGCTAATTTATGTTGCCAGTATAAAGTTTTTTAACATAGATTTTATAAAGCAAATACAAAATATGTTTAATAAAAGCATAGTGCAAAGTGAAAAGATAGCAAGTGTTGCTGGTATGCCGATTAGTAAAGAGCAAAAAGAGTTATTTGTACAAATGAATGATATATTACAAGCGGTATTCCCGAGTATACTTGTGATGGTTTCTGTATGTCTTTCTTGGATTACCATAATAATATCAGGTAGTGCTTTAAGAAAGCTAAAGCATGATGTTATACCTTGGCCTAAGTTCAAAGATATACAATTACCAAAGAGTATTGTTTGGTATTACGTTATATTTATTTTGCTATCAACTTTTATAAAAGTAGAACCGACATCATATTTACATATGGTATTTTCTAACCTATATGTCATATTTGCTTTATTACTAGTGCTGCAAGGCCTGACGTTTATCACTTTTTTAGCGCATAGCAAAGGTTTTACGAAAGGGGTTCCTATTATTAGTTTTATCGCCTGCATGTTTATCCCGATGCTGTTTCCTCTTGTGACAATCTTAGGTATAATTGATTTAGGGATTTCATTGCGTTCTAAAATAGGAGGATAAAATAATATTCCTTATACTATTTTAATCTGTATTACTAACTGGAAGATAAGTTAGTTTTACTTTATAGGAGTTGTATACATGCCTGAATTTTATAAGAAACAGTGGTTTTTATATCCTGTTTACGTATTGGCATTTTTTGTGTTTGTGCTCATTTCAATCCTCTGTTATTTTCATTTACTAATGGGGATAGTCTCCTTCTTTATTTTTTGTATCGTCCTTTTTGTTGTTGTACGATTTGAACTTACTTTCCAAAAGAATTTTGAAAAACATACGACAGATATGATTACAAGGGTAAAGAAAGTGAGTAATGAGGCATTTAACCAGATGCCGATTGGTATTTTGTTATACAATAAGGATTATGGGATTGATTGGGCAAATCCTTATTTATCTTCATGTCTGGGGCAGCATGCATTAGCTGGATGGCACCTTTATGATGTATCAGAAACGTTACTTCTTTTTATTAAGGGAGAAACATCCGATGATATAGTCTCTTTAAATAATCGAAAGTTTCGTGTCTTTGTAAGGAAAGAAGAAAAGTTAATTTATTTCTTTGATGTAACAGAACAAACAGAGATTGAAAAGATGTACGAGGATCAACGTACTGTTTTAGCTGTCATTTATTTAGATAATTATGATGAAGTTACACAAGGATTAGATGATCAATTACGTACGAATATAACAAGTCTTGTGACATCCCGTCTAAATGAATGGGCCGTTAAGTATGGGGCATATTTAAAACGTGCATCTTCGGAAAGATTCTTCGTTGTACTAAATGAAAGTATTTTAGCGCAGATGGAGAAAGGGAAATTTAGTATTTTAGACCAAGTACGTGAAGAAACATCCAAAAGAAATATACCACTTACATTAAGTGTAGGTGTTGGATCAGGTGATTTACCTTTATCCGAGCTTGGGGCGATGGCTCAATCAGGTCTAGACCTTGCGCTTGGGCGTGGTGGAGATCAAGTAGCTATTAAACAAGCGACAGGTAAAGTTAAGTTTTATGGTGGTAAGACAAATCCGGTGGAAAAACGTACTCGTGTACGTGCTAGAGTGATTTCACATGCATTAAAGGATTTAGTATTAGAAAGTAGCAATGTCATTATAATGGGGCATAGGGCTCCTGATATGGACGCAATTGGTGCTGCGATTGGTATTTTAAAGGTAGCGCAATTAAATGAGCGCAAAGGATATATTGTGCTCGATGAAAATGATTCTGATAAGGGAATTAAGCGTTTAATGGATAAAGTGAAACAAAATGAAGAGTTATGGTCTCACTTTATTACACCAGAACAAGCGATGGAATTTGCAAATGATGATTCATTACTTGTTGTTGTTGATACGCATAAGCCTTCAATGGTGATGGAAGAAAAGCTGTTACGCAAAATTGAAAATGTAGTTGTTATTGACCATCATCGCCGAGGAGAAGATTTTATTGAAGATCCATTGCTTGTTTACATGGAGCCATACGCTTCTTCCACGGCGGAACTTGTTACGGAATTACTTGAATACCAACCGAAAAATTTAAAAATGACAATGTTAGAAGCAACAGCATTATTAGCAGGTATTATTGTTGATACGAAAAGCTTTACATTCCGGACAGGTGCTCGTACGTTTGATGCTGCTTCTTATTTACGCTCACACGGTGCAGATACTGTACTTGTACAAGAGCTTTTAAAAGAAGATATGGATCAGTATTTACGGGTTGCAAAAGCTATTAAAAATGCGTACATTTATAAAAATGGAATTGCGATTGCAAAAGTTGATAGCGATGATTACTACGATCAAGTGCTTATTGCGCAATCAGCGGACACATTATTAACAATGACAGGAATTATTGCATCATTTGTTATTGCAAAACGTGGCGAGAATTTCATTGGAATTAGCGGCAGGTCTTTAGGTGAAGTGAATGTGCAGCTAATTATGGAAAACTTAGGTGGTGGCGGGCATTTAACGAATGCAGCCACACAAATGAAAAATGTTACAGTAGATGAAGCTGAGGAGAAGCTTCGATTTGTTATTGATGACTATTTACAGGGAGGCACACAATCATGAAAGTAATTTTTCTAAAAGACGTAAAAGGTAAAGGAAAAAAAGGGGAAGTAAAAAACGTACCAGATGGTTATGCAAATAACTTCTTACTAAAACAAGGATTAGCTGCTGAAGCGACGAATAGCAGTATGAAAACTTTAGAAGCTCAAAAGCGCAAAGAAGAAAAAGATGCAGCAGCAGAGCTTGAAAATGCAAAACAATTAAAAGAAACGTTAGAGAAATTAACTGTAGAATTAAAGGCTAAATCTGGAGAAGGCGGCCGTCTATTCGGTTCAATCACAAGTAAACAAATCGTAGATGCAATGCAAAAATCTCACAATATTAAACTTGATAAGCGTAAATTTGAAATGGATGATGCAATTCGTGCATTAGGCTATACAAACGTTACTGTGAAATTGCATCCGCAAGTAACAGCAACAGTAAAAGTTCATGTTAGTGAACAATAAAACTAAGTTAAGCAAGGAGGATTGCGTATGAGTGATGTAATGGCTGATCGTACCCCTCCGCATAATATAGAAGCTGAGCAGGCAGTCTTAGGTGCTATATTGATTGATCAGGATGCGTTAACATCGGCATCGGAACTATTAGTACCTGACTCATTTTATCGAACGAAACATCAAAAGATTTTTGAAGTCATGCTTGGTTTATCTGATAAGGGGGAGCCAATTGACTTAGTAATGATGACGTCAGCAATGGCTGATCAAGGGTTACTAGAAGAAGTTGGTGGGGTTTCTTACTTAGCAGAATTAGCAGAAGTTGTTCCGACTGCCGCTAACGTAGAGTATTATGCAAGAATCATCGCTGAAAAAGCACTGTTACGTCGTTTAATTCGAACGGCGACTCATATTGTGTCTGATGGATATGAGAGAGAAGATGATGTGGATGGTCTTTTAAATGAGGCTGAGAAAAAAATATTAGAAGTATCTCATCAGACGAATGCGAAAGCATTCCAAAATATTAAAGACGTTCTTGTAGATGCTTACGATAAAATCGAACTTTTGCATAATCAAAAAGGTGAAGTGACCGGGATACCAACTGGATTTACTGAATTAGATAAGATGACGGCAGGGTTTCAGCGAAATGATTTAATCATCGTGGCGGCACGTCCGTCGGTAGGTAAAACGGCATTTTCATTAAATATCGCACAAAACGTAGCGACGAAAACGGATGAAAATGTAGCGATTTTTAGTCTAGAGATGGGTGCTGATCAGCTTGTTATGCGTATGCTTTGTGCAGAAGGGAATATTGATGCACAAAGACTTCGTACCGGATCGTTAACTTCTGATGATTGGGCGAAATTAACGATGGCAATGGGTAGCCTTTCTAATGCTGGTATTTATATTGATGATACGCCGGGGATTAAAGTAAATGAGATTCGAGCAAAATGTCGTAGATTAAAACAAGAACAGGGTCTTGGTATGATCTTGATTGACTACTTACAGCTTATTCAAGGAAGTGGGAAATCAGGAGAGAACCGTCAGCAGGAAGTATCTGAGATTTCTCGTACACTAAAAGGGATTGCGCGTGAATTACAAGTTCCTGTTATTGCCTTGTCACAGTTATCTCGTGGTGTAGAATCTCGTCAAGATAAACGTCCGATGATGTCTGATATTCGTGAATCGGGAAGTATCGAGCAGGATGCCGATATCGTAGCCTTCCTATATCGTGAAGATTACTATGACCGAGAAACGGAAAATAAAAATACGATTGAAATTATTATTGCAAAGCAGCGTAATGGTCCAGTAGGCTCAGTAGAGCTCGCATTCGTTAAAGAGTTCAATAAGTTCGTTAACTTAGAACGTCGTTTCGAAGATGGACATGCGCCGCCGGCATAACGATAGTATAAAAAAGAAACGCATTTCTTATAATAAGATGTGTTTCTTTTTTTTTATAGAAAAGATAAGGCTTTCATAGTGTGAAAATATAATTCTTACGAACGAAAAAGTTTTTTTATAAAAAAATGTTCGCTTTTTGGTTGACTTCTTTTTCGGTTTTGGTACAATTATATTGTTTGAATAGATCGTTTGAAAATTGCGGAGGTGCTTTAATAATGTCTTCAGTAGTAGTTGTAGGAACACAATGGGGCGACGAAGGAAAAGGTAAAATCACTGATTTTCTTTCTGAGCATGCGGAAGTAGTTGCAAGATATCAAGGTGGAAATAACGCAGGACATACAATTGTATTCGGCGGGGTTAAATATAAATTACACTTAATTCCATCTGGTATTTTCTATAAAGAAAAAATTTGTGTAATCGGAAACGGCTTAGTAGTAGATCCGAAAGCGTTACTTGAAGAGTTAAAATACTTACACGATCGTGGTGTAAGTACTGATAATTTACGCGTAAGTAACCGTGCGCACGTTATTTTACCTTATCACTTAAAACAAGATGAGTTAGAAGAAGCAAGTAAAGGTGATGACAAAATCGGTACAACGAAAAAAGGTATCGGTCCTGCATATATGGACAAAGCTGCTCGTATTGGTATCCGTATGGCTGATCTTCTAGACCGTGAAGCATTTAAAGAGAAGCTTGAGCGCAATTTAGCACAAAAAAATCGTTTGTTTGAAAAAATGTACGATACAGAAGGTTTCAGTGTAGAAGAAATTTTCGAAGAGTACTTCGAGTACGGACAACAAATCGCACAATATGTGTGTGATACGTCTGTTGTATTAAATGATGCATTAGATAACAATCACCGTGTATTATTTGAAGGTGCACAAGGTGTTATGCTTGATATCGACCACGGTACGTACCCATTCGTTACATCTTCTAACCCGATTGCTGGTGGTGTAACAGTTGGAACGGGAGTTGGCCCTGCAAAAGTTACTCGCGTTGTAGGTGTATGTAAAGCATATACAAGCCGTGTTGGTGATGGTCCATTCCCTACGGAGCTTCATGATGAAATTGGTCATCAAATTCGTGAAGTTGGTCGTGAGTATGGAACAACAACTGGTCGTCCACGCCGCGTAGGTTGGTTCGATAGCGTTGTTGTAAGACATGCACGTCGTGTTAGTGGTTTAACAGATTTATCATTAAACTCTATCGACGTTCTAACTGGTATTCCAACACTTAAAGTTTGTGTTGCTTACAAATACAATGGCGAAGTTATCGATGAAGTTCCAGCAAACTTAAACATTTTAGCGAAATGTGAGCCTGTATACGAAGAGCTTCCAGGTTGGACAGAAGATATTACTGGTGTAAGATCATTAGACGAACTTCCTGAGAATGCAAGAAAATACGTAGAACGTGTTTCTGAGTTAACAGGAATTCAATTATCTATGTTCTCAGTTGGACCAGATCGTAATCAAACGAATATCGTTCGTAACGTATACGAAGCTTAATTGATATTTTTAAGAAAAAACTCATGTCCGCATGAGTTTTTTCTTGTTTTTTATAAAAAATAAAAAAAGGTATTGCAAAAAATAAATAAAACATGTTATGATACATCTTGTCGTCACGAAAATATGACGTTGGTGAGTATGAGCCATTAGCTCAGTTGGTAGAGCATCTGACTTTTAATCAGAGGGTCGAAGGTTCGAGTCCTTCATGGCTCACCATTTTATTTTTCGTGGCCCGTTGGTCAAGTGGTTAAGACACCGCCCTTTCACGGCGGTAACACGGGTTCGAATCCCGTACGGGTCATGTTTTTTTTATGTTCATTTTTGGTCCCGTGGTGTAGTGGTTAACATGCCTGCCTGTCACGCAGGAGATCGCCGGTTCGACCCCGGTCGGGACCGCCACTTTTGTTTATACCACCATTAGTGGTTTTATATATAGTTTTGGCTCGGTAGCTCAGTCGGTAGAGCAGAGGACTGAAAATCCTCGTGTCGGCGGTTCGATTCCGTCCCGAGCCACTCTCAGGATATTAAGTGGGCCCACTTAATATCCTTTTTATTTGTGTAATTTTACAAAATTGAGTAGTTATTTTAAAATAGAATGAGGAGCCTCTAGCAGTTGAAGCTAGAGGTTTTTCTATAGATCGTATAGGATTCCGTGTAAAAGTGGATCATACATGAGTCTGTGAGAATAGAGGAGAAAGTACTTAAGCAAAAGATGCGGTCATATAGGGACATACTATGTAGACATCAATGTGTTTAGGGATATTGACCATATTTTTACCCCGCTATTTAATGGGCAGTAAGGCCTCCACTTTAAAATTCAGCGAAAGCAAAGAAGTTAGGTGGAGGGAGGGCTGCCCGTGAAAGCCCAATTGGTGAGAGCTAATTAAAGCTTCACTTTATAAGGAGGAAATAAACGATGATGGGAAAGAAAATTTTAGTAGTTGATGATGAAAAGCCGATTGCAGATATTTTGAAGTTCAACCTAGAAAAAGAAGGTTTCGAAATTGTAATGGCGCATGATGGTGATGAAGCAATTGAAAAAGCAACTGAAGAACAACCAGATATGGTTTTATTAGATATTATGCTACCAGGTAAGGATGGCTTAGAGGTTTGCCGGGAAATACGTAAAAGCTCAGAAATGCCGATTATTATGCTTACAGCGAAGGACTCTGAAATCGATAAAGTATTAGGACTTGAGCTTGGGGCAGATGATTATGTAACGAAGCCATTTAGTACGAGGGAATTACTTGCTCGCGTGAAGGCGAATTTACGTCGCCATCAGCAAGGTGGTGCGGCAGAAAAAGAAGAAAATACGGAAATGGTTATTGGACCAATTGTTATCAATCCAAATGCGTATAGTGTAACGAAACGTGAGGAAAATATTGAGCTTACACACCGTGAATTTGAGCTATTACATTATTTAGCAAAACATTTAGGACAAGTTATGACACGTGAACATTTATTGCAAACAGTTTGGGGTTATGACTATTTTGGAGATGTACGTACAGTGGATGTAACAGTACGTCGTCTACGTGAAAAAATTGAAGATAATCCAAGTCATCCTACATTAATTGTCACTAGACGTGGAGTAGGGTATTACTTGCGTGACCCAGAGCAGGAATAGTATATGAAGAAAGTCGGTTTTTTTCAATCTATTCATTTAAAATTTGTACTCATATATATGCTATTAATATTGATAGCTATGCAAGTTATTGGGGTATATTTCGTAAGAGAGTTAGAAAAGAGTCTTGTACAAGGTTTTAGAGATTCTTTAACGCAACAAACGAACTTATTATCGTATAACTTGAAACAAGAGTTTAAAAAAAGTTATACAAAAGCAGAGACAGAATCAACAGGTGAAACGATTAAAACTTCCATTCGAAAATTTGCCTCTGATCGAAAGAAGGATATTCAAGAGGTAAGTGTATTTGATGCCAATAGAAAGCTGCTCGCTATTTCAGATGAGTCAAAGCAAAACAAGGTAAATAGAACGTCAACTGATATAGCTGTTCAGCGGGTATTGGTACAAAAGAAACCAGAAGTGAAAATTGAGAAGGATGGTCGTACAGGTCACCGTGTACAAGTTATGATTACTCCTATTATGGATGATAATAACAAAGATGCACTTGGTGCTATTTACGTTGTTGCATCCATGGAAGATGTTTATAAGCAGATGAAGGATATTAATCAAATCTTTGCGACCGGAACCGTTATTGCATTACTCGTAACAGCTGTACTTGGAATTTTGTTAGCTCAAACGATTACGAGACCAATCTCTGATATGCGAAGACAAGCAATTGAAATGGCAAAAGGAAACTATTCAAGAAAAGTAAAAGTGCATAGCCATGATGAAATTGGACAATTAGCATTATCTTTCAATAATTTATCAAAAAAATTACAACAAGCTCGTTCTTCAACAGAAAGTGAAAGACGTAAATTGTCATCCGTATTATCACATATGACAGATGGAGTAATTGCTACTGACCGAAAAGGGGACATTATTTTATTAAATGATCCTGCGGAAAAGATGCTAAATGTTTCGCGTGAAACGGCGCTCGATCAATCTGTTTTAGAAGTGTTGGGAATACAAGAAGAATTTACGCTCGATCATTTATACGAAGAGCCGGATTCTGTTTTATTAGATTTTAGTACGAGAAATGAGCCATATATTTTACGCGCTAGTTTCTCTGTTATTCAAAAAGAGACAGGGAAAGCAAATGGTTTAATTGCCGTATTATATGATGTGACTGAGCAGGAGCGTATAGAAAGAGAACGACGCGAGTTTGTAGCAAACGTCTCTCATGAATTAAGAACGCCATTAACGACAATGCGCAGTTACTTAGAGGCACTTACAGACGGTGCGTGGCAAGATCCAAATATTGCACCACAATTTTTAACAGTTACACAAGAAGAAACAGAAAGAATGATTAGACTTGTAAATGCGTTATTGCAACTATCTAAACTCGATAGTACAGAACATCGTTTAATGAAAGAATGGGTCGACTTTACTGACTTCTTTAATAACATTATTGATCGTTTTGAAATGTCTAAAGAGCAAAACGTAAGCTTCAAACGATCTTTCTCTAAAAAATCTCGATTTATTGATATGGATACGGATAAAATTACGCAAGTATTGTATAACATTATTTCGAATGCATTAAAGTATTCACCAGAAGGTGGAACAGTAACATATCGTTTACGTGATCGCGGAGAATTATTGGAGATTAGTGTAAGTGATCAAGGAATGGGTATTCCGAAAGAAAACGTCGATAAAATCTTTGAACGTTTTTATCGCGTAGATAAAGCACGTTCAAGACAAATGGGCGGTACAGGACTTGGATTAGCAATTGCGAAAGAAATGATTGAGGCACATGGTGGCTCGATTTGGGCAAAGAGTGAGGAAGGAAAAGGGACAACGATTTATTTCACATTGCCTATGGCAGCAGATGAAGAGGACGAATGGGAATGAGTATGGAGAATGTTAAAACGATAGTTTTAATTAATTTAGTTGTAATTAGTCTATTTCTTACTTTTAACTTATGGACGTATGTGCCAGATTCCACATCTATGCAAAACGCAAAATTTGTACAGGGGAATGAGGGAAATACTCAAACGAAAATCGCTGATGTTGTCCGCCCTACTTCTATCATTGTGCATAAAGATAAAAATCATTACGGGAGCAAAAGAGGGGGAGATATAGAATCAATCTATAGAACTTTGGAAGCAGGGGAATTACATGAGTTCAAAGAGATATCGATTGCTAAGGCTGACTTTCTTTCTTATGTGCATGGTGAAGGGAAAATTGAACTTATTTTCCCTACCAACATCCCATTTGATGCAGTTAAATCTATGTTTAGTATGAAAGAAAAAAGTATAGATAAGCCTAAACACTTTAATCGAATTATTCTTGACCCTTCTAGAAGTAGGGATCAAGAAATTAAAATTAATTTTGTTTCCGATGGTGATAACTCTAGAATATATGAAGCAAAATTAAGTGGTGTGTATTTAAAAGATATTGTAAATGCACAAAATCAATTTATAGTATCAGCGAAACCTTATTTTGACTATCAAATTAATGATATGAAAAAGCTATTTTTACCAGATGGAACGACAGAATTAAGTAATATAACATATATTTCATCTAATTTGGCGGTTGATACATTTAAGAATGCTCTTTTTAGTGACCCACGTTATTTAAGCCCGATTACCGAGCAATCGAAAGAAATATTTACAGATGGTATTAGGTCTATGGAGATTGAAAATGATCAGCATATGCTAAAGTATAAAAATTCTTCTGTTTTAAGTGAGAAAAAGCCAGATAATTTAATGCTTTTACAAAAAAGTTTTGATTTTGTAAATGGTCATAGTGGGAGTTTGGATTCATATCGTTTGGACTATATGAATAAAGGACAGACAGTATTCCGCTTACAGGAAGATGGATATCCCGTATTCAATACTGATGGATTAGCTGAATTGAGACAAGTATGGGGATCAGAAGAAGTAATGGAATATGAAAGACCGTTGCTTTCTTTAAATACGAAAGGTATAGAGCAGAAGGTTACTCTTCCGTCAGGTCATGTTGTAATAGCATCCTTAGAAAATAATGCCGCGGTAGATAAAAGATCCATTAAAGACATTGGGATTGGATACAAATTATCACTAGATGGGCAAGTAGCGCGACTACAGCCAATTTGGTATGTAAAGTTTGTTGAAGATGAAGCTGGCAAACAAAAAATATATGAGTGGAATGAGGGGGGACTAAATGGATTGGGATCGGATTAAAACCATATTTATTGTGACCTTTTTTGTTTTGGACCTCTTTCTCATTTTTCAATTCATTCAAAAGCAAGATAGTAATCAATTGGAGCTTATTGCAGAAACGAAGATAGATCAAGAATTAAAAGCAAACAAAATTACGATGGGTAATTTCCCTAAAGAACCGAAAAAAGAGTCATTTATTAGGGCTGAAAACAAGGCATTTAAAGAAGAAGACATACAGTCTTTAAAAAATCAAACGGCGCATATACAAAATATGTACAAAATAGAAAGTAAGCTAAAAGAGCCCTTTTTAAATACAAAATCTTTATCAAAAGATAAGTATAATGATTTTTTGAAGAACTATGTATTAGATGGACAAAAGTATGAGTTTGGAGCGATGAAAGACTCTAAAATTTACTTCTTCCAAAAATATAAAGATAAGCCTATTTTCTATAACGATCAGGCAATGATTGTTGTGGAATTAAATGAGAAAAATGAACTTGTGTCGTACACGCAGACGATGTTAACAGATTTAAAAGAAATGGGCGAAAGTGAAAAAACGAAACAGCAAGAAATTATTACTGCCCAAACCGCTTTAGAAAATCTGTATTTAAAAAATAAAATTCATGGGAATACACATGTAAAAGAAGCGCAAATTGGTTATGCCAACCTTACCGCATCTACTTCTAATAACCAAGTACTTGCTCCAACGTGGAACTTAAAGACGGAGCAGAAGCAGGACTTCTTTGTAAATGCAATTGAAGGACAAGTTATGGAATTAGGGGAAAAGGAAAATCAAGTGGTTGATGAACATACTGGAGTGAGAAAGAATGGGTTTGCATTTTAGCGTACTTGCAAGTGGAAGTACAGGGAATATGCTATATGTAGGAACAGATGAAAAGAAGTTACTTGTCGATGCAGGTTTAAGTGGTAAAGCAACAGAGGCTTTATTTAAACAGGCAGAATTAAATATAAATGATGTATCGGGTATTCTTGTAACACATGAACATAGTGACCATATTAAAGGCTTAGGTGTATTGGCACGTAAATATGATTTACCTGTTTATGCAAATGAGAAAACATGGAATGCAATGGAACACTTAATAGGAAATATCCCAACTGAGCAAAAGTTTATTTTCTCAGTTGGGGATGTGAAAACATTTGGTGATATTGAGGTCGAGTCATTTGGGGTGTCTCATGATGCGGCAGAGCCGATGTTCTATGCTTTTCATAACAATAATAGAAAGTTAGCCCTTATTACAGATACAGGGTACGTGAGTGACCGTATGAAAGGTGTTATTAAGGGAGCTAATGCTTTCGTATTTGAAAGTAATCATGACGTAGAAATGCTTCGTATGGGACGTTATCCATGGAGTATTAAACGACGTATTTTAAGTGATGTGGGGCACGTTTGTAATGAAGATGCTGCATTAGCGATGGCGGATGTAATTACAGATGAGACAAAACATATTTATTTAGCCCATTTAAGTTTAGATAATAACATGAAAGAACTAGCACGTATGTCAGTATCACAAGTATTAGAGGAAAAGGGATTTGGAGTAGGAGAAGCCTTCGAAATTCACGATACAGATCCAAAAATGCCGACAAAAATTCAATACGTATAATTCTTCATTTTAGTAAACAATAAAGGTGAATATAGTTGTTTTCAGGAAGATAGGTGAACAAATATGTCCTTTATTGATGAAGAAAATTATCGTATGAAACGTGCAAGAAAAAAGAAGCATAAAGGTATTGTTATTTCTAGTATAGCTGGAACAATTGTAGGAGCTTCGTTATTTGCATTTGGAGCTCCTTTGTTTTCAAATGATGCAGGCGCGTTTCCACAAGCAGAAGCAAGTGGAAGTAATATGGCCCAAGCGCAAGGAATTAAACAGATTAGCTTTGTCGATGCTGTTGATCGTGCATCTGAAGCTGTTGTTGGAGTTATTAATATTCAACGAGATAATTTTTCAGAGGCAGATTCAGAAGCAGGTACGGGATCAGGTGTAATTTATAAGAAGACAGATGGTCAAGCTTATATTGTAACGAATAATCATGTTGTTGCTGGAGCAAATCGTATTGAAGTAAGTTTAAGTGATGGTAAGAAGGTCCCTGGAAAGGTATTAGGAACCGATGTGGTCACAGATTTGGCTGTACTGGAGATAGATGCAAAGCATGTGAAAAAAGTAATTGAGATTGGCGATTCTAATACTGTTCGTAGAGGAGAACCAGTCATTGCGATTGGAAACCCGCTCGGGCTACAATTTTCTGGAACCGTCACACAAGGTATTATCTCGGCTAATGAGCGTATTGTCCCTGTAGATTTAGATCAAGATGGACATTATGATTGGCAAGTAGAAGTATTGCAAACAGACGCAGCAATTAATCCGGGTAATAGTGGTGGGGCGCTTGTAAACGCAGCTGGTCAATTAATTGGTATTAACTCAATGAAAATTGCGGCAAAAGAAGTAGAAGGAATTGGACTAGCTATTCCTGTTACTAGAGCTGTTCCAATTATGAATGAATTAGAGAAGTACGGAAAAGTAAGAAGACCGTATGTTGGAATTGAACTTAGATCATTAAATGAAATTCCAAACTACTATTGGTCAAAAACGTTGCATTTACCAGGCAATGTAACAGAGGGAGTTTGCATTTTAGATGTGAAAAGTCCTTCGCCAGGTACAGATGCTGGTTTGCGAGAACACGATGTGATTGTAGCAGTAGATGGAAAACCAGTTCGCGATATTATCGGATTCCGTACGGCCTTATATGATAAAAAAATTAATGATAAAATGACTCTTACGTTTTATCGTGGTACAAAACGAGCAACAACAACGGTTAAACTAGGCATTCAAAAGTATTAAAAACAGGAGGGCCTACCTCCTGTTTTCTATTGTAGAAAAGTGAGGTGAAGAATATGAACTTACCTTGTTGTTTAGAACATGTTGAATTAGCGTTAGATATTATTGTGGATGAGTGTGAAGTCGCGCCGGTTATTAACAATGTGGATAACTCGGAAAAAGAGAAAAAAACATGTGAATTTTGTCAAAATGAGGCGACATATGTTGTATCGAACACAGATTCTCACACAATATGTGGGTAACAATTGTGGATATGTGGATAAGTTATGTGGATAACATGTTTGTAAGGTGGGGAATACGTGTGAATATCTCGATTATTTCAATTGGGAAATTAAAAGAAAAATATTTAAAACAAGGTATAGCAGAATACTTAAAACGATTATCTGCATACGCAAAAGTAGAAGTAATTGAATTGCCAGATGAAAAGGCACCAGAAAATTTAAGTGAAGCAGAAATGTTAATTGTAAAAGAAAAAGAAGGTATACGTATACTAGATAAAATTTCTGATGATACGCATGTCATTGCGTTAGCGATAGAAGGAAAGCAAAAATCATCAGAAGAATTTGCAGTAAGCTTAGATCGTCTTGCTACATATGGGAAGAGTAAAGTTGCATTCGTAATTGGTGGATCACTTGGACTAAGTTCAGAAGTAATGAAGCGTTCAAATGAATCACTTTCTTTTTCAAAGATGACATTACCACACCAATTAATGCGATTAGTATTGCTTGAGCAAGTGTATAGGGCATTTCGTATTAATCGAGGGGAACCGTATCATAAATAGTAATAGTACATTCAAACGGCTACAGATGTGGCCGTTTTCTATATTTCCTAAAATAAGTATGTTTCTATTTCTAAAAAAGTATGCTGTAATATGAAGAGGAAAAAGTATAAGTAGTCATAGAAGTGAGGAGTTAAAGGTGAAGAAGTTTAAGAAATTTTACTTGGAGATTACGAGTGTATGTAATCTTGCGTGCAGCTTTTGTCCGCCGACGGAAAGACAGAAGCAATTCATTTCTGTGGAGGATTTTGCAAAAAGGTTAGACCAAATTAAACCACACACAGACTACATTTATTTGCACGTGAAGGGTGAGCCGTTGCTGCATCCAAAAATAGATCAATTGTTAGATTTAAGCCACGAAAAAGGGTTTAAAGTTAATATTACAACGAACGGAACGTTAATTAATAAGAGAAGGCATAGATTGTTAAATAAGCCTGCTTTAAGACAAATGAATTTTTCACTGCATAGTTTTGATGGGCACCCAGGCTCACAAGACAAAGAGGGGTATGTAAGAAGTATACTTTCCTTCATTAGAGAGGCAACAAGCCAATCAGATTTAATTGTTTCACTAAGATTATGGAATTTAACGCAGGATAATAAAACGAATGCTGAAATCCAGAAAAATAGAGAGTTATTATCCATCATCGAAAATGAGTTTGATCTATCTTATCAAATTGAAGAGAAGCTTACACCAGGAAAAGGTATAAAAATTGCCGAACGCGTCTTTATTAATCAAGACTATGAATTCCAGTGGCCAGCGTTGCATGAAGAAGAGGATGATGGAAAAGGATTCTGTCATGGTCTTCGAAATCAAGCTGGTATTTTAGCGAACGGAACGGTTATTCCTTGTTGTTTAGATGGTGAAGGGATTATTAACCTTGGAAATATTAATAATGATTCATTCTCTAACATTATAGAAGGCGAAAGAGCAACAAACATTGTTGATGGATTTTCGAGAAGAGTTGCAGTTGAAGAGCTATGTAGAAAATGTGGATACCGTAAAAGGTTTGGAAAGTAAATAAAAAATAAACCCTCATAAAGTGAGGGTTTATTTTTTATCCCGCTATTTGCCGGACAGTAAGATCCCCACCTCAAAATTCAGCGGAAGCAAAGAAGTTAGGTAGGGAGCGGGCTGCCCGTAAAAGCCCGATTGGTGAGGGCTAATAATCAGTAGGGGATGGACACCCCCCACTGATTAAAGTTTCACTTTATTCTTGATAAGAGCGCTCTAATTCATCAATTAAGGAACCAACGTAAGAAACAGCCCTGCGGATTGCGTCTGGTTTTGACATATCGACTCCGGCATGTTTCATTAATTCAAGTGGTTTCATCGTACCACCAGCGCGAAGTACATCTAACCAGCGATCAACGGCAGGTTGTCCTTCCTCTTTAATCATTTGAGCCACCGCAGTAGATGCAGTGAGGCCTGCGGAATATGTGTAAGAATATAAGCCCATATAATAATGAGGTTGACGCATCCAGGTTAAGCCAGCACCTTCATCAATTTCTACGGAATCTCCCCAGAATGTTGAAAGTACATTTGCTTTTATTTCAGTTAAAGTTGTAGCTGTAAGTGCTCCATCTTCTTCTGCTAGGCTGTATACTCTTCTTTGATATTCTCCCTCAAGTAAGTGAGTAACAAAGTTATGATAATATGTGCCGAGTAGTTGCAGAATGACCCATCTACGCATTCTCTTATCGTCAGTGGTCGCTAATAAATGCTGGCCCAATAGTAATTCATTCATTGTAGATGGTGCTTCAACAAAGTACATAGATGGACGTACATTCATAATACGCTGGTTTTTATTTGCTAAATAAAAATGACCAGCATGCCCAAATTCATGAGCTAATGTGAAGCAGCCACGCATCGTATTTTGCCATGTAATTAAAATGTATGGATGAGAACCGTATGGACTTGAACAAAATGCCCCAGTTGATTTGCCTACGTTATCTGCAAGGTCGACCCATCTTTCTTTGAATCCTTTTTCGATAATGGCACTATATTCATCGCCAAGTACTTGTAAAGATTCTTGAATGAGTTTTCCAGCTTCTTCGTAAGTAATTGCTGGATTAAATTCGGGATCTAAAGGTGCATGTAAGTCGCAGAACAGCATTTGATCGAGTCCTAACACTTTCTTTTTTAAATCTGCAAAACGGCGCATATGAGGCGCCAATTCTTTATAAATAATATCGAGTTGATTGTTATACATTTCAAGTGGAACTTTTTGAGGTTCTAAAAGCATATGAGTAACAGATTCGAATTTGCGTAAACGAGAGAGTGTTACTTGTTTTTTGACCTCGGTAGCATATGTTGTTGCCACGGTATTTTTATATCGCTTCAAAGTGGACACAAATGATGAGTATGCCTTTCTGCGTATGTCTACGCTTGGAGAAAACTCATATTTACTTTCAAATAATGCAAATGAGACAGGAAGTTCATTTCCTTGTTCGTCTTGTATGGAGTTAAAATCCATATCGGCTAATTTAGTCATACCGTAAATTTTGTATGGAGAACTATGTACCTCGCCAAGTGCAGCAAGTGCTTCTTCAGTTTCAGGAGAGAGCGTGTGCGGCCTTTTTTGTAGTATGTCTAGTAATGATTTACGGAAAGGTTCGAGTTTTGTTTCTTCAGTTAAATATTTTTCAATTGTGCCTTCTTCTAATGAGAGAATTTCATTATGAATAAAGGATAGCGCCGTATGTACTTTCGTCCATAAAGCAGCAACTTTGGAAGAGTTCGCTTGAATAACTGGATTTGTACGGTCGGTAGATTCTTTTAAATTTGCGTAGGAGTATAGTTTTGTTAACTTCATTAAAAGCTCTTCTTCTAAAAGTAGGCAATGTAATAAGATAGTGGGGCTAGTGTGTAATTGACCTTTAAACGCATCAAGTTTTTTTATATCATCTGTTAATACACGTAATGCAGTTTCCCACTCTTTATCAGATTCGTATAAATTAGAGAGGTCCCATGTTAATTCAGTAGGAACTTCTGCACGAATATGGCGTTTCTCAATTACATCTTTCATATATTATATCCCCCTTATTATAAGTATCTAAAAACATGATACTAGAAAATTCAGTAAAATGAAAATATTTTACATTTCTATATATGAAAAAGAAGGACAAGCATAAAACTGCTTGTCCTTCGAGTTAAATTTAAAAATTAATATACTTTATCACCGTTGAAAATAGAGTTTTTCACGACTACATAATCTACAGTACGAATAGAGTCTAATTTTGTTCCACCAGCGTAAGAGATAGAAGATTGAAGATCTTGTTCCATTTCGATTAAAGTGTCTTCTAAAGAACCTTTATGCTCAACGAACATTTTCTTACCTTCAACGTTTTTCTTCTCACCTTTTTGGAATTCAGAAGCTGAACCGAAGTACTCTTTATAAAGTTTGCCGTCTTTTTCGATTGTTTCCCCTGGAGACTCTTCATGACCAGCGAATAGAGAACCGATCATAACCATAGTCGCCCCAAATCGAATAGATTTAGCTACGTCGCCATGTGTACGAATACCACCGTCAGCGATAATTGGTTTACTTGCAGCTTTTGCACACCAGCGAAGTGCAGCTAGCTGCCAACCGCCAGTTCCAAATCCTGTTTTAATTTTAGTGATACAAACTTTACCAGGTCCAATACCAACTTTTGTTGCGTCAGCACCAGCGTTTTCTAATTCTCTTACCGCTTCTGGAGTTCCAACGTTTCCAGCGATAACGAAGCTTTCTGGTAAATGCTTTTTAATATGTTGAATCATGTTGATTACAGCATTAGAATGTCCATGCGCGATATCAATCGTGATGTATTCAGGCGTAAGATGCTCAGCAGCTAATTGTTGTACGAATTCATACTCGTCTTCTTTTACACCAACGCTAATAGAAGCGATTAATCCACGTGATTGCATATCTCTAATGAATGAGATTCGTTTCTCTGGTTGGAAACGATGCATGATATAGAAGTAATTATTTTCAGCTAAATACGTTGCAATTCTTTCATCAATAATCGTTTGCATATTTGCAGGTACGACAGGTAATTTAAATTTATGTTTACCTAAAGTGACAGTTGTATCACATTCAGAGCGGCTGTTCACAATACATTTTGCAGGAATTAATTGAATATCTTCATAGTCGAATACGTTTTCCATCATTTACACCCCTAAAATACGAATATTTTATTTTTATTAATAAAAAATGTTCGTCTATATGATAATTTACATTGTTTTCATTAAAAAGTCAAAGGATTTCTTAACGTTTTTTTTAAAAGTAGATTTTATATCTAAAAAACACCGTTAAAAACGAATTTAAAACGTTTTTTTGTTTATATTGTTCGTCTATAAAAAGATTTGAAAATTAAGATGATTACACAAGGATGTATGTATTCTTTTTATTTTTTTTTGAGTGGATGTAGGATTCTATGAAAAGGTTAATGCTAACAATACGAGCAAAAGATGTTATCAAGTAGTTGAACAATATATGAAATGATAAGGTTTATTTCTATGTAAAAAGATGAATCTGGCATAATCCATCTTTTTGTGTGAGGTTTCAAGTATAATAAGTAGGGCGATAGTAACGTATACAAAAGATAAATAAGAAAATAATACAGAATAAAATGAGGTTAATATATGAGTGGAAAAGTTTTTTTTGAGTATAAATTAAGTAAAGAAATTGTAAGGGCACTTACTGGGTTAGGGTATGATCATCCAACAGAAGTACAAGGTGAGGTTATTCCAGTCGCATTACAAAAGAAGGATCTTGTTGTGAAGTCCCAGACGGGAAGTGGAAAAACAGCTTCATTTGGTATTCCACTTTGTGAAATGGTGGAGTGGGAAGAGAATAAACCACAAGCATTAGTTTTAACACCAACGAGAGAGCTTGCGGTACAGGTAAAAGAAGATATTACAAATATAGGTCGATTCAAAAGAATCAAAGCTGCGGCAGTTTATGGGAAATCCCCATTTGCACGTCAAAAATTAGAATTAAAACAAAAGACACATATTGTAGTTGGGACTCCTGGTCGTGTGTTGGATCATATTGAGAAGGGTACCCTTTCTTTAGAGTGTTTGAAGTATTTAGTTATTGATGAAGCAGATGAGATGCTAAATATGGGCTTTATCGATCAAGTAGAGGCAATTATTGATGAATTACCTACAAAAAGAATGACAATGTTATTTTCAGCAACACTCCCAGAAGATGTTGAGAAATTGTCTCGTACATATATGAATTCACCAACTCATATTGAAATTAAAGCGGCTGGGGTTACGACGGATAAAATTGAACATGTTCTTTTTGAGGTGATAGAAGACGAGAAGCTTTCATTACTTAAAGATGTAACAACGATTGAGAATCCGGATAGTTGTATTATTTTCTGCCGTACACAAGATAATGTAGATCATGTATATAGACAATTAAAACGAGCTAACTATCCTTGTGACAAAATACATGGCGGTATGGTACAAGAAGATCGTTTTGAGGTCATGGATGATTTTAGAAAAGGAAAATTCCGTTATTTAGTAGCAACAGACGTGGCTGCAAGGGGAATTGATATTGATAATATTACACATGTTATTAATTATGATATTCCACTTGAAAAAGAAAGCTATGTACATCGTACTGGAAGAACGGGACGAGCTGGAAATAGTGGAAAAGCTATTACATTTATAACACCATATGAAAATAGATTTTTAGAAGAGATTGAGGAGTATATTGGCTTTGAAATTCCAAAGGCAATTGGACCTTCAAAAGAAGAAGTTATGAAAGGGAAAGCTGCATTTGAAGAAAAGATACATGCTAAACCAATTATAAAGAAAGATAAAAATGCAGACATCAACAAAGGCATTATGAAGCTTTACTTTAATGGCGGGAAGAAAAAGAAAATTAGGGCGGTAGATTTCGTCGGTACAATCGCTAAAATTAAAGGTATTACAGCAGAAGATATAGGCATTATTACGATACAAGATAATGTTTCTTACGTTGAAATATTAAATGGAAAAGGACCACTTGTCTTGAAAGTCATGAAGACTACAACGATTAAAGGGAAACAACTAAAAGTTCATGAAGCAATTAAGTAAATAAAAACTATCCACTTTAATAGGTGGATAGTTTTTTATTTATGATTCTTTTAAATCATCCACTAGTTGCTCCGCTAAACGTCTATACATATTACTCATAGTCACGAAGGATGTTAGTAGTAGAAATTTTTCTAGCTTTGTGTCTTCTAAGGAAGAAATCTCATTTACTTCTGTAACACGGTTATTTACGTCTTGTTTAAAGCTTTCGACATTGCTTTCAGTAAGAGCAAGATAATTTTTGTATAACGTATTTAATTCGAATGAATCATCATTTAATAAGGAGTCATTTATAGTTTCTAATGAACTTTTTATGTCGTTAATGGAAAGAGCACCTTTTAATTGATAAATTAGGCTAATTAAAATCATATGCTCTTTTGAATACTTTTTATTTTTGATAGGGATGAATAGTTTCCCTTTTGCGTAATTATTAATCATCGTTTTTGTTAATACTTTTTCATCATCAGTTCTCGTTGTATCTGCATAAGTATTCTCAAATAGTTGGACAACTTGATCTACATATAAGTCCACATTTGGAATATCCTCAAGTTTAATATTTTTTTCTAAATGCAATGTCTCAAGTAATTCATTTATATTTTCCACGTAGAATCCCTCACTTTTATAACTTAGTGGAACTTAATGTCTAATACATCCTTAAATATGGTATTACGAAACAAATAAATTGTAAATGTTGACCTTAAAAAGAAATGTGTATATAATTACACGTAGTTATTAAAACTACATGTAATTATATGAGGGGTGTTATTATGAATACTTACGTAAGAGAACCAGTTAATGCATTTACTCACTTAGGTGGAGCGATATTATCATTTATTGCCTTATTAGCTATGCTTGTGAAAGTTTCTATCAAGATGCCATCATTTGCTGCAATTACAGCTGTTATTTTGTTTGGGATTGGAATGATGGTCCTTTATACGGCATCAGCTGTATATCATAGTGTTGTGGCCAATGAACGTGTTATTTACTTCTTTAGGAAGCTAGATCATTCTATGATTTTTATATTAATTGCAGGTACATATGCACCCTTTTGCTTAATTACATTAAATTCAGCAAGTGGTTTGCTATTATTTTGTTTAGTCTATGCAACTGCGATTTGTGGCATTGTGTTTAAAATGTTTTGGTTTAATTGTCCAAGATGGTTATCGACAGCAATTTATATTACGATGGGTTGGTTAATTGTTTTATTCTTTGCACCGTTAGCTGAGAATTTAAGTACAGGGGGCATTGTTTTCTTAGTACTTGGGGGCATTTTTTATACAATTGGTGGATTTATTTATGGAACAAAGCCAAAGTGGCTAGAGTTTAAATATATGGGACATCATGAAATTTTTCACGTTTTTGTATTATTAGGTAGTCTTGCACATTTTCTAAGTGTATATTGTTACGTAATTTAATAAGAAAAATGCCACATAACAAAAATTATGTGGCGTTTTTCTTATTATTTGATTGGAATCATATATGTTATAAAATTATTATGGGATAAAATGTAAGTTTCTGTGTTCGCATATTAAACATAGGATAAGAAATATGTGATATACTTTGAGAAGTTTATAATGAATGAAATATGGAGGACTATAATTATGGCAATACTTGTAACAGGTGGAGCAGGGTATATTGGTAGTCATACATGTGTAGAATTACTAAATAGCGGTTACGAAATTATAGTAGTTGATAATCTTTCGAATAGCTCGGTAGAATCTATAAATCGAGTGAAAGAAATAACAGGAAAACAATTTAAGTTTTATAAAGAAGATGTTTTAAATCAAGAAGCACTTGACGCAATTTTTGAAGAAAATGCAATCGAAGCAGTTATTCACTTTGCAGGATTTAAAGCTGTAGGGGAATCAGTAGCAATTCCATTAACATATTATCATAACAACATTACGAGCACTTTAGTGCTATGTGAAGTAATGCAGAAACATAATGTAAAGAAGATGATTTTTAGTTCATCCGCAACTGTATATGGTATCCCGGAAACGTCACCGATTACAGAGGAGTTTCCATTAAGTGCAACAAATCCATATGGTCAAACGAAATTAATGATTGAGCAAATTATGCGTGATGTAGCGTTTGCAGATAGAGAATGGAGTATCGCGTTACTTCGCTATTTCAACCCATTTGGTGCACATGAAAGTGGACGTATTGGAGAGGATCCAAATGGAATTCCAAATAACTTAATGCCATATGTCACACAAGTGGCAGTAGGTAAGCTAAAAGAATTAAGTGTATTTGGAAATGACTACCCAACGAAAGATGGAACAGGCATCCGTGACTACATACATGTTGTAGACTTAGCAAAAGGTCACGTAAAAGCGCTAGAGAAAGTACTGAATACAACAGGAGTAGATGCTTATAATTTGGGCACAGGTACAGGGTATAGTGTACTTGAGATGGTTGAAGCATTTGAAAGGGTTTCAGGAAAAAAAGTTCCTTATAAAATTACAGAGCGTCGTCCTGGCGATGTGGCAATATGTTTTGCAGATGCATCAAAGGCAAAACGTGAACTAGGATGGGAAGCAAAACGTGGATTAGAAGAAATGTGTGCAGATTCTTGGAGATGGCAATCAAATAATAAAAATGGCTATTTGGAAGTTTAATATGTAGATACAAAAAATGACCTTTGCATGAGCAAAGGTCATTTTTGTATTTATTTCCTGTTAAGTTTATTAGCTAATTTGGTAAAAAAGGTCCGCTGTTTTATAGGAATATTTGACTGGCAAAATGTATAATAATCAATATCTTTAATGTAAGTAAAGAGCCTAGAAATAGCATATAGGAATGTAATAGAAGATCCAACGGCGAAACTAATGCCGTAACCATTGAATCCAAATGGAAGTAGGATAAGGCTTAATAACAAGTTTGCAAAAAAGAAAATAGCTGATGTTCGAAATGCCCCTTTACGATCCTCAAAGTATAGGAGTAGTAATGTAATAACGAGCACCATTCCATTTGCATAAGCACCAACTATAGTTAGTTGCAGAATAGAGTAATTAAGTGTTGTCTTTCCAGATTGCGAACTAAACATCCATATTATAAAAATAATAAGTAAGGAAAAAATACCTTGATTACGAAGTATACGTTCCATTTCCTGCTTTAAGACAAAGTTCATGGAATCTTTCAATTGTAAAAGCGTATGTAATGTTCCGCCATTATTTACCGAACCGAAGAACTTTTTATATCTTTCATAAAACCTGGTTTCAATGGATACTACAAAGAAAATATAGGTTGGGATAATACTTAAATACGCCCAGAAAACAGAAGTATCATAAATTTGATGATAAATAAATGTGTTTTCAATATTTCCCCGACCGTCTCCAAACCAAATAACAAAATTACATACCCAAATACCCACATTGTAAAAGAGGCTTGACCAAAATAATTCTGGATATTTATCTAAATAAGACAGAAAGGTAAATTGTTCAGTAGCATCACTATTTGGAAACATTCGTACAATAACGATACTTAACCATACTAGTGTAATGAAAGTACCGAGTGTAAAAGAAATTAAAAGCAATAGGGCAGATCCATGTTCTAACCCAAGTGTAGGGTGCCAGTAAGCTACTAGGATAATTCCTAATAGTGAAAAAATGGATCCAATTAAAAATGCCAGTGCAATTGATTGATAATCTTTAGCTGCTGTTAAATAAATGGACTGAATCCAGATGATATTTAAAGCTAAAAATAAAAATAGCATCACAATTTTATAATATAAAGCTAACGGTGTGAAAAATGCAAACAAAAGCCATAACATAATAGCTAAAAAAAGTGTGATCTTCGTCATTCCTAAAAATGAAGAAAATACTTTATCAGCTTTTTGTTCGTATAAAAGGTCAGCTACATATCTAGTTACAATGAGCTGCAATGCTCCGTAAATAATTTGAGAAAAAATAAAGCAATATGAAATTGAAATAGTGAAAAGACGCTGTTCTTCAATTGAAATAGAATGAAATAAATTCAAAATGAATCGAATAGTTGTTACTGCTAAAATAACGACTAACCAAGGACCAGCTGTAACAAATAACGAAAATCCATAAGCTTTTACCCTTGAAGAATAGTAGTCTTCCTGAAATAATTTTTGTAATCGAAATCCTATACCTGCCATGTTTTCGCACCCCTTTCTAAATAAAGCTTACGATAACTATCAACAACACCTGATAATTGATAATATGCTTCAATACGATTACGCCCATTGTTTCCGAATTGTTGAATGGATTCAGGGTGGCGATAATACCATTCTAAGTGGGTGGCAACTTGTTCAGGAGATACAGGTGGTACAACAAAGCCACATTGGCCGTAAGGATCTTCATCTTGTCCATAAATTAACTCCTTACAAGAACCAACGTCTGTAACAACCCATGGTAATCCCGATGCCATTCCTTCTAACATAGCTAGTGGTTGCCCTTCAGATATGCTAGTTAATACGAGAATATCCGTTTGTTTTAAGTAATCTTTAATGTTTACTCTGCCAGTCATTATTACATGTTCTTTTAATCCAAGTTGCTGAATTAAATCACGACATTCTTGGGCATACTCTGGTTCTTCTGTATCAGGACCTAATAAGTAGAAGATAAACGGAATATCTTTTTCTAATAATAATTTAGCTGCATAAATCATTGTTTTTACGTCTTTAATTGGCACAACTCGTATAATAGCAGAAATAATGAGTTTATCTGAATTATGTTTTGGCTTACGTAGCCCTTTATAGTCAGATAAAGTAACACCATTTGGAATAATGTTTAGTTTATGGGCCGGAGCTCCTAGTTCTTTTTGATATGCACTATTCCGTCCGAATAACGTAATCACATCAGCAGCTTGTTCATATGCTTGGTGAGATAAATGATGGAAGAAAGAAACCCACCTTTTTTTATATTCAATTGGTATCCAAGTTGATTGGAGTATTTCCTCTTCACGTTCCCGGGAATAAATACCATGCTCCGTTAGAATAAATGGTATATCAGATTTGGCACCAATTGCAGCACCAAGAAGCCCACCATAGCCTGTAGATACAGAATGGATAAGATCTAATTCAGGAAAATCAATTTGTAAAATTTGAATGATTGGTGTGAACATAGATCTCCACATCCAAAAGTAATTTAAGAAAGAGCCACTACTTTCTTCATACAAATAGCTTTCTTTTACTATTTCATAAAATTCACGACTTTCGAAGAAGGAATGTAGTGTTCCTAGCTTTTGCTTGTTCCCTAATATTTGTAATGCTTCTGTGTCGTTAGCTTGGAATGTAAACCATTTTTGAAGTGTTTGTACTTCATCAGTCGTTAAATTGGTTTTTATATGGTTTGAGTCACTTTCTGATTGTAAGGGAATCATAATGATATCTTTTACATTGTTAGGAATTTCATATTGATATTCCTCTTCTGTTTTTATTTGCGGTACGATCGCAAAAATGGTGAATTCATGTTCTTTAAATTGTTGGATAATCATTTGTACCCAACTTGCTACTCCGCCACTGACAAAAGGATAACTTCCTTCAACGACTAAACCTATTCTCATCTGCTATACCCCTTTAATTGGAATTGTAGCGTTAGCTTGTTTTAATATAACGCTATAAATTTGTGAATCTAGCTTTGTAACTGTGCCGTATGGGAATGAACCGGTTTTCAATTTTTTCCCTTCTTCCACACGTATAATCGTTGCAGTGTGGTTTGGTAATCCTTTATATGCAATGTGAACAGCATCATCTTCATAAGAAACAGCTAAATCACCGGTTTGATAAATTTTCATGGAAGCAGTTGCTTCACTTTGTGTCATACTTTTTATATAAGGATATCTTTCTCGTATTTCTTTAATTGTCGTTTTATAAGCTTTAAATAATTCTTCCCACGTTAAATTACCCGAACGTTTTTCATCAAGGATATCATCTGGATGGACGAAATGTGATATAACCCCTAAATTTGCAGTAACATCAGCTAAAATAAATTGTTCTTCATCTGAAATAGCATAGCCACTCGTAATACGTGGGAAGTGATAAATATTTTTGTTGTGCTCGTCTGGTCCAAATTCTTGAATTAAACTGCCGTTACTTTTACTTCCCACATATAGAGAAGCAACTGTTTCCATAGTTGGAACCGCGTCGTTTAATGCACTTAATCCAGTTGTATTTATAATATTGGATGGTGGTACATAGGTTTTTAGTTTTTCGTTTGGAAAGAAGTTATACACGAGTTTTTGTAAAGCATCTAAGGATCTCTCCATGTCCTCTTTTGAATTCCATGGAACATATTCAAGCGCTTTATCTACTGGGTCTGGTGGTAATAATAAAGGTTGATGGTTATAGCCATGAATACCGATTTCTCCACCGTGACTTAATAATTCTCTCCCAAATAATAAATAGGTATTTCTATTTTTACCTGTAAAATTTTCAAAGGGTGGCGTTACTTTATTTTGATATGTCCCAATTGCAACCCCTGTATATTTAATATCAAACTCTTCAGAGATATCCTTCATATTTTTCCACCAATGTTTTTTATAAAATTCTTCAACAGAAATTTTTTCTGTTGTTAAGTTTTTTAGTTCTCCACTTGGAATTGGAGATGGGAAGTCATCGATATACATAATCTCCGCTCCAAGTTGTACTGTAGCGAAAGTCGGGAAAATAGTACCCAGTGATTGAACGAACATACCTCTACCTAATTTATCGTTCAATGCTGTTGTATTCCAATATAAGACTTTTCCTTCACCGTAGTCATTGGTCCAAAGGATGGGAGTATCTTCTGCAGTAATCAAAGTATCAGTTGTATTCTCATCTAGCGTAATATTCATTGAGCTATGAGTGAACAATGGAGAAGAACTTGAGAGATCAGGATAACCAGGGAATAAAACTTCTTCAAAGGTTAATCCTTTCACATCTTTGAAGCCTTCTTTTTTTGTAATACCAAATAATGTGTTCCAGGAAGAATCTGAATCAAGTCGGTTTGCGATAATAATCCTTCCACCCATTTGTACAAAATTTTGAATATCAGCTTGTGGAAGTTGCGCCATTATTTCACCTGTAATAATAATTCCTGTATAGGGAGAGGGAGTAAGTCCCTTAATTTCATTAGCTGTAATATTTTTATAGTGTAGGTGTGCGTAATCCATTGCCTTTTTCGTATTAAATTCGACTTGTTGCCCTAATGTATTATCCGTTTTTAAAACGTATAATTGCATTTTTTGTCCATTTTGGGCTACATCTTTTGCTTTGAGTGTTTTAACAATATCTGTTTTTTTAGTTTTAGGAACAGAAAACTTTTGATAGAAATTTTCTGTTCGATATATAAGGATAGATATAATTAAGAGAAATAAAATGATACTAACAATTCCGATATATATATTAATCCCCTTTTTCAATGTGTGCGCCTCCAAACTGCCTTACAAATAATTGATATTTACGCGGTAGTATATGAACTCTTTTTGCAGCTGCTAGATTATTGATTAAGTTATAGAGCTCGTCCCATAACTTTTGCTCATAATATATTTCAAGTAACCCAACATAACCGTAATATGATTCAGGATAAAAATGAATAAGATTTAAAAATTGTTCTTCAGACTTTGCATATTGTTTTGTATGTAGAAACAGATTTCCAAGGTGGAAAGGATAAAGAGGTTCGGTAGGGAATAGTTCTACACTTTGTGTAATAAAATTCATAAATTCGGCGATTATTTTTTCTTTTTGCTGATTAGAAAGAAGACCACTGTCTATATATCTTAAATAGTTAGAAACCAATTCTTTTGCAATTTCATTTTGTGGATTTTGTAGAAATTGCTTATTTAAGTATTCGATCTGTTTTTCGTACCGTTCATTTAGTAAATTAATAGTAGTTGCTGCGTAATGTACAGTTTCAGGATCTTTATGGTGAATGGCTTCTTTCAATAAGCCTCCTTCATTGGAAATAGGGGAGGAGCTTAACTGTACAATGAGTTGTTTATGTAATTCAGGCTTATCTAGTTCTAATCCAGAAGAAAATGAAATTAGGTCCATATCTTGTTTTGCTGATGCCAAAATATCTTCATAATGATCAACTTGAAAGGAAACATACTCAGAGTATTGCTGTAACCACTCGGTCTTGGAGCGTCTTATATTCAGTAATAACATGATTGCTGATACAATAAGTCCGACAAGCGGGAAAAGGAGAGAGATAATTAAGCAAAACTCAATAATTCCTTTCTTATCTTCAGTAATCAAACCTTTCGTAAATCGAAATAAAAGAAAAACCAAAATAGCATAAATAAAGTAAAGAAGGAGTAAAATCATTAGAATACCACTCCTTTAGAAGAAAGAGCGTTTTGTATACGAGTTTTGACTGGTAATAAAAATTTTTCTTCAGTGCCAGGTAATAGAATCATAACTTTTTGCTCGAGCGTGCTATAACCGAATATATCAATATCACGCAAATGATCTTTTAAAATAGAATTTATCATTTCTAAGGAATCTTGTGGAACAGTAAATTCAAAATAGGAATATGGATAAGATAATGTTTCATAACGTTTCTTTTCTATTTTTAGTAAATGTTCAAATTCATCTTCATAATAAATGCTCGTTTTAGGGAATGTACGATCCTCTTGACTTGATAGCCAAAGATTAGAAGCGTTTTGTAAACGATCACCCATCCAGCGTAAATACCATGTGAAAAGTTCGAATTGCTCAGAAGTTACTTTTGAAAATTCAATTTCGTCTAATATAATGACGTATTGTACATCATCTTGGAATAGGACGGGACCAACTAAAAGTGGAGCGTCTTGAAAATCCTCTTCTGTACGGAAAAAAGGTCGATTATGTGCTAGAGCATTTTTGATGACTAGCGAAGCATTTTTAACAAAAATGGATTGAGGTAATGTATTTTTACCAGTTTCTGCTCTTAATTTAATACGAAGTGATTGTTTATTGTTATCGACGTGATAGATACCAATTTTTTTTGCTCCGAAATACATTTTTAATACATTTATCCCCTCATCGAGTACAATTTCAGGATGTGTATGATTTAAAGCTTTAAACATATGATACATTTTAGATAAGTGATTATTTGATTCAAGTACACGAGAACGTAGTGTAATACGTGTTTCATCCAATTGTTTCACAACATATTTTAATTCTTTATTTTCGGCTTTTAGCTCATTATTTATCATATGTACATCTTCATACCGTTCCTTTTGTGCAGTACTCATTAGTCCACAACATAAACTAATAACAAGTAAGAAAATCCAATTAATCCAGTAATCTAATGAATAAAAGTACAGTAATATATCATCTTCCTTATATATACCGCTTACAAAAATATAAATCATTGCTTCTAGAAAGGTGAAAAGGGCGATAGATATGCCATACCGGCTAGAAATAATTAATGTAATAAATAAGAGTAAGAAGTATTCATACGTTGGTGTTAGAAAATCAGTTAGTATTGAGAGAAAAAATAGAGCAATAAAGAGAATCGTAGGTTCAATCATTTTTTGTAATAAATTAGATTGTCTATAGTGCATAAAAAATCCCTTCTTTCGTTTGCGAATTTAATTTTGAGGAATAGTACACTGAAATAAAATACATAATTTAAAAGAATTATTTTAAAATATATAAAGCCCAAATCATTTTATCAACAGAGATGTAGTAAATTCAAGTGAAATAAATTCTAATTTTTGTTAATGTATTGTATTTATTGGAATTTTTATTAAATATCGAGCTTGAAAAAATGTAAAATGTTATTGTATTACTATACTTGTATTAATATTTAAAATGATAAAAAATTACAGTTTTATAGGGGGGGAATATTATTATGGAGTGGAAACGTTCCATATGCTTTTTAGCTATATTTTCTTTTATTTTTTCCTCAAGTACATTCGCCCAAGCAAATGTCGTGGAACCAGTTTTAAAAAATGTACGAAGTTATAAAATTTATTATGGTGAAGCAAATGAGCAAGTAATTGAGGGACTTTCAAAGTATGACATGGTCATTATAGAGCCATATGCATTTTCGAAAGAGCAAGTTCAGCAATTAAAAAAATCAGGAACAGTAGTCCTTGGGTATGTTAGTGTTTTAGAATTAGAATCGTGGCATAAATCGCAAGTAGTTGAATCAGACTATTATTATCGAGACGGTAAGACAATGAAGATTGAGCAGTGGGATACATATATTATGAATTTAGCTGATGAACATTACCGGCGGATTGTTGTAAATAAAGTGAAACAGCAAGTTATTGGAAAAGGAATAGACGGTGTGTTTTTAGATACCGCTGGTGATATTGACGACTATTTTTATGATCAGCCAGTTACACAAGGGAAATTTCGCGAAGCATATGTAAATTTATTAAAAGAAATAAAAGGTGTTGATTCTGATTTGCTTCTTATACAGAATTGGGGATTTGACACAATCAAAAATACATCCTTGAATTTTATACATGGTGTATTGTGGGAGGACTTCAATAAACAAGTTATTACGAAAGATGAATGGAGTCAAAATTGGATGCGCTATTTTAAACAACAAAGTAATAAGATTGTAACGTTTACCGTTACTCCAAATACCGTATCTAAAAAATATAGTTCTATAAATGGATTTATTCCTACAATTAATCCGAATGATATTTATGATAAATAGCAATTATTAGGGATGAGAAACTATCAATATTGACTATGAAAGTTTAGGTCAGTATACGATTATCTTATAAAGATGAATGTATTACTGACTAGCTCATTTTATAATATTCCATGTTAGAAATTAGTAGAATAAGATAGAAAAAGTGCATTATCCTATTAATTTTTATAGAAATAAAAAACGTAATATTTAAAATAACATCAATACTTGTGTCATGGTTAGAGTACGTTTATAATCAAGGAATCCTATTAATGTTCTGATAGGGTTATTTATGATTGAAAGCGTTTTAAATTTGGTGTTCTTCAAGGTAGGAAGTCTGACCTATTTGGATTAAAAATTATGTATGTAGTTTTAAATAGGAAGAAAAATAATAAAGAATCACTTTATATTGTGGGGAGGTTAAAAGTGTGAAAGGGAAAGACTTTCACACGAATACATATGGGTTACGTAGGATTATTACTTTCGGGTGCAGCTTTATTTTTAAATAGTCTTGTTATATTAGGAAAAGCAGAGATGAAAAGTGCAGGTGTTTTTAACTTATTTGTGGGTGCACTACAAATTATTATTCCGTTCTATTTAATCATGATTTCTGATCAAAGTAATTGGACGGTATATTCATATGCAGCTACTTTCTTATTCGGATTAACCTATTTATATGTAGGTGTTACTTTTATAAAAGGAATGGACAGTAGTGGTTTAGGGTGGTTCTGCATTTGGGTAGCAATTATTGCTTTATTCTATATGGTTGTTTCATTTGTTCAATTCCACGATGTTGTGAATGCGTTAACGTGGTTTATGTGGGCATTACTTTGGTATTTATTCTTTGTATTAAATACACAAAAAAAGAACATCAATCAATATCTTGGAAGGATTGCCTTCGTACAATCTTGGGTAACATTGACGTTACCTTCACTCTTTTATTTTATGGGAGTATGGGGAGAGGGATTCGTATATGAATTATGGGTTTATGTATCTGTAATTTCTATTTTATACTTCTGTTATTGTATTTATAAATATCGAGTACGTTAATATATTTTTTGTAGAAAAGCATGGAATCGTTAAACGAGTTCCATGCTTTTTATATGTTAGCATTTATAATAGAGAGGTAGTATTTTACAATTTATCGAAATGGGGATGATAAAGTTGAAGAAGGTATTGGTGCTAGGGGGAACTAGATTTTTTGGTAAACATTTAGTAGAAGCACTTTTGCAAGATGGGCACGATGTAACGATTGCGACGAGAGGAATTACGGAAGATTCTTTTGGGAGTAGAGTAAAAAGACTTATTGTAGATAGAGAAGATGAAAAACAACTAGCAGAGCGTCTAGCAGATAAAAGTTATGATATTGTATTCGATAATTTATGCTATAGCTCGAACGCAGCGAAGATAATATGTGAAGTGTTACGAGGGAAAACGAAGAAATACGTTATGACATCTTCAATGGCTGTCTATGAACCAACACTAAGTTTATTAGAAGAGGACTTCAATCCGTACGAGTATGCAATCGCGTATGGAGATAGGAATGACTTCAATTATGGTGAAGGAAAGAGAGTAGCCGAAGCAGTTGTATTTCAACAAGCAACATTTCCAGTTGTTGCAGTTCGTTTTCCAGTTGTTATTGGAAAAAACGATTATACGAAAAGTTACAATTTTATGTTGAACATATTGTGAGAGAAGAACCTGTCGCAGTGAATGATCTAGATGGAAAATTGTCGTTTATACATGAAGAAGAAGCCGGGGAATTTTTAGCTTGGTGTGGGATGAAAGAAATAGAAGGGCCAATTAATGCTTGTAGCAACGGGGTAGTTTCTACTCGGGAAATTATTCATTTTATAGAAGAAAATACGGGAATAAAATCACTCATTCAAGAAGTAGGAGATCATGTAGCACCTTATAATGAAGTGACTAATTGTACATTACATAATGGAAAAGCTAATGAATTAGGATTCCCGTTCCGAGGGTTGAAAATAGAAATGGAAAAAGTATTACGTTATTACATACATGCAATGAAATAATCATAAATCCCCCGGTGGCAATCCGGGGGATTCTGGAGGATTTCGACAATACTAATTTTACATTACCAAACTTACCTTATACGCACGACTAATGTTTTTGTGATTGAATTGCTTGTAAATATTTTTCATTTACCCGGTCCCAGTTCACTGTATGCCACCAGTTGGTAACAAATTCTGGGCGACGATTTTGGTACTTTAAATAATAGGCATGTTCCCATACATCAATGACAAGTAATGGAATTTTGCCTTCTTGCAAAGGTGTATCTTGATTAGGTGTACTCATTACAGTAAGTTCTTCACCGTCAAGAACAAGCCATCCATAACCACTTCCAAAACGGCTAATTGCTGCTTTAGACAGTTGATCTTTTAAGTTGTCAAAGGTATTGAAATAATAATCAATTACTTTTGCAACGTCTCCATTAGGCTCGCCGCCACCCCGTGGGCTCATTACTTCCCAAAAAAGACTATGACAATAATGTCCACCACCGTTATTTCTGACAGCTGTAACAATGTCCTTTGGTAAAGCTTCTAAATTACATAGTAACTCTTCTAAAGATTTATTGTGTAATTCCGAATAGTTTTCTAGTGCGGCATTCAAATTATTTACGTATGTCGCATGGTGCTTTCCATGATGAATAGAAAGTGTATTGCTATCGATATATGGCTCTAGTTCATCATAGTCATATGAAAGCTTTGGCAATTGAAATGAAGACATGACATTTCCTCCTTTCTCTCTAAAAGTTGGTCTAGGTAAAAATAATTTACCTGAGTAAAAAATACACCTATTTTTCATGAAAGTCAATAGTAATCTCTTAATTTTCTGAAAGATAGTACAATAAAAGTAACACTTAGACTTTCGTTTGTGACTCTTATTCTTTTTGCTTATACTGTAAAGTAGTAACGTTTTGTTGAAATAGAAGGAGATCGCTTATGAGTAAAACGAAGCAATTAATAGAGGAAGCGAGTCATTTTATTACGATTTGCTATAAAGAGCTTAATAAAGAACAATTCATAGAAGAACGCATGAAAGAAATTCGAGTTGAAATAGAGAAGACGGGGACGTATGAACATACATTTGAAGAACTTGTTCACGGATCGCGAATGGCATGGCGCAATAGTAATCGATGTATCGGAAGACTATTTTGGAGTAAGATGCACATATTAGATGCACGTGAAGTAAATGATGAGGAAGGTGTATATAATGCATTAATTCATCATATTCAATATGCAACGAACAACGGAAAAGTGAAACCGACCATTACAATTTTTAAGCAATATCAAGGTGAAGAAAATAATATACGAATTTATAATCACCAATTGATTCGGTATGCAGGATATAAAACAGAAATGGGAGTGATTGGTGACTCTCATTCCGCTGTGTTTACAGATTTTTGTCAAGAACTTGGCTGGCAAGGAGAAGGTACGAATTTCGATGTATTGCCACTTGTGTTTTCTATAGATGGAAAAGCGCCGATATATAAAGAAATTCCGAAAGAAGAAGTAAAAGAGGTGCCAATTGAACACCCAGAATACCCAATTTCGTCACTTGGAGCAAAATGGTACGGGGTTCCAATGATTTCAGATATGCGCTTAGAAATTGGCGGTATTTCCTATACAGCAGCTCCGTTTAATGGATGGTATATGGGAACAGAGATTGGGGCACGTAACTTAGCGGATCATGATCGCTATAATTTACTTCCAGCAGTTGCGGAAATGATGGATTTGGATACATCAAGAAACGGTACGTTATGGAAAGATAAGGCATTAGTTGAATTAAACGTGGCTGTTTTACATTCTTTTAAAAAACAAGGAGTCAGTATTGTTGACCATCATACTGCGGCGCAACAATTTCAGCAATTTGAGAAGCAAGAAGCTGCTTGTGGTCGTGTTGTAACGGGCAATTGGGTGTGGCTCATTCCGCCGTTATCTCCAGCTACCACTCATATTTATCATAAACCGTATCCGAATGAAATTTTGAAGCCGAATTTTTTTCATAAATAGTTTGTAGTATAGGGCATTTTCTGTAAAAATATAATTTTTTTTTAACTACTGTTACGTAGCAAATGGAAGCCTTTACCCTCGGTTATTTTTGGAAGGAGCTTTTTGAACCAAGGAGTTCCTTATGTTATAATCAAATTTCTGTTTCGAAGACCTTATAGAAATATAAGGTCTTTTATTTTGCTTTTTTATGTAAGAGGAATAGAAATTTTCTTTTAAATAAGGGATTTAGCATATTTTTAGGGACAACATAAGTGTGTAGGAAATAGATAAATTATTATGCTTATATAATCATTGTGTTTTGGGTGTAAACAATAAAACATAATAAAGTTGTTTTTTTAGATTGCTGAGGAAGGAGGAAGTGTAAATGAGGATGAAGAGTCGAAAAACGGATTGGCCTGTATTTCTTATGAGTGGTGGTTCGCTTTTATTATTTGTAATTGCGGTTTTCTTAAATAAAAATTATGTAGAGGGAGTCATTAATAGCAGTTTTGCAGCTTCAATTAAATATTTTGGTGCCTTCTGGCAAGTTTTATTAATTGGTACATTTATTGTTGCAATGTGTATGGCATTCTCGAAGTATGGGAGAGTTAAACTTGGGGGATTAGAAAAACCTGAGATTAGTACGACAAAATGGCTTGCTATTATAATGTCTACATTATTGGCCGGAGGTGGTGTTTTCTGGGCAGCGGCAGAGCCGATGTACCATTTAATGACGGTGCCACCAATACATGAAGGTATAACTGCTGGAACGAAAGAAGCAGTAATGCCTGCTTTAGCACAAAGTTATATGCACTGGGGTTTCCTGGCTTGGACAATTTTAGGTACAATTAGTGCGGTAGTTATGATGTATGGGCATTATCATAAAGGTATGCCATTAAAACCTCGAACGCTTTTATATCCTATTTTTGGAGAGAAATTGCGAAAGAGTTGGCTTGGAACAATGATCGATGTATTTGCCATTATTGCGGTAGCGGCAGGCACGATTGGTCCAATTGGATTTTTAGGCCTACAAGCAAGTTATGGCCTACAAGCATTGTTTAACATCCCGGATGTGTTTACGACTCAATTAGCCATTATTGTTTGTGTAGTAGCTGTTTCTACTATATCTGCGGTAACAGGAATTGATAAAGGGATTCAAATTATAAGTAATTTAAATGTTAGGTTAGCAGTTTTATTAATGCTATTCGTATTACTATTTGGACCAGGTGGATTTATTATTGATTCATTTGTTTCTTCGTTTGGATTTTATATAAATGAATTTATTCCAATGAGCACATATCGTGGTGATACAACTTGGTTAGGATCGTGGACAATCTTTTTCTGGGGATGGTTTATTGGGTATGGACCGATGATGGCAATTTTAGTGAGCCGCATTTCAAGAGGAAGAACAATCCGAGAAATCATCGTTGCAATTGGAATTATTGCACCTATTATTACAACGTTTTGGTTTACTATTTTGGGAGGATCAGGTGTGTTTTATGAGTTAATGAATCCTGGTTCTATATCGGCAGCATTAAGTGAATCTGGTATGCCAGCGGCTATGATTGCAATTACAGAGCAACTGCCACTCTCTCATATTATTGGACCGGCATTTCTTTTATTAACAATTTTATTTGTAGTAACAACAGGGGATTCAATGGCGTATTCGATTTCAATGGCAGTGACTGGAGATGGAGACCCTAGAATTAGCTTACGAGTGTTTTGGTCGCTTATTATGGGAACAGTTGCAGCGATTCTTTTATACATGGGTGAGGGAAGTATTAATGCACTGCAATCATTTATCGTAGTAACAGCTGTCCCGGTATCCATTCTGTTGTTCCCAATGCTATGGCTAGCGCCAAAAGTTGCGGGGGAATTAGCTTTAAAGCAAGGTATTGTAAAAGAAGAAGAGAAAACCTCCTTCTTGTTCCAAAAAGCTAGTAAATCAAAGTAAATAATTGTATTTATATAAAAAGAGGAAGCATCTCATTTGAGATACTTCCTCTTTCCTATTTATCCACCTATTTTTTTGAAGGATACAGTTTCAATCTATTCTAATACTTTATCTTTCGTCTCTGGAACACATAATAACATCGTAACTAAACCGATTGGATAGATAATGAAGATGAGGGATAATGCTCCCATTAAATTACCACCTGCAGCAAGTAAGCCGATAATAACAGGCCCAAATCCAGCTAAACCACGTCCTGTACCGAAAATAAAGTTTTCTGCTGTAGAGCGAGCTTCAGCAGGATAGTTTTCAGCTAAAACTGCCCCGAATCCTCCCATCATGCCATTGGCAAAGAATCCAAGCAATGCACTTCCCCATAACAATAATGTTGAGTCTGTGAATAAGAAGAAGTAAATGAGACAGTATATAGTACCACCGACATAATAGATTGTAAAAGTTTTACGGCGACCAATTTTATCAGCTAGAATACCAAAAGTTGCAATACCAATTAGCATACCAATCGTAGAGATGAACATCCAGCCGCTCGCCTTTGCTAATGTGTAGTTATATTTATTTGCTAAAATAGTTGGCATCCATGTGAAAATTCCATAATATCCGAAGTTTTGGATGAATGACATAATAATAAGACCAATTGTTGTTATCGTTACTTTTTTATTTGCAAATAATTTTCGGAGTGGGAATTTTTTCATTTGCTTTAGTTGCTCTGCCTCAGTAGTTGTTAAATTACCTTCAGCTTCTTTTTGTAACAATTCTTTTTTGTATCGTTGTTTTTGTTCCCATATTTTCGGTTCACTTAAACTTTTTCGGACATAGACAGCTAGTAGTGCGGGAATGAGTCCAAATAAGAAAACGGCTCTCCATCCAAAGTGTGGAACGATAAATGCTGGTAGGAGTGAAGCGACTAGTACGCCGAATTGCCATCCAAGTGCCACAACGGATGTTGCCTTTGCGCGCATTTCTTTCGACCATGTTTCAGTTACGATGGCCATTCCAATACCGAATTCACCACCAACTCCCATTCCAACTAAAAAGCGAAGAATTAATAATTGCCAATAATCTGTTGCGAAATAAATGAGTGCTGTTGCGAGTGAAAATAGTAAGATTGTGAAGGCCATCGTACGGATACGACCAAATAAATCAGCAATAAATCCAAATAAATAAGATCCGATTAGCATTCCTATTGTGGTGGCTAATGTTAAGTTTCCACCTTCAACAGGGCTTAAATGAAATTCTTTTAAAATGTAGACGAGTACGAAAGATAAGAGCAACATATCTAAGCCTTCTGCTGCATATCCTAGCGCAGACCCAAATAGTGTTTTATATCTTTTCTCTTTCGTCTCCTCTGTTGTTGATTGTACATCAGTAGTGACGTTCATCATTATTCCTCCTTATTTTCTTCTACAGTCGCTATGGAAGAATAACAAAAGGCCTTCTCACCTGATATGATGAGAAGGCCAAAAAAGCATACGTATTCCTAGAAAAGAACATACGTATATTGTATTCCGACTTCCTTCTCAACCTCACGGGGTTGGGTTAAAGGACTGTATTATATTACTTTATTTTTAGCACTCTTCTATTACATTGTCAAATAATGAGGGAATTGTTATGTGTAAAATATTTCAAAAGATATTTCATTCTTCTTGACGTCCACTTCATTATTTTCCCATAATAAAACTAACTCATATAAAAAGGAATGAATCACAGATGCTAAATTTAGTACTTATGATGATTGAACGTGTCGGACTTATTGTTATTTTAGGGTTTTTACTTTCGCATATTAAAACGTTCAGGCGTCTTCTTCATAAGCAAGATGGTTATGTAGATAAGCTTAAGCTTATTTGTATTTTTTCGGTGTTTACAATTGTAAGCAATTACACTGGGATTGAAATAGCGGGTAATACGATTATGAATGAAAATTGGCTACAGGGTGTTTCTTCATCGAGCACAATCGCGAATACACGTATTATGGGTGTTGGAATTAGTGGATTGCTTGGCGGACCTATCGTTGGAATTGGAGTAGGATCGATTGCTGGTATTCACCGTTATATGCTTGGCGGGACGACTGCACTAAGTTGTGCAATCTCTTCAATTTTAGCGGGGATTATAACAGGTTATATTGGATACATTTTCAAAAAGTATAATCGTACAATTACGCCTAAATTTTCAGCGGTTTTAAGTGTGTTTATCGTTTCTTTAGAAATGATTATGATCTTATTAATTGTAGAGGATGGAATGAGTATTGTGAAAACAATTGCGATACCAATGATCCTTGTAAATAGCTTTGGAAGTTTTATTTTACTTTCTATGATACAAGCTATTTTGCGCCAGGAAGAGAATGCAAAGGCACTTCAGACTCATAAGGTATTACGTATTGCAGATAAAACGTTACCGTATTTTCGCCAAGGCTTAACAGAAGAATCGTGTAAGCATGTGGCACAAATTATTCACCGCTTTACAGGAACTGATGCGGTATCCTTAACAGATACAGAGAAAATATTAGCTCATGTTGGATTAGCATCAGATCACCATATTCCTTCACATAGTTTAATAACTGGTTTGTCGAAAGAAGTGTTACACACAGGAAAAATAATGAAAGCAAAATCACGTGAGGTCATTAATTGTCAACATGAAGGATGCCCTTTGCAAGCGGCGATTGTTATTCCACTAACTTCACATGGAAATACGATAGGAACATTAAAACTGTATTTCAAAAATCCTAACCAGTTAAGTCGTGTGGAAGAGGAATTAGCAGAAGGGTTAGCAAAAATATTCTCTACACAACTTGAATTAGGGGAAGCTGAGTTGCAAAGTAAATTATTGCAAGATGCGGAAATAAAGGCATTACAAGCACAAATTAACCCACACTTTTTATTTAATGCGATTAATACAGTATCAGCTTTATGCCGAACAGATGTAGAAAAAGCAAGGAAGTTATTATTACAGCTTAGTGTGTATTTCCGTTGTAATTTACAAGGGGCACGTCAGTTATTGATTCCACTAGAACAAGAATTAAACCATGTACAGGCATACTTATCGCTAGAACAAGCAAGGTTTCCAAATAAGTATGAAGTAAAGGTGTATATTGAGGATGAGCTAAAGACAACTTTAGTACCACCATTTGTTCTTCAACTATTGGTTGAAAATGCGTTGCGACACGCTTTCCCGAAGAAGCAACCAGTGTGCCAAGTGGAAGTGCATGTTTTTGAAAAAGAGGGTATGGTTCATTTTGAAGTAAAAGATAATGGGCAAGGAATTGAGGAAGAACGTTTAGAACAATTAGGAAAGATGGTAGTTTCGTCCAAGAAAGGGACTGGAACAGCTTTATATAATATTAATGAACGTCTTATTGGGCTATTTGGAAAAGAAACGATGCTTCATATCAAAAGTAAATTAAAAGAGGGGACAGAGATTACTTTTGTTATTCCAAAAAAAGTAGGGGAGGAAGAGCAGATTGTTAAAAGTACTAGTAGTTGATGATGAAATGTTAGCACGCGATGAACTAAAGTATTTATTAGAAAGAACGAAGGAAGTTGAGATAATTGGTGAGGCTGATTGTGTAGAGGACGCATTAGAAGAGCTAATGAAAAACAAACCAGATATTGTTTTCCTAGATATTCAGTTATCTGATGATAACGGATTTGAAATCGCGAATATATTAAAGAAGATGAAAAATCCACCTGCCATTGTATTTGCGACTGCCTATGATCAATACGCGTTGCAAGCATTTGAAGTAGATGCGTTAGACTATATTTTAAAGCCATTTGATGAAGAACGTATTGTACAAACATTAAAGAAGTATAAAAAACAAAAGCAGTCGCAAATAGAAACGAAGCAAGAAATAAAAGGGGCAGATGTAACGGCAGATATGCATAAATTAGCATTACCAATTGAAGAATCAATCGTACTTGTGAATATTGAAGATATTATATATGTAGGACTTGTGGATGGAAAAGTAACAGTAAAAACAATGAGGGACACATATATAACACACGATACACTTGTGATTTTGGAAAAGAAGTTGCCGCAAGCAAGTTTTATGCGTGTACATCGTAGCTTCATTGCAAATATTAATCATATTACAGAAATCCAGCCGTGGTTCAATTCTACTTATAATTTAATTATGAAAGAAGGATCAAAAGTACCTGTTAGTCGTACATATGCAAAAGAACTTAAGAAGCTGCTTCGTATTTAAGAAGCAGCTTTTGTATTTCATCCTTTTATATTTGTAACTGATTCTGTATATTTGACGTTCTGTTATGTAAACGCTTACTAAGGCGATTATATCCTATACAATAAAGGTACCAAATCGAAAGAGGTGGCCAAAATGAGTACGAAAAAAGTATATAGTTTCTTATCACAAGCATTCATATTCTCAGCTATTATGTTAATTTCTAATATTATTGCAACACATTTACCAATTCCGATGCCTTCATCGGTAATCGGGTTAGTCATTTTATTTAGTCTATTATGTTTAAAGGTTATTAAATTGGAACAAGTTGAATCACTTGGAACAGCTTTAACAGGTATTATCGGATTCCTTTTCGTCCCATCAGGTATTTCGGTTATTAATTCTCTTGGTGTAATGGGACAATATTTTGTACAAATTTTAACTGTAATTGTTGTCGCAACAGTTATTTTACTCGCTGTAACAGGATTATTTGCACAATTTATTTTAGGAAAAGATAAAAAAGAAACAGAAGATACAAAAGAATTGAAAGTAGTAAATAAAGGACGCAAGCACGGAAAAGTTGCGTAACCATTTTAGTATATATTGTTAGGAGGGAATGAACATGGCAAGCACAATGACTCCATATTTCGGAATCGTCGTTTCATTAATCGCATACGGAATCGGAACATTATTATTCAAGCATTCAAAAGGGTTCTTCTTATTCACACCATTATTCGTAGCGATGGTATTAGGGATTGTCTTTTTAAAAGTAGGTAACTTTACTTTCGAAGAATATAATACTGGTGGAAAAATGATTAGCTTTTTCTTAGAGCCAGCAACAATCGCGTTTGCAATTCCATTATATAAACAAGTGGATAAGTTGAAAAAATATTGGTGGCAAATTTTATCAGCTATCGTGGTTGGATCTATTTGTTCAGTAATTGTCGTGTTCATTGTTGCAAAAGCAATTGGTTTAGATACAGCAGTAATGAATTCAATGTTACCACAAGCGGCAACAACAGCAATTGCATTACCAATCTCTGAAAGTATTGGTGGTATACCAGCAATTACATCATTTGCAGTAATCTTTAACGCAGTTATCGTATACGCATTAGGAGCGTTATTCTTAAAAACATTTAGAGTGAAACATCCAATTGCAAAAGGTTTAGCACTTGGAACAGCAGGTCATGCATTAGGAGTGGCAGTAGGAATTGAAATGGGTGAAGTAGAGGCAGCTATGGCAAGTATTGCTGTAACAGTAGTTGGAGTTGTAACGGTAGTTGTCATACCGATGTTCATGCCATTCATTGGATAGTAAAACTTACTTGAAAAATGAGAAAAGCAAGCTATTTGTAGGACAGATTTCTACTGATAGCTTGCTTTTTATGTTACAGTAGTGGTAAGACCTATTGTGACAAAATGTAAGTTTCCTTAAATCTTTATTAATACTGTGTAGAATACGTTTTGAATTAGGTCATTGTATTGTAAAATAAGAAGTAAGCTACTATAGATCTGCTAAGGCAGGCGTATAATGAGCTTATAAAAATCTTAATATGAATGAATAATTAAAAGTAGAAAAGAGAGAAAAATCTACTTATTAACGTTTTACTTTATAGGACAGGAGAGAGTACTCGTCGATTATGCAAATAAAAAACCTGTTTCAAAGCAAAGGATTTCAGAGGTTACTCGTATTAGTAATACTTGCCCTCGTGTTATACGGGCTGCAAAGTATGTTGAATTTAATTTTAATTACGTTTATTCTTACGTATTTAATGGATCGATTCCAAAAGTTTATTTCCCGCAAATTAGATCATTTCATGCCCATTAATCGAAAACTCATTATAGCATTTCTATATGTCATGTTAATTGGTGGAATTGCTATTACGCTATTTAAATATTTACCAGTATTAACGATACAAATTTCACAATTGATTTATCAATTTAACGTATTTTTAAGAAACCCACCGGACAGTGAATTAATTAAGTATGCAGTTAATGCTGTTAATCATATGGAACTTTCGAAGTATGTAGGACAAGGCGTTGACATTTTGTATAAATCGATTACGAATGTTGGGAAATTTGGCCTTCAAGTGTTACTTTCTTTAATTTTAAGTTTATTTTTCTTATTGGAGAAAGCTCGTATCGTTGCTTTTACTGCAAAATTTAAAGAGAGCAGACTGGCAATTTTCTATACTGAAATTGAGTACTTCGGTAAGAAATTTGCACGTTCATTCGGAAAAGTAATTGAGGCACAATTTTTAATTGCAGTTGTTAACTGCGTTTTATCCGTTATTGCATTATGGATATTAGGATTCCCACAATTATTAGGTTTAGCGTTAATGATCTTCTTACTTGGTTTAATTCCAGTAGCTGGGGTTATCATTTCGTTATTCCCGCTTTGTATGATTGCTTACAATATCGGCGGTATTATGTACGTTGTTTATATTTTAGTTATCGTAACAGTCATTCATGCGCTTGAAAGTTACGTGTTAAATCCGAAGTTTATGTCGCAAAAAACAAACTTACCAATTTTCTATACGTTTATGGTATTAATCTTCTCGGAACACTTCTTAGGTGTATGGGGATTAATTATCGGTATTCCAATCTTCATTTTCTTATTAGATGTCTTAGATGTGACAAGTGATGAAATGGAGAAGGACGCTGGAAAAAAATAAAGTGAAGAGAAAAAAGCATCGATGTTCGATGCTTTTTCTTTTATAACATGATGTTTCTTATGCCATACTGTAAGGAGAAGATAGAATAGGGGTGAAAGAATGGCTGTAAATGAAAAGGTAGAATTAGCTACATTTGCTGGAGGGTGCTTCTGGTGTATGGTTTCGCCATTTGAAGAGATGGAAGGAATTATAAAGGTTGTTTCTGGCTATACAGGTGGTCATAAAGAGAATCCAACATATAAAGAAGTATGTTCAGAAACGACGGGACATTATGAGGCAGTACAAATTACATTTGATGCAAATAAAATGCCGTATGAGGAGTTATTAAATATATATTGGAGACAAATTGATCCGACTGATGTAGGTGGGCAATTCCACGATCGCGGGCAGTCTTACGAAACAGTGATTTTTTATCATAATGAAGAACAACATAAAAAAGCAGAGGCTTCAAAAGAAGAGCTTGCAAGGAGTGGGCGCTTTTCAAAGCCGATTGCGACAAAAATATTGCCAGCTGCTACGTTTTATCCCGCAGAGGAATATCACCAAGGATATCATAAGAAAAATGAATTCCGCTACGAGTTATACCGTAAGGGCTCAGGGCGAGATGCGTTTATTAAGCAACATTGGCCAAAGGATAATGCTCATTTAAAGGAAAAACTGAATGAGATGCAATTTTATGTAACACAGGAAAATGGTACAGAACCACCATTTCGAAATGAGTATTGGAATCATAAAGAAGAAGGTCTTTATGTAGATATCGTTTCAGGTGAACCTTTGTTTACTTCTCTAGATAAATTTGATAGTGGATGTGGATGGCCTAGTTTTACGAAGCCAGTTATGTCAGCTAGTGTGAAGGAAAAAATGGATGTGAGTCATAATATGACGCGTACAGAAGTGAGAAGTAAGGAAGGAGATTCACATCTCGGCCACGTATTTCCAGATGGTCCAGGACCAAATGGACTTCGCTATTGTATAAATTCAGCAGCTCTTCGATTTATTCCAACAGAGGAATTAGAAAAAGAAGGCTATGGTGATTTCCTAATCTTGTTTGGAAATAAAAAATAACCTCGCAGTTAGCGAGGTTATTTTTTTGTTACTTTACTTTTTTCTTTTTAAACTTGCTTAATACTTCATAAACGATTGGAACAATAAGAAGTGTTAATAATGTTGAACTTGTTAATCCACCAATTACTGTTACACCAAGTCCTTTAGAAATTAAGCCGCTACCTTCAAATCCTAATGCGAGCGGGATAAGAGCACCGATTGTTGCAATTGCAGTCATTAAAATCGGACGAAGGCGTGTTGCACCAGCTTCTAATAAAGCTTCACGTGTTGATAGACCTTCATTTTCTTTATGAATAACGCGGTCGATAAGCACGATTGCGTTTGTTACAACGATACCGATTAACATAAGGGCACCGATCATTGCAGAGACACTTAACGTTTCACCAGAGATTAATAAGGCAACAAGGGCTCCAATGATTGTAAATGGTAGCGAGAATAAAATTGCGAATGGTGCAAGAGCACCGCCAAATGTAACGACAAGAACGAAGTATACAATAGCAATCGCAGCTAACATCGCTAAGCCAAGTTGCTTGAATGATTCTTCAATATCTTTTGTAACGCCTCCCATAGAAACATCTACGCCAGAAGGAAGATCCATTTTATCTACTTCTTTTTGAACCGCGGCGGATGCTTTTGAAACGTCATCAGATGTTAGTTTTGCACTTACTTCCGCATAAACACGGCCATCGCGGTGTTTCACTGTATTCGAAGTTTCTCCTTCTTTTACAGTCATCACATCTTTTACAGCCACTTCATTACCAAGCGGCGTTGTAATTTTACGATTTGTTAAGTCATCGATTGTTTCATAATTTTGTTTTTCAGCTTCTACATATACATTGATATCTTTACCGTCTTTTTTAATTGTTGTCAGAACAGGGCGATCATGTTGATTAGAAAGTCCCATTCCAATTTGTGCAGCCGTTAGACCCATTTTACTTAGCTTTTCCTGATCTGCGACTAAAGTGTATTCTGCGTATGTTTTTGCAATACTAGAGTCTATATCTTTTAAGTCTTTGTTTTTCTTCATTATGTTTTGAATATCTTTTACGACAGGCTTAATGTCTTCTGAGCTATCTCCGTAAACGTATAACTTGATTTCGTTACTACCGCTACTTGCTCCGAAGTCTTGGTTTTTCCATTCGCCTTTTCCAGACATTTTCTGTAAATCTTTAACGACTTGTTCTTTCTCTTTTTCGAAGTTTTTCGTGTCGTTATCATATTGTACGAAGAACATTGCCTGATTTGATTGACCAGGACTCATTGGGTTTTCGCCACCTAATGAGAATTGAATTGTTTTGACGTCTTTATTATCTTGGAAGTGCTTCTCAGCTTTCGTTGCAATTTTTTCAACGTCTTCTAACGTTTGACCTGGTTCAGGGTTGTACGTTGCAATAATCATTTTTTCTTCTTCAGATGGTAAGAAACTTACACCGATAATTGGAACAAGTGCAAGACTACCAACTAATAGAAGGACAGCAATACTTGATGTGATGATTTTATGATTTAAAGCCCATGCAAGTATACGTTTATAACCGTTTGCTAATTTACTTGGTTTTTCTTCATGATGTACTTCTTTTTCTCTCATGCTCTCTTTTTTAAATAAAGAATGAGCTAGCATCGGTACGATTGTAACTGCTACTAGTAACGACGCTAATAAAGCGAAGACGATAGTTAAGGCGAATGGTAAGAACATTTCACCAATCATACCTTTTACTAGTCCAAGCGGTAAAAATACAGCAATTGTTACAATGGTAGAAGACATAATCGGAATAAACATTTCTTTCGTAGCTTCACGAATTAAATCTTTCCCGCGTAGTTTCTCTCCTGATAACGACATACGTCGGTAAATATTTTCAATAACAACAATGGAGTCATCCACAACGCGCCCGATAGCGACTGTCATTGCTCCGAGTGTCATAATGTTAAGTGTAATATCCATTTGCTTTATGACTAATACAGCAATTAATAAAGAAAGTGGTATGGAAACGACAGAGATTAATGTTGTTCGGATATTTCGTAGGAACAGCATAATAATAACAATCGCAAAAATAGCACCAAAAATGGCTTTGCTCAGCATTGTTTCTACTGATTTCTCAATAGGTGCACCTTGGTCGAATGTTGAAATAATCTCTAAGTCTTTATATTTTTTCTCAAGTTCTTTTACTTTATCTTTCACTGCATTTACAACATCAACTGTGTTGGCGTCAGCAGCTTTGACAATTTGAATTCCAATTGCTTCTTTTCCATTTGTTCGAGAAATAGATTCTGCTTTTCCGACTTCCTTAATGTCAGCAATTTCGTCTAATGTAACTGTCGGAATCCCGTTCATAGCAGCTGGATTCATTTGTGGCATTTGTGCACCAGTTCCAGCAGTTTGACTACCTTGACCGCTTGCTGATGAAGGAACAGCAGGGATTTTTAATTCTTTTAATGCTTTCATTGTTGTAATATTTCCATCTACAACAACTGATTTTTCTGTGTCTTTAAATGTATATAGGCCAAGTGGTAAAGATACGTCCGATCCTTTAATTACATTTTTTACAGTATCTTCACTTAAACCTAATTCTTTCATCTTATCTTTTTTAAAGACAAGTTGTACTTCATCTACTTGTTGACCTGAAATTTGAACAGATGCGACTCCATCAAGTCCTTTTAATCCTGGCACAACATTTTTTTCTACATTTTCAGTTAAGGTAGCTAAAGATTCATTTTTACTTGCTACGCTTAATGAAATAACAGGAAAGGCATTGAAGTTTACACGTGAAACTTTCGGGTCCTTTACGCCTTCTGGCAGTTTCACATTTGCGAGAGCTTCTTTTATTTCTGTTTCAGCCTTTTCCATATTTTTATCAAAATCATATTCTACCTGAATAGAAGATGCATTTTGAAAAGATGATGAACTAACAACGTTTACACCACTTAAATTTTGCAGTTGCTCTTCCATCGGTTTTGAAACTTTATCAGCTACTTCTTCTGGTGTAGCACCAGGATAAACCGTGGTTACTGTTACAACAGGTGTTGTAATATCAGGAATTGTTTCCAGCTTCATATTCAGCCCAGAATAAATACCTGCAATGGTAACGATAATGGTTAGTAGCCAAACTGCGAACTTATTTTTTAACGAAAAATTAATAATTTTGTTCATGTTTGCGCTCCCTTTGTATTATATTGACCAACTGGTCAGTCTAATACATAATATAACTGACTGATTGGTCAGCCGTCAATGAAAAGGGATGGTATAATACATTCATAATAAGATGCGAGATTAAATTTAGGAGAGACATGATATGAAAGAAAAAGAGCGCTTAATTATAGAGATGGCTATGAAGTTATTTGCGACTAAGGGTGTAAATGCGACATCGGTGCAGGAAATTGTGACAGCTTGTGGCATATCTAAGGGAGCCTTTTATTTATACTTTAAATCAAAAGAGGAACTTTTATTAGCGACACTTCGATATTACTATGACAAGATTCAAAACAAAATGATGGATATTGAAAAAGAGTCGTTATTGCCACGTGAAAAATTTGCAAAACAATTGCATTGCCAGTTTAATGATATACAAAAGCATAAAGAATTTATTATTATGCATGCAAGGGAAAATGCGATTCCTTTTAATAAAGAAGTAGAAGAATTTATGATGCGGATGAAGTTAGAGTCTCACGCATTTTATCGGAATAGTTTACTGTCTATTTATGGTGATAAGGTTATGCCATATTTATTAGATTTAGTCATTATGGTAGAAGGCATATGCCGTGGATATTTAGAACTAATTATTTTACAAGCGCCAGAAATAGACTTATCTTACGTCGCTGCTTTTATTTTGAAAAGAGTGGATCATTTAGTAGATGGATTGGTAGAATCTTCAGAAGAACCTGTATTACATGAAGAAAAGCTTGGAGAATTTCTTTGTAAATCAGAGCTTATTAAGGAGCAGGTTAAGGAACATTTTTTAAAAGAAATTATTGTGTTTAAACGTACTTTAGCGGATCAATTAGAAGATGAGGAATTGCTTGTTACATTAGATGTTTTGGAGGCAGAAATGAGGATGCAAAATCCAAGAATTCCGGTTATCCAAGGGATGTTGTTTAATTTAGAGGCATATCCAACTTTAAAAGAATTTCGTTTGAGGCTTATGGGCTATTACAATATAAAAAGGTAACAATGATAGTTTTCATTGTTACCTTTTTATTATGCATTCACTTTTTCTTTTTGCAGTGCTGTCTCTTCTTCATCAATGTTAATTGTTTCTTTTACGATATAAATCGGACGGTTTTTACTTTCGTCATAAATACGAGCAATATACTGGCCAACGATTCCAAGACCAAGTAATTGAATACCACTAAAGAATGTAATAGCAACCATAATGGACGCCCAACCTGTTTGCGTGCCATGTCCAAAGACTTTCACAGTAATTGTATATAGTAAGACAATTATAGAAATAAGAACTGATAATAAACCTAAAGACATAACGATGCGTAATGGCTTTGTCGAAAATGCAATAATGCCGTCAGATGCAAATTTAATCATTTTCTTTAATGGATATTTTGTTTCGCCAGCAAAGCGCTCATCACGTTCATATTCAACATACGTTTGGCGGAAGCCAACCCAAGACATCATACCGCGGATGAAGCGATTTCGCTCAGTCATTTGATTGAAAACATCAGCTATTTTACGGTCGATGATTCGGAAATCACCAGTATCTTTTGGGATATCGATATCAGACATATAGTTTAAGAATTTATAGAAATACTTAGCTGTTAAAAGTTTGAACCAAGTTTCACCTTTACGTTGCTTACGTTTTGCATAAACAACTTCATATCCTTCTTCCCATTTTGCAATAAGTTCAGGAATAACTTCAGGTGGATCTTGTAAGTCTGCATCTATAATTACAATAGCGTCACCTTTTGCGGCAGCAATACCAGCTGTAACAGCTACTTGGTGACCAAAGTTACGTGCGAAATTAACAATTTTTGTACGGTAATCATTTGCTGCAATTTCAGATAAGATTTCCATTGTGCGATCTGTACTACCGTCGTTTACAAAGACAAACTCGTAATTAATGTTATTTTGAAGCATAACGGACTTTAAACGGTTATAACATTCTTGTGCTACTTCTTCCTCGAAGTACATAGGAACTACAACCGAAATTAATTTTTGCATGTTGCATCCTCCGTATTTTTAATAAGTTGTTCAAATTTAATTAGTCACCTTTTTAGTTTGGTTGAATGTCCAAATTTTATTAAGGACAAAATTTATAACCATTCCGAAACCAATTGCGAAGATCTGTGCAATTAATGCATTAAAGGTAAGTTTATTTACTAATATAAATAAACATAATGTATTAAAAGCATATACAATTAAATTTACAGTTAGAAATTTAAAGAACATTGACGAGCCTTTATTATTAGGTTTAAATACCCAATTTTTATTCCAATAGTAGCTATTGGCAACACCAATTGAATAGGCAATGGTATTCGCAATAAGGTAGTTCATACCGAATTTTAATAATATCCAAAAGCTAATAATTGTAATGAGTGTATTAAAGATCCCTACTAAGCCAAACTTTAAGAGTTTTTCCATAATAATATCCTCATGTTTATAATAATATATAAGTAAAACAAAAAATATAGAAGTGTTATTCATATACAACAAATAAAAATTATACCATATTTTCAAGTCTCAAATGAAATTAATCATAAAAAATTGCCCTCAAAATGTAAATTATAAGTAAAATTGAGGGCAATTATAAATATTTTGAAAGGTAGTTTCTTATTTTCTTTTTATGACAATTTCTTTTTCGATATTAGACTATAAAAAATATATATTCCGTAGCCTTGAATTATTGTAAAGCTAGGGATAATGAAGTATCGGTACCTTGTTTGGTATTCGATTAAGAAATGAATAGCTACGTAACCAATTATTAGTAATAAAAATAGAGTGTAATGTGTTTTATTTTGTTTAGTTAGGATGAGATAAAGGAGTGATAATGTGCCAAATATCATAGCTGCAGTATACATATACTTTTCATATTTTGTAAGATCTTCTTTTAATGACACCATATCCTTATCTGTCTTTTCCAATGTTACTAGGCTCCATAATGGTGCGGAGTCATAATCAGCCCACATGAGTACAAATTTATCCCCAAATAAAGATAAAACTTTCTGTGGATCAGATAGTCGCTCTTGAATTAGCTTTTTTTGGGCCGCAGTTCGTTCTTCGCCAAGTTTAAGGGACATAATATATTCCGCATCTGCACCAGAATAGCTACCTTTTGTTTCATGATTAAATCCTAACGTGAATTTCCAAAGTGGATCACGATTAGAGAGAGGGTATTGTGTAATTCCGGAATATATAAATGAGTAACTTACAATTTGATGTAAAAGGAAAAATACAATCAAAATGCCACTAAGTTTTTTTACAGAAGTAAAAATCTCTTTTCTTGATTTTCCTAATATACCTTGCAAAAAGACGTATATAGTTATTGCAATTAAGATTATAGCACCAAGTGGACGCATGATGTCTCCTAAAGCTAGGATAGCCCCTATAAAAATCCACGTATATTTATTGCTTAGGCCTTTTGTAATTAATAAATAGAAGCCTAGATAAAATAAAAATACAGCAAGGTGTTGATTTGTTAGTACAGAACTCAATACAATACTTGGGATATAAAATGCATATAGTAATCCAGCTATTCGTCCAGACCATTCATTAAATATATAAGAAGTTATTTTATAAATTAGTAATGTTGTTCCTGTACAATAGATTATATTTAAAAATTTTAAGAGAAACGTCCCTTCACCAAATAACTTAATAATAAAGGCTTGGTACATTGTAAAGCCAAGTTGGTAAACCCATGAAGTATAATAAGTATTTTGTGCGAAACTAAAGTCTCCTTTAGCAGCTTGTATAGCGCTATGGTACATCATTGAAAAGTCTGTTTCTACAGGAGTTTGAATATTGAGCATCCAAATTAATCGAATAGAAAAAGCCAAAATGATTAGTGAGATAGAAAATGTCAATTTTGACATATATTTATTAGAAATGTAGCCAAAAAGTAAAAATACAAGACCTATTAGAATAAGGACTGGTATTAAAACTAAGAGGCTAGTCTCATCATGTTCTTTAATCACTGCTACCGAATGCCATGTGATAGCACCAGAAATGATTAGACATAGTACTAATAAAATTTTCACAAAAAACGTATTAAGTTTGAGAGAGAATGTACTTTCCATTATATTTGAAAACTCCTTATCAAAATATATTACTGATTCAACTTAACTGCCCTTTGTACGTTAAGTTACAGTATAAAGGGCAGGTTAGATAATTAAGAGTTTTGTTGTGCCCATTCTTCTATGTTCCAAACCTTTGTAATCCAATCTTCATAAAAGTCCGGTTCGTGACATACAAGAAGAATTGTTCCTTTGTATGCTTTCATAGCCTTCTTAAGTTCCGCTTTTGCTGTAACATCAAGATGGTTTGTCGGCTCATCAAATAGTAGCCAGTTACTTTCTTCACCCATTAGCTTACATAAACGAACCTTTGCTTGTTCTCCACCACTTAATTGACTTAATGGGCGAGAAATATGTTCATTTTTTAATCCGCATTTTGCTAACATCGCACGAATTTGATGCTGGTCTAGGCCAGGGAATGTATTCCATACATCATCAATTGGTGTTATATTATCAGCTTTAACTTCTTGCTCAAAGTATGCTGGCTCTAAGAAGTCACCAAGACTTGTTTTGCCACTTAAAGGTTTAATTTTACCTAAAATTGTTTTTAGTAACGTTGATTTACCAACACCATTACATCCAACGATAGCAATTTTTTCACCGCGTTCAATTGTCATTGATAGCTTTGGTAGTAGCGGATGTGTATATCCAATTTCTACATTTTCACCTTCAAAGACGAAGCGACTACTTGCACGACTTTCTTTAAATGAGAATTCAGGTTTAATTGCTGTTTCCGGGCGATCAATAAGTTCCATGCGATCAAGTTGTTTTTGACGACTCTTTGCACGACCTGTTGTTGAATAACGGGCTTTGTTCTTTGCAATGAAATCTTCTTGCTTTTTGATAAACTCGCGCTGCTTTTCATAAGCGTTTATATGTTGATTTTTATTGATTTCTGCTAGTTCTAGGAATTTTTCATATGTTGCTGTATAGCGTGTCATTTTTGTGAATTCCAGATGGAAAATAACATCAACACATTTGTTCATAAATTCCGTATCATGAGAAATTAATAAGAATGCATGTGGGTATTCTTTTAAATAATTTGTTAACCAATGAATATGTTCAACGTCTAAATAGTTAGTAGGCTCATCAAGTAATAACACTTCTGGTTGTTCAAGTAATAGCTTTGCAAGCAATACTTTTGTACGTTGTCCACCGCTTAGTGCTGAAACATCACGATCTAAACCAATTGCATCAATTCCAAGACCACGTGCAGCCTCTTCAATTTTCATATCTAGTAAATAGAAACCACCTGCTTCAAGTGCATCTTGTATTTCTGCCATTTGCTCAAGAAGTTCTTCTAGCTCTTCTGGTGTAGCAGTTCCCATTTTTTCTGTAACTTCATTTAAAGCTTTTTCCTTTTCGAATAACGGTAAAAATGCATCCGCTAGTACGTCACGAATTGTACGTCCAGGCGTTAAAACAGTATGCTGATCTAAGTAGCCGTAATGTGTGCCCGGTGTCCATTCTACACGACCTTGGTCATGAATAAGTTGACCAGTAATGATATTCATAAATGTTGATTTACCAACACCGTTTGCACCAACTAATCCAACGTGTTCACCTGCTAGTAATCGCATAGATACATCTTTAAATAATGTACGATCGCCAAATGTATGTCCTAATTTTTCAACTGTTAATAAGCTCATAGTATCCTCCGTCCAACTTGAAATAGTACCTTGAATCATGATACTAAATTCTTTCATATAATGCCATCATTTCAAAATGTATATATTTTCAAAATAAGCTAATGTACGAATGTTTATTGCTCATTTCCCAAACTTTTATGGTCCAAATGCAGAAAACACACTTGTCCATCATACATTAAAAGGAATACTTGCAAATAAAATGTCTAGCTTTATTGGAGATAAAAAGATCGCCCGTGAATATATTTTTACACCAGATGGTGCAAAAGCAATAGTTGAATTAGCTTCACATGACGAGGCCTATGGACAAAATTGGAACATATCAGGTTATGGTGCCATTACAGGTGAGGAATTGATTTAACACATACGAGAATTAACGGGATATACCAAACGAATAATAACTGTAAAAAAAGAATGATCCAGTTCATTGGTCTGTTTGATAAGTAGATGAAAGAATTTGTGGAAATACTATATTTGACGGAAAAGCCAGTTGTATTAAGTGGAGAGAAGTACGAGAAATATATTGGGGTTGTACCTAGAACCTTTTATTATGAAGGGGAATTGTATATAAGTAAAAAAACAAGCTTCTATTTACAATCTAGAAGCTTGCCTTGTTATTGTTTATCTACCTAGCTTTTTATTTACAAATCCTAAAATTAATCCGCGTATTTGTGGATCAATTGCAAGGCCAATAATGCCATACAATATACCAGTAAGTACTAAAGCTACTAGTGGTGGTAAGCTAATTAATACTGTGCGGTATATTGCATAACTAATTATAAATGCTAGTGTATTGAATATTATTCCTTTGAATAGCAATGAAAATCCTTTACGAACGAATAATGAAAATCCGATTAATAATGTAATCTCAGTAAGGATAGCAGCTACAGCAGCTCCCATCATTCCAAATTGGCTACCTAATATGATGTAACTTATGATAGCGACAGCCAATCCAATTGCCATAGTTGTTGCACGTTTCCATTGTTGACCAGCTGTTGTTAAATTATCAGCAAGCGGATAGTTGATAGATTGTAAAATGACCATAAAGGCTAAAATTGCAAGGGCATCACCAGCTGGTGCATATTTTTCACCTAATAGAGTTACAATCCAAAAACTTGGATCGGCAATAAACGGGATAGAAATTCCCATCCCTAAGAAAGACATAAGCTTTAATTCGAATTGAGATAGCTTTCTATGTTCATCAATATTATTTTCGTTTCCAAAAGCAAACAATTTTGGATAAAAGGCTGCTGCAATTACACCAGGTATTTGGTAAAGTACAGCAGGTATTTTATAGGCGGCCCCAAAGAATCCAACTTGTGCTTTCGTTGAAACTTTTTCTAAGATAATAGGACCTAACTGCGGTAAAAGCATAATGATAACGCCATTGACTGTGAAAATAAGTAATTGATCTAAAATGCCTTTATTCCAACCCTTATGAATTGTTGTATAGCGGATTGTCATTATAAAGGCAATGACTCCTGTTACAAGGCTAGATATTCCATACATAGCAGCAACCATCATAAGTGACCATTTAAATGACATCCCTAGCAGAAGAGCGGCTGCGGCCGTCACACCTTGTAGTACAGAAATAATCGCCGTGAATTGCATACGCTCTGTTACTTGGAAATAGGCCATCCCGACCCCTTGTAAAGTAGCTCCAAACATGGTTGGTAGTACGACCCAATATACCATGGCACGTAAGTAAGCATCAGTGTAGAAGAACTGAGCGAAAATGGCGAAGAGCACAGAAATTACGATAGCTAATACTAAACGAATTCGTAAATAACTGCTTATTAATACGCTAATGTTAGCGTTGCTTCTTGTTCCTTCACGCATAAACGTATGTGTCAAACCTGCATCCGTAAAATAGCAAATGACAGCGGAAACTGCTAATGCAACTGTAAACATCCCGTACTCATCTGGTGAAACATATCTTGCAAAGAGAATTGTTGCAATAGCCAGTACAAAACGAACAGTAATGTTTCCTACAAAGAGGTAGGATGCATTTTTTAGAATTTTATTTGTTTTCATGAGAAAAGACCTTTCTATTCTTTAGGACCCGGTTAGCTTGTCCTATTTGTAATTTTGATTTGTTCACAGAAAGAGAGTATCGTTATATTTTCAGTTTAAGAAAACAGAAATTTAATTCGTACAAACCAAAGCATTGCATATAGTTTTTTACTACGCTTTCCATTCTTTGAATAGATTTTACGGCAATATTTCTTTATATCTTTTTTGATTAATTGAACTTGTGATTTATCTAATTGAGAGTTTTCTTTAATATATATACAAGAGTTATTGATGACTGTATAAGGAAATAAATAAGTCTCAAGAATCTCAATAAGTGACTGAGGATCTTTTGTAATGAAATCTTGAGATTTATTATGTATCCAGTCTTTCATACGATTGAATACTTCCAGCTCTTTTGCCGTTTTTAATTCATAATCTTTATATTTAGAAGAAAGATTTCCTTCTGATAAGATTCTGTAATATGTTAAGTATTCATCGACATAACATACATTTGTCACACTCATAAGTTTAAATAAAAACTCCAAGTCTTCGCCCCAACTACATCCTGGTGTAAAACGAATGTTATGATCTATTACGATAGATCTTTTGAAAATCCAAGTACTTGTTTGAGCAACAACTTGATGTGTTAGGAATGCTTTTGTCATATCACCTTTAATAAAGTTTGTTGTATGTTCAACCTTCTCGCCTGTTTCTTCGTAGAAATTCATATAACCACAATAGCACGCGTCCATTTCGTTTTTATGCATACTTTCGACTTGCTTCTCAATTTTAGTTGGATGCCATAAGTCATCGCTATCAAGGAAAGCGACATATTCTCCGCTAGCATTTTCCATACCTGTATTACGGGCTACTGAAACGCCTTGGTTTTTTTGATGAACGTATTTTACTTGCCCTGGGTATTTTTCAGCAAGATTTTTTACGATAGAAGGTGACTGATCTTTACTCCCATCATCTACAATTACAATTTCGATATTTTTATATGTTTGATCTAATATTGACTGCATCGTTTCTTCAATATATTTTTCCGTGTTATACAGAGGTATGACAACAGAAACAAGTTGTTTTTGTTCCATCATAGAATTTTTATCTCCTCAAGTTTTTTATGTCTTGCACCATATATACAAGCCTTTTGAAAGGAAGAAGATTACAAGAACATCTGTATAATTTTAACGCATATAAACTTTGTAAATCAACTTTCTATTAAAAAGGTGGTGGCTTATGGTTAATTCTCGTATTTCAAACGGCTTTAATATGTTTATTGCATATAAATTCTTATTTATACTATTTTTACTTAGTTAGTAAGTAGGATATATTTATCGTAACGATTGTGAAGGGGAATAAATTATTATTGAGAATAAAAAACCTCTTAATTTTTGAAATAAATTAAGAGGTTTTTTATATTGGTTTTGAACTATTAGGTTAATCTTTGTCTGGCTCAGTTGCATGTAATTTTTGCTTTAGTAACGCATAATCTTGCGTTAATGTTACAAGTTGATGATGTTGTTTAGAAATTTTTCTTGTTAGATCAAAAATTAAGATGAAACAGAATAATAATCCAAATAAAAATAAAATGGAAGGGGGATATTCTACTTTTAATAGTTTTCCAATCCAGTTTATAATTTTATCGGTAGAACTTAAAATAGCCATTGCAATACAAACAAAAATCCACAAAACAGCATATTTCGTTTCTAAAGTTCCGCGACGAATAGAATTAATAATTAATAATAATAATAATAAAATAAAGATGAATGAAAAGGTAATTATAGGCATTTATTATCAACCTTTCACGATTTTTTGCATCAATATAGCAAGACTTACCTTAATCATGTAATATGCAGATTTAAAAGGTGTGATAGAAGATTGTCCACCTTGTCGCTCTTGCATATTTACAGATATTTCATTAATGCGAAGTTTTTTCTTTTTTAAATGAATAAGAACTTCTGGTTCTGGATAATCTTTTGGATAATTGTGTGCAAAAATTTTAATTACTTCTCGATTGATAGCACGATATCCAGAAGTTGGATCCATAAATGTTTGTTTTGTTAGTACTTTCAATAGGGCAGTAAAATAAAAAATACCGATTCTTCTGGAAATACTACCTTTATATGCTGTTTTTTCTGTAAAACGTGACCCTAGTACCATATCGCATTCATCTTCAGCGATAGGCTTTATAATTTTATATAAATCATCTGGGTTATGTTGTCCATCAGCATCGAACTGAATCGCAATATCATATCCATTCTCATATGCGTATTTATATCCAGTTTGTACAGCTGAGCCAATACCTAGATTATACGGTAAATTCACAAGGTGAACAGGAAATTCTTTTACGATTTGAGCTGTTTTATCGTGTGATCCATCATTAATAACGCAAATGCTTAATCCAGTAAAATGCTGTTTTAGTTTTAATAATCTTGTTAATGTATCTGCAATTGCCTCTTCCTCGTTATACGCTGGAATAATAATTAACGTTTTTGGTATTGAAATTGGTACTTCAATAGTCATTACCGCACCATCCCTTATATACTTAATCATATTATGGTTATTTTTAAACGAACTTTCTTTAATATACCATTAACAGTATAACAAAATAAAGGAAAAGCTGGTGCATGATTTAAGAGGACAGATTGAGAATAAAAGGATAAGAGGGAATATTTTGCATAAAAAATACATGCAAGGAAGAAAGAACCTATGCATGTATATGGAAGAGTATCGTATTAAATATTCCAAGGTTTATTTAAAGTTAAAACCTCAGCCATTTCTTTACTTTTTAAACGTCCTTTTTTTCTATTTTCCGCGCGTTCTGAACCGGTTGTGTGTAACCAATGTTCTTCTTCAGTTTCAGGAAGTACTTGTGGTACGGACGAAGGTTTTCCATCTTTTATTGCCACAAATGTAATGAAGCAAGTGGCGGCAATTCTACGCTCGCCTGCTAATAAATTTTCTGCGATTACTTTTACGAAAACTTCCATTGAAGATTTCCCTGTATAACATACAAATGCTTCATAACAAACAGAATCAGCTTGGTGAATTGGAGTTAAAAAATCAACTGAATCAATAGATGCTGTTACGCAATGTTTACGACTATGTCTTGCAGCCGCAATTGAAGCAATACTATCAATTTCTGCTAATAATTTCCCTCCAAAAAGTGTTTGGTGATTATTTAAATCGTTAGGAAAAACACGTGTTGTTTTAATTGCTTTTGATTCTCGCATGAATTTCTTTTCCATATATTCAGCCCCTATAGTCTGTTTTCAATCAGAATAATATGTGTAAGTGGATTACTCATATTAGATATTTAATAAAGTAAAGCGTATTCCAAAAGAGGATTATTTAAACTTTTGTATTTGTATTCATGTAACTGAAAGAAAATTTATTTTATCTAAAATGTAGTGTAAAAGAGGATTCGCTTACATTGCAAGCAAAAAGTAATGACTATGTATTTGTCATAGAAATTCCCTATCAGCCGTGTACCCATTCATGATAGAATCGTTTTGTTATGAATGGAAATAGAGGTGCAATGGACATATGAATCATATACAAACAAATTTTTCATCTTTCTTCAATAAAATTACGATTGGTGCGATGCTTGCATTTTTTGTTTATAGTTGTTGGACAGCATTTGAGACAAGTAAGCAATTTTTTGGGGGAAGTACAACAAGTGTAACAATCATATTGGCAATTTTCGTCATACTCATTTTGTTAGTGGCATCAATTCTACAATATCGTTTTACAGACAAACAATTTCTTATTTTTCTTATAAGTATATCTATAGTTGTGAGACTTAGTATGCTGTTATTTGTAGATGCTCCAATAATTGGTGATATGAAAGTGATGTATGAGTCTGCAAAGGAGATTGCAATTGGTAATAATATAGGGACTGTAACTCATTTGCCTTTTCTTATATATGAGTCGGTAATTATTCGTATATTTGGTGATTCATTATTCGCTTTACAACTATTTAATGTGTTATTTTGCGCAGGAACTGCATTTTTTATTTATCGTATTGCGGCAATGGTTTTTGGAGAAGAATGCGGTCGTATTGCTTCCACATTTTATGCTCTGTATATTCCAAATATATTCATGAGTTCCGTATTAACTCCTGAGTCACTTGCAATATTTTTATTTTATTTTGCTTGCTACATACTTTTATATAAAGGATTAGATCATCCTTATATGTGGGTGTTTTCAGCGGTTTTATTTGCATGTAGTAATATGATTTTCCCAATGGGACTATTTCTTCCTATTTTTATCACGATATATGTATTATTAATTGAAGTGTTTCAATCAGCAACGAAACAAAAAGTGTTACTAAAGATGATAGGGATACTTATTCTATTTTATAGTGCTCATTTTAGTGTGAATTATGGAATTCAGACAATGGGACTGTCCCAATATACGATTTCGAATGAGACGTATGTTCAATCTGTCTTAATTGGAAAAGCGCAACGTGAGGAAAAAGTATCGAAAAATCAAAGTGTAACAGAGCATATTGATCAGAAGTTAAAAGAGATTGAGGGAGAAAGATTTAAACTTTTAGAACCGGTGATAAATCAGTTTTCAGATGAGGGGATAAATTCTACTCTTTTCAAATGTGAAAAACTGATATATATAGCGGTAACATTGTTTATGACTATAGCTCTATTACACTTTCTTATTAAGAAACAACAAAATGAGGGATATATGTTGTTCTTATTGTTAATTAGCGGATACGTATTGTTAAGACTTTTCCAAGTAGATATGACCTATTACAATCTTATTGTGCCAGCATTGTTTATTTTGCAAAGCTTTGGTGTTTATATGAGTTATGTGTATTGTCAAAAAATATTCTTTAGAAAATAAAAAGAATCCAATTTGGATTCTTTTTTTGATGGAAGATGAATACTAAGAGCTAGTAGAGATAAAGAATCTCTACTGACATAATCGCTCTATCGGTTCAGTTCTAGTTGTAAACTATCAGCTGTTAGAGCCATTTTTGAGGAATCATCTTGAATTCCTTTCATTACTTGTGAAATGGTTTCTAACTCATTTTCAATTTTTTTATTCTGTTCTTTTGAGTTAGACATGTCTTTTACGATTTCTTGGAAGTATTGATCCGTTGCAGACATACTATCAGTTCCTTCAGATACGAGAGAGCTAATTTGTTTCACGGAAGAAGAGACACGAACAATCTGTTCATTTGTTTTTTCAACGAGCTTTGTAACGTTAAATATAGATTCTTTCGTTTGCTCTGATAACTTTCTAATTTCTCCAGCTACAACAGAAAAGCCTTTGCCAAATTCCCCAGCACGCGCAGATTCAATTGCAGCGTTTAGTGCAAGTAAATTTGTTTGCTCGGCAATTGATTTTACAATATCTATAATTTCGTTAATTTTGTTGGAAATATCTAGAAGTTCATGTGTATCTGTAATAATCGTTTCCATGTTCGTTTGAATGTATTCCATTCGTTTATTTTGCTCATTTAATTGTTCTTTACCTTTATTTGCTTTTTCTTCTGATGTTGTAGCTAATGACGTACCTGTTTTAGCAATTTCTACAATCGTTTCAGATTTAGCGGTTAACTGCTGAATAGAAGCGCTTGTTTTTTCAGATACAGATGCTAGTTCTGTTGCAATGTGTGTAATGGTCATAGCTGTTATTTCTTTTTCTTTTTCAAGTTCTTTTTGCATTCTTTCATATTCAGATTCATAAGACGCAATAACGAGTTCTTGTTCAAGAGTAAGTAATTTGTTTATTACGTTTATAGAATAAGAAAAATCGTCAATTGTTGTAATTTTCGTTTTTAAAATCTTCATGATAGAGCGGAATAATTCTTGATAAGCGGCAGTATACCATTTTCTATGTAACCCAATTTGTACATGTCTTTTTGCAATTCTAACACGTTGTTCAATAAAGTCTTCATGCATATCTCCACTAAATAATTCTTTTATATGTGTTTTTAAAGTTTGCTTTAGTTTTGGAATAGAGCTATAACGTTCGATAATCGTAATTAAATTAGGCTGTTTTGTAATATTGGAATAGAATTTTTCAGTAATCCAATCAATTTCTTCATAAATAAAAGGCTGTAGTACCTTTACGATTTGTAAATCTTCTTTTGAAATATGTAGCATATCCATTTGAATTTTCAGTTCAGAATTAGTAGGAACGTTAAAAGTGATTTGTTGATTCTTACTTAATTCAAGTATACTTACGTTTGTTTTATTGTTATGTTTTTTAAAAACCCCAAGCATCGTTCTTCCCCCTGTTTATAAAGCGTTTTCATTTTTTGGTTCTAATATAATTATATATTTTTATATGCAATTACTCTATGTTAGTGTGTAGAATAGTATATAAATTAAGAGAATTCCATATAGAATTCTCTTAATGACCTTTATTAATTTTAGCATGTGTTTTAAAGAAAACTGGGAAATGTACATTATATATGACAGTGACAACACGAATAATGAATGTTACTAATAAACAAACATAGAAAGCCAATACGTGTGCCCCCATTGCATATGTGATTAGGAAACTAATTGCCCCTAAAATAGAAGCGATGGCGTAAATTTCTTTTCGGAAGACGTAGGGGATATCTTGAGCGCAAATGTCACGCAAAATACCGCCTCCAATACCTGTAATGACTCCCATTGAAACAACTAAAAATGAGGCGTCAACATGATGTGACATTGCCGCATTTGCACCAATAGCTGTAAAAACGCCTAAGCCAACAGCGTCAGAAAGCATAATAACAACTTGAAGTTTATTGATACGCTCAAAAAACATACAAGTAAATAATGCTGATAATACGCTTACGAAAAAGTAAATGGGTTTAACAAATGCGACGGGAGGCAGGTTACCGATCATAATATCACGAATAATACCGCCGCCGAGCGCAGTAGCTACAGCTAAACAAAGGACACCGAATAAATCTAAATCTTTTTTTAAACCAACTAATGTACCAGAAATGGCAGCGGCGATAATGCCAAGAAACGTAAATATATCGATTAATAACATGGCCTTAATCCCTTCCTCTTAAAGATGTTCCAGAGAAAAAATATACACTAAAGTATTGGAAATAACAATTACTTTTCGCTACATGTAGAAAAACGGATAAAATTCATAAAGAAAGCGTTTGAAAATGTTTGGAAAATAGCTATAAAGTAATTTGAAAAAGATATGAAAAGATTAATTTTACATTTTTTTGGTGTTACCTAGTTGGTAAAATGTTACAATGTTAGGTATGTTGTTTACATCTGTATAAAATGATAAAAAAATATGTATATACTGACAAAAATAAGGGGATGGTTGTTAGATAGTTTTTGTAAAAATAGGGAGTATAGCGAAAGGACAGTAATTTCTATTACTGATTAATACTTGTCCTGGCTAGTTTTAGCTGGAAAAATAGTTCTCGATTTGAATATGAGTTATGTTATAATTGCTAGGTATGTTTGAATGATAAAAAATTATGATTAAAAGATAATGTTAAGATTTTGTATGGAGGTCTTGGAATGTTAGCAAATCAAGCTAGGGTTAGATTTGAGCGGTTTTTGCTCTTTTTTATTATTTTACAGCCTGTTTTAGATTTATTAACGTCTCTTAGCATCACTTTATTAAAGTCAAGTGCTACCGTTGGAATTTTAGTAAGATTCCTTATTATGGCTGTTGGTGGTATTTATATTTTAATTCAGGCAAAAGAGAAGGAAAATAGAAAGTTTTTAATTTATCTTATATTATTAGCCGGAGTTTTAGGGGTAGGATTTATTAATAACAAACTAGTTAAGAATCCTATTGTACTTGGTGAAGAAGTTAAATTCGTTGCGAAAGCATTATATATATATATCATGCTGGGGTCATACATTTTAGCTTTAAAATCATTGAAAAAGAAAGTTAATATTAGTGATAAGGTTCGAAATAGTATTGTATATTCTACATTAATCATTAACGCAATTATGGTTATTTCTATTTCAACATCTACTGACTTTGGTAGTTATGAATGGATGAAGGTAGGTTCTCGAGGTTGGTTCTATGCAGGGAATGAACTAGGTTCAATCTTAGCTATTATTTTCCCTATTGTGGTACTATATTCTATTCAAAAAACAAAGAGCTGGAAACACGTTTTATATTGGATTCCATCGCTTTTAATGATTTACTCATTAATTCAGGTCGGTACGAAAGTAGGAATGGGCTCAATTGGTGCTACGTTAGCGGCAGCAATCGGGATCATTGTACTACAATTATTATTTGATAGAAAAAATCCGAACAAAAAATCCCTTGCGCTTAATGCAGTAATTGCTATTGTCCTATTAGCTGGTGTAGTTGGAACGTTTAAACAAACGCCATTAGCACAAAATATGGGCATTCACAATAACTATTTATCAGAGCAAAATGTGGCACAGCAAGGTCAAAAAGAAAAAGAAATTAAAGAGAAGCTGAAAAAAGAGCAAGAACTTAAAGCAAAAGAAGAAAAACATCATAAAGTTGAAAAGCCAGAAGAAAAGGCAAAGATAGAAGAGGAAGTTAAGAAAGAGCTTGAGAAAGAGCAAAAGAAAGAAAATCAAGAAAATCTTATTTTCAGCGGACGTCAAGTATATGAAGAAAGACATAAGCAGTTCTTTAAAGAAGCGCCAACGTCACAAAAGTTATTAGGAATGGGTTATGCAGGTAATTTTAAATATAATGAACAAAAGCAGCCAGATCCAAAGCTAATTGAAATGGACTTCCATGATTGGTTTTATGACTTTGGGATTATTGGTTTTGCATTACTAATGATTCCATTTATTTATTACGGCTTAAGAATCCTACTAGTATTTATTACAAGGTTTAAAGAGATATTTAATATAAAATATGGAATGATTGCAGCAAGCTTATTGTTAGCATTAGGTATTGCTTATATTGCAGGACATATTTTAACAGCACCAGGAGTTGGGATCTACTTTGTAGTGGTGTTAGCTTATCTAATTGTAGACTTAGAAATTGAATGATTAAAATAAAAGCTAACTTTTGTTAGCTTTTATTTTTTAGTACAGTAAAATAAAGATAGATGGAAATGTGGCGAGGATTTAAAGGAGGAAAAAATATGAGGATATTGCATATGAATGCAGGAGCAGAAGATGGGGGAGGGAAAACACATATTATTTCACTTCTCGATCAGTTTCCAACTGGTGAAGTAGAATTAGCGGTATTTGAAGATGGAATTGTTGCGAAAGAAGCAAGAGAGTTAGGGATAAAAGTCCATGTGTTTTCACAAAAATCCCGCTATGATTTATCTATTTTAAAGAATATAAGCGAATTCATTAATAATGAAAAATTTGATATAGTTCATACGCATGGTCCTAGGGCTAATTTCTATGTTTCTTTAATGAAAAAGAGAATAACGGCAAAATGGGTAACGACTATTCATAGTGATCCATTTGAAGACTTTACTAAACAAGGCTTAAAAGGTTGGATTTTTACGAAATTGAATTTGAAAGCCTTAAAAAATATAGATTTATTTTTTGTTGTAACAAATAGATTAAAGAAAAGTTTAGCTGCTTTAGGTATTTCTAATGAAAAGATGCATGTTATTTATAATGGAATTGAATACGATAAGGAAAAAGCAGAAGGCTATAATAAAAAAGAAATGTTCAATATTGATGAAGATGTATTTACGGCAATCCAAGTAGCACGATTGCATCCTGTGAAAGGACATGAAGTTCTATTTGATGCGTTACAACGAACAAAATTAGAGAAAATTAAAGTATTGTTAGTTGGCGATGGCCCGTTAGAAGAAAATCTAAAGTCATTGGCTACTGAAAAAGGGATTAATAATAAAGTTGAGTTTTTAGGGCATCGTCAAGATGTAAAACAATTATTTGCGTCGTCACATGTGAATTTATTAACCTCCCATAGTGAAGGGTTCCCACTAGTTTTATTAGAAGCGGCAAATCAACGCGTACCATCAATTGTGACTAGGGCTGGAGAGATTGAACCATTAATTGTAGATGAAACGTATGGATGGATTGTGCCAACAGATGATGGAAGGGCATTAGCATTAGCTTTAGAAGAAGCGTATGATAAGTGGAAAACTGGAGAATTAGCAGCAATGGGGAAACATATTTATGAGCATGCTATTATGAACTTCTCACTTCAAAAACTATATGAAGATACAAAGGAAACATATAAGCAATTAATAGCGAAAAACTTGTAATGATAGAGAGGATAGTTAACTATGGCAGTACAAACAGTTGATATTCTAGGCGTTCCTTTTTCTACAATGACAATGGATGAAACGGTCCAATATTTAAAAGAACAACTAGAAGTGGAGCGAACACATACTTTTCAGGTAGTAACAGCAAATCCTGAAATTGTTATGTGTGCAAAAAAGGATGAAGCATTCCATCAAACATTATTAAATGCAGATTTAATTACACCTGATGGTATTGGAGTCGTAAAAGCAAGTGGTATGTTAGGTACACCTGTAAAGGAACGTGTAGCAGGTTTTGATTTAATGTGTAATTTACTTGCGGCGTTATCAGAAGACAATAAACCAGTATCAGTTTTCTTATTAGGTGCAAAACCGCATGTTGTACAAGCTGCAGCAGATCATTTAACGAAGACGTATTCAGCTGTATCTATTGTGGGTATACAAGATGGATATTTTAAACAAGAAGAAGAAGAGAATATTGTTTCTCGTATTCAAAAGGCAAAACCAGACTTATTGCTTGTTGCACTTGGTTTCCCGAGACAAGAGAACTTTATCCAAACGAATAAGCATCGTTTAGAAACGAAAATGGCCGTTGGAGTAGGCGGAAGTTTAGATGTATGGGCTGGAGAGGTAAAACGTGCACCAAAATGGATTCAAGCGATCCATTTAGAGTGGTTTTATAGATTGTGTAGCAATCCAACGCGTTGGCGTCGTCAGTTAGTATTAGCGGAATTTTTAAAAGAAGTCATGCGTTCAAAAAAGTAGCGTTCTATCGCTACTTTTTTATTTGTCCATTTTTAATAAAGTGCGTTTTTATTCATCTACTACCGATTGCGGACACTCACTAATCGGGTGTTTAATGGCCATGTTTTTTTATCTATCTCTCTTTGCTTCAGCTCAATTTTGAGGTGAGGGGTCTTACTGCCCTCAAATAGTCGGATAAGTATTTTACTTTTTGGGAATGATGAAGGAGAATTTTTTACACGAAAGTATTTTACTTATACAATTCACACATGTAAAATGATGTGTAAAGACAGCTGTGTAAGGAGGACTTCTTGTGGGCAAGGTGAAAGAAATTTCGAAGCGAAAGCTACTTGGTATAGCGGGGCTTGGATGGTTATTTGATGCAATGGATGTTGGAATGCTTTCATTTGTAATGGTAGCGCTGCAAAAAGATTGGGGATTAAGTACCCAAGAAATGGGCTGGATAGGCAGCATTAATTCAATTGGTATGGCGGTCGGGGCGCTCGTTTTTGGAATACTATCAGATAAAATAGGGCGGAAATCAGTCTTTATTATTACATTATTATTATTTTCTATCGGTAGTGGTTTAACGGCTTTAACGACGACACTTGCTATGTTCCTTGTTTTACGATTTTTAATTGGTATGGGGCTTGGTGGAGAACTTCCAGTTGCTTCTACATTAGTATCGGAGAGTGTTGAAGCACATGAACGTGGCAAAATAGTTGTGCTATTAGAAAGTTTTTGGGCAGGTGGATGGCTAATCGCAGCTCTTATCTCGTATTTTGTTATACCGAAATATGGTTGGGAAGTTGCGATGATATTGAGTGCGGTTCCGGCGCTATATGCTTTATATTTAAGATGGAATTTACCGGATTCTCCAAGATTCCAAAAGGTTGAAAAAAGGCCATCCGTTATCGAAAATATAAAGTCAGTTTGGTCTGGGGAATATCGTAAGGCAACAATTATGTTATGGATTTTATGGTTTTCTGTTGTCTTCTCCTATTATGGCATGTTCCTTTGGTTACCTAGTGTAATGGTATTAAAAGGATTTAGTTTAATAAAAAGTTTCCAATACGTACTTATTATGACGTTAGCTCAATTACCAGGTTATTTCACAGCTGCTTGGTTTATTGAACGTCTTGGTCGTAAGTTTGTTTTAGTTACGTATTTAATTGGTACAGCTTGCAGTGCTTACTTATTTGGAGTGGCAGAGTCATTAACGGTATTAATCGTAGCAGGCATGTTACTATCATTCTTTAATTTAGGTGCTTGGGGTGCATTATATGCTTATACACCTGAACAATACCCAACAGTTATTCGTGGTACAGGTGCAGGGATGGCGGCAGCATTCGGTCGTATTGGTGGTATTCTTGGACCGCTATTAGTAGGATATTTAGTTGCTTTACAGGCTTCACTATCACTAATATTTACGATTTTCTGTGGATCAATTTTAATAGGCGTATTTGCTGTAATTATACTTGGGCAAGAAACGAAACAACGAGAATTAGTATAAGGTAAAACTTTAATCGGTAAGTGATCTCAATTATTGGTCCGTACCAATTATGTTTTAGAGTAGTAAAACTAAGAGCCCATGTTTTCTCATTCAGTGGGTTTTACTGCCTACAAATAACGGAAAAAAGGGCAGGGGGAACCATGTTGGTTCCCTTTTTTCTGTTTTTTTAGATAAATAATGGTATAGTAAGAAAAAGGGAATGTTCCTTATAAAAGCGAATGTATACAACAGGACATACGGACAAAAGAATTAGGTGGTTGAAGAAATGAAAATTTTACTGATCATGGAAGATGCAGAAGAGCGAAGAAGTTTAGTTGAAAAATTTACTGAAAATATAAGGAATGTAGAATGTTTTGAAGCAAATACAGGAACAGAATCATTATTTATGATGAAGAAGCATACACCAGATTTTGTTTTTTTAAATTCAAAATTACTAGATGGAACGGGTTTTGAATATGCGAGTTTATTACGGGAAGTAAATTGTTATACGAAATTTATTTTTATGGGTGAAGATATAGAAGAGTCCATTACAGCATTTCGTTTTCAAGCGGTTTATTATTTACTACGCCCATTTCGCGAGGAAGATTTGCAATTCCTTTTATATAGAATGGCTAAAGAGCAAGGTGAGAAAGCAAAGAGCTATTTGCGTAAACTACCGATAGAAGGTCAAGAGGGGATTCGGTATATTTTCCCTGAAGATATTGTATATGTAAGCAAAAATAAGGAAAACAAAACAGTTTCAATTTATACAACAAATAATCAGTATATTTCAACATATACACTCCAGGAGCTAGAAAATAAGCTAAATGCATATGATTTTTTACGTGTGCATAAAAGTTATTTAATTAATATGTCATATGTACAAGAGTTAAAGCCTTACTATAATGGCACATATAATCTGTATTTAGATAAATATGATGAGCAACCGATTCCAGTAAGTCGTAATTATGTGAAACGACTTCGAAATAAAATTGAATTATAGCAGATAATGCGAATTTTTTAACATGATAAACTAAAAATCCTTCATGATAGGGAGGATTCAAGTTAAATATTCAGAAAATTTAGTACAATCCCACTAAGAAATAGTATTGGGGGGATTGTATGTGAGAACATTGAAGTCGATTTTACTTTGGGGAGTTATTGCAGCAGTAGGAGCCGGGGCTTTTGGTGTAATAGCTTTATCACAAGGTGAAACTATTAATGCTGTATGGCTCTTAGTAGCTGCGGTATGTGTGTATGCAGTTGCTTATCGCTTTTATAGTAGATTTATAGCGAGAAAGGTATTCGGTTTAGATAATAATCGACAAACGCCAGCTCATACATTAAATGATGGAAAAGATTATGTTCCGACAAATAAATGGGTATTATTTGGGCATCATTTTGCAGCAATCGCTGGGGCTGGTCCTTTAGTAGGACCAATTTTGGCGGCACAAATGGGATATTTGCCAGGGACAATATGGATTATTGTAGGGGTAGTTGTCGCCGGAGCTGTGCAAGATTTTGTCATTTTATTTGCTTCGATGAGACGTAATGGTAAATCTCTCGGTGAAATGATTAAAGATGAGATTGGTCCTGTTACAGGACTTATTGCAATGATTGGTATTTTAGGCATTATGATTATTTTATTAGCAGTATTAGCATTAGTAGTAGTAAAGGCGCTTGTCGGAAGCCCTTGGGGAATGTTTACGATAGCAGCAACGATTCCTATTGCTATTTTAATGGGAGTATATATGCGCTACATTAGGCCTGGACGGGTTGGTGAAGGGTCAGTAATTGGAATTATCCTACTTATACTGTCTCTTATTGGAGGGCAGTATGTAGCGGAAAATCCAGCGCTTGCAAGCATGTTCACGTTTAGCGGAGAAACAATTGCTATAATGCTTATTGTATATGGATTTATCGCATCGGCATTACCAGTTTGGATGCTTTTAGCACCACGTGATTATTTAAGTACATTTTTAAAAGTCGGAACAATTGTAGGATTAGCAATCGGTATTTTAATTGTAGCACCAGATTTACAAATGCCAGCAGTTTCAAAATTTATTGATGGAACTGGTCCTGTGTTCTCTGGAAACTTATTCCCGTTCTTATTTATTACTATTGCTTGTGGTGCAGTGTCTGGATTCCATGCTCTTGTTTCATCAGGTACGACGCCGAAGATGATTGAGCAAGAGGGACACGCACAGCCAATCGGTTATGGAGCAATGTTAATGGAGTCGTTTGTAGCAGCCATGGCGATGATTGCAGCTTGTGTATTAACACCGGGAACGTATTTTGCAATTAATAGTCCTGCAGCACTTATCGGTACAGATGTCTCGCAGGCAGCTCAAGTTATTTCCTCATGGGGATTTGCTATTACACCAAATGAACTAAAAGATCTCGCCGTAAACGTTGGAGAGCAAACGATTTTATCACGTACAGGTGGTGCGCCAACGTTAGCGATAGGTATGGCATATATTTTCTCACAAGTAATAGGTGGAACGGCCATGATGGCATTTTGGTATCATTTTGCGATTCTCTTTGAAGCACTATTCATTTTAACAACAATTGATGCTGGAACGCGTGTCGGCCGATTTATGATTCAAGATATTTTAGGGCATGTATATAAGCCATTTGGGAAAACGGATTCTACATTAGCGAATGTAATAGCTACAACGTTATGTGTATTAGGATGGGGTTATTTCTTATATCAAGGGGTAGTTGATCCGCTTGGTGGAATTAATACATTATGGCCACTTTTCGGTATTGCAAATCAAATGTTAGCAGGTATTGCATTATTACTTGGAACGACAATTTTGTTCAAAATGGGAAAAAAGGCATATGTTTGGGTGACGCTTATTCCAACTATCGGATTGCTTATTGTAACGATGACAGCGGGGTATCAAAAGCTATTTCATGAAAACCCAAAAATAGGATTTCTATCCCACGCAAAGGTGTTTCAAGGAGCGTTAGATGAAGGGAAAGTGTTAGCGCCAGCTAAAAATGTTGCCCAAATGAAGCAAATTATTTTCAATGATTATATTGATGCGGCACTTTGTGGAATTTTTATGATCGTTGTAATCGCTGTATTAATTTCTGCAATTCGAATTTGGATTCAAGTATTAAGAAATAAGCCGATGCCGCTAAAAGAGGCACCATATATCCCTAAAGATGAAAGTGAGTCGAGGAACTATGCTTAAAAGACTACGGCAAGTATGGGGACAAAGGAAACACTTTATTAGCTTACTTGTTGGGGTACCAAGCTATGAAACATATGTAGAGCATATGAAAAAGCATCATCCAGAAGAAGAAGTTGTATGTCAAAAACAATTTTTTGCAGAAGCGCAAGAAGCTAGATTTAATGCAAAGGGTGGAAAAATATCACGCTGTTGTTAATGAGAAGGACGAATTTGCGTCCTTTTTATTTTTTTGCTGTTTCACGTGGAACAGCAAAAAAATATATAAAAAACTTTGGGAATTATAGGCATTTCGTATACAATAAAATAAGGAAAGGGATAGATAGAAAAGTAGGGAGATTATTTTATGTTAAGGGACTTATTTGTAAATACAACAATTATTCTTTCCTTTATTTTTATTGGAGGTCAGCTTTTAAGAGATAAACCGTTAAAAGAAGAGTTCTCTTTTTGGCAGAAATGTGTAGTTGGTATTCTTACTGGAATATTAAGTGTACTGTTGATGTATTTTGGTGTACATATTGAAAATATTATGTTGGATCTACGTTATTTAGCAGTTATTTTGGCAATTATAATCGGAGGGCCGATAGCTAGTAGTATAACAGTTACGATTATTTTAATTACCCGATTATTTTTAACCGAGTACTCTTTAGCCTCTGAATTGGCTTGTTATACTATTGTATTGATAGGTATTGGGGTTACTTTCATTTGGCGGATGAAAGTTTCTATGTTTACAAGATGGACCTGGTTTAATGTATATAGTTTATTTATTTTAGCGGTGCCACTTTCTATGCTGTTTAAGGATATGTCTATAGTAGCATTATATTTAGTTTGTAGTAGTGTTGCAGCATATATCACATTTATAAGCGCGAATTATGTATTGCAATCCAATGAGTTATTTCAAAAGATGAAGCAATATGCAACGATAGATGCATTGACAGGGTTAGGAAACGTAAGGCAGTTTGATTTAGAAATGAATCATCATATTGGTAATAAGCGCATGAAAAATGATTCACTTTGTTTACTACTTATAGATATTGATCATTTTAAGTCTGTAAACGATACGTACGGGCATCCTGCAGGAGATGAAGTATTAAAACAAATAGGGCGTATTTTACGAGAAGTTTCAACGTTTCCAGATTTGGCTTTTCGAAAGGGTGGAGAGGAGTTCGCGCTTCTTATACCGCAGAAGGGATTAGCTTACGGAATGCGTATGGGGGAAAAAGTTCGCGCAGCTGTTGAAAAACATTCATTCCAATTGTTAGATGGAACAAAAATAAAAATTACAGTTTCAGTAGGGATTTCAGTATATGAACAATCACCAGAGCAATTTATTCAAGCTGCTGATGATGCATTATATTACTCCAAAAGAAATGGTAGAAATCAGGTTAGTTCTGCATCTTAAAGATAAGATGACCAGAAGAGCTTATAAATAAAAACACCCACAGAGAGGGAAAATACACACTCTGTGGGTGTTTTTATTTATAGGTTATACAAGCTCTTTTGATACAACGAATTTACGATATGCACCGTGATGTGTTGGGCCTACGTATTCGTTGATCTTGAATGAATAACGGATAGCAGCTGTGATAAATTCTTTAGCAGTTTTTACTGCTTCTTTCACAGGTTTTCCTTTTGCAAGTTCTGCTGTAATTGCAGCAGAATATGTGCAACCTGCGCCGTGTGTATTTGTCGTATCAATTTTTTCTGATTCTAGAATGTCGAATGTCTCTCCATCATATAGGACGTCGATTGCAGTTTCGGTACCAAGCTTGCTACCGCCTTTAATTAGGACGTATTTCGCACCTAAAGCGTGGATCTTTTTCGCTGCTTCTTTCATGTCTTCAAGAGAATTAATCTTTACGCCACTTAATTGGTAAGCTTCAAATAAGTTTGGTGTTACAACTAATGCCTTTGGAACAAGAACGTCACGTAAGCAATCATTCGTTTCAGGGTGTAATGCTTCATCAGCACCTTTACATACCATAACAGGGTCAACTACTACATTTTTGAAATTATGTTTTTCGATTGTTTCTGCAACCATTTCAATAATTTCTACCGATCCAAGCATACCTGTTTTTAAAGCATCTACGCCAACACCCTCAATTGTCGTTTCTAATTGTGGTTTTAATGTAGAAGCTGGGATTGGGAATACGTTATGGGCCCAACCGTTATGTGGATCCATCGTTACGATTGTCGTAAGTGATGTCATTCCGTATACACCAAGTTCTTGGAATGTTTTTAAATCTGCTTGTATACCAGCACCGCCACTTGTGTCAGAACCAGCGATAGTAAGTGCTTTATTTAATGTCATTATGAAAAGCCCCCTCAGGTGATATAATGAAAACTATGTTTTCACCATTATATCAATGTTATGAATAAGTACAAAGTGAAAAGTAGATGATTTATGTTAGGAACTATGTAAAATCTTGTATGTAGGAGACGAATTATGTTTCAAGAGAATCGTACAAATGAATTAGTTATATTAAAAGAAATTGCAGAAACGCTAAATACATCAAATGATACATACCATGTATTGCAAGCAGTGCTAGAAAAATTACTTAGTGTAACAGGTTTAACGACAGGATGGATATTTCTTGCGGATGAAAATGGTAGATATACAAAATTAATTGATTATCAATTACCAGAGGCACTTACATATGAAAACAAACGCCCGATGTGTGAAGGGGAATGTTGGTGTTTACGTGGCTTTGTGGAAGGAAAACTAGAGCGAGCTGTTAATATTATTGAATGTAAAAGAATTAATAATGCAATTGAATATAATTGGGGAGATACAGAAGGAATTCTTCATCATGCTACTGTTCCTTTAAAGGCTGGGGGAGAGAAATTTGGTTTGTTAAATGTGGCAAGCCCAGGTAAAACACATTTTTCAGAAGAAGAATTAGTATTGCTTCAATCAGTTGCCTTCCAAATTGGAACGGCTTTAAAACGAGCAAAGTTATATGAAAATGAAAAGCGAAGAGCGCATTATTATGTGAAATTAGAACGATTTATTCAAGTTTTAAGAACGATTCATCAATTTAATATATTACCTGAAAAAGTTGTAGATCAATTAGGTGAAGTGTTTCAGTGGAATCAAGTCGCGTTCTTTATTAGGGAAGAGAAAGAATTATCCTTGCGGGCATCTTATTGCCAGGAAGAATGGCAGGAGGATATAAAAGAAGCAGCGAAAGAAGCGTTAGAAAAAGGTGAACCTATTTTATTAAACGATCAAATCAGTCATAAGATTGCCTCTAATAGGACGGTTATCGCCACCCCAATACAGATTCAAACTCACATATTTGGTGTTTTATGTGTTAGTTCAAATAATGGTGAATTTGATGTAAATACGTTAGATGTACTTCAAGCAATAACAAATCATATTTCTTTCGTGATAGAAAATTTAAGGTTAAATGAGCAACGACGTGAACTCGTACGAATGGAAGAAAGAAATCGATTAGCAAGGGACTTACATGACTCTGTTTCACAAAAGTTATTTTCGTTAACCTTTATGACCAAAGGCGCTGAGGCGGTTTTAAAAGGTCAAAACGAAAAAGTGGATCGATCTTTGCATGACATGCGTGAACTAGCACAAGGAGCTTTAAAAGAAATGAGGACGTTAATTTGGCAATTACGTCCAGCGGGTTTGGAGAAAGGATTATTACCAGCTTTAAAGCAATATGGTGAAAGTTTGGGATTGAAAATTCGAGAACAAGTTACAGGTGTCCGTGATTTGCCACGCGTAGTAGAGGAAGCGCTATGGAGAATTGGACAAGAAGCTTTAAATAATGTAAGTAAGCATGCAAATGTTAGAGAAGCGACGATTTATTTCAAAGTGACGGAGAAGAATGTATCATTAGAAATAGTCGATCAAGGAACCGGCTTCGTAGAAAAGGATATAAAAGAGAAGAAATCACTTGGCATGACTACGATGCGAGAAAGAGTAGAATTAGTCGGTGGAACAATTAAAATTGTAAGTGATAAGAAAAGGACAAGTGTAAAAGTAAACGTACCATTATGATGTGAAAATGAGGGAAGTTTGTGAAAATAAAAGTATTGTTAGTTGATGATCATACAGTCGTTTTAAAAGGATTAGCATTTTTCTTAAGTACACAGGAAGATATAGAGTTAGTTGGAGAAGCAAGTAATGGGAAAGAGGCACTAATGAAAGTAGGGGAGACGAATCCTGATGTTGTACTAATGGATTTATATATGCCCGAAATGGATGGTGTTGAGGCGACAGCGTGTATTAAAAAAGAATATCCGGATGTGAAAGTAATTGTATTAACTAGCTTTTCTGATCAGGCGCATGTGTTACCAGCATTAAGGGCTGGAGCAAGCGGGTATATTTTAAAAGATGTAGAACCGGATCAGCTTGTTGAGGCTATTCGAAGTGCATATAAAGGTAATATTCAATTACATCCTGATATAGCAAATGCTCTTCTCTCTCAAACATTACCTGTAGAAGAAAAGGAAGAAGAGCCTTCTATTCAAGTGGATGTGTTAACAGCGAGAGAAAATGAAGTATTGCAGCTATTAGCGAAAGGGATGAGTAATAAAGAAATCGCTTCTGTTTTAGTTATTACAGAAAAAACAGTAAAAGCTCATGTAAGTAGTATTTTGAGTAAGTTGCATTTATCTGATCGCACGCAAGCGGCATTATATGCAGTAAAAAATGGAATTGTATAAGACGAAAGTCGTAAGACCTAGTTCGCCTTTAGAAGGTGGACTTTTTTTATGGAAAAATACGTCTATGTGAGGACGAAATTGTCTTGATATAAAGATAAAATATGTTTGTAAGCAACAAAACAACAATTACAAGGGATACCTTTTTTGAAAGCATATAACAACAGAAGAGTTAGTACTAGGAGGAAAACATAATGACAAAAGTTTTATTCGTAAAAGCAAACAACCGTCCAGCGGAACAAGCAGTTAGTGTAAAATTATATGAAGCGTTTTTAGCAAGTTACAAAGAAGCGCATCCAAACGATACAGTAGTAGAACTTGATTTATATAAAGAAGAATTACCATATGTAGGCGTAGATATGATTAATGGTACATTCAAAGCTGGTAAAGGGTTTGATTTAACTGAAGAGGAAGCAAAAGCAGTAGCAGTTGCTGATAAGTATTTAAATCAATTCCTAGAAGCTGATAAAGTCGTTTTCGGTTTCCCATTATGGAACTTAACGATTCCAGCAGTATTACACACATATATTGATTATTTAAACCGAGCTGGTAAAACATTTAAATATACGCCAGAAGGTCCAGTTGGTCTAATTGGAGATAAGAAGATTGCATTATTAAACGCGCGCGGCGGTGTATATTCTGAAGGTCCAGCAGCAGAAGTAGAAATGGCTGTTAAATATGTAGCAAGCATGATGGGCTTCTTCGGCGCAACAAACATGGAAACAGTAGTTATTGAAGGACATAACCAATTCCCAGATAAAGCAGAAGAAATCATTACAGCTGGTCTTGAAGAAGCAGCTAAAGTAGCAAGCAAATTTTAATTAAAAATAAAATCGTCACTCGAAAAAAGTAGCATTAACAGGTAAACGTTAATGCTACTTTTTTATATTTTAAGTTCATCAGCTAGTTTTTCTAACTGAATTCGATCTTGTATGTAATAGGTTCTTCCATCTTTCTTTAAGTAATTTTGTTGGCAAAATTGGTTTAATACATATAAAAGGTGACGGTAGCTAACATTTAAGTATTCCGAAACCTCAGTATGTTTTTCTATATAACTGTTATTTTGTTCTGTTAATAGAATAAACGCCGCTAATCGATTTTCGAACGGATAACTATTATTTTTAGCATAACTTTCTGTTCGGGTAATGGTTTTCTCACCGATAAATTTGCATAGTTTCTGTAGAAAGGTAGCATCTTGTAACAAAAGATGCTGACAATCTTTAAGAGGAAGCGCTAAGCATATACACTCTTCAATTACTTCCACCGTTTTCGTAACAGATTCTACGCCAATTAATCCTAATTCCCCAATGAACGAAGGTGCCTGAATAAAGTTAATCAAGGAGACCTTTCCGTTTTTGTGACTCATATATATTTTTGCTTTCCCAGAAATTAAGTAATAAAGATAAGGAACATCGACCCCTTCATTACATATCTTTTCTCTCTTCTGAAAGGAATGTAGTTCAGCATACGGTAAGATATCAAAAGAAAAAAGAGTATGGAATTTGTAAGTTTGTATGTAATGAGAGATTTCTTCGCTATTTCTGCTGACTTTCATGTTTTCACCTCATGTTTAGTATGAGATATCTCCTATTATTTTTACAAGAAAGAATGATACGATTTACGTAAATTTGTTTTTGTAGAAAAGAGAGTGTGAGGGGCTTATGAAAAAATATAAAACACTATTATTTGATGTAGATGATACATTGTTGGATTTTCAAAAGGCAGAAAAATCGGCATTACGTATGCTTTTTGAAGAGAAAGGGATGTCTCTAACTAGCGAGATTGAAGCGCAATATAAAAAAATTAATAAAAGTCTTTGGACTGCTTTTGAAGAAGGTAAAATAAATCGTGATGAAGTTGTAAATACACGATTTTCAATTTTGTTTAAAGAATACGGGGAAGAAGTAGATGGGATATTATTCGAAAATAATTATCGCAGTTACTTAGAAGAAGGAAATCAGCTCATGGAAGGTGCTTTACAATTTATAAATCAAATTCAAAGTGAGTACGATTTATATATAGTGACAAACGGTATTTCTAAGACGCAAGATAAACGATTACGTAATGCAGGGTTACATGCCTTGTTTCAAGATATTTTTGTTTCTGAAGATACAGGTTATCAAAAGCCGATGAAAGAGTATTTTGATTATGTTTTTGAAAGGATTCCTAACTTTGTTCCTGAAGAAGGGCTCATTATTGGGGATTCGTTAAGCGCTGATATGAAAGGTGGATATGTAGCGGGAATTGATACTTGTTGGTTTAATCCAGAAAAAAAATCCAATCATAGCGAGATTGTGCCAACGTATGAAGTGCAAAATTTTGAGGAATTACACGCACTATTGAAGCAACATGTGTAATAAAAATAGGCAGTGGAACTTTTGTCCCTACTGCCTATTTTTATTCGTTTGTAGCTTCGTTGTTTTTAGGAAGTGGAAATGCATTGCCAATCGCTGCCGCTCCAAGCATCGGTAAGAGTAAATTGAGCGGGAAAAACATGAGTAATAGTAATGTTATAGCAATTGGTTTTCTTAATGCATAGCTTGAAATTGCTGTCGTTACGATGGCTACCGAAGCGATTGGATCTATCGGGATAATGGAAGCTATAGCATATCCGATACTAGATCCAGCAAATATGATTGGGAAAATATGTCCGCCGCGCCAACCTGTATTTAAACAAACGGCAGTAATGCATAATTTTAAAATTCCTGAAAGAAGTAATACCCAGAAGGATAAGTGGGTCCATTCACCAACTAAATCTTTTAATTGGTGTTCTCCTGAAAATAACGTGTACGGGAGAAAAGTTCCTGTAATTCCTAATAAAATACCACCGATAATACCAAGTGATAGTTTGTATTCTTTTAAGGGATGGAGTAATTTCTCTAATGTGAATTCTAATTTGAAATAAAAGAATCCAACTATAGCGCCAATACTAGCAAGTGGGAGAAAGGCAATCCATTCGTTAAGAGAAAGAGAACCTTCTCCGAAATCAACGATAAAGGATCCGCGATTATCGAATTTACTAAGTAATAAATAAATGGAAAAACCAGCGAAAGTAGTAGCTAAATATACAATTGCTTTTTTTCCTTTAGAAAATTCGTTAATTTGGTCACCCTCATTTTCATTTGGAGCTAAATAACCGAATAATGGCGCGTTAAAAATTACGCTTAAAGTAGCACCAATTCCAACCTCTGTTAGTTCATTCATCCCCTTTAATGCGAATGTAAAACGATCCCCTACCCATGTACAAAGTCCACCGATAATGCCAACAAGTGCTGCCTCGGGACCTAAACTGGCTCCAAAGATTAAAACGATAATCGCAGTTAAAGTAGCTTTATGTACAAAGCGGTATTCAATTCTACCTGTTTTTTTATATTCACCCATCACTTCTGGCATAAGACGTGGATATGTACCGAAATACTTTTGAGTTAAACCAACGAGAATACCACCGATAGTTGTGACGCAAATAGTGTAGTAAGGGGGAGAAGCGAAAATAGTAGGTAAGTATTCCCAAATAAAGTGAATGCCGATATTTATTGTAACTAAAAATAACCAGACTGTTGCTCCTACTATAGAGCCTAAAAGAATGCCGTATAGGACGAGTATATAGTGCATGTCCTTTATGTTTGTCATGTTATACCTCCGTTAATGTAAGTTGTAATGTCGAAAGGATTAAATATGCTACTGTGAAATGAATATGTATAGTATCTTTTTGAGAGGTTGGCTTATTCAATATATTGGGGTCTCGTGAGAATTTGAAATGTATACAGTTAAACCACTTACTTAATTCTATATAGTAATCGTAGGTTTTAAAAGGTCTTTTTTAAATGGATATGGAATATATTTCTTTTGTTATGCATGTCAAATTCTTTGTATTTAATTTAGAACATTCAGAAAAACTAATTGACATTAGGAAATTATTGCTATAAAATCAACGGTAATTGCATAGTCTTATCAAGAAAAGGTGGAGGGACAGGCCCGATGAAACCTTGGCAACAGCCGTATAACGGAATTGTGCCAAATCCTGCAGGTAATAATCCTGAAAGATAAGAAAGAGCCTTTAGAGCGTGTTTTCAAACTGCTCCTTTCTTGTTTTCAGGAAAGGGGCAGTTTTTTATTTTGTATAAAAGAAAGGAGAATGAGAAATGGGAGAATCATGGGGGAAAGGAACGATTTGTGTGCAAGGTGGCTATACGCCAAAGAATGGAGAACCGCGTGTTTTACCGCTTTATCAAAGTACAACGTATAAATACGATACTTCGGATGATTTAGCAGCGTTATTTAATTTAGAGGCAGAAGGATATATATATACGCGTATTGGTAATCCTACTTTAGCTGCATTTGAGCAAAAGCTGGCGGATTTAGAAGGCGGTGTAGGAGCTGTTGCAACGGCCTCTGGGCAGGCTGCTATTATGCTTGCTGTTTTAAATATTTGTAGTAGCGGAGACCACTTGCTTTGTTCTTCCACAGTTTATGGCGGGACGTTTAATTTATTTGGAGTGAGTTTGCGTAAACTTGGTATCGATGTTACATTCTTTAATCCGAATTTAACTGCTGATGAAATTGTGGCCCTTGCTAATGATAAGACGAAACTCGTTTATGCAGAATCGCTAGGAAATCCGGCGATGAACGTTTTAAATTTCAAAGAACTTTCAGATGCAGCGAAAGAGTTGGAAGTACCTTTTATCGTGGATAATACATTAGCAACTCCTTATTTATGCCAAGCATTTGAACATGGAGCAAATATTATCGTTCATTCTACGACGAAATATATTGATGGTCATGCAAGTTCGTTAGGTGGCATTGTAATTGACGGAGGGAACTTCGATTGGACAAACGGGAAATATCCTGAACTAGTTGAACCGGATCCAAGTTATCACGGCGTAAGTTACGTTCAAAATTTTGGTGCAGCAGCTTATATTGTGAAGGCACGTGTTCAATTATTAAGGGACTACGGAAACTGTATGAGCCCATTTAATGCGTATATTAGCAATATCGGCTTAGAAACATTGCATTTACGAATGGAGCGTCATAGTGAAAATGCTCTTGCAGTTGCTAAGTGGCTTGCTAACCACGATCGTATTGAATGGGTGAATTATCCGGGATTAGATAGTAATGAAAATTATTCGTTAGCACAAAAGTATTTGAAGAAAGGTGCTAGTGGTGTTTTAACATTCGGCATTAAGGGAGGATTAGAAGCAGCGAAAGAATTTATCGCAAATGTAAAACTAGCAACTCTCGTAACACATGTAGCTGATGCGCGAACTTGCGTTATACATCCCGCTAGTACAACGCATAGACAATTAAGTGCTGAAGATCAGCGCTTAGCTGGCGTCACATCAGATTTAATTCGTTTATCGGTTGGTATAGAAGATGTTTCGGATATTATTGCCGATTTAGAAGCAGCGTTAGTCGGAGGCAAACAACATGCCGATCATAATTGATAAAGATTTGCCAGCTCGCAAAGTGTTGCAGGAGGAAAATATTTTTGTAATGACAAAAGAGCGAGCAGAAACACAAGATATCCGGGCATTGAAAATTGCTATATTAAATTTAATGCCTACAAAGCAAGAAACAGAAGCGCAATTACTTCGTTTAATTGGAAATACACCGTTGCAATTAGATGTTCATTTACTTCATATGGAATCGCATTTGTCTCGTAATGTTGCACAGGAACATTTAACGAGTTTCTATAAAACATTCCGTGATATTGAGAATGAGAAATTTGATGGACTCATTATTACAGGAGCACCAGTTGAAACCCTTTCTTTTGAAGAGGTAGATTATTGGGAAGAGCTTAAACGTATTATGGAGTATTCAAAAACGAATGTAACATCTACGCTTCATATTTGCTGGGGGGCACAGGCTGGTTTGTATCATCATTATGGCGTTCAAAAGTATCCTCTTAAGGAAAAAATGTTTGGTGTATTTGAACATGAAGTTCGTGAGCAACATGTGAAATTGTTACAAGGGTTTGATGAGTTATTTTTTGCCCCGCATTCTCGTCATACGGAAGTACGAGAGAGTGACATTAGAGAAGTGAAGGAGTTAACGTTATTAGCCAACTCTGAGGAAGCGGGCGTTCATCTTGTTATTGGGCAGGAAGGAAGACAAGTGTTTGCGCTCGGTCATAGTGAATATAGTTGTGATACGTTAAAGCAAGAATACGAACGAGATCGTGACAAAGGGTTAAATATTGATGTGCCGAAAAACTATTTTAAGCATGATAATCCAAATGAGAAGCCGCTTGTAAGGTGGAGAAGCCATGGAAATCTATTATTCTCTAATTGGCTAAATTATTACGTGTATCAAGAAACCCCTTATGTATTATAAAAAAAGATTGTGTCGCACGTGGCAACGTTTTCTTTGTAAAGATTAACTTTTATTTTTCCGAATGTTCTAAAAACATTGTTTTTCAGATTTTTTGCTCATATAATTTCATCTAAACACAATTTTTGAGGGGTGGACAGTATTATGAAAGAAATTCAAGTTGGCTTATTAGGTCTTGGGACAGTTGGTAGCGGTGTAGTTCGTATCATTACAGATCACCAAGAGCGACTTATACACCAAGTAGGTTGTCCTGTAAAAGTAACGAAAGTGCTAGTACAAAATATTGAAAAAGAGAGAGAAGTAGAGGTACCTTCTACTCTATTAACGCAAAATGCAAATGAAATTTTAGACAATCCAAACATCGACGTTGTCATCGAAGTAATGGGTGGCATTGATGATGCAAAAGCATATATTTTGCAAGCTTTACAAAGCGGGAAGCATGTTGTGACTGCTAATAAAGATTTAATGGCGTTACATGGAGCGGAACTATTAGCGGTAGCAAAAGATAATAAAGCAGATTTGTTTTATGAAGCAAGTGTAGCCGGAGGGATTCCGATTTTACGAAGTATTGTAGAGGGACTTTCTTCAGATCTTATTACGAAAGTAATGGGAATTGTAAATGGAACGACAAATTTTATTTTGACGAAAATGTCAGATGAAGGGAGAGCATATAACGACGTGTTAAAAGAAGCCCAGCAACTTGGATTTGCAGAAGCGGATCCAACATCAGATGTAGAAGGTTTAGATGCAGCAAGAAAAATGACAATTTTGGCTACCCTTGGTTTCTCTACAAATGTAGAGCTTGGAGATGTCAAGGTAAAAGGGATTACTTCTATTACAGAGGAAGATATCGAATACAGTAAGAGTTTAGGTTACACGATTAAACTAATCGGTCTTGCGAAGCGAGATGGTGAAAAATTAGAGGTTACAGTTGAACCGACTTTACTTCCAAATACACATCCTCTTGCGGCCGTGCAAAATGAATATAACGCTGTATATGTGTATGGTGAAGCAGTTGGAGAAACGATGTTTTATGGACCAGGTGCAGGAAGTTTACCGACAGCAACCGCTGTTGTTTCTGATTTAGTAGCTGTAATGCAAAATATTAGATTAGGGGTAACAGGAAATAGTGCTGTAGTCCCGCAATATCAAAAAGTATTAAAAGAGCCAGACGAAATTGTTGTGAAGAAATTTTTAAGACTTCATGTGAAAGATGAAATTGGTGTATTTGCAAAAATTACTTCGTTATTCTCTGAGCGTGGTGTTAGCTTTGAAAAAATTATTCAAATGCCACTTGAAGAGAAAGGAAAAGCTGAAATTGTAATTGTAACGCATCGTGCTTCTCTTGCTGATTATGATTATATTCTACATACGTTGCAAGGTTATGAAGAAATAGATTGTTTGAAAGCAAACTATCGAATTGAAGGGGATGCAAAGTAGTATCTCCACTAATAAAAAACCTATTAAGCGGCTTGCTTAATAGGTTTTTTTCTATTTAAAATGTGCGTACCAACTTGAATAAATGCTTGTATAATCCAGCCTGTTGTAAAGGATAAAATGATTGTCCCAAAATAGATAGGTCCATCTAATAAGAAGCTTAATGTTAAAAATAAGAATGCTAACGAAATTTCCGTTCTTCTAAATGTCCATTTCTTTTTCTCAGCAACTGTTAAAACGAAGGCTTCTTGAGGTGCTGCGCAAAGATTTGTAGAGACGTAAAGACCAATTCCAGCTCCAACGAATAGATTTCCGCAAATAAGTGTTATATATTTTGGAAGAGAACGGATAGCGTCCATAATAGTTGTAATGGAACCGATCCAATCAACAAAAAGAGAAATAAGAACCATTGTTACAATTGTACCGATCGTAATTTGTTTTTTATTCCAAAAGAGTACGATAAGGGTAAAAGCAAAGTTAATCATGAAAATCCAAAAACCGATACTTATCCCAAAGTTTTGATATAGTGCAATAAAGAAGGAATCATAAGGGCTAAGTCCAAAGGAAGTAATTGTCGTCATCATATTAATGCCGATGGCGAGAATAAGTAGACCGCTAATGAAAAATATATGTTCTAATTTGAGGCGAACCATAGTTGTATATCCTTTCAAAATGTATTTGCTAGGAAAGGATATATTGTGGAAAGCTTACCAGGTCAAGGGAGAATTTTTGTGAGAAGGGGAAAATGAGATGACGAATATAAGAAAGATTGCGGAACTCGCTGGAGTATCTATTTCAACTGTTTCACGTGTACTAAATAATCATCCATATGTGAATGAACAGAAGCGAAAAGAAATTTTAGCGATTATAGAAGAGTTAAATTATACGCAAAATGGGAATGCAATTCATTTAGTGAAAGGAAAAACGAATGTAATTGGCGTTTTATTACCACACGTAAATGATCAATATTATAGCGCTATTATTGAAGGAATATCAAAGGAAACAGCAAAGAATAATTATAATATGATGCTTTGTCAGACGAATTATAGCGAGGAAAGAGAATTAGAAATTTTGAATATGTTAAAAATGAAAAAGCTTGATGGGGTTATTATATGTTCCCGAACAAATAGTAAGGAAAAGCTTGAAGAACATACGAAATTTGGTCCAATTATTATGTGTGAGGAAATAGATTCAAACTACATTTCAAGTGTACATGTTGATTACTATAAAGTGTTTTCACAAGGGATGAAAAGCTTAATAGATGCCGGTCATACACGTATTGGTTATTGCATTGGAAGAAGTAATAGCATTAATAGCCAGAGAAGAAAACAAGCATATGCGGATTCACTTCAACAGATTGCTGTAACACCGTTAGAGACCTGGAAGTTTAAAGGCTGTTTTACAGTGGAAGACGGGCGTAATGTAATTAGGGAATGGGCCTGTATGTCAGTAAAGCCAACTGCGTTTCTTGTATCTTGTAACCATATTGCAGCGGGAATGGTAACGGAGGCGAAAAAACAAAGAATTCGTATTCCAGAAGATGTTACGATTATCGGTTGTGATGATCAAGATGTAGCAGACATTTTAGGTATTACGACGATTTCATATTCTAGTAAAAATGTTGGCGTGAAGGCATTTGAATTATTATATGAAAAGATTAATGATGAGCAAATAGATGTAAAGCACGTAGAGTTATTGCCAGAATTCGTACAAAGGGAAACAACATAATAGATAAGGTATGAAAATCGCTTTTCAAAATTGCGTTTGGTATAATTATGGACAATCTATGGGGACTAAAAGGGGTTTTGATATGAGATCAAAAGTAGTAAAAGTAATTCTACTCATTACAATTGCATCTTTCTGTTTATTTGCATATGGCTTTGTTTCAGGTGTAAATGATGTATTAAATCCGAAAGCTTCAAATTTAATTAAAAAGACCGATGTAGTGGCAAAAGAGAAAAAGAAAACGGGAACATTACAAATCGTTAGTTTAGGTGATTCATTAACACGCGGTGTTGGTGATAAAGAAGGAATTGGTTATGTTGGACGGATGAAAGAAGATTTACAAAAAGATTATAAGCAAAAGGTTGCTTTAACTAACTTAGCGGTTAGTGGTGCGAAAATGCCTGACTTATTAAAACAAATTGAGAGTAGTGGCGCTCAATATTCAATTAAGCAAGCAGATGTAATCGTTTTAACGATTGGAGGAAATGATTTATTTCCAGGTTGGGACTCGCTTGGAAAGATAGATTTAGAAACATACCGTCCTGATACAGAAACATTCCAAAATGAAGCGAAGAAAATTATAGAAGAAGTTCGTAAGTTAAATACAGATAGCCCAATTTTTTGGCTAGGTTTATATAATCCTTTTGAAGATGTAGAAGATTTAAAAGGGTCTTCAAACATTGTTGTAGACTGGAATGCATCTTTAGAAAAATTGGCGATAAATAATAAAAATGTGTATATTACACCGACATTTGATTTATTCCAAAACCGTGGGAAAGATTTATTATACTCCGATCATTTTCATCCGAATGAAGTAGGGTATACATATATGGCGGACCGATTAGTTCAAAATGTAGCAAGTAAATTAAAACTAGAACAAGGAGGGGTAAAATGACGACGATACTTTCCGTACGAGACTTGAAGAAGGTAATTGGAAAGAAGACTCTTGTAGAGAATATTTCCTTTGATGTAAAGCAAGGAGAAGTGTTCGGGTTCTTAGGACCAAATGGTGCTGGAAAGACGACTACCATTCGAATGTTAGTCGGATTGATTAAGGCGACAGAAGGTACGATTTCTATCGGTGGTTATTCGATTAAGGAAAATTTTAGAGAAGCGATGCGTCAAATTGGGAGTATCGTTGAAAACCCAGAGTTGTATACATATTTAACGGGATGGGAAAATTTAAAGCAATTTGCTCGTATGTTAGGTGATATATCAGATGAACGTATTATTGAAATTGCTGAAATGGTTCATTTGGATGAAAGAATTCATGACAAGGTAAAAACGTACTCACTTGGTATGAAACAACGACTTGGAATTGCGCAGGCGCTCCTTGGGAATCCAAAATTGCTCATATTAGATGAGCCAACGAATGGTTTAGATCCAGCAGGGATTAGGGAACTTAGGGAATTTATACATAAGCTTGTGAAAGAAGAAAATATGAGCGTGTTTATTTCAAGTCATTTGCTAAGTGAAGTGCAAATGATATGCGATCGCGTTGCTATTATTCATAAAGGAAAGATGATAACAGTTGCCAAGGTTGAAGAATTAATTAAAACAGCAAGTGACCGCGTAGAATGGATTGTTACGCCGATTGGGAAGGCAAAAGATATGCTAGAAGATGCTGAGGAAGTAAGAGAAGTGAGTATAGAAGGTGATCGATTACTATGCCGCATGAATATCGCATCTATAAGTAATTGGAATAAACATTTTGTAGAAAACGGGATAGATGTACATAGTGTTAAGGAACTTGTATTTACGCTAGAAGATTTATTTATTGAACTCACAAGGGGTGAGCAGCATGCGTGAATTTGCGAATCTAGTTTTAAACGAATCGGAGAAGATTTATCGTAAGAAGCGTATTTTTGTTGTTATGCTTATTTTAGCAATCTTAATCCCGCTCTTCGTGTATGCGCAGTATCGTGAAATAGAAACAACACAAAAAAGGCTAGGTACAACGGATTGGAAAGTTTCGCTGCAGCAACAAATCGTTGATTCTCAAAACCGTTTGAACAATTCTAGGTTGCCAGAAGAATGGCGTGATTGGTTAAAGGTAAGAGTTGAGCAGCAACAATATTATTTAGATCATGATATTAACCCGATGGCACCGGGCGCACCAACTTTTGTAAGGGCGTTTATTGAGCAAGGAATTACATTATTTATTCCACTTCTCGTAATGATTGTCTCCATTGATATTGTTTCAGGAGAACGAAGTGATGGAACGATGAAGATGTTACTTACGCGGCCGATTCGGCGCTGGAAAATACTCCTTAGTAAATACGTAACGATGTTATTTTTCATTTCGCTCATACTGCTCCTTGTAGGTGTGTTTGCTTACGTATTATCAGGGCTTGTATTTGGATACTCGGGATGGAATTTACCTGTTTTAACTGGATTTGTTATTGATAAGGAAACGTTAAATACGAATTTTGTACATCTTATTCCGCAGTGGCAATACATCCTAATGGCGTATGGACTAGCCTGGTTTGTTGCTATCGTTGTCGGAACTATATCATTTATGGTCTCTGTTTTAATTCGTAATACACCAGCTGGTATGGGCGTTATGCTAGCTGCATTAATTGCAGGCGGTATTTTAAGCTCGTTCGCAACATCTTGGGAAGGTGCGAAATATATTTTTAGTGTGAATTTATCATTAACAGATTATCTATCAGGAAAACTACCTGCATTACAAGGTTTATCGATGGAGTTTTCTTTAATGAATTTAACGGTTTGGGCAGTTGTTTCCCTTATCATTTCATTTGTAGTATTTACAAAACAGGATATGGTGAATTAATTAGACGGGAAGTGAAAGCATGGAAAATGTTTTAAAAAATGATTGGGGGCCATTATTGGCACCAGAATTTGAGAAAGAATATTATCGTAAGCTAGCTGATTTTTTGAAAGAAGAGTACAGTACACATGTTGTTTACCCAAAGAAAGAAGATATTTTTAACGCTCTAGAGTATACAAGTTATGAAAATACAAAGGTCGTTATTTTAGGACAAGATCCATATCATGGACCGAATCAAGCGCATGGTTTAAGCTTTTCTGTGCAACCCGGTATTAAAACGCCACCGTCGTTGTTAAATATGTATAAAGAACTTCGAGATGAATATGGGTATGATATTCCAAATAACGGTTATTTAGTAAAGTGGGCAGAGCAAGGCGTTTTATTATTAAATACTGTATTAACAGTTCGACAAGGTGAAGCAAATTCTCATAAGGGAAAAGGATGGGAGCATTTCACAGATCGCGTAATTGAGCTATTAAATGAACGTGAAAAGCCAGTTATTTTCATATTGTGGGGACGCCATGCACAGGCGAAGAAAAAATTAATTACAAATACGAAGCACCACATTATCGAATCTGTACATCCAAGCCCACTATCAGCAAGACGTGGTTTCTTCGGAAGTAAGCCATACTCTAAAGTAAATACGATTTTAGCTAATATGGGCGAGAGGGAAATTGATTGGGAAATTCCAAATTTGTAAATAAAAAAGGTAGTTAACAGTCGTTAACTACCTTTTCATTATTGTTGCTCGTTCTTTAATTTTGCATCTAGTACAAACGTGCCAAATGGGATAACTGATGAAACGAATGCCCCAAGTGCCCATAAAATTGATTTACGGTGTACGATTGTTACTTGAATTACTGCGAAGATAAATAAAATAAATAAAACACCGTGAGCCATGCCTGTAATTTTAACAGCTGTTGCAAATCCTGCGAAATATTTTAATGGCATTGCTACAAATAATAGTAGTAGAAAAGAAATCCCCTCAATAAGTCCAATTGCTCTTAATCGTCCGATTGGTGTAGATAACATGTAAAATAGCCTCCCTTAACGTATGCTTGTTTATAGTAAATTTGTATTCTTTTTTAAAATAAAATAGTCTATTTTGTTTCATTATATACAAAAAGAAACTTTACACTACGAGAATAGTGTAAAGTTCAAAATATAGTCACAAAAGCATGGTAATTTAAATAAAAACCTATTTGAAGTGTTTGACTTCAAATAGGTTTTATGAGTGGAAATATTAAACAAGTGCTTCTTTTTTTAGTACGAACTTCTCTACAACCTTTGCTACACCATCGTTCATATTTGTATCTGTTACATAGTTTGCAATTTCCTTAATATCATCAGGTGCATTGCCCATTGCAACACCAAGACCGGCGAATTCAATCATCGCCTGATCGTTATAGCTATCGCCCATTGCGATAACTTCTTCGCGCTTAATGCCAAGTTTTTGGATTAATTGGTTTAAGCTCGTTCCTTTTGTAACACCGGCTTCAGTAAATTCTAAGAAGAATGGTTTAGAACGCATAACGCTTAATTGTCCTTCTAGTTGTTTTTGTAATTTCTTTTCTACTTCAACAAGGCGTTCAGCTTCTTTGTTCATTAATACTTTTACTACAGGCTCTTTAACAGCAGCTTTAAAGTCATCTACTACAACAATTGGCATACCAGTAATATCGCCCTCAATTTCAGTATAAGGATTATTTTCTTCTGTTACGATATCATCGCCCATATAAGTATGAATCCATACATCTTCAGTTTTACTAATTTCAAATAGGTTGTGAACGATTTCAGGAGATAGCGTACTACTAAAGATTTCTTCGTTTGTTTTACAGTTAATAATTTTTGCGCCATTAAAAGATAGAATGAAACTGCCGTATTCTTCTAAACGAAGTTCTTTCGCTACATTGCGCATACCAAACGTTGGACGTCCGGAAGCAAGTACAACTTTTACACCTTGTTCTTGTGCAGTCATTAGTGCTTCTTTCGTACGAGGTGAAATAGTATGGTCGTCACGTAATAAAGTATCATCTAAATCTAAAACAATCATTTTATAAGTCATATTGAAAATTCCCTTCTTTATTTAAATCAAATATATGTTCATGGAGATGTAAGAAATAATAGTAAGACATCGAACCTCTTTAAAAAGAGGTAGATTCATTTTTATGAGTGTTTTTCTCATCATATTAATTAATAATCATTGGGGATGGACAAAACCCCAATGATTAAAGTTTTACTTTATCGTAACAACTCTAAAGATAGAGTGCAATAATGGAAGTTTTCCAATTTACGATACTTGTTTTGTTGTCGAACGAGAAAATAGTATTTCTAGTAAGATTGCCATTACAGCCCCAAGAACGAGACCATTACTTAGGAATGAAGCTAGAAATGGTGGAAGCGTGGAATATGCTTCTGCTGGAACGAACATAACCCCAATTCCTGTGAAGATTGACAGACCTGCTACTTTAAATAATCGTTCTTTATCCTGTACCGTTTCGTATTCTCGAAAGGCGAGACCGATCATGCTTGCAAATACAGGATAAATGGCAGCATAACCAACTGCAACTGGGATTGCCGCAAAGAATGAAGTGATCTTTGGGAATATACTAACGACAATAATAAAGCTTGACCCTAATATAAATGGGAGGCGTTTATAAATATTAGTCGTTGCAATAAAACCTGCTGATCCAGAAATAGCGACAGGTCCGATAGCCGAAAACAGGCCGCCTAGTAATTGATTGATTCCTGTTATAATACCGGCCTGTTTAAAACGATCTGATGCAGCATTTTCTTCATATTTAGAGACAACCTTTTGTACAACGCGAATACTTGCTAACATATTTGTTAGAAGTAAGAGTGTAACGAAAATGACCGTAATTACCATGTTCCATTCAACACGAGGCATTCCGAAAACAAATAAGGATGGAAAACGGATTATATCTGTCACTGGTGTTATTGGATTAGATAATCCGAAGCATGCGAATAATATCCAGCCACAGACGATACTGAAAAGAACAGAATATTGTCCGATAATAGGTAGCTTCATGATGAAAAAGGATAGTAAAATAACAATGAGTGAAAGAATAAATACGTTAGGTTGTACTTCTGTATGTTTTCCATCCAGGCCGAACATTCCTTTTAAGAAGGAACCACTAAGTTGTGCAACAAGAAGAAATAAGTACGTTCCAATGACTGTCGGTGTAAAATAGCGAACGAGTTTATCAATAAGTCCAAAAACGCTAAGAATAATACAAATGATACCGCTTAATAAGAAAGCATATTGAAGAACTTTAAGTGTCTCATTGTTTGATCCAAATAATACGACACCTAAACTTGCATATAGGGAGAAAATTCCCCACCAAAGGCCAGCAGGACCTTCTTGAATAGGAAGTTTATGCCCAAATATAGCTTGCAGTAGACCAGCAAAGCCTAGAACAAATAATGTTCTTTGTACGAATGCGATAGCTTCAGCGCCATCAAGACCATAACTAGTTGCGACGCTAATTGGTACAATAAGACTCCCAGCTAAAATAAATAGTGCCCATTGTAAGGCGGAAAGAAATGTTTTCATTATATCAACCTCTTTCATAGATTCCGTATCTAGTATATATGTATTTCATTTCCACTGGCAAAGATTGTAGATAGAGAAAAGAGTTGAAACATGATATGAATGCACGTAAGCAATTATGGATAGCAGTTATATGTATGACTTTTGTTGTAATTTTAGGAACGCTAGGATTTATGACGATTGAAGAGATTAGTTTGTTTCAAGCATTTTGGATGACGATGATTACTGTATTAACTGTTGGATACGGAGATGCCATTCCTGTAACACAGGCAGGAAAAGTTTTTGCGCTCCTTATCATACCGATTGGAGTCGGTATCGTTACGTATGCAATCGGTGTAGTGGCAGCTATGATTATTTAAGGGAACCTATTTCATGCAGTACGGAGGAAGAAGATGGATAAACAAATAGCACAGTTACAAAATCATATTATCGTATGTGGTTGCGGTAGAGTAGGGCTTCAAGTTGTACATGAATTGCAAGAAAAGAAAATTCCATTTGTCGTCGTGGATAAGGATGAAAGCATATTAGAGAAGGAAAAGCTTTTATATGTACATGGAGATGCAACAGAAGACCAAGTGTTACATCATGCTGGGATTTCAAAGGCAGCTGGTTTAGTTGCTATCGTAGCAAATGACGCTGAAAATGTATTTATTACGTTAACTGCAAGAGGATTAAACGATGCAATTAAAATTGTGGCAAGAGCAGAAAAACCAGAAACCGAAGACAAATTAAAGAGGGCTGGTGCAAATAAGGTGATTAATCCATCTAGTATGGCAGGGATTCATATTGCAAAAGGTATTGCGAATCCGCTAACAGTTCATTATATTGATACAGTACTGTATGGCGTGGAGCAGTCATTTGTAATTGAAGAAATTGCAGTCGGTGAGGGCTCTATTTTAGCTAATAAATCATTATTAGAGAGTGATGTTAGAAATCAATTTGATGTAACAATTTTAGCGATTTTGAGAAATGGGAATGTTATACATAATCCAACAGGGCAGGAAAAGTTGCAAGAACATGATATGATAATAGTATTTGGTTCAGTAGAGAAGCTGGGACAATTTGAGAAAGAACTACAAAGTACGAGGTGATAAGGGATGCAAATATCAAGCGATAAGATTTTAAATAAAATGGCGAATGAAATTGCAAAGGCAAAAAGTAGTGAAGGACAAAAATCAAAAGAACATGTATTAGTTGTGCGTGCTTTATGTGATTTATTATTAGATGAGCAAGTTGAATCTTCTACGTATAGAGAGCCACAAGTTCAATCACAAATAATTGGATCAAAACCAATCACGATGCAACCAATTGCACCGGTTTCTAATGAGCCAGTATATATAAAAGAAAGTGATGCAAACGGTAATTCTTTATTTGATTTTTAGAGGATAAATCGTTTGGCTTATATGAAAAAATTGCTTATGATAAAAGTAAAAAAGGGGAATTAAGATGAAAATTTTCTTTTTACTAGGTTGTATTGCAGCGGGGCTATCTGTTGCGTTAGGGGCTTTCGGAGCACACGGTTTAGAAAATAAAGTTTCTGCAAAAATGTTAGAGGTTTGGAAAACAGGTGTTACATATCAAATGTTTCATGCAGGTGGACTATTTGTAGTTGCTTTATTGATGGATAAAATTCAATCATCACTTTTAACTACTGCTGGCTGGCTTATGGTAGCCGGGATTATTATGTTTTCAGGTAGTTTGTATGCATTAAGTACGACGGGTATTAAGTTCTTTGGCCCAATTACACCTCTTGGTGGTGTGGCGTTTATTGTGGCATGGATCTTAGTCGGAACTGCAGTTGTAAAAGGATTATAAAAACAAAAGCTGGCATATGCCAGCTTTTTTTATGGTCTTGGAGCATAAGTAGCTTGTTGACTAGGTAAATACGTAATTTCTTCTGGGAATTCCACATAATCTAAGTAAATCATTAGTAGTAAATAACGTTTCCCTGATTGTGGCTCACTAATTACAATATGATCCCGACCAGCAGCTTCGATAATACCCGTGTACGATTGTGTACCAAGTGAGCTGCCACGTTCATAAGTCATTACAACTGTGGCTTGCTTGCCTTTGTTCAAGCGGAGAATATTTTCAATATATGACTGTTCTAGAGGTAACATACCTTGAGAAACAGCATATTGAGCTTGCGCAGCTTGTTGTTGCATTGCTTGCTGTTGTTGCTGTTGCTGTGGGGTCATTTGTTGCGGTTGTACATAAGTTCCAGATGGTTGATAGAAACCTGTTCCGTAATACGGATTTTGTTGCTGTGCCATTTAAAAATCCCTCCTTGTTTTCATTCCTTAATATATGCTAGGGCAATCCCCAGCATTTGGTTGGAAGAAGCAGTGCTTCTTGAAGCGACCAGAGTTTTGCTGGTTATACCAAGTTGGTGGACATGCACCTTCAGGCCTAAAAAACCATAAGGCAAAGTTGGCAGGCCAGAAACGTTGTCCTTGAATCGTTCGCCTTGCTAAGGCGATATCTTGCTCCCTTGCTCGTTGATAAAAATATCCTTTTTGCGTTGCCTCAAAACCACCAGGGTTTTGATACACCATTTGACGTAAATTACGTATTTTTTTAAAATCTAAACAATTTCCGCGGACACGATTTACCCCAACATTTCCGACCATTAACATCCCCTGTTGTCCTTCTCCTTCAGCTTCAGCACGCATCAATCTAGCTAATAACTTAACATCTTCTTCGTTATAAGCAATAACACCCATTATGTGTCACCTCTCTTTTTGGAATACCTTTTGGAAAGAGGTTTATCTCTAGATGAAGTGTGTAACAATTACTAGTTCATACGTATGAGAAAAAGGACTCAGATATGACAACCAAACGAAGTTTTACATTGAGAGGGGAATATAAAAAAAGCTAGCGTGAGCTAGCTTTTCATCATTAAAATACTTTAGACCATAAGTTTGAGAAGAAATCTCCAATAGAGCGCATTGATAACACAAACCAGTTTGCTTTTTCAACTTCTTCTGTCGTTTTTGCGGTAACTTTCATACTTTTACTACCGTCTAAGAAACCATATTTATCAGTTGATTCTAAAGTAATCGATCCTACTTTGGCACCTTTCTTAATAGGAGCAACTAAATGACCATCTTCAGCAAGAGATTTATCAACTTCAGTTCCAATTTTATAAGGATCTTTGCTACCTTTTTTCGCAATTACGGTTATTTCTTTTTCCGGTGCAACAGTGACTTGGTCTTCTTTCCCTTGTACTACAGAGAGTGTATTGTTTTTATCGACCTTTAGTTTTTGTTTTTCGAAGTTATTAAACCCGTATTCGATTAACTCACGAGATTCCGTGAAGCGCTCGTCCATTGATTTTGTTTTAATAATAACCGAAATAAGACGTACATCACCACGTTTAGCAGTAATAGTAAATCCGTACCCAGCTGTATCAGAACTTCCGGTTTTTAAACCATCAGTACCTTCATAAGCGAAAGCAGCTCCTGGTAACATCCAGTTCCAGTTTTCCATACGAATTGGTTTCGGATGATTATCTGGGAAGTTTCTAAATCTTTGTTTTGTATCCTCTAGCATTTCTGGATACTTTGTAATCATTGCTTTTGAAAGTATACCCATATCGCGAGCTGACATAGAGTTTTCTGCATTTGGATCAGTACCCTCAGGATGTTTTCCTTTTAAGTCAGCGTTATTTAAACCAGTAGCGTTTACAAATTTATATTTCTTTAACCCTAGTTTTTTTGCATGTTCATTTGCAAGATTTAAGAAGTTTTTCTCACTTCCTGCAAGAAGTTCTGCTAAGGCAATACTAGATCCGTTTGCAGAGAAGATAACGATAGAATGATATAGTTCTCTTACAGTATATTGACGTCCTTTTTCGAACGGCACGTTAGAGAATTCATTATTACGTGAAACTTCATAAGCGTAATCGGAAATATTTACCTTTGTATCCCAAGTGATTTTTCCTTCTTTAATTGCTTCTAACACGGCATAAACAACAATTAATTTTGACATACTAGCGATAGCTAGTAATTCATCTGGATTTTGTTCATGCAGTATTTTTCCTGTATCTGCATCAAATAGAAGTGCAGCAGCTGCCTCAATGTGTATTTTTTCTTCCGCATGGGATGTTGTTACTCCTAAGGAAGAAATTGACAATAGGAACACTAGTAAAATAGAAAAGATTTTCTTCATATACATTATCACCTTCGCATCGTTATTAGCATATAGCTCGTACCATTTTAGCATAAATTTGGATATAGAAAGGTTACAATTTTGTAAGGTATTTAAAAGGGGTTTGTCGATTTTTGTTCAAATTTGCGGAAAAAAGAAGTTTTTTGAGGAGAAATATAGAGGGGAATCAAAAAAGGAACGAATTTCGTTCCTTTTTCACGATTTACCCCGCATTAACGGACAGTAAGATCCCCACCTCAAAATTAAGCAAAAGCAAGGATTAGGTAGGCGATCAACTGCCCGTAAAAGCCCGATTGGTTCAACTAATAATCAGTGGGGATGAACAAAATCCCCACTGATTAAAGTTTCACTTTATATGTGTAAAAATTTCTCTACCTTTTCGTCTGGTAAAATGTTTCCGACGAAAAATGTTCCGAATTCACCATAACGAGCACTTACTTCATCGAAGCGCATTTCATATATAAGCTTTTTAAATTGAAGAACATCGTCAGCGAATAATGTTACGCCCCACTCAAAATCGTCGAATCCAACAGATCCTGAAATAACTTGGCGTACTTTACCTGCATACTGGCGACCAATTTTACTATGACTGTACATCATTTTCTTACGTTCCTCCATCGGAAGCATGTACCAGTTGTCATCACCTTGGCGACGCTTGTCCATTGGATAGAAGCAAATATGATTTGCTTTCGGTAACTCAGGATATAAGCGAGCTAAGATTTGTGGATTTTGGTATGGATCTTCATCAGCTGGAAGGTAGTTGCTTAGTTCAACAACAGATACGTAAGAGTATGCAGGAACCATATATTCAGCTAAAGTTGTTTTATTCAATTCTGTCTCAATTTCATTTAACTCTTCCATTGTTGAACGTAAAATCATAAGCATAATATCAGCTTTTTGGCCAACAACTGTATACATTGCGTGACTGCCCTTTTTTGCAGCAGCTACGTCGTTCCATTTTTCAACGACATTTAAAAATTCAGACACAGCTTGTCCGCGTTCGTCGCTAGATAATGTTTTCCATGCAGCCCAATCAATAGAACGTAAATCATGTAAACAATACCAGCCATCTAACGTTGTTGTTGCTTCACTCATTCTATTCACCTCAGTTAATGATAGTTTTACACGTTAACTATAGCATATATAGTTTTAAAATCATCTATATAAAACCTTGGCGCATAAAATTGTCACATTTAAGTGTTTAAGCAAGGTGAATTTAACGGCTGAATTTTATGAAAATATAATCATTTTTATTTTATCTATTTTTTGGGAGCTATAAGTTTAAAATATAGAGGAAAAGAAGTATTCTTAAAGATAGAGTTTTTTAACATATGTAGGAGGGTTTATTCGTGAGCAACTTATTTACAACAGTAAAAGAAAAAGTTCAAGGAAAAGGCATTTCTATCGTACTTCCTGAAGGAACTGATGAAAGAATTTTAGGCGCTGCAGAGCGTTTAGCAAAAGAAGAGTTAGTAAAACCAATCTTAGTTGGTAATAAAGAAGAAATTAGCGCAAAAGCTGCTAGCATGAATTTAACATTAGCAGGCGTTGATATTTACGATCCAGCTACATACGAAGAAATGGATGCAATGGTAGCATCTTTCGTTGAACGCCGTAAAGGTAAAGCAACTGAAGAAGACGCTCGCAAAATCCTTAAAGACGAAAACTACTTCGGTACAATGCTTGTATACATGGGCAAAGCACACGGTTTAGTAAGTGGTGCAGCTCACTCTACAGCTGATACAGTTCGTCCAGCACTTCAAATCATTAAAACAAAACCAGGCGTTACAAAAACTTCTGGCGTATTCATCATGGTACGTGAAGAAGAGAAATATGTATTCGCTGATTGTGCAATTAACATTGCACCAAATAGCCAAGATTTAGCTGAAATTGGTATCGAAAGTGCGAAAACTGCTGAACTATTCGGCATTGATCCACGCGTTGCTATGTTAAGCTTCTCTACAAAAGGTTCTGCGAAATCTCCAGAAACAGAAAAAGTTGTAGAAGCAACTCGCATTGCAAAAGAAATGGCTCCAGAATTAGCTCTAGATGGAGAATTCCAATTCGATGCTGCATTCGTACCATCTGTAGCTGAGAAAAAAGCTCCAGGTTCTACAATTAAAGGTGATGCTAACGTATTCGTATTCCCAAGCTTAGAAGCTGGTAATATCGGCTACAAAATCGCTCAACGTTTAGGTAACTTCGAAGCAGTAGGACCAATCTTACAAGGTTTAAACATGCCTGTAAACGACCTATCTCGTGGATGTAACGAAGAAGAAGTGTACAAGTTAGCTTTAATTACAGCAGCTCAAGCACTTTAATTCTATAACGAATTGAAATAAAGACCGTCGCTAAAATAGCGACGGTCTTTATTTTTCTAAGCCAAGTGCTTTATTGTTACGATCAATAATACGTTGTAAATTCGTCTCATATAAAGGTATTTCATCTATTGTTAATTGAGATGGTGTTAACTTTGGAGCGAATTGCTGCAATGTTTTTAAAAGGCGCATCATTAAATCTTGTACTGTAATGGTTTCGCCAAGTAATTCTGAAAGTGAAGCCATCGTACTCGGTACAATTTCAGGATAAGTAAAGCGTGTTTCTTCTCCTTGAATGGCTAGGTTGTAGAAATCACGAACGAGTGCGGCACGTTCAGAGCCACTTCCTGTAGCACAGAGATAAATTTGGACAGCGACACCACCGCGAATACGGCGCTGTGAAATACCAGCAAATTTTTGATCGCGAATACTTAAATCGTAGCTACCAGGGCAGTAAGAACCAACGATTTCTTTTGCCTCAATTGTAACATCGTAATCCTTTAACATTTCCTGAATTAAATGCCACATTGTATCGTATCCAAGATCAATATCGATACCTTTTTCCGTCTCTTGGAATAAAAGCGATACGTTTAACACACCTTCATCAAGTACGACTGCAAGTCCGCCAGAATTACGAACGATAACATTGAAGTTGTTTTCTTTTAAAAAGGAAATTCCTTCTTCCAAGTGCGGTAGGCGTGAATCTTGAATGCCAAGAACAATTGTATTGTGATGAACCCAAGAACGCATTGTTGCAGCTGATTGACCATTTCCGATACTTGTGCATAATGTGTCGTCCATTGCGAATGACTGCAATGCATGGAATGTTGGTCCCAAACTAGACTGATCTACAATACGCCACTCTGGCTGAGATAAAATGGAACGGGAATTGCTCATATAACTAACCCCTTATCTTTAAAATGACAATCTCTATTATAGCAAAAAATAATGAAAGTAGTTTTTAAGAGAAAACCTTACTGAATTGTAAGGAAAGTGAATTGGTTAAATAATCTAAGATGGCTAAACTAAGAGATGTAATTATTGATTTTAGGAGGCATACAAATGAAAAATGTTAAATTAGGAATCGTAGCGATTATGTCAGCTGCTGTATTTAGTGGCTGTTCTATTATGGATATGATTGCACCACAAGCAACGGGTGTTGTTATGTACGGAGATGAAACAGGCGTTCAACAAACAATGGATCAATATAAAGATAAAATTGAATCTCAAAATAAATTTGAAGCTAAACTAGGTACTGTTAATGAGAAAAAGGTTTTAATCATGAATAAAACAACGGCTGAGAAGATGGTAAAGGAAAACATGCTGAAAAAAGTAGTGAAAGAAGATGTAGAACCTATTAAAGCATTGCCGGCTATTTCTGATGAAGCTGGAATTGTATTTGCTAAAGAGGAACAAAAAGATGTAGTAATTGATGGAAAGAAAATGAAGTACGAAGGCAATGTAGTAATTGGTGATGCACGTAAATATACAGATATGTATGCAGTTGTTAGTGATGCAGAATATGCAAAAATAAGTGAACCGGTAAAAACAATTGGTTTAGCATCCTTTAAAGAGAATCCAAAGGAAAAGATTTTCCCAGATATAAAGAGGGATTCTAAAGTAGAAGAAGCACATATGGTTGAAGTGAAATAACAAAAAGGATGCATGTAACGCATCCTTTTTACTCTGCAATTTTTTCTAAATTACCATTTCGATCCATTCGGAAAGATGTTTGAGAACGTTCTTCTTCATCCATGACTGCCAACTTACGAGCGCGGTTCATAATGTTCATAAGTGTTTCGTAATCTTCTTGTACAGTATGAGATTGTTTTTCTAATTTTTCCAGTTTCTTTTCTAGTTCTTCATTTCGAAGGATTTGTGATTTAATTTCTTGTTTCAATCTCGTATTCTCGTTTTCAAGAGCTGTCACTTTTATATTTGAAGATCCGACTGTTTGTAAAAAATAAATAACATCTTGCATTGTCATAGAGCCTTTTGCAGTAGGAACGGTAGTTTCTTGATATGGAGTAGCTTCTTTATATTGTACAATTGATTCCTCTTGTACGAACTCTTCATAATTAGTTATCGAATCTGAAGCTGGTGGTGTATAAAGTAAACGTTTTTTCGCTTGTTCACCACTTGCAGCACGCATTTTATCTTTACGATGTTTTTTTGCTAGTTGAAGAGCTTGTTCATAGCTATAGCGAACAACAGCATTCCAACGGAAACCACAGGCAGCCGATGTACGATTTAATCTGTCTCCTACTTCTTCAAATGCATTTAATTGGGTACTTCCTTCTCGAACGTGACGAAGTACAGTTTCAGCAAGTAATAAATCATCCTCATCCGTCCAAGCATCTTGTCTTACTTTCATAGATTCAACTCCCTTTCTTTTTATGAACTTCCTATTTTTATAATGGGCAAAAAAGTGAGCTTTTATACAAAGCTTTTAAAAATATGGTAGATTTCGATGAGAGGTATAAAGTGAAACTTTAATCAGTGGGGAGGTTCTTCATCCCCCACCTAACTTCTTTGCTTTCGCTGAATTTTAAGGTGGGGATCTTACTGCCCATTAAAGCGGGATAAATTTTGCCAAGAATGATGGAAGGTGCTGTAGGAAAACATATAAATATGTAGCATTATATGAGGAAAGAGCGTCGAAAGGAAACTTGCAACGAGCTTCAAAGAGCGGTAAAATACCATTTAGTGTTTATTTTTAAATGTACTTGAGAAAAGTTTAAAATAGAGGAAGTGTTATATAATGGGAAACGAATTTCGTGTGTGTGATGATTGTCAGGCAACGAACGTTAAAACGCTGATTCCAAAGCTAAAAAAAGTAGATTCATGTGCAACGATTGAAGTTGGATGTCAGTCTTACTGTGGCCCTGGCCGTAAAAAATCATTCGCATTTGTAAATAATCGTCCAGTTGCAGCGCCAACAGAAGATGAATTAATTGTAAAAATTGAGGCAAAGTTAAATAAGTAAGGAAAAGAAGAGTGAACAGATTACTCTTCTTTTTTTATGCCCATAAGAGGAAGAATCTATTCTGAGAAAGCTTAACTGGTGATGATAATAGTTCATGACAGATAGGCATTATCTATTTATTAAGGTCTCAACCTATATGAATTTGTATTTCAAAATAATGGTTGACAGTCTTTTGAAGCGATAGGTAGAATAGAAGGTGTCTGATTCTGAGAATCATTATCAGAAAAGGGCCGATTCATTTAATTTTTTATTGCTATTTGAGAATAAATTTCATTTCATTAAATTAAACATATGTTGTTGGTTAGGATGGTTGAGGGATGGAAGCGAGCGCAAGGAGTATAGAACAGCAAGATGTGAATGTTAAAGAGATTAAGAGCAGGCCGCTCATTGCTTCTATTATTTTAGTAGCAGGTACAATTTTGTTAGCTTTAAGCATGGCACTGTCTATTTCGTTTGGTGCTGCAGATATTAGTTTAAAGACTGTATGGCAAGCTGTATTTCAGTTTGACGGTTCTATTACGCATCATAATGTAATTCAAGAACTTCGCATGCCTAGAGCAATAGGGGGCGTAGTAGCAGGTGCCTTTTTAGCGGTATCAGGAGCAATTATGCAAGGTATGACGCGAAATCCACTTGCATCACCATCGTTAATGGGGATTACAGATGGGGCTGTATTTGGAATTGCAATTATGTATGCATTCTTCCCTAATTCACCTTATTTAATGTTCGTTATCGCATCTTTTATTGGTGCTGCGTTTGGAGCGAGCATTGTATATGGAATTGGATCTTCTTCACCAGGTGGATTAACGCCTGTGAAATTAGCTTTAGCGGGTGCCGCGATTAGTGCTTTATTAGGGGCCATTTCATCTGGAATTGCGCTATATTTCAATCTTGCCCAAGAGGTAAGTATGTGGAATGCAGGCGGAGTTGCTGGAGTGAAATGGGAAAGTATTAATATGTTAGTACCGATTGGTCTAGTTTGTCTCTTCATTGCAATTATGATGTCGAGGTATATTACAATTTTAAGCTTCGGTGAAGAAATTGCGATTGGACTTGGTCAAAATACGACATTAATTAAATTTATCGGGACAGTACTTGTTCTTGTGTTAACAGGTTCGGCAGTTTCTATGGCAGGATCGGTTGGATTTGTTGGCCTTGTCATCCCACATATGACTCGTTTCCTTGTAGGCTCAGACTATAGATGGGTTATTCCATGTTCTGCGGTCTTAGGCGGGCTGTTAATTGAATGTGCAGATATGTTATCTCGCGTTATTAATCCGCCGTTTGAAACGCCAATTGGAGCAATTACAGCGCTAATTGGGGTTCCATTCTTCCTCTACTTAGCACGTAACGAAGGGAGAGGAAAAATGTGAGGACAAGTGCCTTAACAAAAAAGAACATTTCGGTTTTAACAATTTTAGTAGGATTAATCGTTACTGTATTTTTAGTGAGTTTAAATACAGGGACATTTAAAATACCGCCAATGGACGTATTAAAGTCATTGGTTGGACTCGGGGCTGAAGATCAGTCTGTTATTTTATTTGAATTCCGTATGCCGCGTATGGTCATTGCTATATTAGTTGGATCTGCTTTAGCGATGTCAGGTGCGATTTTGCAAGGGTTATCACGAAATCCACTTGCTGATCCAGGTATTATCGGTATTAACGCTGGAGCGGGATTAACAGTTGTTATCTTTGTCTACTTTTTCTTCGGGAAAGTAGGAACTGGTACATTTTTATCTGTATTCATTCTTCCGTTCTTCGCACTAGTTGGAGCGATATTAGCAGCTGTTATTATTTATTTACTAGCATGGAAAGATGGTGTTTCATCGACTCGATTGATACTGGTTGGTATCGCTGTTGCAGCCGGGTTTGGTGCTGTTAGTTTAATTTTTTCTATGAAGATGACATCTAACGATTTCCGTTTTGCTACGATTTGGTTAGCAGGAAGTCTATGGGGCACAGATTGGAAGTTTGTACTAAGTGTACTTCCATGGATGGTTATTTTCATGCCACTTGCCATTAGTAAAGCTCACATATTAAACGTAATGAACCTAGGCGACTCCACAGCAGTTGGCCTTGGTGTAAATGTAGAAAAAGAAAGACGTAAATTATTATTTATTGCAGTTTGTTTAGCTGGTGCATCTGTCGCTGTTGCTGGAGGAATTGGTTTTATCGGTTTAATGGCTCCGCATTTAGCGAGGCGCCTTGTTGGTGGTAAACATCAAATTATGCTGCCTACGGCTGCACTAATAGGAACGTTTTTACTTTTATTCGCAGACGTAATTTCAAGAAGTGTGTTAACAACTTCAGAAATACCGGTCGGTCTTGTTATCTCTGTAATTGGTGCACCGTATTTCATATACTTACTTATGAGGACAAAATAAAGGGAGGCTTTTTGTATGGCAACTTTAGCAGTTGATGCGGTATCTGTTGGCTATAATGAAGGGTTAATTATTGATGGATTAACAGTTGAAATTCCGGAAGGGAAAATTACAACAATTATTGGACCAAATGGTTGTGGGAAGTCCACATTATTAAAAACGGCTTCTCGTATTTTGAAGGCGAAAAAGGGTACGGTTTATCTTGACGGAAAAGCAATCGAGAAACAGCCAACGAAAGAAATCGCAAAGAAAATGGCAATTTTACCACAGACTGCAGAAGTACCAACTGGCCTTACTGTATTTGAACTCGTTTCATATGGACGCTTTCCTCATCAAAAAGGATTTGGAACGTTGAAAGAAGAGGATTATCGCTACATTCATTGGGCACTTGAAGTGACGGGAATGACAGAATTCGCAAATCGTCCAGCAGAGGCATTATCAGGTGGGCAACGTCAACGCGTATGGATTGCGATGGCTCTTGCACAAGGGACAGAATTACTCGTATTAGATGAACCGACAACGTACTTAGATATGGCTCATCAATTAGAAGTATTAAACTTATTGAAAAAGTTAAATGAAGAAGAAGGTAGAACGATTGTTATGGTTATCCATGACTTAAACCATGCTTCTCGTTTCTCAGATCATATGATTGCATTAAAGGCTGGTAAGTTAATGAAACAAGGAACGCCAGACGAAGTGATGACAAGTGAAACGCTTCGCAGTGTATTTGAGATTGAAGCTCAAATTGTTCCATGTCCAGTAAACTGTAAACCAATTTGTTTAACGTATGATTTAGCGATGATTAGTAATCAATTGCGTAAAAAAGCATAAGTAGAATCCCCCTCGTAAAGAGGGGGGCTTCTAATGGACGTTGAACTTCTTATTTCTTATTCGTAAATGGGAAGTTGAACACCCGTTAGAACGGGGCATAAGCAACAATTAATCAATATATATTTATTAATTGTTAACCTTGTTTCTTATAGTTCACTGTAACTTATAAGAGAAATACAGCTAGAAGGAGTGGGAACATGAAGAATTTTAAAATGGCGTTATTAGCAATGGTACTAGTCGTTACTTCTGTACTATTTGCAGCTTGTTCTAACAAAGAAGAGAAAAAAGCAGATGCGAAAGATGCGAAGACTGAAGAGCGCACTGTACAACATGCAAAAGGGGAAATTAAAATCCCTGCAAATCCAAAGAAAATTGCTGACCTTAGTGGTTCAACAGAAGAATTATTAATCTTTGGTATGAAACCAATTATTACTGCTAATACATCTCAAGAAAAAATTGATGCACATATTGAAAAGAAATTAAAAGACGTAAAACCAGTTGGTTCTGCTTGGGGAGATAAAATTAATATCGAAGCAGTAGCTGCTGCAAAACCAGACTTAATTCTTGTAAATAATCGTCAAGAAAAGATTTATGATCAATTATCTAAAATCGCACCTACAGTTATGTTAAAAACTCCATTAGACCAATGGCGTCCAAAATTCGAAGAAGTAGGTCAAATCTTCGGTAAAGAGAAAGAAACAAAAGAATGGTTCAAACAGTATGATGAAAAAGCAAGCAAATTACATGATAAAATCGTTGCGAAAACTGGCGATGCTAAATTCATGAAAATGGCTGCATATCCAAACGCTTTCCGCGTATACGGTGACTACGGTTACGGTAGCGTAATCTTTAATGATTTAAAATTACCAGCAGTTAAAGGTACACCAACTGATAAACCTTTAGTACAAGTACAAAAAGAAGCTTTAATCGATTACAACCCAGATTACTTATTTGTATTTACGACTGGTGACGGTTCTCAGCGTCTAAAAGAATTCCAAGAAGAATCAATTTGGAAAAATATGAACGCTGTTAAAAATAACCACGTATTTACAATTAAAAACGAAGACTTAAACAAAGGTTACTTCCCGCTAGGTAAAGAAATGATCTTAGATGAAGTTGCTGAGTTCGTTTTAGGGAAATAATGTGTAAAAAAACCACTTTTACTCCGGTAAAAGTGGTTTTTTCTTTATATAAGGGCAATTAATATAGTCTTTCATTTCTTTCTGTTTCCTATTTCGTTTATAATATATAGTAAGAATGCAGTAAAGAAAGGGGGATGTCGGAAGGTGGTATATTTAAACGACAAACTCAGCGAAACAAAAGTGTTTAAAGACCCGGTACATAAATATGTGCACGTGCGCGATCGTGTTATTTGGGATTTAATCGGAACGAAAGAATTTCAACGCTTGCGCCGTATTAAGCAGCTTGGAACGACATTTTTTACATTTCACGGTGCAGAGCATAGTCGCTTTACTCATTCGTTAGGTGTATATGAAATTATTCGTCGTATGATTGATGATGTGTTTGATGGCAGACCGAACTGGAATGCTGAAGATAGATTGTTATGCTTATGTGCGGCATTACTTCATGATGTCGGTCACGGCCCATTTTCTCATTCGTTTGAGAAAGTATTTTCATTAGATCATGAGAAATTTACGCAAAAGATTATCGTTGGAGATACAGAAATTAATCGCGTATTAAGTCGTGTGGATAAAGATTTCCCACAAAAGGTAGCCGATGTAATTGCGAAAACATCTACTAATAAATTAGCGATTAGCATGATTTCCAGTCAAATTGATGCAGATCGCATGGACTATTTATTAAGAGATGCGTATTTCACTGGCGTAAAGTATGGAAACTTTGATATGGAACGTATACTGCGCGTTATGCGTCCGTACGGAAATCAAGTAGTTATTAAAAATAGTGGTATGCATGCTGTTGAACATTATATTATGAGTCGTTATCAAATGTACTGGCAAGTATATTTCCATCCAGTAACACGCAGTGCTGAAGTTATTTTAACGAAGATTTTACACCGTGCAAAATCATTGCACGAGAAGTACTATACATTTAAAAATCACCCTGTTCATTTCTATTCTTTATTTGAAGAAGAAGTAACAGTAGAGGATTATTTAAAGTTAGACGAGAACGTTATGTATTATTACTTCCAAGTATGGCAAGACGAAGAAGATCCAATTTTAAGCGATCTATGCCGTCGTTTTATGAATCGAAACCTATTTAAATATGTAGAGTTTACAGATAAGCACGGTTTAGATAATTGGATGGAATTAAGTAGCTTATTCAAAAAGATTGGACTTGATCCCGAATATTATTTAGTAGTTGATTCAACATCAGACTTACCGTACGACTTTTACCGTGCTGGTGAAGAAGAAGAACGTTTGCCAATCTTACTTCTTATGCCAAATGGGGAGCTTAGAGAGCTTTCACGTGAATCGGATATTGTTGAGGCGATTACTGGTAAGAAGAGAAGGGATCAAAAGCTATTCTACCCGCATGATTTAATCTATGAAGATGGAAGAAAAGGAAAATATAAAGAGAGAATCATCGAGTTACTAGAAGGAAAAAAATAAGAAGCAGCTAATGGCTGCTTCTTATGAAAAAACTTGAAATTATTTGTCGCTTAAGCGTTTTCCGCCAACTGCATAATGGTTTTTAGACATTTCTTCGATGAAAACAACGATGTTTTCTTCAGGAGCACCAGTTGTTTCGCTTACTGCTGCTGTTACTTTCTCAGCAAGAGCTTTCTTTTGTTCCTCTGTGCGTCCTTCTAGCATTTTCACTGTTACGTATGGCATATATAATCGCTCCTTTTATGTAAGTTACACTCTTATTATAGCGGATTATGTGGAAGAACAATCGAAAAAACAAATAATTTCTTTTTTGACATATGGAAGAGGAGATGAAATATGGATCAGTTATTTAGATACCCGTTGCACCAAATTCCTTTGGTAGCAATGGCTATTATTATCGCATTATCGGTGCATGAATTTGCGCATGCATATGTAGCATATAAATTTGGAGACGATACAGCAAAGAGACAAGGGCGCTTAACTTTATCGCCAATGGCACATTTAGATCCTATCGGGATGATTGCTGTATTAATTCTTGGTTTTGGTTGGGCGAGACCAGTTCCTGTTAACCCATATAACTTTAAAAGACCTCGTCTTGCAGGTATATTAGTTTCAATTGCAGGACCGATTAGTAACTTAATTTTAAGCGCAATCGGTTTAATTATTTGGTATAGCTTATTAACATTTGGTGTATTAGACTCAATTCCATTTGCAGTAGCAGATACGCTAGCTCAATTTTTCCAGATTTTTATTATGTTGAATATCGTTTTACTTGTCTTTAACTTATTACCAATCCCGCCACTTGATGGATATCGCGTAGTGGAGGATTTAGCACCAACAAATATTCGTGCGAAAATGACACAGTATGAAAAATATGGGGCAATTGCTTTATTAATTCTAGTTATTACACCGCTTAGCAATTACACAATCCAACCTATTTTTAATGTTGTAATTCCATACGTATTTGCATTTTTAAACAGTATTATTGCGCCTATCTTTGGCCTTTTATAATCATTAAGTGAGGAGGAATTTACATATGACAGAGAAAAAGAAAAAAATCGGTTTTAATATCGTGAAAAATGATTCAACAGATGGACATGGTGGTTTTGGCGTTGGGGCATTAAGTCTAGAAAACATTTCACCTGTATTTGTCGATGTACTAGAGAAAACAGCATTTGTTGATATCGGTGCGATGCATGCACGTAGTACAGTAGAAAAAGGTATTAAGTTTTTAACAAATAAAGATGAAGTTCCAAACGGAAAACCATACTGGCTTGTATGGGTAACGATTGAAAGAACAGCAACAGGTGCGTATTACGCAGGCGTAACAGCTTGTGAAATGACAGTTGACCGTGAAATTCGCCGCGGATATAAGTCACTTCCAGAGCACGTAAACAAAATGGATAAATCATTGAAGCGTCACATTATGGTTGAACATATGGACGAATCATCTAAAAAAGTACTTGGTACATTCTTAAAAGAACATAATGAAGCGATTTGGAACGAGTCTAGCGAAGAATTGCGCCGTGCATTATTAAGTGAATAAAAGAAAAGGATGTCTCACTAGTCGATTGTTGACTAGTGAGACATCCTTTTTATTTTGGCTTGTTGTATGAAAATATATCAACAATTCGACAAGAAGGCTATTCCACGTTCAGTGAAATAGCCGGATATTCTACCAAGGAAGATATTTTTTCCACCAACTTGTTTTTTTCTTTTCTTCAGTTGTCTTTTCAAATTCCTCTTTATCATCAACGTGATCCATACAATATTCAGTTGGTTCTGTACCTTTTGCAAAATACATTTTCACTGAAATTGGACAATTTTTTGTAGCGATTTTCCCGTTTTCAGGGTTAATATCGACTGCAACGACGTCACTTGGTTGTTTAAACTCTTTTTTGGGTTGTCCATCTAAGCCTTTCTCCATCGTATCAGTCCATATTCTTTTCGCATAGCCTTGTTCTGCTACGTTTGAAATTGATTTAGGTTGATCATATCCAACCCATACGCCAGTTACGAGTTGCGGGGTAAACCCAATCATCCAACTATCTGTTTCAGTAGAACCAGATTTTCCGGCATAGGTTCTTGATAGTTTAGATAACATTGATTGACCAGTTACAGCAGCATAACTGCTTAGTTTTTTATTAAACATGCCTGTCATCATTTCTTCCATCACAAATGCTTTGCTCTTATCAAGAACTTGTTTACTCTCCAAATGAGCATCGTATAAAATATTTCCTTCATGATCCATAATGCGGCGAATGAAAATAGGTTTTACTTCTTTTCCCCCGTTTGCGAACATGCTATAAGCGTTAACCATTTCAATTGGTTTTACAGGAGATGTACCGAGCGCGAGGGAAGGGACATCTTTTAATGCACTTTTAATGCCGAATTGCTTCGCCGTTTTTGTAAGAATGTCTTCGCCTAAAAATAAATTGGTCTTCACGGCATATACGTTATCAGAGACCGCAAGAGCTTGCGCCATTGTTACAAAATCGTCTGCATAATAGTCTTTATAGTTTTTCGGTTTATACTTTGAAACACCGTCACCTAAAGTGAACACAGTGTATTCACTTTTTAAGCGCGTAGCAGGGGTGAATCCTCGTTCTAATGCCGCATAATATAGAAATGGCTTAAATGTAGATCCAGGCTGGCGAGCGGCCTGTGTAGCCCTGTTAAATTGACTTGTATTATAATCAGTTCCACCAACAAGGGCAGCTACTTCACCTGTTTTTGGATTCATAGAGACGAGCGCAGTTTGTATGTTTGTCGTGTCAGGTATGTGGTCTTTTACAGCTTGTTCTGCAACCGATTGTAATTTCGGGTCTAGCGTTGTATAAATACGCAAGCCGCCTTTTTGTAAGGCTTGCTCATCTAATCCGATATCACGAAGAAGAGAAGCTTGTACAGCATCTTGGAAATAAGGCGCAACCTCTGCGACTTTTTTCGTATCTAATGAAGCGAAAGTTAGTGACTCTTTCTTTGCTGAAGCTGCTTGTTTCTTCGTAATATAGCCTTGTTCTACCATTTCATCTAATATAAGAGATTGTCGTTCTTTCGCACGCTCTTTTTTTAAAAAGGGAGAGTAGACACTAGGTCCTTTTGGTATACCCGCGAGCATACTAGCTTCCGCTAATGTTAATTCTTTTGCTGTTTTATCAAAATATAGACGGGATGCAGCTTCGATTCCATAAGCACCATGCCCGTAATAAATTGTATTTAAATATCCTTCTAAAATATGATTTTTATTATAATTCACTTCAAGACGGATTGTGTACATTGCTTCTAATAGTTTACGTTTCCACGTTTTATCATGATCTAAGTATAGGTTACGGGCATACTGTTGTGTAATCGTACTAGCGCCTTGGACTTTTGCCATCGCTTTTAAATCAGCAACAATGGCACCAGCGATACGCTTCATATCAAAGCCATGATGTTTGTAGAATCTTTGATCTTCGATAGAAAGTGTTGCCTCTTTTACATAAGGAGAAATTTCATTGAGAGATACATTGTATCGTTTTTGCATCTCATTACTTTGTCCTATAACAGTGTCATCATTAGCATAAAAGACACTTGTTTGCGGGACAGCGACAGGAGGAGGTCCCATAATTTTTGCAACTATAATAATAACAAAAAAGGAAAAAACGAAAAAAAGAACAGAAGAAAACATTACGGTGAAGAAAAGACGTTTATATTTTTTAAGTTTTGGATTCATAGTTTGATCCATCTTTTTCAGCCCCTCATTCATACAAACATTATTGTATTAGTATTGAGGGTTTTCGATTATTTTAAACAATGAAATTTCGAAAATAAAGAGCTCCTTCAATTAAGAAAGAAGCTCAAATGCACGTGCTGGCCAATCGGTAATAATGACATCTACGCCATAATCAATCATAGTTTGTAAATCTTTGTATTCGTTAATTGTATAAGGGCGGAAAACATACCCTTGTTTTTGCGCGAGTTGAACAAATTCCTTTGTTAGTAGTTGAAAGTTTGGATGTAAACCAGTCGCATCTCTATTTTTTGCTTCGGCGATAGGATCAGCAAGTGGTGTATCATATAAAATTGCTCTTGGGATTTCAGGAGCAATTTCTGCTAATAATGAAACAGAGTCGTGATCAAATGAAGAGAATACAATTTGATTAGAAAGATGATATTCTCGAACGAGAGCAACAACTTTTTCTTCAATGTTTGGATAGTGAATGACATCTGTCTTTAACTCAATGTTGAGCTGTAACTTTGTTGTAGATAACCAAATGAATACTTCGCGTAACGTTGGGATTTTTGCTTCATGGAAAGAAGGATCTTTATGGCTGCCGGCATCTAAAGCTTGTAACTCTTCTACCGTTTTTTCAGAGACAAGACCTACATCATTCGTTGTACGATCGACTGTTTCATCGTGAATTACGACAAGTTCACCATCTTTTGATAGGTGGACATCAAGTTCAATGCCATGGGCGCCGATGCGTTCAGCTTCTTGGAAGGCAATCATCGTATTTTCTGGATGTGTTCCTTTTACGCCGCGATGAGCGAAAATAAGTGGTTTACTCATGTGAAATTCTCCTTATCATTTCTTTTCTTTCATTATGAAACTGCTTTTGAAAAAATACAATTTAATATGACAAACATTTACAAAAGTCTAACAGTTGCACAAAAGTTAACGTTAACGTAAAATGTAATAATCGAGTGAAGGGAGGAATAAACATGTATAAGATTGATGAAGTTACAAAGCAAGTTGGTTTAACAAAACGTACACTTCGTTATTATGAGGAAATTGGTTTAATTCATCCCCCAGAACGTAGTGAGGGGAACATTCGCCTGTATACAGATGAAGATATCGCTAGAATTAAAAGAATTGTGGAAGCGAAAGAAGTGTTAGGGATTACGCTTCAAGAAATGCAACATTTTTTATCGTTAAAAGAAAGAATGGAGCAAAGAAGAAATAGTGAGAATCCCCGTGATCGTGAAGTGATTCAAGAAATTAAAGAGATGCTTGAAAAACAAGTGCAAACGCTAGACGAGAAAATGGAGCAAATGCAGCGTGTAAAGGGAGAACTTGAAGACAGCTTACATCGTGCAGTGACATTTTTAGAGAATACAAAAGGAGAGTAATCAAAATGGAGAGCAAACAAAAACTAGGGAGATTGATTACAGTGTTGGCTACTTTCCTTGCCTTTTCAGGTATAGGGGTAGTCGATCCAATTTTGCCAATTATTGCTGAAAAGATTGGTGCATCGCATTGGCAAGTAGAGATGTTATTTACAGCGTATATTTTGACGATGGCAATTATGATGTTACCAGCTGGAATATTTGCATCGAGATTTGGTGATAAACGAATGATGACAATCGGTCTTGCGATCGTGACTGTATTTGCGTTTATATGCGGTATATCGCAAACGATTGCTCAGTTATCTCTTTTCCGCGCTGGATGGGGATTAGGGAATGCGATGTTCTTCGCAACGGCGATGACTTTATTGATTGCATTAAGTAAAGAAGTTCATGAAGCAGTAGGGTTATATGAAGCAGCTATCGGTTTAGGAATGGCAGGTGGACCATTATTAGGCGGGATATTAGGTGGACATTCTTGGCGTTACCCATTTTTTGCGACGAGTATTTTAATTTTCTTAGCATTTATTTTAGTTTTCTTCTTTGTGAAAGAACCAGAGCGAAAAGTGAAGCGTAAAGCGGCAGGCGTAGGGGAATTACTTAACCTGGTGAAGTATAAGCCGTTTATGCAAGGCGCCATTTCAGGAATGTTATACTACTACGGATTTTTCGTTGTGTTAGCATATTCACCACTTATTATGCATTTATCTGCTATTCAATTAGGTTTTGTATTTTGTGGATGGGGACTCGCGTTAGCTTACGGTTCTGCAATTTTAGCACATAAGCTAGAAGGGAAATATGAGCCGAAAGCATTGTTGAAAGGCAGTTTACTCGTATTTGCGCTGTTCTTAATTGCACTATTCTTCGTGAAAATTATGTGGTTACAAATTGTATTAATTGTTCTATCAGGATTAGCATCAGGATTAAATAATGCATTATTTACAAGTTATGTAATGGATATTTCACCTTATGAAAGATCTGTTACATCTGGTGTTTATAACTTCGTTCGTTGGTTAGGTGGCGCAATTGCTCCGATTTTATCAGGAATTATCGGTCATACTGTTTCACCACAAAGTCCGTTTTTAGTAGGTGGAATCGTGGTGTTAGTTGGTTGTATTATGATCCTAATTCCAATTCGTAAACCAGTAGAAATAGAGACAAAAGCCCTTTCTTAAGAAAGGGTTTTCTTTATATGTATATGTTAGAACCCTCTGACTAAAATATATTTTCGGTATTTTTGTACTTTTAACTATACATTTTGGATGTTTTGTTTTATTTTTGTTAGGGGACATTAATGATGTCCCTATTATAAATTTGCATTGAAAGGCGTGATTGTACGATGGAACTATGGTTCACTGAAAAACAAACAAAACATTTTGGGATTACGGCGCGTATTAACCGCACATTACATACGGAGCAAACAGAATTCCAAAAACTAGATATGGTCGAAACGGAAGAGTTCGGAAACATGCTTATTTTAGATGGCATGGTTATGACAACAGAAAAAGATGAGTTCGTTTATCATGAAATGGTAGCGCACGTACCTTTATTTACACACCCAAACCCTGAAAACGTATTAGTTGTAGGTGGCGGCGATGGCGGTGTTATTCGTGAAGTGTTAAAACACCCAAGCGTAAAGAAAGCAACTCTTGTTGAAATCGATGGAAAAGTAATTGAGTACTCTAAACAGTACTTACCATCAATTGCAGGTGCATTAGATAATGAGCGTGTAGAAGTAAAAGTAGGAGACGGTTTCCTACATATCGCAGAAAGCGAAAATGAATATGACGTAATTATGGTAGATTCTACTGAGCCAGTAGGACCAGCAGTAAACCTATTTACAAAAGGCTTCTACGCTGGAATTTCAAAAGCGTTAAAAGAAGATGGTATTTTCGTTGCACAAACGGACAACCCTTGGTTTACGCCAGAACTAATTACAACTGTGTTTAAAGATGTAAAAGAGATTTTCCCAATTACTCGTTTATACACAGCGAACATTCCAACTTACCCAAGCGGTCTTTGGACGTTCACAATCGGATCTAAAAAACATGATCCATTACAAGTAAGTGAAGAGCGTTTCCACGAAATTGAAACGAAATACTACACAAAAGAATTACACAATGCAGCATTCGCATTACCGAAATTTGTTGGCGATTTAATTAAGTAAGAGAATCGCACGGAACAAATAAAGTGTAAATAGCTCATTTAAGGTGTTTGTCCAGAAGACTTGAACATGCTAGCTATTTACACTTCTGTAAAGAAAATTGTCTTCTTTGTATGAAATAGAAGACCCGGTAAATCGAGAAAGAGGAGCAACTCGCTCCAAATTTGAGAAATAATGAAAGGTTGGGATACCTTAAGTTCCACATAAGGAGGAAAAGAATATGCGTTTTGATGAAGCTTATTCAGGTAAAGTATTTATTAAAAGTCATCCAAGTTTTGAAGAGTCAAAGGTAGTTATTTATGGGATGCCTATGGATTGGACAGTAAGTTACCGTCCGGGATCTCGTTTTGGCCCTGCACGTATTCGTGAAGTATCAATCGGTCTTGAAGAATATAGTCCGTATTTAGATCGTGAACTAGAAGAGGTAAAATATTTTGATGCGGGTGATATCCCATTACCATTCGGAAACGCACAGCGCAGCTTAGACATGATTGAAGAATATGTATCAAAACTTTTAGATGCCGATAAGTTTCCACTAGGTCTCGGGGGTGAGCACTTAGTGTCTTGGCCAATTTTTAAGGCAATGGCAAAAAAATATCCGGATTTAGCAATCATCCATATGGATGCTCATACTGATTTACGTGAATCGTATGAAGGGGAGCCTTTATCCCACTCTACACCAATTCGTAAAGTGTGTGATTTAATTGGTCCGGAAAACGTATATTCTTTCGGAATTCGTTCTGGAATGAAGGAAGAATTTGAATGGGCGAAAGAAGTAGGTATGAACTTATATAAATTTGACGTATTAGAACCGTTAAAAGAAGTATTACCGAAACTTGCAGGACGCCCAGTCTATGTCACAATCGACATTGATGTATTAGACCCAGCTCACGCTCCAGGAACAGGAACGTTAGAAGCTGGTGGTATCACATCTAAAGAATTATTAGATTCCATCGTAGCAATTGCAAATTCAAATATAAATGTAGTTGGAGCAGACTTAGTAGAAGTAGCTCCTGTCTACGACCATAGTGATCAAACACCAGTCGCAGCAAGCAAATTCGTGCGGGAAATGCTGCTCGGTTGGGTGAAATAAAAGTGAAGCCGACTGTTTAGACCCGGTGACTAAGGTTCTTTCCTGCAAAAGGTGCTTTTTACCTTTTGGCAGGGAAGGTTCTTAGACGCAAGGGTCTAGGAGGCGTAACTGGATAAAACAAGGGCCCCCCTATATGAATAGGGGGCCCTTATTTTGTCGATATGTGTCGGTAAGTCGATATATTTGAAAAATCGCTGATATAATTCGAGTTACGGTCGATATATTTGAAAAATCGCCGATATAATTCGAGTTGCGCTGATATATTTAAAAAATCGCCGATATAATTTTATTTACCATCACGCAACACAAAAAGGAGCTATTCCCAAACAACGGGAATAGCTCTTTTTCTTATGCAACCTTTTCTTCCGAAGTAATGCCGCGAATTTCATCAGCAGAACGAATTGGATATTTACGGAACACGATTGATCCGATGTATCCAACAATCGTGGTAACGATTCCACATAATACAGCAGCAATCGTTACTTTTACAACGTCATTAAATCCGAATAAAACAAGAAGTCCTGGGATTGGTGATGCTGTTCCTGGTGCGTTATTAACGAGCTGGAATAGTGATGTAATAATACCAGCAAGTGCACCGCCAACGAAGTTTGTCGCATAAATAGGAATTGGATTTGCTGAAACAACATCGGCTTGTGTTAAAGGCTCGATTGCTACAGCGATTGTGTCTTTCTTTGAACAAATCTTTAGTCGTTTAAAGAAAATAAAGTTCATTGGGGCTGAGGCTGCTACGGCAAGACTACCAATTGCCATTGGTAAACCTGTTAATCCGAGCATTGCAGTTAGTGCCATAGAACTCAGTGGAGAGGTAGAAATAACTGTTATTAATCCACCGAGCATAATACCCATGATAATAGGGCTTTCTGTAGTTGCAACTGAAATCATAGAACCGATTTTACCGAGTGTTGCGTTAACGAGCGGATCCATAAGCATTGCCATTCCGCGTGAGATTGGTGCAGCGATAAATAAAATTGCTAAAAACTCTACACCAGCCGGTAATTTCTTTTCGAGAAATTTCACGACGAAGGCACAAACGTATCCAGCGAAAAATCCTGGTAAAATACCAAATCCACTAGTAGCGATACCGATTAAAACAGCATATACGGGGGAAACACCGATTGCTAATGCGACTAAAATCGCTGCTGCGACACCGCTCATACTACCGGAAGCTTCTCCTACTGATTGTAAAAAGTCATTATGAAACATTTCTCCACCTATATAACGATGAAATGCTTCAATAAGAAAACTTGCGATTGCTGCATTAGCTAAAGCACCCATTGCTTTCATGCCGTAAGGAGCACGGTAACTAAAAAGTGTAAATAGACAAAGTACAACAAGTAATAGTGCTAAACCTTGCAAGATAGCCATTTGAAAACTGTCTCCTTTGATTTTTGTAATAAAAATTCGTATCATTCAATAATAATATAAAAGTGTATGAAACGGAAAAATTTTTTCTTGGGAACTTGCTGCAAGAAAAAATCCCTTACAATAATGTAAGGAAAGTGTAAGACTTTTAGATAGAGTATAGTATGCCATTTTTCGTATAATACAAGTATAGATATATGACTAGGGAAAAAGAAGTGCAAACAGGAGGTTCATGTATGAAATTGGTAATTAAAGTTTTAGCTGTATTCGCCATTATTCTAGGTGGAACAGCGTATTATTTGAACACAAAAACAGAAGGTGTACATGCTTTTGTAGACAACTTCTTTTCAAATAAAGAAATACAAGATTATTATGCGGTTATAGATAAAGGTGAGAAAAAAGACGGAGAATACTTGTATACTTTTAAAGGGTATACAGAAGACGGAAAGTTACAGGTTATTAAAAGAATGATGAACCGTGAATTGCATACGGGTGCTTTTATAAAAATTTATGCAAAAGGTATGCAAGGAAAAGGATGGGCTGAAATCCCGAAAGAATCAATTCCGCAAAAAGCGTTGGAAAAAATAGAAAAACGATAAAAACGATAAAAGGAGCGACTCATTCGCTCCTTTTTTAGTGCGTTAAAATAGTGATAGATGTTTTTTCTTTGTTAGAAATGATTGTTGCACGTCCGCCAATTGGGAAAGTGAAAATCGGGGTTGTATGACCGAAACTTGCGTTTGCAATGATAGGGATATGTGCAAGCTCAGGCTTTGAAGCAATCATTTCTTGCACGTCTTCTATCGTACATTCTGCGCCTTTTTGCATCTTTCCTATAACGATGCCTTTTACATGTTCAAAATCTTGCTGCTGCATAAGAGAATGTAAATATCGATCAAAAGTTTTAAGAGTAGCTCTCCCAGTTAAACTGTCCTCTTCAAGAAATAAAATTTTATCCTTTAAGTTTGGCATATATGGTGTACCTTGCAGTAAGTTCAATGTGCTCATATTACCACCGATAATATCTCCCGTAGCTTCTCCTTCGTGAATCGAAACGTATCCTTCATTCTTAATAAACTCTCGATTTTCCTGATCAATGTACCAAGAATCATCACTCCATGTTTCAGATGGTAGGACTTCAATCGGCTCATTAGAAGTTACGCATTTTAAAAAGTAATCTGTTGTATACTCGAGCCCTTTCTCCATTCCAAATGAAGAGAAATGGGGACCTGAATATGTAACAAGTCCTGTTTTAGTGTAAATTGCATTATTTAGTGCAGTGATATCCGAATAGCCACAGAAAAATTTCGGGTTTTCTCGAATTAAATCGTAATCGAGATGTTTTAATAAGCCATTAGAATTGTATCCTCCAAGTGTCGTCAAAATGGCTTTTACATTCGGATCTTTAAATGCTTCGTGAAGGTCTTGAACGCGTGAAGAAATAGAAGAGGAAGCAAATCTGTCTATCTCATCAGAATATGTTGAAAATGTAACGTGAAAGCCCATTTCGGTTAACCTTTTTACAGCAAGCTTCCTGTTTTCAGTTGAGACAATACTTAAACTACAAGATGGTGAAATAACTCTAATTTCATCACCTTTTTTCAATTTTGTTGGTAGCACTTCATTCACCCCTTTAAATGAAAGAATATTTAGATTTAAAAAACATTTTATCATATGAAATAAAGTGAGAGTGAATTATGTTTTGAAATGGAGTTTTCCTGATTTTTCAGCAGACAGACAGAGGTTTTTTTTGATATGATAGGAAAAGTGATTTATTATAAGTAGTATTTAATATCTATAACATTTGAAAGGTGTGCAAGACGTGGAGAAACAACTTGCAGGCTTGCCGGTACACGTTCATTTCGTAACAGAAATCCGTGAAGGGGCGAGGAAGGAAACCGTTGCTTTTGAAGCAAATGGTCAATACTATGTAAAAGGTCAAGGTACATACGTAACATTCCAAGAGCCGAACGAACAAGGCGAAGTGAAAACAATTATTAAAATCCAAGATGAACAAGTTCTCATTATGCGTTCAGGTGCTGTTTCGATGCGTCAAACGCATGTGAAAGGTGAATGGACAACTGGTACGTACACGAGTGAACTTGGTACGTTTGCATTGCAAACAAAGACTGATAACGTTCTTTTTAAATGGTCGGATGAAAAGAAAAAAGGACAACTCTTCTTAACGTACGCATTGCTTCTAAGTGAACAAGAAGCTGGCAGATATACAATTACGATTAATTTGAAGGAGGCAAAATAATGAATTCTTTAGAACAAGTAAAAGGATTAATTAAAGAAGAAATTCAAGCTGCTGTATTAAAGGCAGAATTAGCGACAGAAGAACAGATTCCAAATGTAGTATTAGAATCTCCAAAAGATAAAACAAATGGTGACTTCTCTACAAATATGGCAATGCAACTTGCACGTGTTGCGAAAAAAGCACCTCGTATGATTGCAGAAGAATTAGTTGCAAACTTCGATAAAGCAAAAGCTTCTATTGAAAAGATTGAAATCGCAGGTCCTGGTTTCATTAACTTCTACATGGATAATAGCTACTTAACAGACTTAATCCCAACGATCGTTAATGCTGGTGAAGCTTACGGTGAAACGAATACTGGTAAAGGTGAAAAAGTACAAGTTGAGTTCGTATCTGCGAATCCAACAGGTGACCTTCACTTAGGACATGCACGTGGTGCAGCAGTAGGTGACACGTTATGTAACCTATTAGCAAAAGCAGGATATGATGTATCTCGTGAGTACTACATTAATGATGCTGGTAACCAAATCCATAACTTAGCTCTTTCTGTTGAAGCTCGTTACATGCAAGCTTTAGGCTTAGAGAAAGAAATGCCAGAAGACGGATACCATGGTGCGGACATCATTGCAATTGGTAAGCGTTTAGCAGAAGAATTTGGCGATCGTTATGCGAAAGCTGATGAAAAAGAAAGTTATGAATTCTACCGTGAGTACGGTTTAAAATATGAGTTAGCAAAACTTCAAAAAGACTTAGAAAGTTTCCGTGTTAAATTTGATGTATGGTTCTCAGAAACATCATTATACAAAAACGGAAAAATCGATCAAGCTCTTGCTGTATTAAAAGAGCGCGACGAGATTTTTGAAGAAGACGGTGCAACTTGGTTCCGCTCAATGACTTACGGTGATGATAAAAACCGTGTATTAATTAAAAACGACGGTTCTTACACGTACTTAACGCCAGATATCGCGTATCACCGTGATAAATTAGAGCGTGGTTTCGATAAGTTAATCAACATTTGGGGTGCTGACCACCACGGTTACATTCCACGTATGAAAGCTGCTATTCAAGCGCTAGGTTACGATAAAGAAACATTAGAAGTAGAAATCATCCAAATGGTACAACTGTATCAAAATGGTGAGAAAATGAAAATGAGTAAGCGTACAGGTAAAGCAGTTACACTTCGTGAGCTTATGGAAGAAGTAGGCGTGGACGCAATGCGTTACTTCTTCGCAATGCGTAGCGGTGATTCTCATTTAGATTTCGATATGGACTTAGCTGTATCAAAATCTAACGAAAACCCAGTATACTATGCACAATATGCACATGCTCGTGTATGCAGTATCCTTCGTCAAGGTGAAGAGTTAGGATTAGCTACAGGCGGAGATGTGAACTACAAACTTGTTACTTCTGAGAAAGAAGTAGAGTTACTGAAAAAACTTGGTGAATTCCCAGCAGTAGTTGCGGATGCAGCACAAAAACGTCTACCACACCGCATTACAAACTATGCATTTGAATTAGCAGCAACATTACACAGCTTCTACAATGCAGAAAAAGTATTAAACCAAGATAACTTAGAATTAAGTAAAGCTCGCTACGAGTTAATGAAAGCAGTACGCACTACACTTCAAAACGCATTAGCAATCGTAGGAGTATCTGCACCAGAAAAAATGTAATTAAGAAAAGCGGAAGCGGCTTTTCGCTTTCAGTAAAAGGCAATCACACGATGTTGTGATTGCCTTTTTGTATGGAAATAATAAAAAAATAAAATTTTATCAAACAAAAGGAGAATTTGCGTCGTCTTATATAAATGACTGGAGGTTTCCGATGGAAGAAAAGGTAGAAGAATTAATTGATATATATAAGCAGCAAATATATTCCTTATGCTATAAGTTAGCGAAGACGAAAGAAGACGCGGAAGATATTTTTCAAGAGACGTGGATAAAAGTTTTTTCATCGCGGCACCAACTTTCTTACGTGGAGAATTATAAAAAGTGGATTACTACAATTTGTGTTCGTACATTTTATGATTTTTATCGCAAAAAGAAAAGATGGAAAGATCGTGTATTGGATTTATTTCATAAAGAAGATGGCGGAGAAATTGAGCATGCAGACGATGTGAATATATCAGAAGAATTTATTCAAAAAGTCGAAGCAGAAATGATACGAGAAGTTATACAGTTATTAAATGAAAAATATAAAACAGTGCTCGTACTCTACTACTATGAACAATATTCTTACAAAGAAATGAGTGAAATATTAAATATACCAATTGGTACGGTGAAATACCGCCTTAATTATGCGAAGAAGCAAATGCGAGAACATTTGGAGGGGTTCGTTTATGAAGGAAGACAAATTTGATCAAAAGATAAAAAGTAGTTTAGCGGAAGAGATGATTCCTAGCGAAGAGCTAATAAATAATACGAAGCAGGGCATGCGAAATGCTCGGAAATTAGAGAAGAGATGGGTTGTTTTCATTCATGCTATTTGGATGATTGTATTAACAGTCACCCTAGAGCAGTTTGTTAGTCATTTGGAGCATAAAATATCTGTCATTATAACGATAATTATTACGATGCACCTATACATTCCTATATATGTTGTCATACAGTCGTTTTTAAAGAAGGAGTATAAATTACATGATAGAGTTCGCTAACCCGTTTGTAATATTTGAAGTAGCTGGAGTGACAATGCTTTTAGCTTTTATAGCACTGTTAATATGTGTTGCATCATGGGTATATACAGATGCGAAAGCACATCAAATGAGTAAAGGGTGGAGTGTTTTAGCAGTTATATTACCATTCTTTATTGGATTTTTATTATATATGGTGAGAAGAAGTAAAAAGAAAGTTGAAGGAGAATATAGGATGAATTTTGTTAAAAAGCAGAAGGTAACATTAGTTGCGATATTGGCAAGTACAATGTTTGTATTACTTAGTGGCTTTACTTTTGCACAGACGTTAGATGATACCTGGAGAGCAGGAGATGTATATTTAGAAAATGAGAAGCAAGGAGAGACAAGTTACGAGGCAAAATTCTCATCATGGGATATTGCTGAGAAAGATATTGAACTTGAGTATGCAAAAGATACAGAAGTAACATTTTCTTATGAGACGGATGCAAAACGTGGGAATTTATGCTTTAGCTTGTATGAAAGGCAAGGAGAAGGTATAAGAGAGTTAAAAGAGATCTGTGAATCGAAAAAAGGTACTTTTAAAGCTACATTGAAGGCGAATGAAAAGTATGTATTTAGTATAAGTGGTTTAATGGTGAAAGATGGTTTTGTAAAAGTGAATTGGGAAACAAAATAAAGGCCCTTGGGAAGGGCCCTTTATTTTATCGGATTGTATACGTAACCGAAAAGCTAACAGGACTATAGTAAACATAAGGTGCATGAAATTGAACGTACATATTCCCATCTGCTTTTGCAGTGAAAATTCGGCCATAGCCATCAGAATAACGTCCAATAAGGTTATGATTTGAGTCATAAACACTGTAACTAGGGGTTTTACTGTTAGGTTGAATTGTTAACTCTTGTCCCTTTTGAAGGAAAACAGGTTCTTGTTCAGAACTACTTCCAGTTTGCAAAGAATAAAATTTTGTAAAGCTTTGTTCTTGAGTAGCGGCAGCGGCCTTTGTTTCAGGAATAAACGCGGTAGCACCAGTAATTCCTGCTAAAGTTAATGCACCGGCTATAATCATTTTTTTCATAGTAGAAAAGCCTCCTTAATTGTTGTAATCATTTTTGTTACAGTTAATATTGTATACGATAATGAGTAGGAGAAAATATGCTTTTATGCATATATATTTTTTCTCAATAAAAAACCACTGATAAAAATCGGTGGTCTTTTAAATGACTAAGCAGCTTTTTGTTCAGTTTGAGCGACAGGTTTTTGAAGTGTATTATAAACTCCTGTTCCAATAACCTCTAATGCCATTTTCATACGTTCAGGTGAAATATTCTCAAATACGTTATCTTGAGGTGTGTGATATACCTTTTCAATATGGTAGATTAATGGATTCCAACTATCGACACCCATCCAAATAAATAGAGCCGCAGGAATACCAACTTCAGCAAACGGTACGTGATCACTAGAGCCAAATTTCCCTTGCAGAACGAGGTCATTATTTAATTGTTTACCTGCTTGTAAGGCTGCGTCTGTTACAAGGTTTGGAGAACCGTTAGGCGTCATAGCATATAAATTCTTTGCTTTATCGTAATTTGTTGCGACCATGTCTGCGTTAAAGACACCTAAAATTCGATCGCGTTCTTTTTGGGATAAACTATTAACGTAATAATCGGAGCCGAGTAAGCCAGTCTCTTCAGAACCAAAAGCAATAAAACGAATTTCTTTATCAGTTTCTACATTTTGAAAAGCACGAGCTAACTCTAATACTAATCCTGTACCAGAAGCATTATCATTTGCTCCAGGTGCTCCAACGACACTATCGTAGTGTGAACTTACAACGACAGCTTTTTCATTACCTGTACTGTTTTTTGGTTTCTTTTTAGCGATGACGTTTAATGATGTTAAATTAGATTCATGTCTCGCTTTTAGGGAAAGAATTGTTGTCCCTTTTTTAGCGATTTCTTCTTTAAATGCATTTCCTTGCGCATAAGCAAGACCAAAGACAGGGATAGATTGCTTTTTCGTTAGGCGGGGATTGAAAGTTTGTCCGTAGTTTCCACGTCCACCAATTAAACTGTATAAAAGAACACCTTTTGCTCCTTTGCTAACGGCATTTTCAACTTGTTTATTATAGTCAGCTACTGTTGTTCCTCTTTCGAATAGAACAATTTTTCCATTTACTTCATTTGGGATATCCTCTAATTTTGTCCCACCTTGAACAAAGATAAGAGGAGCCGTAACAGCCTCTGTAGAAATTAGTGCGTTAGGAGCAGCACCAGCTTGCCAATTACGCTTTGTGGATAGTGGTGATTCAATAAATCCAACGTATTGATCCGGCACTTGGAATGGTTGATATTCTACTTCATAGCCCATTGATTTAAGCTGCATACCAACGTAGCGAGAAGCCCATTCTTCTGATTTTGTCCCACCAGGGCGAGGACCAATTGTTTCGGATAAGAAACGGATGTGTTCGATAGCGCGGCTTGCATCAACTTGTTTTGTGATAGGTGAAGTTTGTGTGATTTCTGACGTGGAATCAGCTTTGGCTTGTCCGACTGGAGCTATGCTAACAGCGAGTGATACAGCAAGCAAAGAGCTTACTATTTTTTGTTTCAAAGATTTTTTCATTTTTTCCTCTCCTATTCTTCTATTCTCTCTGACTGACAAAAGAAGACGGATAACGACTTCATTTTACCTTTACCTTTGTGATTTTTCAATATTCTGACATTGAGAAATAAAAAAATACTGTATGCATATTTGCATATTTTTGACGGAGATATGTATGCTATCATTTTAAATGAAGGTTCGCTTTCTGATTGGAAAGCTCCTACATTGCATGAATCTAGTGTACCCAAACTTTAGATTATGTAGAGAAAAGAATCCACTGTAGGGTTTCTTTTCTCGTGTTTGAATCATGTGATGATAAATATGTTTCCGCATTTCATAATTATCATCAGTGATATATGTAAGGCATCCATATGAAAATACGAGGCTGTTCAAAGGTTTTCCGTACTTTTGGACAGCCTCACCCCGTTAAAAGGACGATACGCTATGTATCGTCCTTTTTTGTATAAAAAAACACCCAATCAAATGTTCACTTGATTGGGTGTGAAAAACTATTAATAATATTTTTTTCGTTTTGTAACTAAAATACTTAACAAACCAGCTAGTAGAAGTAAGATACCTACTGTTTGAGTAGAATCTTTTTTGTGACCTGTATTTGGAAGTTCTTTACCCGTATTTCGGTCATCTTGCTGTTTGTTTATTTGTGTTTCAGGGTTACCTTTTTCTAGTTCTTCGGAAGTTCCTTTACCGTGTGCTTCAGGATTACCTTTTTCTAGTTCTTCAGAAGTTTCTGTACCAGGTGTTTCAGGATTTTCTTTTTCTAGTTCTTCGGAAGTTTCCTTACCTGGTTTCTCTTCTTTATTCGGAGGAGTAATTGATTCATTATCTCCACCTGATGAAGATTCAATCTTTTTATTTGAAACTGTAATTTGTAGTGGTGCAGCTTGGGCTTTTTCAATTGTAAAGCTTATTGGTGATGCATCTAATTGATAGCCTTCAGGAGCTTTTGTTTCCACTAGTTGATAATTGCCAGGTTTCAAATCATTTATGATTAATTTACCATGACCATCTGTTTTTAAGCCTTCTCGTACTACTTTTCCATCTTTATCTAAAATATTGAAAATGGCACCCTCAAGTGTTCCATTGTGATCCATATCAACTTTAGTTAATTCTATTGAACCTGTTGTTAAACTATTTAAAGCAGTCACAGAAGTAACTTGAGATTGTCCTTTCGTAATAGTGAAAGGAATTGGCTTAGCGTTTAAATCGTATCCAGTAGGAGCTTTCGTTTCAATAAACTGATAGTCTCCTGGACGTAAATCAGAAACCGAGATTTTACCATCTTTATCAGTAGTTAAATCAGTGCGAACGTCATTGCCGTTCATATCAACGATTTTAAAGATAGCTCCTTCAAGAGTAGAGCCGTCGATGTCATCGACTTTCGTTAATTCCACAGCGCCCTTCGTTAAGCTATTCTTAGCGGTAACAGAAGCAGTAGTGGTTTGACTCTTTTCAACAGTAAAGTTGATAGGGTTTTGATTTAAGTCGTAATGAGTAGGAGCCTTCGTTTCAATAAACTGATAGTCTCCCGGACGTAAATCAGAAACAGAAATCTTGCCATCTTTATCAGTAGTTAAATCAGTGCGAACGTCATTGCCGTTCATATCAACGATTTTAAAGATAGCTCCTTCAAGAGTAGAGCCGTCGATGTCATCGACTTTCGTTAATTCCACAGCGCCCTTCGTTAAGCTATTCTTAGCGGTAACAGAAGCAGTAGTGGTTTGACTCTTTTCAACAGTAAAGTTGATAGGAGTTTGATTTAAGTCGTAATGAGTAGGAGCCTTCGTTTCAACGAATTGATAGTCTCCCGGACGTAAATCAGAAACAGAAATCTTGCCATCTTTATCAGTAGTTAAATCAGTGCGAACGTCATTGCCATTCATATCAATGATTTTAAATACTGCGCCTTCAAGAGTAGCGCCGTCGACGTCATCAACTTTCGTTAATTCCACAGCACCTTTTGTTAAGCTATTCTTAGCGGTAACAGAAGCAATTTTTTCTTGTCCTTTTTTAACTGTGAACTTAATAGGTGTTTCGTTTAAGTCATAATGAGTAGGAGCTTTTGTTTCGATAAACTCATAGTCTCCTGGTGGTAATTCATCCACAACTAAGCGGCCGTTTTTATTAGTAGTTAAATCAGTACGGACGTCGTGTCCATCCTTATTAACAATTTTAAATACCGCACCCTCGAGTGTTGTGTTTTCTTCAACATCATCCACTTTAATTAACTCCACACTACCTTTCGTTAAGCTGTTAGTAGCTGTAACGAAGACATGTTTTGTTTGACTTCTTTCAATTGTGAACTTAATCGGATCTTCATTTAAGTCATAATGTTTCGGAGCTTTCGTTTCAATAAATTGATAGTCTCCAGGTTGTAAGTCTTTAGCGATGATTTTTCCATCTTTATTGGTAACTAAATTCGTACGAATATCATTACCGTTCATATCAGTAATTTTAAATACCGCACCTTCTAGCGTTTCTTTCGCATCTAAAGAGTCAACTTTCGTTAATTCAACGCCACCCTTAGTTAAGCCATTTTTAGCAGTAACAGAAACGTGAGTTGTTTGGCTTTTCTCGATAGTGAAAGGAATAGGTGTTTTATTTAAATCATAATGTTTCGGAGCTTTCGTTTCCACGAATTGATAATCTCCTGGTCTTAAATTAGAAGCAGAAACTTTCCCGTCTTTATCAGTAGTTAAATTTGTGCGAACAATTTTACCTTTCGCATCAATGATGTTAAATACTGCATCAGAAAGTTTTGTATCTGGATTTATATCATCCACTTTAATTAACTCTACCGCACCTTCAATTAAGCTGTTCTTAGCAGTGACTTGTAATTTCTCTGCTTGGCTTTTCTCAATTGTAAATTTAATTGGTGTATCATCTAGTTTATAGTGCTTAGGAGCTTTTGTTTCAATAAATTGATAGTCTCCAGGATGTAAATCAGGAATAGAAACTTTCCCTTTCGCATCTGTCGTAATGCCAGTACGAACGTCATTGCCGTTCATATCAACAATTTTAAATACCGCACCTTCAAGAGCTGTACCGTCGATATCATCCATTTTAGAAAGTTCTACCGCACCTTTAGTTAAACTATTTTTAGCAGTAACCGAAATCGGTTCGGCTTGTCCTTTTTCGATAGTGAAAGGAATTGGTTCTTTATTTAAATCGTAATGTTTCGGAGCCTTTGTCTCGATGAATTGATAATCACCCGGACGTAGGTCAGGAACGCTAATTTTACCTTGTGAATTGGTAGTAAGATTCTTGCGAATTACATTACCGTTCATATCAACAATGTTAAATACAGCACCTTCAAGAGTAGTACCATCGACGTCATCGACTTTAGAAAGTTCAACGCCACCTTTAGTTAAACTATTTTTCATAGTAACAGTAGCAATATCTTTTTGGCTTTTTTCAACTGTAACTACAATTGGTTTTTTGTCTAAATCATAATGTTTCGGAGCGGTTGTTTCGACAAATTGATACGTACCAGGACGTAAATTTTCAACAACGATCTTTCCTTCATTATTTGTTTTTAAATCTGTTTTAAGTACTTTTCCGTTTTGGTCTAGTAAATTAAATACCGCATCAGAAAGTTTCATTTGATCGTTTAGATCATCTACTTTAAGTAGTTCAATACTACCTTGTTGTAAGCTATTTTTAGCAGTTAAAGAAATAGCTTTCTTCTGTCCTTTTTCAATAGTGAAATGGATTGGCGTTTCATCTAAAACGTAATGCTTAGGTGCTTTCGTTTCGATGAATTGATAATCACCCGGACGTAGGTCATCGATTTCGATTTTTCCTTTATTATTTGTAACAAGGTCTTTATGAATTACATTACCGTTCATATCAACAATGTTAAATACTGCACCTTCAAGTTTAGTACCATCGATGTCATCTACTTTAGAAAGTTCAACGCCACCTTTTGTTAGAGCGTTTTTAGCCGTAACATGAAGCGTTTCAGTTTGGCTTTTCTTAATTGTAAATTTGATCGGTTTTTTATTTAAATCGTAATGTTCAGGAGCTATTGTCTCAACGAATTGATACGTGCCAGGACGTAGGTTTTCAACAACAATTTTCCCTTCATTATTTGTTTTTAAACCTTTTTCAACTATCTCTCCGTCTGCATCTAATAAATCAAATACAGCATTAGCAAGTTTAGTGTTTGTATCGATATCATCAATCTTTGTTAATTCCACGCTACCTTTTTTCAACGTGTTTTTACCCGTAACAGTAATTTTTTTCGTTTGACTTCTTTCAATTGTAAATGGAATCGGTGTTTCGTCTAATACATAATGCTCAGGTGCCGTTGTTTCAATAAATTGATAGTTTCCTGGACGTAAATCAGAAACCGAGATGTCACCATTGTCGTCTGTAACAAGGTTTGTGCGAACTTCGTTACCATTCATATCAACAACTTTAAAGATTGCACCTTTCAGCATTGTACGATCGATGTCGTCGATTTTGGTTAAAATGACGCCACCCTTCGTTAAGCTGTTAGTAGCGGTAACGCTAATATTTTCTTTTTGACTTTTTCCGATAGTGAACGGAATAGGATCTTGTCTTAAGTCATAGTCTTTTGGAGCTTTTACTTCAATAAATTGATAGTCACCTGGACGTAAATCAGAAGCAGAAACTTTACCATGTTCATCAGTAGTTAATCCTTTGCGAACTACCTTTGTTGTATCATGAGCATCAACAATGATAAATTCTGCACCTTCAAGAGTAGCCCCATCAACGTCATCAACCTTTGTTAAAGTAACGCCACCTGTAAGTAAACTATTTGTTACAGTGACAGGGACTGGAAGATCATCCTTGCTACCTTTTTTAATTGTGAACTTAATAGGTGTTTGATCTAATTTATAATGTTCAGGAGCTGATGTTTCAATAAATTGATAATCTCCTGGTGCTAAATCAGGAATAACTAGTACTCCGTAATCATTTGTTTTTAAATCTTTCGCAATTTCTTTGCCAGTTGCGTCTTGTAATGTGAACACTGCGCCGGCAAGAGCGATACTACTTTCCACATCATCTTCTTTAATAAGTTTAACTTTTCCTTTCGTTAAACTATTTTTAAATGTAAGTGGCAGAAGTTTTTGTTGTCCTTTTTCGATTGTAAATTCAATAGGTTCTACATTTACATCGTAATAAGTTGGGGCCTTTGTTTCGATAAGTTTATAGTTACCAGGGCGTAAGTCGTCTACAACTAACTTTCCTTCACTATTCGTAACAAGTTCCGCACGAACATCTTCATTTGTATCTCTATTAACAATTTTAAATACTGCACCTTCAAGTGTTTCCTTTTCATCTGCAGCATTCACTTTTGTTAATTCAATACCGCCTTTTGTTAAGCTGTTTTTAGCAGTAACAGTAGCCGACGTCGTTTGACTTTCTGTGATCGTAAATTTAATCGGATTTGTATTTTTATCGTAATACTTCGGTGCTGTTACTTCGATAAATTTATAATCGCCAGGGCGTAAGCCAGTAGCGATAGCTTTACCATCCGCACCAGTTTTTATATTTTCGCGAATGACTTTCTTTTCATCATTAGCATCGACAATTTTAAATACCGCACCTTCAAGAGCTGTACCATCAATATCATCAACTTTCGTTAATTCAACATCTCCTGGTTTTAAAGCATTTTCAGCTTTCACAAGTAGAGTTTCTTTCTGACTTCTATCGATTGTAAATTCAATAGGTTCTGCTCGTAAAACGTAATGTTCAGGAGCAGCTGTTTCAATAAATTTATACGTACCAGGACGTAGCTTATCAGCTTTTGTTTTTCCATCAGCATCTGTAGTTAGGTCAGTACGAACATCATTATTATTTACATCAACAATTTTAAATACGGCACCTTTTAGAGGTTTTTTATCACCGAATTCATCAACTTTTAATAATTCAACTTCTCCTGTTTTTAAACTGTTAGTTGCCGTAACAGTAGCAAATGACTGTTGGCTTTTATCGATTGTAAACTCGATAGGATTTGTATTTAACACATAATCCTTAGGAGCTTCTGTTTCAATAAATTTATACGTACCAGGCTCTAAGTCTTTAACAGTTACTTTACCATCCGCACCAGTTGTTACATTTTCGCGAATGACTTTCTTTTCATCATTAGCATCGACAATTTTAAATACAGCACCTGCAAGAGCTGTACCATCGATATCATCAGTTTTTGTTAAAGTGACGCCACCTTTAATGAGGTGATTTGTCGCAGTAACAGTAACTGCTTTCTTTTGACTTTTTACAATTGTAAACTCAATCGGTTTTTTATCTATGTCGTAATCTTTCGGTGCTTTTTCTTCGACAAATTGATAGTCTCCAGGGCGTAAATCTTTTGCTTCGATTTGTCCTTGATCATTTGTCGTTAACTTTTCATAACCAGGAATTTTTATGTTATTCCGGTCTCTTACACTGAACTCCGCACCAGCTAAAGTTTTTCCATCTTTATCGACTTTTGTTAAAATGGCCGCGCCTGGAATCAAGCTGTTTGTTGCAGTGCGGTTTATTACTGTTGTTTGATCTTCCGCGATTTTAACCTCAATCAGTCGATCATCTAATTTATAATGCTCAGGAGCCTTTGTTTCTTTTAAGTAGTAAGTTCCTGGTTTTAAATTATCTACAGTAATTTGTCCTTTATCATTTGTTGTTAATTCTTTATGTTCAGGAATAACTTGTTTGTTTTGATCAAGTAAAGAGAAAACTGCATGTTCAAGTCTTTCCCTGCTCTTCGCGTCAGTCTTTGTCAGTACTACTTTCCCGACAAACTTTTTATTTGTAAAAGTATATTTTGTGATTTCTTCAGAGCCTAGCTCAACAAGTATACCTTCTCTTAATTCTTTACTAATTACATAACCTGTAGGTGCTTTCGTTTCTTTAATTAAATATTTATCACGTCGTAAGTTGTTAAACTTAGCGACACCGTCATCACCTGTTGTAATTGGTCGAATAGCGGTTGTACCTGTTTGATCATATAAAGTAAATTCTGCTCCAGCTAATCGTACTTTTTGATCTTTGTCATCAACTTTCATAATTTGAAGGCTTCCGCGTCCTTTATTAGCAGAACCACCTCCAGATCCAGAAGATACTTTAACTTCAACGAACTTAACATCTTCCACTTTCGTTAATGTTAAACGGTGACCAGTAATCGTCGCTTTATTACTTACCTTTTCATTATGGTCTGCATTAATGAGTGAGCGATATTCTAAAATATAAGCCCGTTCAATGGTATGAAGAAATTCCACTTTAAATTGTTGTTTCCCTGTATCGTTGTCTGTTATTACTTTGAGTTTATAGTCTGTTCCTTCTTTTAATTCATTTGCTGTATCTTTCGTCAAAGTTCCATCTACGGCTACTGTTGTCGGATATAGATGGAAGGACTTTTCATCAAGCATTTGATTGTCTGTCGGTTCGTCTGTTACGACAGCATTTTCAATAGTTGACTGACTTGCGTTAATAGAAACACTCCAATCAATATACTTGTCATTTTGTTTCGCTGTTTTCGTAACACCGCTACCACCGTTCGTGATTTCAAATGCACCATGGATAGTAGTAACAGTTTTTGATCCATCTTTTAAATCGGCATAATTATCGTAGCGTTTATTAATTTGTTCACCTACAAGTGAAGTTTTAAAGCTAATATAATATGCAGAATTAATTTCGTTTTTAAAATGCACCGTTAATGTATTGTTGTTATCTTTTGTTGGATTTTCTATCGTATATTCGCTAGGTGAAACAGGATCGCCTATTTCAAATCCATGTGCACCACCAGTTAATTTCATATGTCGAACTTCAATAGATTCCGGTATTAATTTTTGATTATCTCTTAATACATCAACGATAGAAGGATCCTTAATCGGTCTATTATTATAGTTAAACCCTATGTCCCATTTAATTTCTTTCGTTTGGGCATTGTAAGAACCATATTTAAATCCATTTCCTTTTGTGTAGTAATCAGGATCGAATGTATCATTGGAGGAACTATTGTTCTTTTTATCATTTATGTCTATCCATGATAAATTTGCTGTATTTTTGAATGATTTATTATCATTCTCTTTGGATAAATTTTCATAATTAAAGTCTGTTGTGTATGTGATAGTTAAAGTTTTATCCATATTAGACTTATAATCACCAGTTAGTTTCACTTCAAATCCCTTATCTGTTACATCAAGTGTGTAATCAAAATTTGGATCAAGCGTTCTTGATCCGTCTGTAATTTTGAAACTATCTTTCTGTAACGTTAGGCCACCATAGTCAAACGTATCCTTGATAACAGCATCATTTAACACGTAGTTGTTATCATTGACAATAATTGTCCATGTTGTTGTTTTCTTATTGTAATCCGTATCTTTTTTATTATGTTTCTTTATGATGTTTTGTTGCTTTAACGTAACTTTGTTTGTTTGACTCCATTTACCATCTGCAATAATTTTATTTTCGATTTCGCCATCTTTTATGACATCATTCGTAGCTTTCGATGTATAAGTAATCACATAGGCACTATTAATATCTTCGTTAAACTGTAAATCAAACCCCTCATCGGTTTCCTTTACAGTAAAGTTTGTGGCGTTGTCACCTGTAACAAGTTTTCCTGCATCATCATAAGAAGCATTTTTTACCACGATAGAATTTTTATCAACTTTATGAGATTTATCCAAAACATCTTTTAAAAGCGCATCAGCTTTTTTAATATCTCGCTGGTCACCGTTAAAAGTAATCGTCCATTCAATCGTCTGTGTTTTTGGATTGTATCTACTATTTTTCGCTAGATGTGTACCGCGTGAAACAGTTACAGTTGCATTCGCAGATATATCTTTTTGATTTTTACTGGATACTTTTGCGTTATTTTTGAAACTAGTAACACTTTCATCTGTAATCTTTGTTGCATATTCAATTTCATATGCTTTATTCGTTTCTTTTTTGAAAGCGATATTTAATTTATTAGAGGATGAAGTAAGTTCATATTCTTCTTTAGGAACTTCTGCACCACGAGTTGTTTTCCCATTAATATCTACTTCTAAATAGTAAACCTTAATAGAATCTTCGTTGAGAATAGCCCCATTTGGAATATCATCTTGAAAGACGGCATTTGTAAGCTTATCTTTTGTCTTGTTCATCTCTACTTTCCAATTAATTTGATTCGTATTAATTGGTCTATCAGGTACACCTTTTTTATCTATAGATTTTTTTACTTTAGGCTTGAAATCAAGCTCAATAATAACGTCTTTTTCTTTAATAGGGAATGGGATTTGTTTTTCGGTAGTCCCTGTAATTTTTACTTCATTAAACTCCGTACGAATATTTAAATTTCCAGCTATATTAGGGTGATCTTCAATATATTCGTTAAAAGTCATCGTTACTTTGCCATCAGGCGTAACAGTGAATGATCCAATTGTATGTCCTTTACCATCTATTAAATCTTCTGTGATGGTATTGTGGACAATAAAGTATTCTGGGAGTTGGAAAGTGTAGTAATCACCTGTTTTGACGTTCAGCGACTTTAAAACTTCCCATGTGAAATCGATTTTGGTAATAGAATCTGGATTTGGACGATTATCCGTATTATTAAATGGTTTACCGTCTTTATCCGTTAATGTGACACCTGTTAAGATATTTTCTGTAATTTGCTTAGGTGATGGATCTGAATTATCAACAGGCTGTTCTGTTTTGTTATCACCAGGATTCTCCGTAGGTTGCTGAGCCTCATTATTTTTTTGCTCTTCCGCCGGTTGCTGAGCCACACCATTCTTTTGCTCTTCTGCCGGTTGCTGAACCTCACCATTCTTTTGCTCTTCTGCCGGTTGCTGAGCCTCATTATTTTTTTGCTCTTCCGCCGGTTGCTGAGCCACACCATTCTTTTGCTCTTCTGCCGGTTGCTGAGCCACACCATTCTTTTGCTCTTCCACAGGTTGCTGAGTAGCATCCTTATCCGTAGTAGGTGAAGCTGGGTTATCTACTTGAACAGGAACTGAAATAGACTTAGCTGTTGCACCTAAAGGGAAAGAGAGTTGAACAGATTTTGCACCAGATTTTAAATCTGGATTGAATACTGCATCAATACTGATTTTTCCGTTAGCACCTTTGGAATCTTTTACTTGGTCGTTAAATACTAGTTTCATTTTGTTATCGTTTGCTTTAACAAAATATTGACCAATAATTTGTTGCTTTGCCATCAGATTTCCCTGTTGGTCACTTTTTACTTTTAATGCGTTAGGTATTTGGAGCACTGCTGAGTCTGTTTGTTGATCTTTTATTGACCAAGCATATTCTAGGTGAATGGTTGATCCTACTTGTATTAAGTTTTTAGGATTTAATGCTTCGTCAATAATATGATTTGTTGCATCTTTCATTTCAACAGTGTCAAATAATGAATTCCCTGCTAAGGTTTCCGCTTTTACTTGATTGTATGGAAAACTAGCAAGTTGCGAAAATAGTACGAATACAATTAAACATATATTGAAAAGTTTTTTCATTGTGCCTCCTTTATGAATCCTTCTATTGCATAACAATGCTTTATGAAGAGATTATTTGTCATAGATCAATGTACTTTACGTGATACGTGATGCCTCCTTTACTACGTATACTCCTATAGGAAAAGTGTTCATATTCGATGTCTTGTAACGTAAAACAAATGTATATTTTAATAATATAGGGAGTGAATATACAAATTTCGACAAAAAATGTCGAATGAAATACTGATAAGGAATGATATCAGACCTTTATAGAATGTGAATTGTTATGTGGTTCTTTATAAAATAGGTACATACAAAAAATATGCAGTGAAATGCTTAAACTATTTTATAAGGATTTGTATTCTTGCAATGTGTAAAGAATCGTTATAAAGGTGAGTTTTACGATACATACTAACCAAAATAATGTATCCCATTGTAAAAAGTTCTTTCGTATTGAGGTAATGATAAAATGTAGCTTGAATTTGGTCAGAATGAAGAAAATATGTACTATCTAAAAGAGTATACAATTCGTAGATTAAAGTGAAGACAGCGCTTTATAACAAGTAGAACGCATTACTTTAATCGATGTTATTCAATAAAAAAAGAAGGTACTCCCTTGATTATCTTCTATAAGAGATAATCATCAATAACCTTCGTTAAAAATTATATACGTAAATGAAAAAGAGTTCAACCGTATTGCTTCTTTTCAAAATAGTATATAAAAAGAACCGCTCCCTATTAAGAAGCGGTTCTTTTTATATTTCTGTTAAAATTATCGGTTCGCCGCGTGTTACGACAACTGTATGTTCACATTGTGCAACAAGGCTTTTATCAGGTGTAACGAATGTCCAACCATCATCGCCACGTTCGATAATATGATCAGCTTTCATAGAAATGAATGGCTCTACAGCGATAACTAGACCGTCTTTTAGAAGTGCATTATCCATTGGATCAAAGTAGCTTAAAATATGGTTTGGTGCTTCATGTAAACTAAGACCGATACCGTGACCAGTTAAGTTTTGAATAACATTGTATCCATTTTTATGTGCAAAGTTTGAAACAGCACGACCAATTTGGTTTTGTTTTGAACCAGCTTTCACCTTTTTCATTGCTGCCCAAAATGCATCAACAGCTGCTTGGCAAAGCTTTTCTTTTGCTTCATCTTCTCCAAGTACAAATGAAATACCTGTATCTGCATAATAACCATCAAGTGCAGCAGATACGTCGACATTTACTAAGTCGCCTTCTTTTAATACGCGATCTCCTGGAATACCGTGAGCAACTTCTTCGTTTACACTGATGCAAGTTACACCAGGGAAATCATATTCTTTTTCAGGTGCAGAAATAGCACCGTGCTCATCTAATACTTTTTTACCGATCAAATCAAGCTCTTTCGTTGTCATACCTGGCTTCGCTTCTTTTTTCATTTCTTCACGTGCAAGCGCAACGATGCGGCCGATTTTTCGTAAGCCTTCTAAATCTTGTTCATTACGAATAATCATGAAAACCACTGTCCTTCCTCGAATATATATCTTACCCGATTGTATCATGTTTATTTTCGTCCTGCTACTCGCTTGCAGTATGGCGGATTGATTCCTCTCATAAAGAATACATGACAATTGTCATATCGATGTCATGACGCATCATACTGTTTCCTAAGTTTTCCAAGTAATACAATGTAAATATAAGAAACAGCGGGGGTGGAGAGATGGAAAAGATTATTGAAGTAAATGGTGTTTCTAAAACATTTAAGCATAAAAGTGCAGTAAATAACGTTTCATTTCATGTAAATAAAGGAGAAATCGTAGCATTGCTTGGACCGAATGGTGCAGGGAAAACGACGACGATGTCGATGATGCTTGGATTAAAGGATCCGACGGAAGGAACGGTTTCTATATTTGGAAAGAGTCCAAAGCATAGAGATGTTCGTAATAGACTCGGCGCGATGTTACAAGAAGTAAGTGTCATTGATAGCATTACAGTGGAAGAGGCAATTGAGTTATTCCGTAGCTATTATACGAATCCGGTAGCGAAAGAAACGTTGCTACAGTTATCAAATTTAAAATCAGAGCGAAAGCAAAGATGTGAGAAATTATCAGGCGGTCAAAAGAGAAGGTTAAATTTTGCACTCGCACTTGCAGGAAATCCAGATTTGCTATTTTTAGATGAGCCGACGGTTGGAATGGATATTACGTCTCGAAGAACGTTTTGGGAAACGATTCGAAAGTTAGCAAGTGAAGGGAAAACGATTATTTTAACGACGCATTATTTAGAAGAAGCAGATGCATTAGCAAATCGTATTTTATTATTTGCTAATGGAAAGATTATCGCAGACGGTACGCCAGATGAAATGAAAGCGACGATTTCACGAAAAACAATTAAATTTTATTCGAAGGAAAGTATTCCTGCAAAATTATTAAAAGGGTTACCAAGCGTAACAGAAGTACAATCAAACGAAGGCCATTTCACTTTAATAACTGAAGATACGGATGCAACTTTAAAAGCAATTTATGAAAAGAACTTACCTGTAACAAATATTTCAGTTGAACGTGGAAGTCTTGATGAAGCATTTGAACAGTTTGTCGCAAATCAGAAGGGGGAAATCGCATGAAAGCTTTATGGATGCAATGTAAAATAGAAATTTTACGTACGTTCCGCAATAAATTATTTATCTTTTTCTCATTATTAATGCCAGTTATGTTTTACTACATTTTCACTAATGTTATTCAAGTGCCACAAAACGGAGATGCGTGGAAAGCGCATTATTTAATCTCAATGGCGACGTTTAGTATTGTAGGGACAGCACTTTTTAGTTTCGGTGTAAGGATTTCTCAGGAAAAAGGGCAAGGTTGGACACATTTGTTGAAAATTACACCACTTCCAGAGGGAGCGTATATAACAGCAAAGATCATCGCTCAAACGGTAGTAAATGCTTTTTCAATCTTAGTTATTTTTATTGCAGGAATATTAATTAATCATGTTGAGTTAACGGTAGGGCAATGGATTGGTGCTGGATTATGGTTGTTGTTAGGTGTAACACCATTTTTAGCATTAGGAACAGTAATAGGTTCTATTAAGAAGGCGGATGCAGCAGCGGGTTTAGCGAATATTTTAAATATGAGTTTAGCTGTAATTGGCGGTCTATGGATGCCAATCGAAGTATTCCCGAAAATATTAAGATCTATCGGTGAATGGACACCAACATATCACTTCGGAAGTGGTGCATGGGATATTGTAGCTGGAAAATCGATTGGTTGGGAAAATATCGCGGTATTAGGAGGTTATTTCCTTATATTTGTTGTAATATCAATATATATAAGAAAAAGACAGGAAGCGGTATAAATGATAGAGAAGAAGAGGATTGAGATTTTTCCGAAACATATGGGTTTCTTTCCGTATATGTTTCTCGTGTATTTATTATTTCCGATTTACCATTTATCGCAGGCGTCAGGGTGGAAGCTTGTAATTGGAAGCGGTATGTTGATAGTTTTCATTATCACATACCGTCAGCTTTATTTTGTGCAGAGAACGTTTGTTTTTTGGGCATGTATTCAAATGGTACTCATTTTTTTATTTGCTTTATTTTACAACCCCTTCATGATATTCTTTGGTTTTTTCACAGCAAGTGCGATAGGGTTTGCACCAAATAAGAAAGTGTTTCGATTGTTGTTAAGTTTGTTAGCTGTAATGCTTGGAAGTTTTATATTTGTAAATATGAATCAAATAACAACTACGAGTTTAGTAAATATTGTTCCGATGTTTATTTTAATGCTACTTACACCATTTGGAATGCGTAATTTTAATCAAAAAAAGATGTTAAGAAATCAATTAAACGAGGCGAATGAGCAAATTAAAGATTTAGTGAAACGTGAAGAGCGGCAACGAATTGCAAGAGATCTTCATGATACGTTGGGGCATACGTTATCACTCATTACTTTAAAGAGTCAGCTCGTGGAGAAATTAATTGTAAAAAATCCGGAGCGTGCAAGTGCGGAAGCAAAGGAAATTACACAAACATCTCGTACTGCTTTAAAGCAGCTAAGAGAATTAATTTCGGATATGCGTATGATTACAGTAGAGGAAGAGCTAGAGCAAATAAGGGCGATCTTACAAGCAGCTAATATCGAATTAGAAGTAAAGCAGGAAGCGAGTTCGAGTTCGTTATCACCTATTGAACAAAATATTTTAGGAATGTGTTTACGTGAGGCTGTGACGAATGTTGTAAAACATAGTAAGGCGACAAATTGTACAGTTTCTGTAATAGAATCACAAGGTGAGCTAATTTTGAAAGTAGAAGATAACGGAATCGGTTTAGCAGATCAAAACCACGATGGAAATGGCATTCGTGGTATGAAGGAGCGCATCGCTCTTATTGATGGATTTGTTGAACTGGCCACAATCAATCCAGGGACACTATTAATAGTAAAAGTACCGGTTGTTATTCGAACAGGAAAAGATGAGGTGAGGGCATGATTCGAATTATTATTGCAGAAGATCAGCGGATGCTTCGTGGTGCATTAGGAGCCTTGCTTGATCTAGAAGATGATATCGAAGTAATTGGGCAAGCTGCGAACGGGGAAGAGGCACTAAAACTAATTGAATCGTTACAACCTGATGTAAGCATTATGGATATTGAAATGCCAATTCAAAGCGGATTAGATGTTGCGGAAACATTAAAGAAAGAAAAATCAGCATGTAAAGTAATGATTTTAACAACATTTGCGCGTCCTGGTTATTTTGAACGAGCAATGAAAGCTGGCGTACAAGGATATTTATTAAAGGATAGCCCGAGTGAAGATTTAGCTGCATCGATTCGTAACGTAATGAAAGGAAAGCGAGAAGTCTCTCAAGATTTAATGTTCGGCTTATGGCAGGAGCAAAATCCGTTATCAGATCGTGAAAAAGAAGTATTGCTACTCGCGAAAGAAGGAAAGACGGCAAATGAAATTGCGAAGACACTTTATCTTTCACCTGGCACAGTGCGTAATTATATTTCTGAAGTATTAACGAAGCTCGATGCGAAAAATAGAATTGAGGCCATTACAATTGCAGAAGAAAAGGGATGGATATGAAAAGAAGTTTACCTATGAGTGGTAAGCTTCTTTTTTCTTATAAACAAGTATTTCAATAGAGAGTTTCGTCACAGTCACATCGCTCAGGGTTTGAAGTATATCGTGTAATTTAGATTTTACTTCATTTTTCGACAAAAAATTTGTTATAGTAAGATTAGGTTGTTGATCTAAGTTTTGGACAACTTTACCACTAATAGTTGTGATTACTCCATTTTTATCTACTTTTACAATGAGATCTTGGCCATATACTTTATAGTTTTTATATGTTTGTGCAAGGCGAGCTTCGGTTTGATTTTCTTTTGTTGCTTTATTTGTAGGTTGGAAATCTACATTTTTTTAGTAGTGACTTGTTCTTGTTGAGCTTTAGCCCCGTTTACCTCACCCTTTAAATATTTATTCGCAATATTCTCTTTCGTATCATTTTGAGGTTGTGTTAATTTCCCAATTGTTAAACCAGGCTGAGCATTTTCAACTTTTACTTCAAGTTTATCTAATTCTTGGGCATGAATAGCTTTTGTTGATAAGGAGCAATGGAGACCGAACGTAATGAATGCACTGGCAAGTTTTCTCTAATTCATCTATAAAACTCCTAATCTATTATTTATTGTATGCGAGATGAATTGTATTAAGAATTTGCCGAATTTTTTATATATATATATTATGCATTATTTCATATCAAAAATTGTCGAATTCACATTATTGTAGTGGTATGACAACTTGAAAAATTAGATTGTTATAGTGGGATGGTGAGGAAGTATGCACGCAGAAAAATTAGGAAGTGAAATTAAGAAGATCAGGGTGATGAGAGGATTAACACAAAAACAGCTATCCGAGAATATATGTCACCAATCGGAAGTGAGCCGAATTGAATCAGGAGCGGTATACCCAAGTATGGATATATTACAAGGTATTGCAGCAAAGTTACAAATTCCCATTATCCATTTTTATGAGGTACTTATTTATTCTGACATTGAAAGGAATAAGCAGTTAAAAGACCGAATTATTATGCTTTGTAAGCAAAAGAAATATAAAGAAATTTATAATAAAGTATGGAATGAGTTGAAAAAGGAAGAATATCATCCTGAGCTTCAGCAGTTTCTTCAATGGCAATATTATGTATCTGCTTACATATTGAAAAAAATCGATTACGAATATTGTATTTTAGAATTAAAGAAATTGCTCAATCAACAATTGGCGGGAATAGATGTATATCAAAACCTTTATATTGAAAACGCAATTGCAAACATTTACGCTGAAAATGGTCATTTTAAGAAGAGCATTGAGTTATATGAAAATATATTAAAACAATTAGAGGTATTACATGATAATAAAGAGTTTGATGTGAAGGTGAGACATAATCATGCAAAAGCATTATACTTAGACAATCAATACGAAGAAGCGCTTTGTCACGCAAATAAAGCCATTGAACTATCGTGTCAAATTAATAGTATGACATTGATTGGACAGTTATACTATCGAAAAGTTGAATGCCTAGAAAAGCTAGAGTGTGATAGAGCAGAAATTGAAGATGCTTACGAAAAAGCGTGTTTCTTTTTTGATATATTAGGAAACCATGCATTAAAAGAATCACTTATAAAAAAAATGAAGAAATAAAAAAGATGTAAAAAACAAATATGCATAATTGCATAAGATGTGGGTAATTTTTCATGATATATTTAAAGAAAAAATGCGGGTGATGGAATATGAAAAAACTACTTATTGGTAGTCTGTTAACATTAGCGATGGCATGGGGTATTTCATTAACAGATACAGTTTTAGAGAAAAACCAAGTAATTTCTCATAATGATCAAGAGATACAATTAGCTTCAGATGTACCTTTTGAATATTAAAAAAACAACCGTCTTACTTAGACGGTTGTTTTTTTGTGGAGTAACCTCCAAACGTCTTTACTAGAAACGGGCTTGCTAATAAAGAATCCTTGAATGTGGTCACAGTTTTGCTCATATAAAAACTTCCATTGTTCTTCGGTTTCTACACCTTCTGCGATAACTTCTAAATTTAGTTCTTTTGATAGTGTAATAATGGAAGAAATAATCGCTTCCTCTAAAGGACTAGTTGTAATTCCGCAAATAAATTCTCGAGCAATTTTTAATGTATTAATTGGATATTTTGTTAAATAAGCTAAAGAACTATAACCAGTTCCAAAGTCATCAATTGAAATTTGAATACCGAGATTTTGAAGTTGTTCTAGTTTTGCAACTACAGATTGATTTTGGTTAATGGCGATACTTTCTGTAATTTCGATATCTAGTGCTTCTGGTTTTAACTCTGTTTCTTCTAAAACTTTTGAAATAGTTGGGATTAAATCTGCATGATTAAATTGAACTACAGATAAATTTACACCGACTTTTAAGTGAGAGAAACCTTGATTATGCCATCTTTTCGCTTCTAAGCAAGCAGTACGTAAAATCCAATTTCCAAGTTCAATAATGAATCCAGTTTCCTCTGCTAGAGGGATAAATTGGGCTGGGGATACGATACCGAGCTTTGGATGTTTCCAACGAATTAATGCTTCAAAACCAATAACTTGTTTTGTTTTGGTGCTTACTTGTGGCTGGTATTCAAGGAAAAATTCATTTTGTTGTAATGCTTTTGAAAGTTCTCCTTCTAAGAAGTTACTCTCATTTTGAGCGATACTCATTTCTTTTGAGAAGAAAACAAATCGATTTTTACCATTTGCTTTCGCGCGATACATAGCCATATCAGCATTTTTCATTAATTCTGTTACGTCAGTTCCACAATCAGGGTACATTGCAATTCCGATACTTGGCGTAATAGACAGTTCTTCATCTTTAATGAAGAATGGTTTGTTTAAAATGGTTAAAATCTGTTCAGCTATAAAGGCTGCACTTTTTTCTGAGTACATATCTGGTAATAGAATTGTAAACTCATCTCCGCCTTGGCGAGCAACGACATCTTTTGAACGTAGGCAACTGCGTAATCGTTTTGCTACTTCAATTAATAACAAGTCTCCGACGTCATGACCGAGTCTATCGTTAATTTTTTTGAATCGATCTAAATCAAGAAACATGACGGCAACATCATTTGCGCTAGTTTGAGCTGTATTTAAAATATTTTTTAAATCCTTTTCGAACTTACGGCGATTTGGTAGTCCAGTAAGTGCATCATGAAAGGCTAAATGTTCTACTTGTTTTTGTTTTTCATATAAAGTTGTAATATCACGTGCTATGCCAAACATCCCGACAACTTCCTTGTTTATGAAAGTAGGGATGAGTGTAATGTGAAGGTAATAGTAGTAACCTTCTTTTTCCTTTGTGCGAACTTCTAAAGTTTGTGGTCTACCTTCTTTCGTTAGTTGTAAAGCTTTCTTTAGTAAATCATGGTCTTTTAAGTCAATAAAGTGTAAAAGGGAATAGCTTTCTACTTCACAATAGTAGGCAGTAAATAAGCTTTCGCAAGCTGTATTAGACTGCTGGAAAATACCATACATATTTAAAGAGAAAACAGCATCCGGGTGATCTTCGAATAAAGATTTATAACGTTGTTCACTTTTTGATAACGCAGATGCACCTTCTTCTACTTTATCTTCTAGTTGTGTAGTCAACTGCTCGTATGTATCGATTAGTGCCTGATTATCTTTCCACATATAAAGTTGTCGTAAGAATAATAAGATAAGAGATAATACTAGACCGATCAACATGAACTTATCATCCCAAGGTTGAAAGATAATAAAAGAAAAAGTAATGATTATACTAAAATAAGGTAATATAAAGCGCACATAATCAAACCGATAATATTTTGTTTTCGTTTCATGCTGTATTGGTTTATCTAAAATATATAGTATGGATGACAAACCAATTAATAAAATCGAAGCAGTATGTATTAAGTAAGAGACTTCAGAAGAAGGTTTTATCCCTGTGTTTAATTGAAACAGGTGTATATATCCGTACACGAGTATAATAGTAAAGCCGATAATTAATGAAATTCTGCTAGAAGAATATTCTTCTCTTCTATATAGACTAATTACGGCGTAGATTACTAATGATTGTGCAATAAAATATCCAATTAAAACCCAGGTATCTGTTGTTAACATATGAAAGCTTGAAATGTCCAAAATAAAAGTTAAGGTAAAATAAATATTCATAATAACGATAAAGATGCTATCGAATGAAAATTGAGCTAGTCCTCTAATAGAGTAATGTTTTATGAACTTTATAGCAAAGCCAGAAAAGAGCAAAATATATTGTACGATAAAAAAGGGCAATGCCTTATATGAGAATATGACTTGGTCATATATAGAAAGTGAATGAAGAAATAGAGTTATCTCCATTGTCAATCCACATAGGCAAGTGCATAGTACCAAAACCCAAAATAATTTGTCACCGCGCTTCATTTTCTTAATTGCTTTATATAGGCAATAGCAAGAAAAGAGTGTAGCGAAACAAAATAAGAAGAGAATTCCAATTTCTTTTATATTTAAGTCCTTAGGGATAAGAAATATCCAAAGAGAAAATATAATTATGTACATTATGACAAAGTGTACGTATTTTTTTTGATTAATCATATTATGACTCCGTTTCAATAAAGTTGAATCACAGGTGGAAAATGCTAATTCCAATCATAGCATATAAAATAGGGTGTTTTTTACTAAAAAAATTACTTTTTTTGAAAAAAATAGCTCAACATTACAATTTACCATTGTAATGTTGAGCTACTTATTCTTTTTACCCCTCTTATAGAGGATAATTCATGTATGAATTGCAGCATCGCTAAATCTTTCTGTTTACTTTCAATCATAATATCGAAATTATGATTGATTTTTTTTGCAACGTGTAAGAAAGGTTTAATAAACTCTAAATCAATATATTCCGCGTGAGCCCTAAATTCTTTTTTTGATTTAGGAGAGGAAATGTGAACTTTAGGAACAATATTTGTATGTGACCAAGTTTCAAAAATTGCAGGAAGTAACTCTTCTAACGGTTCCTCGCAAAGATTTGCCATGTGATGGTGATAATCAAATACGAATGGGATCTTTTCTTTTTGGCAAATAGATAAAGTTTCAGCAGTTGTATATGTTTTATCATCATTTTCAAGTGTCATTTGCCTCTTTATATGTGCAGGAAGTTTTTTTATGTTTTCATGGAAACGCTCAACCGCTTTTTCTTTATTTCCGTAGGCCCCACCTACATGGATGTTAATATAAGAAGAATCTGCAATGCCTATTGCATCTAATACTTTATAATGATAGGTCATATCTGTAATAGCGTTAGTTGTAATGTGTGGCTTATCACTTGTAAATAGCGTAAATTGATTTGGGTGAAAACTTACTCGTAAATTATGTTCTTTAATTAATGCCCCAATTGTACGCCAAAGCGGTGTGAACAATCCGATGTAATCAAACTCGACTTCGGGATGTGTTGCAAGTGGGACGATGGAAGAAGATAAGCGATATAATGGAATTTCATGCGCTATATTGTAGTGAAGAATACGTATTGTATGCTCAAGATTCTGCCGCGTAACATCGTATAATTTATCTTCTCGTTCTTGTTTACTAAGCTTTTGAAAGCTTGTAAATGTCATCGTTTTAGCCGGAGAACAGTCCCAGAGTGCCATTGCATGTGAGACATATCCGAAACGCATAATCATAATGAATACATCTCCTTTATGCATTATCTTTCCTATAGGAAGAAAGCAAGTATTGTTCCTATCCATTCTTTGCCTCTATTAATGAGAGAATTCGGACTAACATCTTTCAAGGAAAGTAATGACGCATTTTCTAGATCTTCGTGGAATTTATTTTTTACTGTTTGTATAAAATGTTCATCATATAAAAGGCAGTTGATTTCATGGTTAATATATAAACTTCTCATATCAAAGTTTGCAGTTCCGATATCACAGATATAGTCATCAACTATAATAACTTTAGCGTGAAAAAAACCTTGTTGAAATGCGTAAATATTACAGCCAGCTTGTATTAACTTTCGGCAATATGGGAATTTTGCTTCTCGAACAAGGGGGTGATCCGCTTTTTCTGGAACGAGAATCGTGATTTGAACCCCGCGTTTTCGAGCTTCTAATAATGCGTTCATAATTTTTCTTCCAGGAATGAAATAGGGTGTACCGATAAAGAGTTCCTTTTTTGCACCTTCAATTAAATGTAAAAAAGTATGTTGTAAATAGGCACCATCAGTTGGAATAAATTGATGTTCAATAGTACCGGGTTGCTGTTTCGGAAAATAAAGAGAAGCGTCCAATAAATTTTGGTTTGTATCATCAAACCAGTCATGTAAAAATTGCTTTTGTAAATCTTGTACTCCTTCGCCTGTAAGACGTAAATGATAGTCCCTCCATAATCCTAACCGCTCATTATGTCCCAAATACTCTTCACCAATATTAAATCCCCCAATGTAACCAATTTTCCCGTCGATAACTGTAATTTTTCTATGGTTTCTTTGATTTGCAGAAAAGAAAGGAAAAGGAAACTTTACTTTGTGACAAAACGAAAAAGAGACACCATGTTTTTGCAGGGAGCGAACGGCCTCGTTTGATAAATGATGGCTTCCCAATCTATCGAGTAAAAGTCTTACTTCAATTCCTTCCTTTGCCTTATCAATAAGTAACTTTAAAAATTCTCGGCTGATTTTATCGTTTTTTACAATGAAAAACAAAACATGCACATGGTGTTTCGCCTGTTTTATATCAGTAAATAGAGTGTCATACAAATCTTTTCCGTATGTATAAAGGTGAAAATCACTTTGACGTAAAGGGAAAGAACGAGAACGTACACGCCTTAAATGAACAATTCTCCCATAAGAAAAATCGATTACAATCCAGAGAGCAATACCTATTAATAAGAGAGGTAAGAAGAACATGAGTAAATTCCCTCCTTCACGGTCTTTTCACCATTTGTTTTTTATAAATCAAATATTCATTTTATCCGGTTATTTGTGGGCTAATAATTAGTAGGGAGTAAATAACTTCTAATGATTAAAGTTTCACTTTATAGTTTCACCGAAATAAACAGCTTTATGAAAAAATATGTTGTTGTATAACAAAAAACTGTTGACTGAATGCTCACTCATTATATAATGAAGGTAGGGGATAAAATTCAGAAAATTATATGTTTTTGAAGATTCTAAAAAAGAAAGAGGGCTTACAAAGAGAGGGGTAGCATAAAAATGAATAGCTTACTGATCATGAATTGGCTGGCTGCCATTGCTGTTATTGCTTATGCGGGATATTTGTTTGTGTATCTTATACGAACGAGGATGGCCTACATACAGTTAGGAAAAAAGATTGAATTTGACCGTCGTTTTAAAGAGCGTTGGGATCTCCTTAAGGTCAATGTTTTCGGTCAGAAAAAGCTGCTGAAAGATAAAAAGAGCGGCATTATTCACGTTATGTTCTTTTACGGATTTATTCTTGTCCAATTTGGAGCAATTGACTTCGTTTGGAAAGGACTCGCACCAGGATCACATCTTCCACTTGGACCACTATACCCTGCATTTACATTCTTCCAGGAAATTGTCACACTTGTTATTTTAATTGCAGTCTTTTGGGCTTTTCATAGACGCTATGTTGAAAAGCTAGTTCGTTTAAAACGTAATTTCAAATCAGGTCTTGTTCTTATCTTTATCGGTGGCTTAATGATTTCTGTGCTACTCGGTAATGGAATGGGAATTATATGGCATGGCGAGGAGCTTTCATGGAGTGAGCCAATCGCTTCTGCAATCGCTTACGTTTTCTCGGGGATAAATGAAACCGCAGCCATTTCTGTGTTCTATTTCTCTTGGTGGGTGCATTTACTAATTTTGTTAACGTTTTTAGTTTATGTTCCACAATCGAAACACGCGCATTTAATTGCTGGACCAGCTAACGTTTTCTTCGGTCGTCTTTCAAATCCAGGGAAACTTGAAAAGATTGACTTTGAAGATGAAACACAAGAAACATTTGGTGTTGGTAAAATCGAAGACTTTAGACAAAATCAGCTTATTGACTTATACGCTTGCGTAGAGTGTGGTCGTTGTACAAATATGTGTCCGGCAACAGGAACAGGGAAAATGTTATCGCCGATGGATTTAATTTTAAAACTTCGCGATCATTTAACTGACAAAGGAGCAGCAGTAACATCAAAAGCGCCTTGGGTTCCAGTAGTTGCTTTTAATAATACACAAGGAAATCAGTTAGCGATGATGGCGGCTGGGAAAGGGCAACAAGAATCAGCGGCTGCAACACTCGCTTACGATCCGAGTTTAATCGGAGATATTATTACAGAAGAAGAGATTTGGGCTTGTACAACGTGTCGTAACTGTGAGGATCAGTGTCCGGTTATGAATGAGCACGTTGATAAAATTATTGATTTACGCCGCTATCTCGTTTTAACAGAAGGAAAAATGGATGCGGAAGCGCAACGTGCGATGACAAACATCGAGCGTCAAGGGAATCCGTGGGGTCTAAACCGTAAAGAGCGTGAAACTTGGCGCCAAGGTGATGATGAAGTAACGGTTCCAACTGTAAAAGAAAAATCGAAAGCTGGCGAGGAGTTCGAATATTTATTCTGGGTTGGTTCAATGGGATCATATGATAATCGTAGTCAGAAGATTGCGATATCGTTTGCGAAGTTGATGAACGAAGCAGGCATTTCATTTGCGATACTCGGTAATAAGGAAAAGAACTCTGGAGATACACCACGCCGCCTTGGAAATGAATTTGTCTTCCAAGAGATGGCGACAAAAAATATCGAGGAATTTGAAAAAGCAGGAGTGAAGAAAATCGTTACGATTGACCCTCATGCTTATAACACATTTAAAAATGAGTATCCGGACTTTGGCTTGCAAGCAGAAGTCTATCATCATACAGAACTGTTAGCTCAGTGGGTGAAAGAAGGACGCTTAAAACCGGTTCACGCTATTGAGGAAACAGTTACGTACCATGATTCCTGCTACTTAGGAAGATACAACGAAGTATACGAAGCCCCGCGTGACATTTTGAAAGCGATTCCTGGTGTGAATCTTGTAGAAATGGCACGTAACCGTGAAACGGGAATGTGCTGTGGAGCAGGTGGTGGCTTAATGTGGATGGAGGAAACAACAGGTTCACGCATTAACGTTGCTCGTACAGAACAAGCATTAGCTGTACAGCCATCCATTATCGGTACAGGATGTCCGTATTGCTTAACGATGATTAGTGATGGGACGAAAGCGAAAGAAGTTGAAGAGAAAGTTCAAACTCTCGATGTAACAGAGATTTTAGAACGCTCAGTGATTGGACAGAAGAAAGAAGCAATCTAGTTTGTAGGAATGCATACAACTTTAGAAAGAGGTGCAATGATTGCACCTCTTCTCAACGTAGGAACACCGAGCGCCCGCTCAGTGATAAAAGGAAATGGGGGAAAGAGGAATGAGTAAAACAGTTATTTTAAGTGCTGCAAGAACACCGGTTGGAAAATTTGGAGGATCTTTAAAAGATGTAAAAGCAACAGAACTTGGAGGGATTGCAATTAAAGCGGCGCTTGAAAGAGCAAATGTTTCTGCTAGTGATGTTGAGGAAGTTATATTCGGAACGGTTATTCAAGGTGGGCAGGGGCAAATTCCATCGCGCCAAGCGGCGAGGGCTGCTGGAATCCCTTGGGAAGTGCAGACGGAAACAGTGAATAAAGTTTGTGCATCGGGGCTTCGTGCGGTTACGTTAGCGGATCAAATTATTCGTACTGGCGATCAATCATTGATTGTAGCTGGTGGTATGGAGTCGATGAGTAACAGTCCTTACATTTTACGAGGAGCAAGATGGGGATACAGAATGGGCAACAACGAAGTCGTTGATTTAAACATTGCTGACGGTTTAACATGCGCATTTTCAGGTATACACATGGGTGTTTATGGCGGAGAAGTTGCGAAGGAAGATGGAATTTCTCGCGAAGCGCAAGATGAATGGGCATATCGTAGCCACCAGCGTGCGGTTTCAGCACATAATGAAGGACGTTTTGAAGAGGAAATCGTGCCAGTAACGATTCCGCAAAGAAAAGGCGATCCTATTGTCGTTGCAAAGGATGAGGCGCCACGCGCGGATACAACAATTGAAAAGTTAGCAAAATTAAAACCTGTATTTGATAAAACAGCGACAGTGACAGCTGGTAATGCACCAGGCTTAAACGATGGTGGTGCTGCACTTGTATTAATGAGCGAAGACAGAGCGAAGCAAGAAGGAAGAAAGCCGTTAGCGACAATTTTGGCACATACAGCAATTGCAGTGGAGTCTAAAGATTTCCCGAGAACGCCAGGTTATGCAATTAACGCATTGCTTGAAAAAACAGGCAAGACAATTGAAGACATCGATTTATTCGAGATTAATGAAGCATTTGCAGCAGTAGCAATTGCAAGTACAGAGATTGCGGGAATTGACCCAGAAAAATTGAATGTAAATGGCGGCGCAGTGGCGATGGGGCATCCGATTGGAGCAAGCGGAGCGCGCATTATCGTTACACTAATCCATGCACTGAAGCAACGCGGCGGCGGAATTGGAATTGCTTCGATTTGTAGCGGTGGTGGTCAAGGTGATGCAGTGATGATTGAAGTTCACTAATTAAGATTAGACGGTATATAGTTTATTGAAAATTAAGGGGGAAGAAGAAATGAGTGTACAAAAAATTGTTGTAATTGGTGCAGGACAAATGGGATCAGGAATTGCACAAGTATGTGCAATGGCAGGATACGATGTGAAGGTACAAGATTTAAAACAGGAGCAATTAGATAGAGGATTGGCTATTATTACGAAAAACTTAGCACGCCAAGTAGAAAAGGGGCGCATGAAGGAAGAAGAAAAGGAAGCGACATTAAACCGTCTTGCAGTAACGCTTGATTTAGATTGTGTGAAGGAAGCGGATCTTATTATCGAAGCAGCTGTCGAGAAAATGGATATTAAAAAGAAAATCTTTGCAAATTTAGATGAAATTGCTCCAGAACACGCAATTTTAGCGACAAATACGTCATCTTTGCCAATTACAGAAATTGCCGCGGTAACGAAACGTCCGGAAAAAGTAATCGGTATGCACTTTATGAATCCGGTTCCGGTTATGAAACTTGTTGAAATTATTCGTGGTTTGGCTACAGATGATGCGGTATACGAAACAATTGAGGATATTACGAAGAAAATTGGCAAAGTACCAGTTGAAGTAAATGATTTCCCAGGATTTGTATCGAACCGTATTTTATTACCGATGATTAACGAAGCAATCTATACGTTATATGAAGGTGTAGCGACGAAAGAAGCAATTGATGAAGTAATGAAACTTGGTATGAATCACCCGATGGGTCCTCTAACGCTCGCTGATTTTATCGGTTTAGACACGTGTTTATACATTATGGAAGTGTTGCATGAAGGTTTAGGTGATAGTAAATATCGCCCATGTCCATTGCTACGTAAGTACGTAAATGCAGGATGGTTAGGACGTAAAACAGGTCGTGGTTTCTACGTTTACGAATAAATCCCCCTTTGTTACAAAATAGTGGTCTTACCAAATTGTTAAAAGGTTATATAACAAATGGAGGAGGAGTATATGAACTTTCGTTTTAATGAAGAGCAGCAAATGATGAGGAAAATGGTTCGAGATTTTGCACAGAAGGAAATTGCTCCCTTTGTTCCTAGTATGGAACAAGGGGTGTTCCCAAAAGAGATTTTGCAGAAGATGGGTGAGCTTGGATTAATGGGAATTCCAGCGCCTGCAAAATACGGTGGTGCAGAAATGGATTTTATTTCTTACATTTTAGCAATTGAAGAAATTTCAAAGGTAAGCGCAACAGTTGGTGTAATTTTAGCTGTACATACGTCAGTTGGAATGAACCCGATTTTATATTTCGGAACAGAAGAACAGAAAGAGAAATACGTTTCTAAACTTGCGACTGGTGAATATTTAGGTGCATTTGCATTAACAGAACCAAATGCAGGATCGGATGCAGGAAGTTTGAAATCAAGAGCTGTGAAGAAAGGCGATCATTACATTATTAATGGATCGAAGGTGTTCATTACAAATGGTGGTGAAGCAAGTACATATATTGTATTCGCTTCTACAAATCCAGAGGCAGGAAAGAGTGGGATTTCTGCATTCATAGTAGAGAAAGATACACCAGGCTTAATTATCGGTAAAGATGAGCATAAAATGGGACTGCTCGGTTCTCGCACTGTACAACTTACGTTCGAGGATATGAAGGTACCGGCTGAGAATTTACTTGGTGAAGAAGGACAAGGATTTAAGGTAGCGATGGCGAATTTAGATGTTGGACGAATTGGAATTGGGGCGCAAGCATTAGGTATTGCTGAAGCGGCGCTTGCATGTGCGATTGATTATGCGAAAGAACGTGAGCAATTCGGAAAGCCAATTGCGGCGCAGCAAGGGATTGGCTTCAAACTTGCAGATATGGCAACTAGCGTAGAAGCGGCGCGATTACTCGTATATAGGGCGGCATCGCTAAGAGCGCAAGGATTACCATGTGGTAAAGAAGCATCTATTGCGAAATTATTCGCTTCTAAAACGGCTGTTGAAGTTGCGATTGAAGCAGTGCAAGTATTTGGTGGCTACGGTTATACGAAAGATTATCCAGTAGAAAGATTTTTCCGTGATGCGAAAATCACGCAAATATATGAAGGGACGAGTGAAATACAGAAACTTGTTATTAGCCGGGCTTTATAAAAGCACAAGGGGGAGACGGGCATGCATTTTAAACTATCAGAAGAACATGAAATGATAAGAAAAATGGTTCGGGACTTTGCTAAGAACGAAGTAGCACCGACAGCAGCTGAACGTGATGAAGAAGAGAGGTTTGATCGAGCGCTATTTGATCAAATGGCAGAGCTTGGTTTAACCGGAATTCCGTGGCCTGAAGAATACGGCGGAATTGGAAGCGATTACTTGGCGTATGTAATTGCTATTGAAGAATTATCACGCGTATGTGCTTCTACAGGTGTAACATTGTCTGCACATACTTCACTTGCTGGTTGGCCAATTTTTAAATTTGGAACAGAAGAGCAAAAGCAAACATTTTTACGACCGATGGCTGAAGGGAAGAAAATTGGTGCGTACGGCTTAACGGAGCCAGGGTCTGGATCGGATGCTGGTGGAATGAAGACGATCGCCAAAAGAGATGGAGACCATTATGTATTAAATGGATCAAAAATATTTATCACTAATGGTGGTATTGCTGATATTTATGTTGTTTTCGCATTAACTGATCCTGAATCGAAGCAGCGTGGCACGAGTGCATTTATAGTGGAAAGTGATACACCAGGATTTTCAGTTGGGAAGAAGGAGAGTAAATTAGGGATTCGCTCTTCACCAACAACTGAAATTATGTTCGAAGATTGTCGTATTCCTGTAGAGAATTTATTAGGGGAAGAAGGACAAGGGTTTAAGATAGCGATGCAAACATTAGATGGTGGCCGTAACGGTATTGCGGCGCAAGCGGTTGGTATTGCACAAGGGGCTTTAGATGCTTCCGTAGAATATGCAAGAGAGCGTCATCAGTTTGGGAAGCCGATTGCGGCGCAGCAAGGGATTGGCTTTAAACTTGCAGATATGGCAACGGATGTGGAGGCGGCGCGTCTTCTAACATATCAAGCAGCTTGGCTGGAATCGGAAGGGCTTCCGTATGGGAAAGAGTCAGCGATGTCAAAAGTATTTGCAGGTGATGCAGCGATGAAGGTGACGACGGAAGCGGTACAAGTATTTGGTGGTTACGGTTATACGAAAGATTATCCAGTAGAGCGATACATGCGAGATGCAAAGATTACACAGATATATGAAGGAACACAAGAGATTCAAAGGCTCGTAATTTCTCGTATGTTAACGAAGTAGGATCAAAGGCGTAGGTATTTTCCTACGCTTTTTCCTTCCAAAAAATAATAGAGAGGTGAAGGGGATGGTTAAACATAATGTGCATGCATCAGTGAAAGATGAAAAATTAGTCGCGTTAAGGCGTGAACAAATGATTAAAGGTGCAGTGCAACTGTTTAAACAAAAAGGATTTCCGCGTACAACAACGAGAGAGATTGCAAAGGCAGCTGGATTTAGTATTGGAACGCTTTATGAATACATTCGTACAAAAGATGATGTTTTGTATTTAGTTTGTGATAGTATTTATGAACATGTAAAAGAAAGATTAGAGGAAGTAGTTTGTACGGAAAAAGGAAGTGTAGAAAGTTTAAAGATAGCAATAACGAATTATTTTAAAGTGATGGACGAATTGCAGGAAGAAGTATTAATAATGTATCAAGAGGTACGCTTTTTACCGAAAGAATCACTCCCGTACGTATTAGAAAAGGAGTTTCAAATGGTAGGAATGTTTGAGAATATTTTAGAACAGTGTACGGAAAACGGAACATTTACATTAAATAAAAAAGAAATACAGCTTCTTGCGCATAATATTTTTATACAAGGACAGATGTGGGGATTTCGACGTTGGGCGCTGCAAAAGCTATATACGCTCGAAGAATATACAGACATGCAAATTAGGTATGTATTACAAGGGGCCCATATGCTTCCGGAATAAGGAATGCACAAATTATAATTTTACTACCCTATAAAAGTTTCCCGTTTTTTTTGTAGCATATTTGTGCGACTTTTGTTTATAATGAATAGTATGGATTTTTTTAAGCAGGCCGTTATATATAAGGTTATATTTGATGAAAGGAAGTGCCGCATAAGTGGATTTTAAGCAATATTCACCAGAAGAGCTAAAAGAATGTTCAATGATTGAAGTTGTACATAGCGTTTTAGGGGATAAAAAACAAGCAACGACATTCAACGAGTTGGTTCAAGAAATCGCTCAAGTGCTGGGACTATCTCAAGAGCAAGTTAATGCGAAAATCGCACAATTTTATACAGACTTAAACATCGATGGACGTTTCATTAATTTAGGAGAAAATCGTTGGGGGCTACGCAGCTGGTACCCATACGAGCAAATTGATGAAGAAATCTTGCCTCAACCAAAACCGAAGAAGAAACGTAAAGTTGAAGAAGACGGTTTTGACGACTACATTGACGAAGATGAAGATGACTTTGATGATGTAGACGGAAATGAAGACGAAGATGATGATGTAGAAGATTTGGACAAGGTTCTTGAAGACGAAGACGGAGACGACGATGATCTTGATGATTTAGACGAAGATGAAGATGACTTCGCTGAAGAAGAACTTGAGTATGATGAAACTGAAGAAGAAGAAGAGGAAGAACTGTAGTTCTTGACTTTTCATTATCGTCCATGTAGAATCATTTTTGGGCTCTTTAAAAAAGGACGATAATACTTTTAAAGTGTAAATATAAAAGAAAATTGCTCCCTACTTATTACTTTATGTGATGAGGGGAGCAATTTTCTTTTTTGTTTTTTGTTTAGAAAATAAAAAGAGTCTAACAATAAGATAGATACAGTGTTATCTACATACGTTGCGCTTTGCAACGGTGATTATATAACAGCAAAATAGAAGGGAGCTTTTTCATGACTAAGTATATTTTTGTAACAGGCGGTGTAGTATCGTCTCTAGGAAAAGGTATTACAGCAGCATCTCTTGGAAGACTTTTAAAAAATCGTGGTTTAAACGTAACAATTCAAAAGTTTGATCCATACATTAACGTAGACCCAGGGACTATGAGCCCATACCAACACGGTGAGGTATTCGTAACAGATGATGGTGCAGAAACTGACTTAGACCTTGGTCACTATGAGCGTTTCATCGACATCAACTTAAACAAATACAGCAACGTAACAACAGGTAAAATTTACTCTTCAGTTCTTCAAAAAGAGCGTCGTGGTGAATACCTAGGAGGAACAGTTCAAGTTATTCCTCACATTACTAACGAAATTAAAGAGCGCGTATACCGTTCTGGTCGCGAAACAAACGCGGACGTTGTTATTACAGAAATCGGTGGAACTGTTGGTGACATCGAGTCTCTACCATTCTTAGAAGCAATCCGTCAAATTAAGAGCGACATCGGTCGTGACAATGTAATGTACATTCACTGTACGTTAATCCCGTACTTAAAAGCAGCGGGTGAAATGAAAACAAAACCAACGCAACATAGCGTTAAAGAGCTTCGCAGTTTAGGTATTCAACCAAATATTATCGTTGTTCGTACAGAAATGCCTGTTTCTCAAGATATGAAAGACAAGCTTGCATTATTCTGTGACATTGATACAAAAGCAGTTATTGAAGCACGCGATGCAGATACTTTATATGCAGTTCCATTATCTCTTCAAGAGCAAAATATGGATCAAATCGTTTGCGATCACTTAAAATTAGACAATCCAGCTGCAGATATGACAGAGTGGACTGCGCTAGTTGAAAAAGTGCGTAACCTTTCTAAGAAAACAAAAATCGCTCTTGTTGGTAAATACGTAGAGCTTCAAGATGCATACATTTCTGTTGTAGAAGCACTTCGTCATGCGGGTTACTCTTTCGACACAGATGTAGAAGTGAAATGGGTAAATGCTGAGCACGTAACAGCAGAGAACGTACAAGAATTAGTAGGAGACACAGATGGTATCCTTGTACCAGGTGGCTTCGGTGATCGTGGTGTAGAAGGTAAAATCGTTGCAATTCAATATGCTCGTGAAAACAAAGTTCCATTCCTAGGAATTTGCTTAGGTATGCAACTTGCATCAATCGAATTCGCACGTAACGTATTAGGATTAGAAGGAGCTAACTCTTCTGAAATCAATCCTGACACACCTTATGCAATCATCGACTTATTACCAGAACAAAAAGATGTAGAAGACTTAGGTGGTACACTTCGTCTTGGTCTATACCCATGTAAGCTTGCTGAAGAAACAAATGCTTACAACGCTTACAATGAGCCGGTTGTATATGAGCGTCATCGTCATCGTTATGAGTTCAACAATCAATTCCGTCCGGATATGGAAAAAGCAGGATTTGTATTCTCTGGTACAAGCCCAGACGGTCGTTTAGTTGAAATCGTTGAATTAAAAGATCACCCTTGGTTCGTAGCAGCACAGTTCCACCCAGAACTTGTTTCTCGTCCAAACCGTCCACAACCATTGTTCCATGACTTCGTAAGAGCGTCTATTACGAATAAAGAGAGCAAGTAATAAAAAAGCGCCTGAAATAGGGCGCTTTTTTTAATATTCATTTAACATTTCATCGATTGTAAATTTGATTCCGTGATATGCAAATAAAGCTATCATTAAGCTTGGGAATCCGTAGCGATTACCTTCATCGTCTGGAATAAGCCCTTTTAACAGTTTTGTATCAATATGTACATCTGTATATTGTTCTAGTGATTCATTGCCTTCTTGAATAGCAGAAATGCCGACAATAGAGTGTCCATCTGCTTGAAGTTTTTTTGCTATTGCTACAACTTCTTCATCTGTTGAAAAACGGCTAATAAGAAGTACACGATCTGCAGAAGTTACTTCTACTTCCTTACCATTTTCAAATAATCGTTTTGCTTGCTTCATTGGTTCAGTACCGAATAGCGCTTCAGCAACAACGCCCTCCATTTCATTTGTACCATGTAAATAAATGAAACCTTCGCCAACTAATGCTTGAGCAAGTAGACGGGCGCTATCTTCTATATTCATTTCCTCTTTTTGAGAAACTCTTGAGAAATAACCGCTTAATTGGGTTGAAAAAATTTTTAACATAATGTTACTCCCTTCGTACGTGTTTACCGGCTTTCATTATAGTTTATTTTTTTAGAAAGGTGAAATCGAAGGTGGCATAACAAAATAGGAAACGGTAAAATAAGAAAGAAATAGGAAGGAATTTGGTAAAGAATAGCGAAAATTAATCGTTAAGATATAAGAAGCTTTAAATCTTGTACTTACACAGAAAGGTTGGGAGTTATGGAAGGGAAAATTTTAATCGTTGATGATCAATATGGCATTCGTGTGTTATTACATGAAGTGTTCCAAAAAGAAGGTTATCAGACATTCCAAGCAGCGAATGGATTTCAAGCTTTAGATATCGTGAAAAAAGATAATCCAGATTTAGTTGTGTTAGATATGAAAATTCCAGGTATGGATGGTATAGAGATTTTAAAGCATGTAAAAGAAATTGATGAGAGTATTAAAGTGATTTTAATGACTGCTTACGGAGAGCTTGATATGATCCAAGAAGCAAAAGATTTAGGTGCTTTAATGCATTTTGCTAAACCATTTGATATTGATGAAATTCGTCAAGCGGTGAGAAATGAGCTCGCTGTAGAGGCTTAAAAATGAATTTTTTATAAAAAATATGGAAAAAAGCGTTTACATGGACTATTGTGCAGGTGAATACGGTTGAGTTTTTGAGTACAAGTTGTTATCCTATTGAGTGTAGAAAAAAGTCCGGTATGTAGATATACATATTTTACCTTATTCTGGTCATACTACCAGCGATAAGAACTTATCGGATACAAAAAACGTTTTTTAGGAGGATTCACCATGCCTTTAGTTTCTATGAAAGAAATGCTAAACAAAGCACTAGAAGGAAAATACGCAGTTGGTCAATTCAACATGAACAACTTAGAGTGGACTCAAGCTATTTTAGCTGCTGCGGAAGAAGAAAAATCTCCTGTAATCCTAGGTGTATCTGAGGGTGCAGCTCGTCATATGACTGGTTTCAAAACAGTTGTAGCTATGGTTAAAGCTTTAATCGAAGAAATGAACATCACTGTTCCTGTAGCGATTCACCTTGACCATGGTTCAAGCTTCGAAAAATGTAAAGAAGCAATCGATGCAGGTTTCACATCTGTAATGATCGACGCTTCTCACCACCCATTCGAAGAAAACGTAGAAACTACTAAAAAAGTAGTAGAATACGCACACGCTCGTAACGTATCTGTTGAAGCTGAGCTTGGAACAGTTGGCGGACAAGAAGACGACGTAATCGCTGAAGGCGTAATTTACGCTGACCCAGCTGAGTGTAAGCACCTTGTTGAAGCAACAGGTATCGATTGCCTAGCTCCAGCTTTAGGTTCTGTACACGGTCCTTACAAAGGTGAGCCTAACTTAGGATTCGCTGAAATGGAACAAGTTCGTGACTTCACTGGCGTACCTTTAGTATTACACGGTGGTACTGGTATCCCAACTGCTGATATCGAAAAAGCTATCTCTTTAGGTACTTCAAAAATCAACGTAAACACTGAGAACCAAATTGAGTTTACAAAAGCTGTTCGTGAAGTATTAAACAAAGACCAAGAAGTTTACGATCCTCGTAAATTTATCGGACCTGGCCGCGACGCTATCAAAGCAACTGTTATTGGTAAAATTCGCGAATTCGGTTCTAACGGTAAAGCGTAAGAATAAAATTCCGTTTTGGAAACCGTCTACTCTTTTAGACGGTTTCCTTTCGTTGTATAATGAAAGCGTGAACAAGTCTAAAGATTTTATCATTTTGTTTTTGAAATAGAAAATAATGTGCATAGTCCTATTAATAAATGTGATAACGTATCTAAATTGATAAAGTAAATTCGATAAATAGTTAATCTTTATCTTTTTGTATGACAGGAGAAATGAAGATAATGGTTTCCTATTTATTGAGTTTTGGGATGGAAAAGTAATTGAGATTCTTAAGGGGGAGCTTTCTATAAAAATATAGAAAGTAAATACATTCACAAGAAGGGAGCTCAATATGGAAAAATTGCTAATTGAAGGCGGAAGAGCTTTAAATGGAACAATTCGCGTGAGTGGTGCAAAGAACAGCGCCGTTGCACTAATTCCAGCGACAATTTTAGCAGATACTCCAGTAACTATTGGTGGTGTCCCTAATATTTCGGACGTGAAAATGTTAGGAGACTTACTAGAGGAAATTGGAGGGAGAGTGACTTATGGACAGGAGGAAGAGATGGTAGTCGATCCTTCTAACATGGTTGCAATGCCTTTACCCAATGGAAAAGTGAAAAAATTGCGTGCTTCTTATTATTTAATGGGTGCGATGCTTGGCCGTTTTAAAAAAGCTGTTATTGGGCTTCCAGGTGGATGTCACTTAGGACCGAGGCCGATTGATCAGCACATTAAAGGATTTGAAGCGTTAGGTGCACATGTTACGAATGAACAAGGTGCTATCTATTTAAGAGCAGATGAACTACGAGGGGCACGTATTTATTTAGATGTTGTTAGTGTAGGAGCTACGATTAATATTATGCTAGCAGCTGTACGAGCGAAAGGTAGAACTGTTATTGAAAACGCAGCGAAAGAACCAGAGATTATTGATGTAGCTACACTGTTAACCAGCATGGGAGCACGCATTAAAGGTGCTGGTACAGATGTAATCCGAATTGATGGTGTGGATTCATTGCACGGTTGTCATCATACGATCATTCCAGATCGTATTGAAGCGGGTACGTATATGATTTTAGGTGCTGCGTCAGGAGGAGAAGTAACAGTTGATAATGTTATTCCTCAGCATTTGGAGTCAGTTACTGCAAAATTAAGAGAAGCTGGTGTCCAAGTTGAAACGAATGATGACCAGATTACAGTGAACGGTGATAGAAGATTAAAAGTAGTTGATATAAAAACGCTTGTATATCCAGGTTTCCCAACAGATTTACAACAGCCATTTACAACACTTTTAACAAAGGCGCATGGAACGGGTGTTGTAACGGATACGATTTATGGCGCACGTTTTAAACATATTGATGAATTACGTCGCATGAATGCGCAAATTAAAGTAGAAGGTCGGTCAGCTATCGTAACTGGTCCTGTTTTATTACAAGGTGCAAAAGTGAAAGCGAGTGATTTGCGAGCTGGAGCAGCCCTTGTTATTGCAGGATTGATGGCGGATGGAATTACAGAAGTAACCGGACTTGAGCATATTGATCGTGGCTATGAAAATATAGTAGACAAGCTTAAAGGGCTTGGTGCAAACATTTGGCGAGAACAAATGACAAAGCAAGAAATTGAAGAAATGAAGAACGCATAAGTGATACTTCCGCGAGGGGGAAGCGAAGCATCACTACTTGCGGAAGTACACTTTATAGAAAAACACGGTTCACAAAATACGGCAGAAATATAAAGACTTAAAGGAGAGGGATTATCGTGGAAAGAAGTTTATCTATGGAGTTAGTACGTGTAACAGAGGCTGCAGCTTTATCATCAGCGCGTTGGATGGGACGCGGGAAAAAGGATGAGGCAGACGGTGCAGCAACATCAGCTATGCGTGATGTATTTGATACAATTCCGATGAAAGGAACAGTTGTAATTGGTGAAGGTGAAATGGATGAAGCACCAATGCTATATATCGGAGAAAAATTAGGTACAGGATATGGTCCGCGTGTAGACGTTGCAGTTGATCCTTTAGAAGGGACAAACATTGTAGCAGCTGGTGGATGGAATGCTCTTGCTGTTATTGCAATTGCAGATCATGGTAATTTGTTACATGCTCCTGACATGTACATGGATAAAATCGCGGTTGGCCCAGAAGCAGTTGGGGCGGTCGATATTGATGCGCCTATTATCGATAACTTACGTGCAGTTGCGAAAGCGAAAAACAAAGATATTGAAGATGTTGTAGCGACAGTTTTAAACCGTCCACGTCATCAAGCAATTATTGAAGAAATTCGTAAAGCTGGTGCTCGCATTAAATTGATTAATGATGGAGACGTAGCTGGCGCAATCAACACCGCATTTGATCGTACAGGTGTAGATATTTTATTCGGCTCTGGTGGCGCGCCTGAGGGTGTGTTAGCAGCAGTTGCATTAAAATGTTTAGGTGGAGAAATTCACGGGAAATTATTACCACAAAACGACGCTGAATTGGCGCGTTGCAAAAAGATGGGCATAGACGACATCAACCGCATCCTTCGCATGGAGGACTTAGTAAAAGGTGACGATGCAATCTTCGCAGCAACAGGTGTAACAGACGGAGAACTATTACGCGGCGTTCAATTTAAAGGTAGCGTAGGAACAACACAATCCCTTGTTATGCGCGCAAAATCAGGCACAGTACGCTTCGTAGACGGACGTCACAGCTTAAATAAAAAACCGAACTTGGTTATTAAGTAAAAAGCGGAGGTGGCTTGCTCAGAAGGGGAAGGCATTGGAACTCCTGACGAAGAGGCGTTTTGTGCCTCGCAGGAAGGGGTGAAATGACTGACCCTTCTAGCCACCAGAGCTGGATTAAGTAAAAAGCGTAAGCAGCTCGTTCAGAATGGGAGGGGGGTGGAGCTTCTGACGAAGAGGCGCTTTTTGCCTCGTAGGAAGAAGTGAAGCCACCGACCATTCTAGCTGTTGGAGCTGGATTAAATAAAAAGCGAAGACAAATTTTCTTGTCTTCGCTTCTTGTATTTGTGTTTCAACGTATTGATTAAAACTAGATAAAAGGGTTACAATAGTGAATATTACCCTACTTGAACTTATTGCCTTTCATTATTAATTATTTGCCTTCCGTATTTTTTCCCTTTACCCATGTGAAAAGAGAATAACGTTAAAGTGTGGTGTCTGAATGAATTTGTCAATTGCAGCATTAGAAAACATGAAATTAAAAGAGTTATACGAGCTTGCGAAAGAATTTAAAATTTCGTATTATAGCAAATTAACGAAAAAAGAGTTAATCTTCGCCATTTTAAAAGCTCGAGCAGAAAAAGAAGGTTTCTTCTTCATGGAAGGCGTATTAGAAATTATTCAATCAGAAGGATTTGGATTCCTACGTCCTATCAACTACTCTCCAAGCTCAGAAGATATTTATATCTCAGCTTCGCAAATTCGTCGTTTCGATTTACGTAATGGAGATAAGGTTTCTGGTAAAGTACGACCTCCGAAAGAAAATGAACGCTACTTTGGGTTATTACAAGTTGAAGCTGTAAACGGAGATGATCCAGAGTCAGCAAAAGAGCGTGTGCATTTCCCTGCATTAACACCATTATACCCAGATCGCCAAATGAAATTGGAAACGGAACCGAAAAAGTTACCGACACGCATCATGGATTTAATTGCACCAGTTGGATTTGGACAACGTGGTTTAATTGTCGCGCCTCCAAAGGCTGGTAAAACTAGTCTATTAAAAGAAATCGCACACAGTGTTACAACAAATCATCCGGAAGCTGAATTAATTGTCCTTTTAATTGATGAGCGTCCAGAGGAAGTAACAGATATTGAACGTTCTGTTAAAGGAGATGTTGTAAGCTCTACTTTTGATGAAGTACCAGAAAATCATATTAAAGTAGCAGAACTTGTGTTAGAACGTGCAATGCGTCTTGTAGAGCACAAAAAAGATGTTATCATTTTAATGGATAGTATTACCCGTTTAGCACGAGCTTACAACCTTGTTATTCCGCCAAGTGGTAGAACATTATCGGGTGGTATCGACCCAGCTGCCTTCCATAGACCGAAGCGTTTCTTTGGAGCTGCACGTAATATCGAAGAAGGCGGTAGCTTAACAATTTTAGCAACAGCTCTTGTTGATACAGGATCTCGTATGGACGATGTAATTTACGAAGAATTTAAAGGAACTGGAAATATGGAACTTCATTTAGATCGTTCATTAGCTGAGCGTCGTATCTTCCCGGCAATTGATATTCGCCGTTCTGGTACACGTAAAGAGGATCTATTAATTCCGAAAGAACATTTAGACAAGCTATGGGGTATTCGTAAAACAATGCGTGATACACCAGACTTTGTTGAAGGTTTCTTACGTAAACTTCGTCAAACAAAGACAAATGAAGAATTTTTACAAAACATTGTTGCAGATTCGAAAAGATATGTAACAACGAAGTAAAGGGAAAAGATTGGGACTCGCTTATTTTATGGTAAGCGAGTTTTTTATGTCTTTTAGGTGATCTTAAAGAGAGATGAGTGGAAGGGCATTAGTTGGTTCTAGTTGGATGAGCGGCCTCCATTTTAAGATAATATCCAGCTTCATCCCCCTCCCATTCTGAACGAGCCGCTTGCGCTTTTAAATGATATCCAGTTCCGGTGGCTAGCTCTTCGCATCTAAGAACCTCCCGCACGAAAGGTAAAAAGCACCTTTTGTGCGAGAGAACCTTAGCCAGTCAGAGCTGAACGAGCCGTCTCCACTTTTAATTTAAAAAGACAAAAACAGGTAGTTGCAAAATGAAGTTAGCCTTGTTATAATTTCATCATATGTGTTTCATCAATATAGTTGTGTATGCAGCTGAAGATGAAAAACTCTGTTTCGAAAATGATTCAGGGCGGAAGGAGATGAAAAGAATGAAAGCAGGAATTCACCCAGATTACAAGAAAGTTGTATTCATGGACACAAACACAGGCTTCAAATTCTTAAGCGGATCTACTAGAGGATCTAACGAAACTGTTGAGTGGGAAGATGGTAACACTTATCCATTACTAAAAGTTGAGATCAGTTCTGATTCTCACCCATTCTACACTGGACGTCAGAAGTTTGCTACTGCAGACGGACGCGTTGACCGCTTCAATAAGAAATACGGTCTTAAGTAATAAAAACATAAAACAGGCAAGTGTATCTATTCGCTTGTCTGTTTTTTTTGCGAAAATATTATACCTTTACCCTACTTTTAATTAAAAAGTAGATGAAAGGAGAGCTTCATGTACTTAATAAATCAGAACGGTTGGATTGAAGTGATTTGCGGTAGTATGTTTTCTGGTAAATCAGAAGAGCTTATCCGCCGTGTGCGTCGTACGCAATTTGCGAAACAACATGCAATTGTATTTAAACCATGTATTGATAATCGCTATAGTGAAGAAGACGTTGTATCACATAACGGATTAAAGGTAAAAGCAGTTCCTGTTTCAGCTTCAAAAGATATATTTGAACATATCACTGAAGAAATGGATGTAATTGCAATCGATGAGGTGCAATTCTTTGATGGGGACATTGTGGAAGTGGTGCAAGTATTGGCAAATCGTGGCTATCGTGTCATTGTAGCTGGTTTAGACCAAGATTTCCGTGGTCTACCATTTGGACAAGTTCCTCAGCTGATGGCGATTGCTGAACATGTAACAAAACTACAAGCGGTATGTTCTGCATGTGGATCTCCGGCAAGTCGTACACAACGATTAATTGATGGAGAACCAGCGGCATTTGATGATCCGATTATTTTAGTTGGTGCTTCAGAATCGTATGAACCACGCTGTCGTCATTGTCATGCAGTTCCTACAAACAAAGATAAGTAAAACTCGCTGCGCAAGGCGGGTTTTTTTCAGAATAGAGAGTGTGAGTGGTGTGAGCTGCCTACGCTTTAAGTTGTGATATCTAGTTCTGGTGGCTAGCTCTTCGCATCTAAGAACCTTCCGCCCGAAAGGTAAAAAGCACCTTTAGGTCGAAAGAACCTTAGCTGGTCAGAGCTGAACGAGCCACCGCCACTTTTAAATATATTATCTAGCTCCAGCGGCTAGAATCTCCGGCCATTTCACTCTCTCGCTCGAAGCAAAGAGCGCTTCAAGATCGAGAGTTCCAAATAGCCTGCGATTCTGAACGAGCCGCTTGTGCTTTTAAATATAATTTGCGTTTTTTTGAGTAAGTACCATATACTATTTGTATTAGATACTAGGATGTAGAGGTGAATGATGTGTTAGATCGTTTGCAAGCTGTAGAAAATCGTTATGAGAAGTTAAATGAATTGCTAAGCGACCCAGCAATTATTAGTGATTCAAATAAGCTTCGTGAATATTCAAAGGAACAGTCTGATATACAGGAAACGGTAGAGGTGTATCGTGAGTATAAGGATGTTCGTGAGCAATTAAAAGATGCGAAAGCAATGTTAGAAGATAAGTTAGACGCAGAAATGCGTGAAATGGTAAAAGAAGAGGTTTCTGAGTTAGAATCACAAGAAAAAACATTATCAGAGCGTCTGAAAATTTTACTTGTACCAAAAGACCCTAACGATGATAAGAACGTTATCGTTGAGGTTCGTGGAGCTGCTGGTGGCGACGAGGCCGCTTTATTTGCTGGTGACTTATACCGTATGTATAGCCGTTACGCTGAGGTGCAAGGTTGGAAAACGGAGATTATCGAGGCTAGCTATACAGAGTTAGGTGGATATAAAGAGATTATCTTTATGATTAACGGTAAAGGTGCTTTCGCGAAGCTGAAATTCGAGAATGGCGCTCACCGTGTACAACGTGTTCCTGAAACGGAATCTGGTGGACGTATTCATACATCTACAGCAACTGTAGCTGTATTACCAGAGGCAGAAGAAGTAGAAATTGATATTCATGAGAAAGATGTTCGTGTTGATACATTCGCTTCTAGTGGACCTGGTGGACAGAGCGTTAATACAACGATGTCAGCGGTACGTTTAACGCATTTACCGACTGGTGTAGTTGTATCATGTCAGGATGAGAAATCACAAATTAAGAATAAAGAAAAAGCGATGAAAGTATTACGCGCACGTGTTTATGATAAGTTTAGACAAGAAGCGCAAGCTGAGTATGATCAAAACCGTAAACAAGCTGTTGGTACGGGTGATCGTTCAGAGCGTATTCGTACGTATAACTTCCCGCAAAACCGTGTTACAGACCATCGAATCGGTTTAACGATTCAAAAGTTAGATCAAATCTTACAAGGTAAGTTAGATGATTTCATCAATGCCTTAGTAATGGAAGATCAGGCTCAAAGGATGGAGGCAGCTGAGTAATGCGTGTCTATGAAGCCCTGAAATGGGCTTCTTCTTTTTTACAGGAGAATGGACGAGATGAAAATGCGGGAGAAATTGTCCTTTGTCATGTATTAAAGACGAATAGAACAGGATTATTGATGAACATGCGTGAAGAAATAACTGCGGAACAAGAAAAAAGTTTTACAGAGTTTATCCACAAACATGTAGAAGGTATTCCGATTCAATATATGATTGGTCATGAAATGTTTTATGGAAGATCGTTCTTTGTGAATGAAGAAGTATTAATACCAAGACCAGAAACAGAAGAGCTTATAGTAGGAGTGTTAGAAAGAATCGAGCGTCATTTTGGTGATGAGAAAATACATGTAGCAGATATTGGTACAGGTAGCGGAGCAATTTCGATTACACTTGCTTTAGAAAATAAAAATCTTCATGTGTATACGGTAGATATTGCGCAGGAGTCGATTGAAGTTGCAAAAGAAAATGCGAAAACTTTGGGCGCAGAAGTAACGTTCTATCATGGTGATTTATTATCACCATTTTATGAAACGGGTCAAAAGTTAGATGTTGTTGTTTCAAATCCTCCATATATACCGGAAGAAGATTGGCGTGGTCTTTCTCCCGTGGTGAAAGAGCATGAGCCAAAGAGAGCGCTTGTTGGTGGTGAAGACGGATTGGATTTCTATCGCCGCTTTATGGAAGAGTTGCCGAATGTGTTGCAGAAGAAAGCAATTGTCGCATTTGAAATTGGAGTAGGGCAAGGTGAGGACGTGAAAGGGCTGTTACAACAAGCTTTTCCACATGCTCATGTTGAGGTTGTTTTTGATATTAATGGAAAAGATCGTATGGTATTTGCAGAAATGGAGTAAGGGTTACACCTTACTCTATTTTTTTGTGGAAAAATTCATATAGATTTTGAATTTAATAGTTTAGAAAGATGAAAGTCTGTCCACACTGTTTGTAGAAGGGACGGTGGAGGAAATGAAAAAACAAGTTATTGCTTATCTTCTTCTATTATTAATTGGTGCACAGTTACTTGTGCAGTTTGGATATATGAAAGCTGATGCGAAAGGGCCTTCAGTTATTCCGAAAGAGGCCGTTCGATTACGGATTTTAGCAAATAGTGATTCAGATAAAGATCAGGCGTTAAAGCGCAAAGTGCGTGATGAAGTAAAAGCGCAAATTGATGGATGGGTAGCTGATTTAACTTCATTTGAAGAAGCACGCAAAGTCATTCAAAATCATATTCCAGAAATCGAAAAAACAGTGGCAAATACGTTGAAAAAAGAAGGAAGCAAAGATTCATTCCAAGTGAAATTCAGTAAAAATGTAAAGTTTCCTACAAAGGTATATGGGAATTTTATTTATCCGGCAGGGGAATATGAAGCAGTTTTAATTACAATTGGGGAAGGTGAAGGGGCAAACTGGTGGTGTGTATTATTTCCACCGATGTGTTTCTTAGATTTTTCAAGTGGTACAGCTGTAAGGAAAGAAGAACATGTTGTGAAGGCTGAATCTCCAGAAGAGGAGCAAGTAAAACAAATAGATGATGAAGAAGTAGTAAATGCAGAAGAGAAAAAAGGGGATGAGGTGAAGGAAAAGAAAGTTGTAAAGCAGGAAGTCGCAAAAAAAGTAACAGCTTCTGAAAAGAAAGTAGTAAAAAATGAAACGAAAGTAGAAGAACAACCTGCAAGTAAAGAGGAAACAAAAACTGTGGAAAAAGTGGAGAAACCTGTGGAGCAAAAACAAGAAAAACAAAATGAGTATGTAAAAGTAGAAGAGGAAGAAGAGCCAGAAGTTAAGTTATTTATTGTAGAAGCTTTTACATCTTTATTCTCTAAATAGTACTATTCGTAAATCCCTCCTCATATATAAAAAAGAGGAGGGATTTACTATGAAGAAGGTATATTTTGCGACGAAAGCAGATGTGGAAAGATTGCACTCTTTTTTCGGACAAGCTAATAAAAAAGATGATAAAATAAATGAGTTGTACGCGCAATTTATGATTTTGGAAGAGGCGGAAGAAATAAGGGCAGTCATTGGATATGAACAAAGTGAAGAAAACGCACTTATTCGTTCTTGTTTATTCACACCTAATGTGGATAAACAGACTTTCTTATATTTTTTTGAAATGTTTTTGCAGTATATGAAAGAAAAAAATATTCGACAATTGTACTTGCTAACAAATCATCCACAATCTATAACGATCTTTCAGTTTTTTGACTTTGTTACGATAGAGAAAGAGAACGTACCAGAGGGAATTCGACAGTTAGAACACTTTTGTAAAAATATAAAAGAGCCAAATGCAATAATACTAAATTGTCAGCTATTCACAAAGTTATCCACGGATTAATTAGGTTTATCCACATTTTGTGGATAAACCTTGTTTGTCTTTTGGATAAATCTCATAGTAAACTAAAAATAGACAAGTATTTCAGGGTAGAAAAGGACGTGGGAAAAAATGCATACAAATATGTGGGTTGTGGATAATGTTGTGGAAAGAAAAAAATATTATCCACAGTTACAAGAAGCAGCAAAATTATTAAGGGAAAATGAGGCGATTGCCTTCCCTACAGAAACGGTATATGGACTAGGTGCAAACGCGATGAATGATGAAGCGATTGCGAAAATTTTTGAGGCGAAAGGAAGACCGAGTGATAATCCACTTATTGTCCACATCGGGACAAAATCGCAGTTAGATGGGATTGTGAAGGAAATTCCGCCAGTTGCAGAGAAGTTAATGGAGCATTTTTGGCCAGGGCCGTTAACAATTATTTTACCTAGAAAAGAAGGGATTTCAGAGAAGGTAACGGCAGGACTTCATACAGTTGGAGTAAGAATGCCTGATCATCCGGTAGCTCTTGCTCTTATTGAAGAGGCAAATGTACCTGTTGCAGCACCTAGTGCAAATCGTTCAGGTCGTCCAAGTCCGACGTTAGCGTCTCATGTATATGAAGATTTAAATGAGAAGATCGCAGGTATTGTAGATGGTGGTGCAACAGGAGTCGGTGTTGAATCGACTGTAATTGATTGTACGAGCGCTGTTCCAACGATATTACGCCCAGGTGGGATTACGAAAGAACAATTGGAAGCAGTGATTGGTACGGTTTCGTTAGATCCAGCTTTAAAGGATGAGAAGGAAAAACCGAAATCACCTGGAATGAAATATACACATTATGCACCGAAAGCGCCGCTAAGTATTGTTGAAGGTTCACGTGAATTTATTCAACGCCTTGTGGATGAGAAGAAGGAAGAAGGATTCAAAGTCGGTGTATTAACGACAGAAGAGTATCAGCACGTATATAATGCGGATGTTGTATTATCATGTGGTGTCCGAAGCGATTTAGCTAGCGTTGCGACTAAATTATATGATGTACTTAGAACATTTGATGCAAGTGAAGTGGATGTTATTTTTAGTGAATCATTCCCGAATGAAGGAATAGGGAATGCCATTATGAATCGTTTAACAAAAGCGGCAGGACATCAAATTATTACTGAATGATAAGGTACGATTAGCAAACAGAATATTTCTCCTCGGATAAGCATATTGTGAAGTAGCACGTCCGAGGAGGGACATGAATGACGTTTGAACAGATAATACCTTTAATAATTATGGCGTTCGCCTTAGGGATGGATGCGTTCTCGGTAAGTCTTGGTATGGGAATGATGACCTTAAAGATAAGACAAATCCTGTATATCGGTGTGACGATAGGGATATTTCATATTATCATGCCATTTATAGGGATGGTATTAGGTCGTTTTTTATCAGAGCAGTATGGAGACATTGCACATTTTGCAGGTGCTATTTTATTAATCGGATTAGGATTTTATATTGTATATTCATCTATCTTGGAAAATGAAGAGACTCGAACGGCCCCTATTGGAATTAGTTTATTCGTATTTGCATTTGGGGTTAGTATAGACAGTTTTTCAGTAGGTCTTAGTCTTGGTATTTACGGGGCACAGACGATCATTACGATATTACTTTTTGGATTTGTTAGTATGTTATTAGCGTGGATTGGTTTATTCATTGGGAGACATGCGAAAGATATGCTCGGTACATATGGCGAGATAGTAGGTGGTATCATTTTGGTTGGATTTGGATTATATCTCCTTTTTCCTATATAATTTTAGGGGGGAGGGCGTTATGAACAAGTTATTGGAATGGTATATTCGATTTGTAACCTTTTTTCCGAGGTGGTTACGACTACTTATTATTTGGGGTATTATTTTACAAATTTCAATTTTAGGTTGGATTAAATTAATTCGTGAATGGTAAGGTAGTTCCTTTCTGTGCATAGTTTTGTTTGTACTATACTGATTACGCTAAAAAATTTCACATATAGAAAGGATGAGATGGATGACGAGATTGAAGCAAGTTTTTGGTATTATTATTAGTTTTTTTGTTTTTTGGTTTAGTATGCTCGGTGTACAAATGTTTGCTGAGTTTTTAGATATTGAGTCATTGAAGTTTGTTGCTGGAAAAACGGAGGCGGCGCGTGCTTTTTATTCTCCATACCCGTTTTTAATTGTTTTTCTTATTACATTGCTTTCCCTTTATTTCTTCGTAATTAAGCTTTGGAAACCGAAAAAAGAGAAAGTACCTACTTTAGAGGAGCAGAAAGAAGAGATATAAGGGGGATACTATGTCTAACATTTCTTTGGCAGAAGCTGTAAAATTAAAAAGTGTATTATCGAAAAGAATACATGAATTAGAAGAAGAGATGAACCAAATTGGATTTGTTGAAATTGAAAAAGGTGATACACTTCCAAAACAGACGCGTACATTGGTACAAGTTGAACAGGAACTAGATGAAGTTCGCGCTGATTTTCGTCTTTTAGATAAATTAATGTATGAAGCAAATATCCGAAATGAAGTGAATTTCAACGGAGAGAATGTAACGATTGTTGAAGCGATAGAACTTGCAACGCAGTTACGTGCAAAAGCTCGAAAGTGTAAAGAGTTTGGCGTGAGTAAGAAAGAAGAACATGTATATTCGTACGGTGAAACATCATCGCTTGTAAAAGTAGCCATGTTTGATCCTGAAGTATATCGTGTAAAAGGTTTAGAGTTAGAGAGACAAGCTAATAGGTTATCTAACTTAATTAATGCGAAAAACTACGCCATTGAACTAGACTTTGATGGTGAAAAATACTTTTAAACCTTGAAGTGGTGAGACTCCGCTTCAAGGCATAGAAGAAGACCACTTTTGTAAAAATGAGATTTGTGATGGCCAAAGGACAACCAATCATCCAATAACCAATCACACTGTTACTTTTTACCGATGACCAATAATGGGAAAAGAGGTCGATGACCAATAATGAAAAATTATTTTTCTTCTTCTATGAAAAGGGTGTACCAAATTAATTTGGTACACCCTTTTATATTATTGTTACTTCTATTCTGAACGAGCTGTTTTCGCTTTTAGTTGTTATCCAGCTCCAGCGGCTAGAATGGTCGGTGGCTTCGCGTCTTCCTGCGAGGCAAAAAGCGCCTCTACGTCAGAAGCTCCATCCTCCTCCCATTCTGAACGAGCCGCTTCCGCTTTTAGATTGGCCTCACTAATTCAAATTGTTCTCCTAGTTTTGCGTAGTTGTGTCCTGCTAGGCGGCTTACTGGTTTTAGTCCTTCTGCATGAATGCGTCCATTTTCGTATAGGTGTTCTGCGACGTGGAAACGAACGACGCGTCCAATTAGTAGATCGCAAGCTGGTGAGTCTTCTGTTCCGCCAAGGGGGATTGCGCGTTCTAGCACGCATTCCATTCGAATATTTGCTTCTTTTACACCTGGAACGGAGATGACATCACTTTCAATTGGTGTTAATTTTGCTAATTCAATTTCACTTTCATTTGGAGGGAGATTTGCTGCTGTTTCGTTAATTGCCGCTACATATGATTCATCAGAGATATGTACGACAAATTCTCCTTTTTCAATTGCGTTTCGAGAAGTGTCTTTTCTTTCTCCAGCTTTTCGTTGTACAGAAACTGAGATAAGTGGCGGATTAGCAGCAACAATATTGAAATAACTATATGGTGCTCCATTTAATACGCCGTCTTTTGTTACAGAAGTAACGAATGCGACAGGGCGTGGAATAATACTTCCTGTAAGTAATTTGTAATTCTCTTTTTCCGATTGTTCATTTGGATTAATGGATAACATGATTGAAATCCCCTTTCTAAATATGACGACTTATTGTTTGTTTACAAGATGTTAGTGGAAAACTCCTGCTGAAAATAATATTTTTATTACATAAAAAGAACTTACTTCAACCACAATGAAGTAAGTTCCATCTAAATAATCTTGAATTCAAGATAAAAATTATAGTAAAACGTATGCGCCAGGTCCGATTAAAGCTACACCAATAGCAACAGCGATTAACATTAAGTTGTATTCATATCCGTTTTGGGTTACCCAGTAACCATTTTTCCCATGAACAGTGAAGATTGCCATTAACATTGTTCCAACGATAAATAATGAACCGATTGCAGTGAAAATACCTGATGCGAATAAGAAACCACCTAATAATTCAGTTGCACCAGCCATAAATGCCATGAATACACCAGGGCGTAAACCGATTGATTCCATCCAGCCGCCTGTTCCTTTTAAACCATAACCGCCGAACCAACCAAATAATTTTTGAGCACCATGACCCATGAATGTAATACCTATAATAAGACGAATAATAAGAAGACCGAAATCCATCATTTTTGAAAACCCCCTAAAAGTTATTAGCTTACCTTACGTAAGTAATAATAAAATAGTTACTTACTTTAGTCAAGTGGATTTCGAAAAAAGTTTGAAAAAAATTTTACAAATTAACAACAAAAAATAAAATGTAGTAAAGACCTCTAGACAAGTTAGGTGAAAAAAGAGAAAATATAAGTAGAAGTTAACTTCTTATTGTTATTCAGACAATCAGAATTGACTGGAATTTTGTGAGACGCTACAATAAGAGTCTAGTAGTAATGACGTAATTTATTTCGAAAGCGTTTTTACAGTATAATATTCGAAGTATGAAGTCTTACGTTTATTCTGATCTTTAATAGAGATTGCCCTATAAACTTTTAGGTAAATTATAAGGAGGACTATCCTATGTTTAAAAAATTATTCGGTCTTGGTTCAAAAACAAATGAAGAAACAATTGTAGCTCCATTAACTGGAGCAGTGAAAAATATTGAAGAAGTACCAGATCCAGTATTCGCTGGTCGTATGATGGGTGACGGTGTTGCAATCGATCCTACTGAAGGTGTAGTTGTATCTCCAGTTGATGGCGAAATCGTACAATTATTCCACACGAAACATGCAATTGGAATTAAAGCGAAAAACGGTACAGAAATTTTAATCCACGTTGGATTAGAAACTGTAAAAATGGAAGGCGAAGGTTTTGAAGCTCACGTTTCTGAAGGACAAGCTGTAAAAGCTGGAGATAAATTAATCTCATTCGACTTAGAATTAATTCGTGAAAAAGCGAAAAGCACAATTACTCCAATCGTTATTACAAACACAGATGCAGCTGAGTCTATTAAGACAACTGTAGGTGTAACTGCTACAAAAGGTTCAACAGAAGTAATGAAAGTTACAATGAAATAATTATCACATGAAAGGAATCCGTTTCGTATGAAATGGATTCCTTATTTTGTTTTGTAGTCTGTTCCTTATATATGGTAAAATACTTTGGGCACTTGGAAATAGGGTTTCACATATATGTGGATAAGGCGCATTTTTCTTAGAAAAAATATAAGAGAAATGCGCCTTTCGTATATTCACATTTCTTTTGTTCTATTGTAATGTACGCTATGATAAAAGGAAGGAAATAGAGAAAAGGGGTGGGTTTAGATGAAACGAGTATTATTTGTTTGCACTGGAAATACATGCCGTAGTCCGATGGCTGAGGCGTTACTGCGCCATTATGGAGAAGGTAAGTTTGAAGTGCAATCTGCTGGTGTTTTCGCCTATCCTGGAAGTGATGCGTCGGTACATGCAAAGGAAGCTTTAGCTGAAAAGGGAATTGCAATCGATCATGCTTCGCAGCAGGTAAACGAAGCCTTAATTGATTGGGCAGATATTGTAGTAACAATGACGGAAAAACATAAGGAAATTATCCTTGGGCATTATCCAAGTGTTGAAGGGAAAGTAGATACATTATATGGAGTAACTGAGGGGATGAGTAAGGATATTTCAGATCCGTTCGGCGGATCTCTCTCTATTTATAAAGAAACATTAGAAGAGATGGAAAAACTTGTACAAACTTTACTGAAAAAACATTCAGAAGGTTGATGTTTCGTGTATAATACGATATTGGAGATCACTTCGTCCCATTAAAGGATTAAGTGAGAATGAAGATAATGGATTGAAACTTTGGAGGGGTAAAAATGAAAGTAGTAGTAGCATCTGATCACGGCGGTATGAATATCCGTAATGAACTTGTAAGTTTATTAGAAGAGTTAAATATTGAATATATTGATTTAGGTTGTGAATGTGAAGCTGGTTCTGTTGATTACCCTGATTTTGCGTTTCCAGCAGCGGAAATGGTAGCAAATGGCGAAGTAGACCGTGGTATTTTAGTTTGTGGGACAGGCATCGGTATGTCAATTGCTGCAAACAAAGTAAATGGTATTCGTTGTGCGTTAGTTCATGATACTTTCAGTGCGAGAGCAACGAGAGAGCATAACGATACAAACATGTTAGCAATGGGCGAGCGTGTAATTGGTGCTGGTCTAGCACGCGACATCGCAAAAATTTGGTTAACAACTGAATTTGAAGGCGGCCGTCACGAAAACCGCGTAGGAAAAATTAAAACATACGAAGCAAAGTAATAGATTCTAACTAGAAGCAGTAGGAAATATAATTTGGTGAACCAACCTGTGAAAGGAAGAGGCGTAATGACAGAAATCGTAAAGGTAAGAGAACAGCTACAAATTTCGCTTTCTGATTTCCAAGAACAAGCTTCATTACAAAGTGGTCAAATTTTTGTAGTGGGGTGTAGTACGAGCGAAGTGCTAGGAGAAAGAATTGGGACATCAGGAACGATGGAAGTAGCAGAGGCGATTTTTTCTGAGTTAAAACAATTTCAAGAACAAACAGGTATTGAGTTGGCGTTTCAATGTTGTGAGCATTTAAACCGTGCTTTAGTAGTTGAGAAAGAGTTGGCGATGAAATATCAATTTGAAATTGTAACAGTTACGCCTGTTAGATCAGCAGGTGGTGCATTAGCAACATATGCTTATCACAATTTGAAAGATCCGGTAGTAATTGAGTTTATTAAAGCAGATGCGGGAATGGATATTGGTGATACATTTATCGGTATGCATTTAAAGCACGTAGCTGTTCCGGTTCGTACTAGTGTGAAGGAAATTGGAAGTGCACATGTAACGATGGCAACAACACGTGGAAAGCTAATTGGTGGAGCACGTGCTGTTTATGCGGCGAAGGAAGAGACTATCACTTGCCGTTAAAGTTATGAATAAGGTATGTTGTCTGACTTTATTATAGAAGAAAGAAAAGACCGATTTTCGGTCTTTTTTTTCTTTTATGATATAGAAAGTCATGTTAGAATGTAGTTGAAAACATGAAGGTTCGAAAGAATTACAACCTGAATTTTCGTTTTTTCTGAATAAATAAGAAAAAACTGTTGGGAATCGATGTAATTCGTTCAGAAAAGGGGGATTTTGGTGGATCATTTAAAACGTCAAGATGAAAAGGTATTTGCTGCAATTGAGGCAGAACTAGGAAGACAGCGTTCGAAGATTGAGTTAATTGCTTCGGAAAACTTCGTAAGTGAAGCAGTAATGGAGGCGCAAGGTTCTGTTTTAACGAATAAGTATGCTGAAGGATATCCTGGGAAACGTTACTATGGTGGTTGTGAACATGTAGACGTAGTAGAAGATATCGCACGTGATCGCGTAAAAGAAATTTTCGGCGCAGAGCACGTAAATGTTCAACCGCATTCTGGTGCACAAGCGAACATGGCAGTATACTTCACGATTTTAGAGCAAGGCGATACAGTACTTGGTATGAATTTATCTCATGGTGGTCACTTAACACACGGAAGCCCTGTTAACTTCAGTGGAGTACAATATAATTTCGTAGAATATGGCGTGGATGCTGAATCTCACCGTATTAATTACGATGATGTATTAGCAAAAGCGAAAGAACATAAACCAAAATTAATCGTTGCAGGTGCAAGTGCGTACCCTCGTGTTATCGATTTCAAACGATTCCGTGAGATTGCAGATGAAGTGGGCGCATACTTAATGGTTGATATGGCACATATCGCAGGTTTAGTAGCGGCTGGTTTACATCCAAATCCAGTGCCACATGCACATTTCGTTACAACAACAACACATAAAACATTACGTGGTCCACGTGGTGGTATGATTTTATGTGAAGAGCAATTTGCAAAACAAATTGATAAATCAATCTTCCCTGGTATTCAAGGTGGTCCACTTATGCACGTAATCGCTGCAAAAGCTGTTGCGTTTGGTGAGGCACTTCAAGATGATTTCAAAACATATGCACAAAATATCATTAACAATGCGAACCGCTTAGCTAAAGGTCTTCAAAAAGAAGGACTTACACTTGTTTCTGGTGGAACAGACAATCACTTAATCCTAATTGATGTTCGTAACCTAGAAATCACAGGTAAAGTAGCAGAGCACGTATTAGACGAAGTTGGTATTACAGTGAACAAAAATACAATTCCATTTGAAACAGCAAGCCCATTTGTAACAAGTGGTGTACGTATCGGTACAGCAGCTGTAACATCTCGTGGTTTCGGTTTAGAAGAAATGGATGAAATTGCGTCACTTATTGCTTACACATTAAAAAATCATGAAAATGAAGCTGCATTAGAAGAAGCGCGTAAGCGTGTAGAAGCGTTAACGAGCAAATTCCCAATGTACACAGATCTATAATAGATTGAAGAAGGCTGCTGAGACATAATTGTTTTAGCAGTCTTTTTTGTGGACATATATTGTTCTTTAAGTATGTATACAAATGATGAATAAATTTTGGCGATATAATGAAGGATACAGCTCCCATAATTGGTAAAGATACTAGATAGAATCATCGGAAATCATGACTTTTCCAAATTTGCCCTTGAATATTAGTAGCGTTTTCTTTACAATCGTAAATAGTGTAAAAAAGCGTGCAAACGCATGAATATCATCTAAAGGAGAGATTCACATGGGAAAACTGTATGTATTTGATCACCCGTTAATTCAACATAAGATTACATATATTCGCGACAAGAATACAGGTACGAAAGATTTTCGTGAATTAGTGGACGAAGTAGCAAGCTTAATGGCTTTTGAAATTACTCGCGACCTTCCACTTAAAGACATTGAAATTGAGACTCCTGTAAGCAAAGCGACAACAAAAGTGATCGCTGGTAAAAAACTTGGTTTAATTCCGATTTTACGTGCAGGTTTAGGAATGGTTGATGGAATTCTGAAATTAATTCCAGCAGCAAAAGTAGGACACGTTGGCTTATACCGCGACCCTAAAACATTGCAACCGGTAGAATACTATGTGAAACTTCCAACGGATGTAGAAGAGCGTGACTTTATCGTACTAGATCCGATGCTAGCAACAGGTGGTTCTGCAGCTGAAGCAATTAACTCTCTGAAAAAGCGCGGTGCAAAACAAATTAAATTAATGTGTATCGTTGCAGCTCCAGAAGGAGTAAAAGTAGTACAAGAAGAACATCCTGATGTTGATATTTATGTAGCAGCATTAGATGAGAAATTAAATGACCACGGATATGTAGTACCAGGTCTTGGTGATGCTGGTGACCGTTTATTCGGAACGAAGTAAGACAACTGACGAGCAGGGGGATTCCTCAGCTCGTCTTTTTTTGATGTAAGCAAGTAGGGGAGGGGAGAGGATAAATATACATAGTATATACAACATAAGTTGCATACACATCACATATAATATAGAAGTCTTACGTCTAAAGAGCACTATATTATGGAAGGAAAGCGTTATATCGTAAAAATATAATAGTGACAAACTTGTGAACATTTCCTTCTATTATAAAGAGAAAACTGTTAGAAATTGCATATCTCTAACCAGTATTTAGAAGGGGAACGTTTTCATTTTTGGGAGGAAATGACTAATACTCAAATTTTTTGATTTTTTACGATTTCTCGTTGACACTGTTAATACCCTATTGTATGCTAACAACGGGGATAGATGGTAGGGCTTTCAGTGACAAAAATACATCTATTCCGTGACGAAAATGTAAACTTTTTATTTTGTATAGGATTTATGCAAAAAAATGAGTTATTATTAACACATCGTGAATGAGGGTTACATATTGGAGGGATGAATCCTTGCAAAAAAACGATCGCAGCCATATAAAAGCTTATGCTTTAATGTCAGGTATTCTTGCTCAGTTAGTCGGTTCTATTCTTGTTGGGATCTTTGGTGGGCAGTGGATTGATAATAAGGTTGGAACGTTTCCATTGTTTCTTATTATAGGGTTATTACTCGGATTAGGAACAGGGGTATACGCAATGATTCGACTCATTCGACATTACTATTCGGGAGAGCAATGATGATAGACGTACATGGACTTGTCCAAAGACAAAAGAAATATATGTACTACTTGCTTGCGCTTCTAGTGCTAGGATGGGGATTCACCTCTTACAAGGATGTATTTCTTGGACTGATTATCGGGACGATTTTCAGTTTTCTTAGTTTGCGCATCATTGCACGTAGGACAGACAAGCTGTTGGATCGCGTGACAAATGGAGAAAACGTGAAGTTTAAGGCGACAGCGGTAAGTACATATTCAAGATTCGCCACGATTGGGTTATTAATTTTATTTGCAGCCAAATATCAAGAGTTAATTGCGATGTGGGGCTTAGGTGTAGGATTGCTGACAGGATACCTTGTCATGATCATAGATTTTCTTTATTTAGAGTATAAGAGCAGGGAAGAGAGGTGAATTACTAGTGGAACACGGTAAATTAGTTGAATTTCTAGGTTTAACGTTCGATTTGTCATCAGTTATGATGGTTACTGTAGCAGCAGTTATTGTTTTCTTAATCGCTGTTATTGGAACTCGAAGCTTAGCTCTTCGCCCAACAGGAATGCAAAATTTCTTTGAGTGGGTTCTGGACTTCGTGAGAGGAATTATTAATAGCACAATGGATTGGAAAACAGGTGGGCGCTTCTTAACGCTTGGCGTTACGCTTATTATGTTTATCTTCGTATCAAATATGCTCGGTTTACCATTCATGTACTCAGCAACTGAGGCTGGTGAACATATTGCATGGTGGAGATCACCAACGTCTGATCCAGCAGTTACATTAACATTAGCCGTGATGGTAGTTACCCTCACCCATTACTATGGAATTAAGATGAAGGGTACGAAAGAATACATTAAAGGTTATTTCCAACCTATGAAATTCTTATTCCCATTAAAGGTTATTGAGGAATTTGCTAACACATTAACGTTAGGTCTTCGTTTATTCGGTAACATTTATGCAGGTGAGATTCTATTAGGATTACTTGCTAAATTAGGCGGAGCATCATTCCTTGGAGCATTAGGTGCACTTGTACCGATGTTAGCATGGATGGGATTCAGTGTATTCGTTGGTTCAATCCAGGCATTTATTTTCGTAATGTTAACGATGGTTTATATGGCTCATAAAGTAAGTCATGACCATTAATATAATTTAAGTAAGAAAAAATTTATTTTTTTATAATAAAAAGGAGGACAAATTAAATGAGTTTAGGTGTAATCGCAGCTGCAATTGCAATTGGTTTATCAGCATTAGGTGCAGGTATTGGTAACGGTCTTATCGTATCACGTACAATCGAAGGTGTTGCTCGTCAACCAGAACTAAAAGGCGCACTTCAAACAATTATGTTCATCGGGGTTGCATTAGTTGAGGCACTTCCAATTATCGGTGTAGTTATTGCATTCATCGTAATGAACAAATAAGGGAGACTCCCCTTACATAGATGGCGAAGAGTGTTTTTCCGAACTTTCTTCGCCATTGCTTTATGAACAAAATATATGTCTTTTTTTTTCATATAGTCAATTTAGAAATCTCGAAGGGAGTGAATCCTTGTGCCAACTTTATTATTAGGAGCTGCCATTCCATTTGGAACGATTGCTTATACACTATTTGTGTTCTTAGTTTTATTAGTAATGCTACGCAAATTCGCGTGGGGTCCTTTGATGGGAATTATGAAAGAACGTGAAGAGCACGTTAATAATGAAATCGACGCTGCAGAAAAGAATAATGCTGAAGCGAAGAAATTAGTAGAAGAACAACGTGAGATGTTAAAACAATCACGTGTTGAAGCACAAGAGTTAATCGAAAGAGCGAAAAAGCAAGCCGATGATCAAAAGGATGCAATTGTTGCTGCTGCGAAAGAAGAAGCAGAATCAATTAAAGCATCTGCTGTACAAGAAATTCAACGCGAAAAAGAGCAAGCAATTGCTGCTTTACAAGAACAAGTTGCTTCTTTATCTGTTCAAATTGCTTCTAAAGTAATTGAAAAAGAATTAAAAGAAGAAGATCAAGTGAAGTTAATTCGCGATTATATTAAAGAAGTAGGAGAAGCGCGATGAGCAATGGAATTGTAGCAAAACGTTATGCTGTCGCTCTTTTTAAAATTGCAAAAGAAAAACACGTATTAGAAATGTTTGAAGAGGAATTACGCCTTGTACAAAACGTTTATGAGAAGAACGGAGAACTACATAGCTTTTTAACACAACCGAACATTTCAAAAGAGCAGAAGAAGACGTTTCTTGCAAACGTATTCGGATCTGTTTCTGAATCGATTTTAAATACGTTATATATTTTAATTGATAACAAACGCATTGATATCTTATCTGAAATTGCAAATGAATACGTAGTTCTTGCGAATGAAGAACGTAACGTAGCGGATGCAACAGTATATTCTACTCGTCTTCTATCGGAAGAAGAGAAGCTTAACATTGCAGAAGCATTTGCAAAGAGAACAGGAAAAGATGCAATTCGCGTAAAAAATGTTGTAGATGAAGATTTACTAGGCGGCATTAAAGTACGTATTGGAAATCGCATTTATGACGGAAGTTTACAAGGAAAATTAGCACGTATTCAGCGTGAATTAATGAAGAATAGATAGGGGTGAAGCACATGAGCATCAGAGCTGAAGAAATTAGCGCACTGATAAAGCAACAAATTGAGAACTATCAGTCTGAAATCGAAGTTAGTGATGTTGGTACAGTTATCCAAGTTGGTGACGGTATCGCGCGTGCTCATGGTCTTGATAACGTTATGGCTGGTGAACTTGTAGAGTTCTCTAACGGCGTTATGGGACTAGCACAAAATTTAGAGGAAAACAACGTAGGTATTATCATTTTAGGACCTTACACAGAAATCCGTGAAGGTGACGAAGTTCGTCGTACTGGTCGCATCATGCAAGTACCAGTAGGAAAAGAACTAATTGGTCGTGTTGTAAACCCATTAGGTCAACCAGTTGATGGTTTAGGCCCAATCAATACAACAAACACTCGTCCAATCGAAAGTCCAGCACCAGGTGTAATGGATCGTAAATCTGTTCATGAGCCACTTCAAACAGGTATTAAAGCGATCGACGCTCTTGTACCAATTGGCCGTGGTCAACGTGAGTTAATCATCGGTGACCGTCAAACAGGTAAAACAGCAGTTGCACTAGATACAATCATTAACCAAAAAGATGAAGATATGATTTGTATTTACGTAGCTATCGGACAAAAAGAATCAACTGTACGTAACGTAGTAGAAACACTACGTAAGCATGGTGCATTAGAGTACACAATCGTTGTAACTGCATCTGCTTCTCAACCAGCTCCATTATTATACCTAGCTCCTTACGCTGGTGTAACAATGGGTGAAGAGTTCATGTACAATGGTAAACACGTATTAGTAGTATATGATGACTTATCAAAACAAGCAGCAGCTTACCGTGAGCTGTCATTACTATTACGTCGTCCTCCAGGTCGTGAAGCTTACCCAGGGGATGTATTCTACTTACATTCTCGCTTATTAGAGCGTGCAGCAAAATTAAGTGATGCAAAAGGCGGCGGTTCTTTAACTGCACTACCTTTCATCGAAACACAAGCAGGGGACGTATCAGCTTACATTCCAACAAACGTAATCTCAATTACGGATGGACAAATCTTCTTACAATCTGACCTATTCTTCTCTGGCGTACGTCCAGCGATCGATGCGGGTACTTCTGTATCTCGTGTAGGTGGATCTGCTCAGATTAAAGCAATGAGTAAAGTATCAGGTACACTTCGTCTTGACCTTGCATCTTACCGTGAGTTAGAAGCGTTCGCTCAGTTCGGTTCTGACCTAGATAAAGCAACTCAAGCGAAACTAAACCGTGGTGCTCGTACTGTTGAGGTATTAAAACAAGGATTACACAAACCGTTACGTGTAGAGAAACAAGTTATCATTCTTTACGCTTTAACACGTGGATTCCTAGATGATATCCCAGTAGTAGATATCACTCGTTTCGAAGAAGAATTCCATGCTTGGTTAGATTCTAATGCGACTGACTTATTAGAAGAAATCCGCACAACTAAGAAACTTGCGGATGACGACAAATTTGCAGCAGCAATTAACGGATTTAAAAAAGTATTCGTAGCTTCTGAATAATAATAAAAAGTGAAGCCGACTGTTCAGCCCCATCGGCTAAGGTTCTTTCTCACAGAAGGTGCTTTTTACCTTCTTGTGGAGAAGGTTCTTAGACGAAAGGGGCTAGGAGGCGGAACTAGATTAATAAAAGTGGAAGCGGCTCGTCCTGAACGTGAGGGGGAAGAAGTGAAGCCACCGAACATTCAAGCCGCTGGAGCTAGATAGTATATATAAGGCATCTCAATTTCTGAGATTGCTGACGGTTATGTAAAGGAAAAGAGTAGGTGCACCTATTCTTTTCCTTCAATCATGAGCAAGAATATCTTGCAACGTAGATTAGGAAGAGAATTCTTACTAATCGTGCCAACTTCCGGAAAAAAGGTGGTGAAAACCTGTGGCATCTTTACGCGATATAAAAGCGAAGATTAACTCGACAAAGAAAACGAGTCAAATTACGAAAGCGATGGAGATGGTATCTGCATCTAAGTTAAACCGTGCAGAGCAAAATGCTAAATCTTTCGTTCCGTATATGGAAAAGATTCAAGAAGTAGTAGCGAGCATTGCGCAAGGAAGTAAAGGAATTAATCATCCAATGCTAAATGCGCGCCCTGTAAAGCGTACAGGATACATCGTTATTACATCTGATCGCGGACTAGCAGGTGGTTATAACAGTAACGTATTACGTACAGTAAGTAACGTAATTCGTGAACGTCATAATATGGATTCAAACCAATATTCAATTATTGTGCTTGGACGACTAGGACGTGATTATTTAAAACGTCGCGGCTTTAACATCATTGATGAAGTAGTTGGATTATCTGATCACCCATCATTCACTGATATTAAAGACCTTGCTTCTCGAGCAATTGCGATGTTCGCAGATGGTGCTTATGATGAGCTGTATATTTACTACAACCATTACGTAAGTAAAATTTCACAAGAAGTAACGGAAAATAAAATTTTACCGCTTACTGATGTGGCGTCTGATAAACCGACGACAGCTTATGAATTCGAACCTTCTGAAGAAGAAATTTTAAAAGTACTATTGCCACAATACGCAGAAAGCTTAGTGTACGGTGCATTACTAGACGGTAAAGCAAGTGAGCACGCAGCGCGTATGACAGCAATGAAGAGTGCTACAGACAACGCAATGGAAGTTATCGATTCACTTACACTTTCATTCAACCGTGCGCGTCAGGCAGCGATTACGCAAGAAATTACGGAAATCGTTGGTGGAGCAGCAGCGTTAGAGTAGTAATAAAAAGCGTAGGTGGCTTGTCCAGAAGGGGAGGGCATTGGAACTCCTGACAAAGAGGCGTTCTTTGCCTCGTAGGAAGGAGTGAAATGGCCGACCCTTCTAGCCACCGGAGCTCGATTTAATAAAAAGCGGAAGCGGCTCATTCAAAAGAGCCGCGTAAGCTTATAAACCAATAAAAAATTAAAAGCTAGCTGCTCGTAGAAAGTTGGCTAATTAAAAGAAAGCTAGGAGGGAACCCGATGAATAAAGGGCGCGTTACGCAAATCATGGGTCCGGTTGTAGACGTTAAGTTTGATGGCGGAAAGCTACCAGAAATCTACAACGCCCTTACGGTAAAACAGAGCAACGAAAACGGTGAACTTAACTTAACATTTGAAGTTGCACTTCATTTAGGTGATGATACAGTTCGTACAGTTGCGATGTCTTCCACAGATGGACTTGTTCGTGGCACAGAAGTAGAAGATACTGGTAAAGCAATCTCTGTACCAGTTGGTGATGCAACACTTGGTCGCGTATTTAACGTATTAGGTGATGCTATTGACTTAGATGGTGAGGTTCCTTCGGATGTACGCCGTGATCCAATTCACCGTCAAGCACCTGCATTCGAAGAATTATCTACTAAAGTAGAAATTCTTGAAACTGGTATTAAAGTAGTAGACTTACTTGCTCCTTACATTAAGGGTGGTAAGATCGGTCTATTCGGTGGTGCCGGTGTAGGTAAAACAGTATTAATTCAGGAGTTAATCAACAACATCGCACAAGAGCACGGTGGTATCTCTGTATTCGCTGGTGTAGGTGAGCGTACTCGTGAGGGTAATGACTTATACCACGAAATGAGCGATTCTGGCGTAATTAAGAAAACTGCGATGGTATTCGGACAAATGAACGAGCCACCTGGAGCACGTCAACGTGTTGCATTAACAGGCTTAACAATGGCTGAATATTTCCGTGATGAGCAAGGACAAGACGTACTTCTGTTCATCGATAATATCTTCCGTTTCACGCAAGCAGGTTCTGAAGTATCTGCCCTTCTTGGCCGTATGCCATCTGCGGTAGGTTACCAACCAACACTTGCAACAGAAATGGGTCAATTACAAGAGCGTATTACATCTACAAATAAAGGGTCTATCACGTCTATCCAAGCGGTATATGTACCAGCCGATGACTATACTGACCCAGCACCAGCTACAACGTTCGCTCACTTAGATGCAACAACAAACTTAGAGCGTCGTTTAACACAAATGGGTATTTACCCAGCCGTAGATCCATTAGCATCTACATCTCGTGCACTTTCTCCAGAAATCGTAGGAGAAGAGCATTATGAAGTGGCTCGTCAAGTACAGCAAACTTTACAACGTTACAAAGAGCTTCAAGATATCATTGCTATCTTAGGTATGGATGAGTTATCTGAAGAAGATAAGTTAGTTGTACATCGTGCTCGTCGTATTCAATTCTTCTTATCTCAAAACTTCCACGTAGCGGAGCAGTTTACAGGTCAAAAAGGTTCTTACGTACCTGTAAAAGACACAGTTCGTGGTTTCAAAGAAATTCTAGAAGGAAAATATGATGACCTTCCAGAAGATGCATTCCGCTTAGTTGGTGGCATTGAAGAAGTTATTGAAAACGCGAAGAAAATGATGGCGTAAGGCCTTAGGAGGGACGAAGTATGAAGACATTTCCAGTCAGTATTGTAACTCCTGATGGACCGGTTTACGAAAAAGAAGTAGAAATGGTAAGTGTAAAAGCAGAGAGTGGGGAAATGGGGATTTTACCAGGTCACATTCCAACTGTTGCACCATTAAAAATTAGTGCAGTTCGTCTGAAAAATGGTGGACACACTGATTATGTAGCAGTAAGTGGTGGCTTTATCGAAGTTCGTCCAGATAAAGTAACTGTATTATCATCATCTGCTGAAGAAGCAAACCATATCGATATCCATCGTGCAAATGAAGCGAAGCGTCGTGCGGAGCAACGTTTGCAAGATAAACAAGCACATGTTGACTTTAAACGTGCAGAAATGGCATTACAACGTGCTGTGAACCGTTTAAACGTTTCCGATATGAAATAAAAAATTCGTAAAGGCTTTGCCTTTACGAATTTTTTTTTATGGATTTTATGGATAATTTTACAAAAATGGTATAATTACATCAGTGCTCGTATAAGTAGAGAATGTACAACAATTTATAAAGGGGATGAAGAAATGATCGGTGAAATGAAACGAGAAGCATTGCACTCTTTAAAAGGAAAATGGGGACTAGGTGTTGGATCAACGATTTTATATCATATTATAAGTTACGTCGTTTCAATGGCTGTAATGCTTATCCTATTAATTCCAGTAGTTATAATAGTTTTTTTATTGTCTATTTCAACTGGTTCCATTGAAGAAGACACGATGGCAATTGGAGCTGCTATTACGTTTGGGCTTTTTTACTGCCTTATGATAATTTTAAGTTATGCGGCTTATGGCATTACCTCATACGGTTATACAAATTTGTTTCTACAAATAAGTAAACGAGAAGATGCTAGAGTAGATTATTTATTTGAAGGATTTCGTGGTTTTAAAAGAATGATGAAAACAATGTGGGCTATGCTTGCAATTTTGTTATATACAGGTACATGGGTTCCAATGCTAGGAACGATTGTATGTGGGATATTAGGATTCTTTGATGAGAATGCAAACCCATCATTCATCATCGTTTTCTTTGTTTTATTAGCTATTTCGTTTGTTGTAATGGCTATTTTGTATTTTTCATATTCGATGACATATTATGTGATGGTTGAAAAACCAGAATATAGTGTTTCACAAGCAATGAAAGAAAGTAAGAATCTGATGAAGGGGCATAAATTAGATCTATTTCTTTTATGGTTAAGCTTTATAGGGTGGGCTATTTTAGCGATTTTTACACTTGGAATAGGTTTTCTATGGCTTAGTCCGTATGTGAGTACAACGACAGCGCATTTTTATCGCTACATTTCAAAGGGTGAATTGCAGTAGGAGTATGCTATACTAATAGAATTATTGTGTATAGGAGGCGAGGCTAAACATGATTAGTGATTTAAAAGGAGAAGCACTGGATTCATTAGAAGGGAAATGGGGCTTAGCTGTCGGGGCAACATTACTGATTTCGATTCTTATTTCAGCTTTTAGTTTTAGTATTGATTTCATTTTCTCTCAGGTTTGGGATTGGAAAGAAGTAAATAGCTCATTTTCAGTAGACGTTATTTCAATATTGATGGTAGGTCCATTGACGTTAGGTGGCTATTATTTAGCGCTGCATATCATTCGTGAAAAAGACGCACGTATTGGGCATATATTCAGATGGTTTACAGAAGGAAGTAAGTTTATAAAGTCATTTTTATTATATATAGTAGTGAACATTTATATTTTCTTATGGTTTTTACTATTTATTATTCCAGGCATTATTAAATCATTTTCTTATGCGATGACGTACTTTATAATAAATGATCACCCTGAGTATTCTATAAATCAAGCGATTACAGAAAGCCGTCGTATGATGGATGGGCATAAGATGGAGTATTTCATTTTATGTTTGAGCTTTATTGGTTGGTTTATATTAAGTTGTATTACACTCGGGATTGGATTCTTATGGCTAATTCCATATTTTTATACGACGTCAGCAGCCTTTTATGAAGAGATTGCCGAGGAATATTACGAGAAAACAATTCCGACACTATAAAGTGGGGCATCCCACATGGATGATTCGTTTTATAAAACCCCCAGTATGAGTTATTGATTCATACTGGGGGTTTTTTGTAGAAATTTTATAAATTGATGACTAGTAAGTGGTTTACTGAAATAGTAACCTTGCATATATTTACAGTTGTTCTTTTGTAGAAACTTAAGTTGTTTTTCTGTTTCAATTCCTTCAGCAACGACAGATAGGTTTAACGTATTTGCAAGAGAAAGGATAGTGGAAACGATGGCCCTTTCTTCAGGGCGATGATCGGCGAGTTGTGTAAATTCTCTCGGTACTTTTAATGTATCAATAGGGAAAATGGATAAATAAGCAAGAGAAGAATAGCCGGTTCCGAAGTCATCGATGGACGTTTGAATACCATATTCCTTTAATTGTTTTAGCTTGGATAACGTTTCCTTTTCATCGATCATTGCAATTCGTTCTGTTAATTCAAGTGTTACATCTTTTGGATCGACTTTAACGTCTGTTATTATTTGTAAAATGTTCTCGATTAAATTATTTTGCTGGAACTCTTTAGCTGATAAGTTAACACTTATTTTTAAATCTTTGTAGCCAAAAGTATGCCATATTTTTAGCTGACGACAAGATTCATTTAATACCCAATGACCAAGTGGAATGACTTGAGGAGTCTCCTCTACAATTGGAATGAACTCACATGGTGGAATGTCACCAAGGAGTGGGTGTTTCCAGCGTAGCAATGCTTCGGCACCAATGATCTTTTTCTTCGTAATATCAATTTGTGGTTGATGGACGAGATAAAATTCTTCGTTTACTAAAGCGAGTGGTAAATCTTTTTCAATTCGAGCTTTTCGTTCCATTTTTTTATACAATTCTTTCGTGTACAGAGAGCTACCATTTTTCCCTTTATTTTTTGCTTCGTACATGGCCATATCAGCATGCTGTAAAATCGATAATGGATCTTCACCTGCTTCAGGGTATATTGCTATCCCGATGCTCGGTGAGATTTGTAAATGTTGATTTTCAATTTCGAATGGTTCGTTCATGGCTGCTACAATTGTATCAGCTATTTTTTTTACATCTGGCCTCTTTTTATAATTTTCGATAAGGATTGTGAACTCATCTCCAGCTAATCGGGCAAGCTTCATATTTGGTGTCGCTATACTTTCGAGTCTTTTTGCTACTGCAATTAATAGAAGGTCTCCTACCCTATGACCGAGGGTATCGTTAATAACTTTAAAGCGATCTAGGTCAAGAAACATAACAGCAAAAGGCATTTTTGATATTTTGGATCGCGCAATTGCTTGTTCTACATATTGATGAAATGCACGTCGATTTGCAAGCTCTGTTAGTGTATCATGATATGCTAGAAAGTTAATTTGTTCTTGTTGTTGTTTGCTTTCCGTAATATCTTTAATCATTAAATACACTCCAGAAATATGATCCTTTAAAAAGATAGGAACAGCTGTCACATGCAAGTAGTAAATATCTCTATTTTTATGATATGCCCGTATTTCTAAAGAAATAGATTTCCCCTTTTTTACGCGATGAAAGGCATTAATGATTTCTTCCAAATCTTCTTCATACGTAAGTGAATAGTAAGGCTGATTTAATAATTCATTCGTTTGATAACCGAGTAAAGTCGTACCAGCGTTATTCACTTTAAGAAAATTACCGTATAAATCTAATGTGAAGATTGGATCTGGATGATGCTCGTATAAAGATTTAAACATTTGTTGGTTATGATATAGTTCATTTTTTTGTTCTACTAAATCTTCTGTACGCAGTTCAATTTGTTTTTCGAGTTCTGAGTTGAATTGCATTTGGGCTAATAATAATATTTTATTTTGTTTTCGAACTAAACTATGGCGTATGAGAACGAAGGAGAAAGTTATCATAAGCCCAATTACTACAATAGGCGCGAAAACATATTCGACTAATATGAAAACAATAAGCATTACGACAGAAATATAAGGTAATGATAATCTGATCGATTCCCCAAGTTTAGGTGTTAATAGCACTTGTTCTTGTCTTTCAGGTTCTTTTGTATGAAGAATACAGGCGATTGCTACTAGCACTAAAGTTACTTGATAGAGAGGAGTAATTGTAAACATAGAATATTCGGGTGTGAAGTATTTGATATAAGCATAAATCGCATCTGTAGTCGCATACAAAATTAAAGCACTACCAAGGAGCGCGCCAACTTTTTTCGGTAATAAGGAGAGTGGTTTGAATAAAAGGTTAATTCCTATGAGAAAAAAGAGTAAATCGGTCATTGGATAGGTAAGTTGAACAAATATGTCGATATAGGATGTTGAAGAAACGTGAATGGTTCGTTCAATAAGTAAGTAGTAACTTAAAGTGAACTGTGCTGTAACAATAATGCAAATATCACATATCATAAAAAGCTTTTCTAATAAATCTCGGTTATAAATGATTTCATATAGAAAGGCAAATGCAAAGCTAATTAAAAAAAGTAGATAAAAAAAATCAGACGGATCAACGAATGTATAGTAGTCCTTTAAAATTAAACGTTGATAGGCAACTACGATATCACCAATGAAATAAGAGAGGGTTCCAACACATAAAATGGTCCAAAATAAACGAGGTAACCCTTCTTTCAAGTTTGAAAAATAAAGTATATAACTACAAGCGATAATATCAATGAATAATGTACTCATACCAATTAATATTTGAAAAGGAAATGAGTATTCATATAGAAAAGGCATTGTCACGTAATGAATCATTATAGATAACAATATAATGCTTATAAGAATGCTTACATGTGTTTGTTTTTTCATTTATCTCACCCACGGTATATACATATAAATTCCTCTTTTTATTTTTTATAGTTTCTATACTTATTTTGCACAGGTATAGCCAGTTATAAAAATAGATTTTAATAATTCTCGTTTCTGTCCCCAACATATCGACATAGGAATTTGAAGTTTGCTATAATGATTAAAATAGTTGCATTATTTAGAAAAATTTAAAAATAATAATTACTGCAACTAGGACATATTGTTTACTAAGTGAACTTGTTCTTAATTTAGGGGGGAGGGTTTCACAATGGCAAGTGTATATGAAAATAGTTATATGATCGTTTTGATTTTCTTGCTATTAGGCATATTGCTTCCGGTAGTGGCTCTTACATTAGGAAGGATGCTGCGCCCAAATAAACCAAGTGCAGCGAAAGCGACGACGTATGAGAGTGGGATTGAGCCTTTTCATGATGCAAATATTCGGTTTCATGCTCGTTACTATATTTTTGCTTTATTGTTTGTCATCTTTGATGTAGAAACTTTATTTTTATATCCATGGGCTGTTGCATATGACAAGCTCGGTTTATTTGCATTGATTGAAATGCTCATCTTTGTTGTAATGTTGCTAGTTGGGTTAGCGTATGCTTGGAAAAAGAAGGTGTTACAATGGTTATAAATTTTGAGGAATTACATCCAAATGAGCGAGCGGAATTAGAACGAAATATCTTTTTTTCTACATTGGAACAGTTGAAGGGATGGGCGCGAAGTAATTCTTTATGGCCAATGACATTCGGACTGGCATGTTGCGCAATTGAAATGATGGGAGTAGGTTCATCACATTATGATTTAGATCGATTTGGGTCATTTTTTCGGACTTCACCAAGGCAATCGGACGTTATGATTGTATCGGGAACGGTAACGAAGAAGATGGCTCCTATTGTTCGGCGCTTATATGATCAAATGCCTGAACCAAAATGGGTTATTGCAATGGGATCTTGTGCGACAGCAGGGGGCCCGTATGTAAATTCATATGCTGTTGTAAAAGGTGTAGATCAAATTGTACCGGTTGACGTGTATATCCCTGGTTGCCCACCAAATCCCGCTGCTTTAATTTATGGCATTAATAAATTAAAAGAAAAAATTCGTTACGAGGCAAAGACTGGGAAGCAGGTGACGAATAAATGAGTGATCCAAACAAAGATTTAGAGGATTTGAAAAGAGAAGCGGCTAGGCGTGCGAAAGAAGAGGCGAGAAAGCGTCTCGTTGCGAAACATGATGTAGAAATAAGTAAACTTGAAGAAGAAAATCAAGAAAAAGAGAAAGCGCTACCAAAAAATGATGGGATGAATTTGGAAGAAGCGAAACGTCGTGCAGCAGCGGCCGCAAAAGCAAAAGCAGCGGCGTTAGCGAAGCAAAAAAGGGAAGAAACAGAAGAGGTAACGGAAGAAGAAAAGGCCAAAGCAAAGGCGAAGGCAGCAGCAGCCGCAAAAGCGAAAGCGGCGGCGCTAGCGAAGCAAAAAAGAGAAGGAATAGAAAAAGTGCCGGAAGAGGAAAAGGCCAAAGCAAAGGCGAAGGCAGCAGCAGCCGCAAAAGCGAAAGCGGCGGCGTTAGCGAAGCAAAAAAGAGAAGGAATGGAAGAAGTAACAGAAGAAGAAAAGGCCAAAGCAAAGGCGAAGGCAGCAGCAGCCGCAAAAGCGAAAGCGGCGGCGTTAGCGAAGCAAAAAAGAGAAGGAACAGAAGAAGTGACGGAAGAGGAAAAGGCCAAGGCGAAAGCGAAGGCTGTGGCGGCCGCAAAGGCAAAAGCAGCGGCGCTAGCAAAGCAGAAAGCTTCGCAAGGTGATGGGGATTCGGGAGATGAAAAGGCGAAGGCAATTGCAGCAGCGAAGGCAAAAGCGGCAGCGGCTGCAAGGGCGAAGATGAAGGGTGCTGAAGGTAAGGAGGAAGAGGAAGCGAAGCAGGAAGAGCCATCCGTGAATCAACCGTATTTAAATCAGTATGTTGAAGTTATTAAGGGAAAAGTAGGAGAGGATGCTTTAGTAGATTGCTACATTAATAAACTTTCCAAAGATGTACCAACTCTTGTAGTGGAGCCCTCAAAATATTATGAAGTAATGGAGTTACTGCGATCCCATGAGGCACTTGCATTTGATTATATGTCAGAGTTACATGCGACGGATTTTGTGACACATATGGAAGTGTATGTTCATTTATTTTCATATGGAAAGAAACAGTCAGTAGCGGTAAAGGTGAAGCTGGATAGGGAAGCGCCGCAAGTAGAATCGGTGACAGCGCTTTGGAAAGGGGCAGACTGGCCAGAGCGGGAAGCGTATGATTTGCTCGGCATTGTATTTAAGGGACATCCGAATTTATCGCGTATTTTAATGCCCGATGATTGGATAGGACATCCGCTTAGAAAAGATTATGAACCGTATGATGTGGAGGTGTAGCTAAATGATCCGTACGGAAGAAATGCTTTTGAATGTAGGTCCTCAGCATCCGAGTACACACGGTGTGTTCAGGCTTGTTATTAAAATTGACGGGGAAATTATTAAAGAAGCTACACCGGTTATTGGATATTTGCATCGCGGGACCGAAAAGATCGCAGAGAGCTTACAGTATACGCAAATTATCCCTTATACAGATCGGATGGACTATTTATCGGCTATGACGAATAATTACGTCATTTGCCACGCTGTAGAGACGATGATGGGGCTTGAAATCCCAGAGCGAGCTGAATACTTGCGAGTACTTGCAATGGAACTTGGAAGGATTGCGAGTCATCTCGTTTGGTGGGGGACAAATCTTCTCGATATAGGAGCGGTCAGCCCGTTTTTATACGCGTTCCGTGAGCGAGAGATGATTATTAATTTATTAAACGAATTATGCGGTGCGCGGCTTACTTTTAACTATATGAGAGTCGGCGGTGTAAAGTGGGATGCGCCGGACGGTTGGATTGAAAAAGTGGAAGAATTTGTTCCGTATATGAGAGAGCAATTGACGGGTTACCATGATCTCGTTAGTGGCAATGAGATTTTCTTAAATCGTGTAAAAGGCGTTGGCATATATAGCGAAGAAGATGCAATTTCGTATTCTTTAAGCGGAGCGAATTTGCGGTGCACCGGAGTAAATTGGGATCTTCGCAAGGATGAACCGTACTCCATTTACGACCGTTTTGATTTCGATATTCCTGTTGGGAGCGTGGGGGATGCTTGGGATCGCTACGTTTGCCGCATGAAGGAAATTGAGGAGTCGTTAAAAATTGTCGAGCAAGCTGTCCAGCAATTCCCGAAAGAAGGAGCAGTACTTGCGAAAGTACCGAAGATTATTAAGGTTCCTAAAGGGGAAGCATTCGTCCGTATAGAGTCGCCGCGAGGAGAGATTGGTTGCTATATTGCGAGTGACGGAAAGAAAGAGCCGTACCGCTTGAAGTTTCGCAGGCCGTCTTTTTACAATTTGCAAATTTTACCGAAGTTATTGAAAGGTGAAAACATCGCCAATTTAATTACGATTTTAGGCGGAGTTGATATTGTACTTGGGGAGGTTGATGGCTAATGATTGAAACGCTCTTACAATCACCTTCAAGCTGGACGAATTTCTTCATTTTTTTCGGATTAGCGGTGCTTTTATTATTTGCAGTCCTTGGCTTCGTTACATATGGTATTTTGGCAGAACGGAAAGTGATGGGTTTTATGCAAGGACGGATTGGCCCAAACCAAGTTGGGGGCCGGTTCGGTTTACTGCAAACAGTAGCCGATGTTTTGAAACTACTACTGAAAGAAGATAGTATTCCGAAAGCGGCAGATAAACCGTTGTTTATATTAGCACCTGTCATTGCATTTGCGCCGGCATTTATGGTGCTTGCAGTCATCCCGTTTACTGATAAATTTCAGTTCGCAGATATTGGCGTAGGCTTACTGTATTACATTGCTGTTTCTGGCATTACGACGATTGGCGTCGTAACCGGAGGATGGGCATCGAATAATAAATATTCCCTTTTAGGGGGGATGCGTGCGGCGGCGCAAATGATTTCTTATGAAATTCCGCTCGTAATGAGTGTAATCGGGATCGTTTTGTTAGCGGGTAGCCTAAATTTAAATGAAATCGTAGCAGCGCAGGAAAATGTTTGGTACATTTTCGTGCAACCAATCGGTTTCGTCGTATTTTTAATCGCGGCGGTAGCAGAGTTAAATAGGACGCCGTTTGATTTACCAGAAGCAGAATCGGAACTTGTTTCTGGATATCATACGGAATACTCAGGGTTTCGCTGGGCGTTTTTCATGCTTTCAGAGTACGTATATTTCTTCGGGATGGCATCCTTAATTACTGTGCTCTTTTTAGGCGGATGGAATCCAGTTATGTTCCTTGGATTCATCCCAGGTGCCGTATGGTTTGCTTTAAAGTTTAGCAGTGTAGTCTTTCTATTAATTTGGTTCCGCGTTACGTTTCCACGTATAAGAGGTGACCAGTTAATGGAGTTTGGCTGGAAAGTATTATTGCCAATTGCACTTGCAAATATTTTCTTAACGGCATTGATTAAGGAGTTATTCTTCTAATCTATGAGGGGGGTGCCAGTAAGAGATGAAAGGACTATTTAAAGGGCTAAAATATACATTAAGCAATTTGAGTAAAAAGAAAGTGACGTATGATTATCCGAATCAACCGTTGCCATTGCCAGACCGGTTTCGAGGGATTCAAAAATTTTATCCAGAAAAGTGTATTGTTTGTAACCAGTGCTCCAATATTTGTCCGACAGACTGTATTCAGTTAACGGGGAAAAAACATCCGGATCCTACGAAAAAAGGAAAAATTATCGACACGTACGATATTAATTTTGAAATTTGTATTCTTTGTGATTTATGTACAGAAGTTTGTCCGACAGAAGCGATCGTTATGACAAATAACTTTGAACTCGCGGAATATTCACGGGATGACTTATTCAAAAATTTGCAGTGGCTTGATGAAAACGACGAAAACGTCAGGAAGGAGAATAAAGCATGAATGGCGAGTTTATAGCATTCTTTATACTATCCTTGTCTGCAATTATCGGCGGCATTCTTATGTTGAATGTAACGAAAGTCATGCATATGATGCTAGCTCTCGTTCTGACATTTCTCAGCATTGCAGGTTTGTACTTTCTTTTATCAGCTGAATTTATCGGGGTTGCACAAATTTTACTTTACTCGGGTGCGATCACAATTATTATGATTTTTGGCATTATGTTAACGAAACATAACGCAGAAAATGAATCACGTCTTACTCTTCGAAAATGGATTATCTTCTTTGCGGTTGTAGCATTTGGGGCAGTTATGTATTTCGCTGTTAACAATATTGATTTTGCAAATGAAAACACACAAGGAAGTTTACCTCTCCATGAAAAAAACACACTTCAAATCGGTACACTTCTCTATTCAAAATATATTATTCCATTTGAGCTAACCTCAGTTATTTTACTTGTAGCACTTGTTGGCGCAATTATTCTTGCGAAGAAGGATGAGAAAGAGGAGGATTCCAATGAGTAGCGTTCCTGCTTCTGCGTATTTAACGCTTGCGATTATTTTATTTTGCATCGGTTTGTTTGGAGCTTTAACGAAGCGCAATACAGTAATTGTATTAGTTTGTATTGAATTAATGCTGAACGCAGCCAATTTAAATTTAGTAGCGTTTAGTAAATTAGGTTTGTTCCCAAATTTAACAGGGCAAATTTTCTCTCTGTTTACGATGGCCGTAGCAGCAGCGGAGGCGGCGGTAGGACTCGCCATTTTAATTGCTTTATATCGTAATCGTACGACAGTTCATGTAGATGAAATGGATACGCTTAAAGGATAACATTGTGACCGAAAAGGGGGAAGGAAACAATGATCGATTATGCATGGCTCATACCGCTTTTCCCGCTTGTTTCGTTTTTGGTATTAATTATATTCGGGAAGAAAATTAGAGAAGGAAGCAGTGTACTTAGTATTTTTTTCGTCTTTCTCTCCTTTATATTTGCGGTACTTGTATTAATAGAAAGATTTTCGACAGTACCAGTGAAGCATAAGTGGGTATGGCTTAGAGCTGGAGATATTGATATATCATTTGGCTTTGAAGTGACAGCATTAGGGGCTTTAATGCTGTTTATCGTTACACTTGTGAGTTTACTTGTACATGTGTATTCGAAAGGTTATATGAAAGGTGAGGAAAGATTACCAACCTTTTATGCTTATTTAGGGCTCTTTACATTTGCGATGCTCGGGCTTGTTATATCACCGAATTTATTACAGCTTTATATATTTTGGGAGTTAGTCGGCCTTGGTTCGTTCTTACTCATCGGTTTTTATTTCTTTAAAGAAGAAGCGAAGGCTGCTGCGAAAAAAGCTTTTATTATGACACGTATTGGCGATGCCGGTTTATTTATTGGGATGATCTTAATTTTCTGGCATGCAGGTAGTTTTGAATATGACGCAATTTTTAGAGCGATTCATACTGGGGATCTTACCCCTACGATGATTACAATAACAGCGATATTAATTTTTATTGGTGCAATGGGGAAATCAGGTCAGTTCCCGCTTCATACGTGGTTACCGGATGCGATGGAAGGACCGACGCCTGTTTCGGCACTTATTCATGCGGCGACGATGGTCGCAGCTGGCGTATATTTAGTGGCAACGATGTTTCCGTTATTTTCAGCAAGTGCGGTGGCGATGCAGACGGTAGCAATTGTTGGAGCCTTCACTGCAATCTTTGCAGCTTCCATCGGTCTTGTACAAACGGATATAAAGAGAGTACTTGCTTATTCTACAGTTAGCCAGCTCGGGTATATGATGCTTGCACTCGGATCTGCCGGTTATGTAGCTGGTGTGTTCCATTTAACGACACACGCTTTTTTTAAAGCGCTACTATTTTTGGCAGCAGGAAGTGTCATTCATGCAGTGCATACGCAAAACATTAATAAAATGGGCGGTTTACAGAAGAAGATGAAAGTAACAGGTGCACTATTTTTAATCGGTACACTTGCAATTAGTGGTGTGCCACTCCTTTCTGGCTTCTTTAGTAAAGATGAAATTTTAGCAGCGGCTTGGATGAACGGCAATTACGTTTTATTCATATTAGCAGTAATTGCAGCGTTTTTAACAGCATTTTACATGTTCCGCTTATACTTCCTTGTCTTTACTGGAGAGGCGAAGACGAAGGAAGATGTGCATGAATCGCCCCGCATTATGACGTATCCGATGATCGTCCTTGGCGTCCTTGCAGTAGTGGCAGGTTATATAAATACACCGTGGTTTGGAACGTTTCTCGGGGATTGGCTTACGAAAGATGTAGCGTTTAAAGTGCGAGAGGCGCACGGACCAGTTTGGATTATGATTGTTGCGACGCTCGTTTCTTTGACAGGGATTGCTCTTGCATATGTCATATATGGCAAGAAATCTATTGCTAGAGATTGGGCTGGTGGTGAGGACTCGCCTCTTTATAAACTTTTGAAAGAAAAATATTATGTGGATGAACTATACAATATGACGGTGCTTCCTATTACGAAAGGAATCGCTCATGTGCTTCGCCTATTTGAAGTGTATGTAGTCGAAGGAATTGCCGTTTTAATAGGGAGTTTAGTGAAAGGGATAAGTGCAATTGGCTCTAGACTCCAAAACGGAAATGTACAAGTGTACGGGACTGTAACAGCTGTTTCACTTGCAGTACTCTTCATTATTTTGCTCTATACGGGAGGGGATTTACGATGAATGATTTGTTATTAACGTTCTTCATTTTTTCCCCGCTTTTAGGAATTCTCTTACTTACATTAACACCGAAAAAAGAATCGCGTACAGTGCGAGCGCTCGGTTTATTTGGAACGGTGCTTCCATTCGGAATGGCTATCGTCCTCGCTTGTACATATGCTTCTGGAAAGAGTTTGTCTCTATTTGATGAAAAAGTGAAATGGATTAAATTTGGGGATTTTGCAGCGGTGGATAAAAGGTGGTTTTCCATTTATTATGAGCTTGGTATTGATGGTTTATCGCTCGTTATGATGGTACTGACGGCCCTTCTAGCGATGCTTGCAGCAATTGCAGCATTTACGATTAAAAGAAACTTGAAAGCATTTTATATGCTGTTACTCACGTTAGAAATAGGGATGCTCGGTGTCTTCGCTGCTCAAAATTTAATGTTGTTCTTTATCTTCTTTGAAATTACATTGCCACCGATGTTTTTATTAATTGGGAAGTGGGGGAAATTGTCGAGTGAAAAGGCTGCTTATAGTTATTTAATATATAACGGTATTGGCTCCGCTATTTTGCTTATCGTTTTCTCGGTTTTATTTGCGAAAACAGGTACAACCAATATTACAGAGCTTAAAGAAATATTAACGAGTGTAGGTACTGGCGGAGGAATGGCTGTCTCAAGTAGCTTACAGTTCGGCTTGTTTCTTAGTATAATGATCGCTTTTGCAATTAAACTACCCGTTTTCCCGTTACATCGCTGGATGGTCAATGTACATATTGAAGCACATCCGGCTGTTGTTATGCTTCATGCAGGTGTTTTACTGAAGATTGGAGCATACGGTATAATCCGCTTCGGACAGGGACTATTCCCGGAATACTTTCGCGAGGTTGCAACGCTCATTGCGATTTTAGGAGTCATCAATTTATTGTACGGAGCCTTCTTGGCGCTCATTCAAACGGACTTCCGGAAGGTGCTTGCTTACTCTAGTATTTCACATATGGGTATTGTATTAATGGGCCTTGGGGCGTTAAATGCACCAGGTACACAAGGCGCTCTATTCCAAGTTGTTTCGCACGGTTTAATTGCAGCTTTACTCTTTTTTTTACTTGGTGTTATAGAACAGCGCTTTGGAACGTCGGATATTACAGCACTTGGCGGACTTGCAAAAAGTGTACCGGTACTTAGCGGATTCTTCTTAGCGGGAGGAATGGCATCGCTTGGATTGCCGGGGATGTCCGGATTTGTTAGCGAATTTCTTGCCTTTCTCGGTTTATTCCAAGGAGAGCCAGTTATTGCTGCGGCCGGAGTACTTGGCATCATTTTAACCGCTGTATACGTATTAAGAGCAACACTGCAAGTAACATTCGGTAAGAAAGAGTGGGAAGCGAAAGCTGATATACACGGATGGGAGTATGTCCCGATTTTGCTACTTATCTTCTGCATTATTGCAATTGGCGTAATGCCAGAAATACTAGGGGATCCGCTTCAAAATACATTGAAAACACTGGGGGTGAAGTAGGATGGATATGAATACGTTACTTAGCTTATCATGGCATCTCATGGTGCCAGAATTCATTATTCTCGGAGCTGCCATCCTTCTTTCCATATGTGATTTGTTTTTTAAGCTGAACCATAGATACGTAGCGCTTGGTGCCATCGCGGCGGTCGTATTAGCAATCGTGTCACTAATTACGCTATATAGCGAACCAGCAGGAGATATTTTAAATGGGTCGTTTGTGTTAGATGGATTTTCAAAAGGATTTAAAACGTTGTTGTTAGGCGGTGCTGCCCTCATTTTATGCATCGCAATGAGCGATGATAAGAAAAATCTAATTGAAGATAAGGGAGAATATTATTACTTATTTTTAATGGCGCTCCTTGGGGCGATGTTTATGGCTTCTAGCGTTGATTTCATTACACTTTTCGTCGGTTTAGAATTGCTTTCACTTTCTTCTTACATTTTAGTAGGAGTACGAAAAAAGAACCGTGCATCAAATGAGGCAGCAATGAAATATGTCATTAATGGAGGAATTGGAACGGCAATTACGCTCTTTGGAATGAGTTATTTATACGGCATTACAGGATCAACTAATATTGTGGATATGCAAAAGGTATTTGCTGGGGAACTGGCTGGTGGCATTCAATTATTGCTAGCTCTTGCATTTCTACTATTACTCGTTGGGCTCTCATTCAAAATTGCTACAGTGCCGTTTCATATGTGGGCGCCTGATGTGTATGAGGGAGCGGCTACACCTGTTACTGCTTTTCTTGGAACGATTTCTAAAATTGCTGGGTTCTTACTCATTATCCGTCTGTTCCTCATGGTTTTTGCAAGTGTATCGGTGCAAGGAGACATGCAATCTTTATACGGACGTATGAGCATATACATCGCTGTGCTAGCTAGTATTACGATGATTATTGGAAATGTAGTCGCATTAAAGCAATATAACGTAAAACGCTTATTTGCTTATTCAGGCATCGCGCATGCAGGATATTTACTCGTACCGCTTGTAGCATTATCGCCATTTACGATGGATAGCATGTGGTTTTACATGCTTGCATATATGCTTATGAATATAGGCGCGTTTGCAATTATCCACGGCTTAATCTTACAAAGCGACAAAGAAAATATGACCATTTTCACTGGATTATATAAAAGGTCGCCATTTACAGCGATCGTGATGACGATTTTTATTTTATCGCTAGCGGGGATACCAGGAACAGCTGGTTTCATTGGGAAAATTAACATCTTTTTAGGGGCCCTTCATGTAGAGCCAGCTCATTACGTACTAGCTTCTATTATGATGGGGACGACAGTCATTTCATTCGTATATTATTTCCGTATTTTACAGCAAATGTTTTTCCGTACAGGAGAAGTAGAAGAGAAAATTCGTTTGCCACTCAATATAAAGGTTGTGATGAGCCTTTGCGCAATTTCGATTGTAATACTAGGGATTATGCCGATGATTGGATACAATTTCTTTTATGAATATTTTCCATTAATGAAAGATTTCTTCTTCTTAGGGAACGTGGTACAATAGTGAAAATAAAAGGTGTGGAGTCGTTACTCTGCGCTTTTTATTTTGTGTGAATTACGATTGAAAATGCATATAAGTATACGCTTTTAAAGAGAAAATTACGATGTAAAATGTAAGATGCTTATTTGTATTTGAAAAAGTGTGGCTCCTACTTATTATGGTATCGTTTTTATAGTATTTCGTAAGTAGTAGCTGGGTAAAAAGGAGTCGGTTTTTTGGCACATCTTTTAGGGCAACAAGCACTGATTGCCATCGTTTCGCATTTATTGTTTATTACCATTACGTGGTGGGCCTTACAAGGTATTCACATTGAGCGTTTAATGAAGCCTGGAAAGGTGATGCAGACGAGAGTATTACTCATCTTAATTACAATTGCAATTGGGACATCTGTAAGTAACTTTTTCCTTGATTATTTAGGCTATTCAAAGAGTTTAACGTATTTAGTAAAGTAAGTGTATAGAACCTCAAATCTCCGTTAACAATGGGGATAGGAGGGGATGAAATTGAAGCTTAAAGCCATTCTTATTGTTGCACTTAGTGTTGTTTTATTTTTGGTTGGATATAGAGAGATGAAACCGATAAGCGATGAACAGAAGATGGAGAACATGATCGCAGCTGTAGAGAAAAATGATGCTAAAGTAGAGAAATGGTCATGGTTAGCACGAGAAACAAAAACAATTTCTAATATACATACGTTTCAAAAGTTGTTAAACGATGTGAAGGATAAGGCGAATATTCAAAAGTGGGAATTAGAGCAATCTCCAGATGGATATAAAGCTACATCCTATAAAAAATTTTCTTCCTATGAAGAACGAGTAGTAGTAACTTGGAGTAAGGAAAATACTAAAGAAAACACTTTCATTATCTTTGAAGTAAGCGGGGCAAAATGGGACCCGAAGTATATTCAGAAAACGAATAAAATTTTTAGTGAAAAACCTATAATTTACACTTGTGTTCAAGGTGTACTGAATGATAAGATTGAAGGTGTTTTGCAAAATAAAACCAATCAGGTTTTGAAAGATCTTTCAGCAAGAGCGATCGAACAGATAGAAGAAAGAGCATTTGTGTCAGTCTCCGCATACAATAAAAAGTGGGATGACGCTCTTTCAACAAATAGAGAGAAAATAAATGTGCAAATAGCAATACGTTCTACAGACAACAAAGATACAATTGTGGTTGGCACACCGATCATAACTTCTGAGTATTGAGTGAATAGATACTGAAAAAAGGACACGGAGGGGAATAATTTGGAAAAGATCATCGTCCGTGGCGGAAAGCGGTTAAACGGCACAGTGCGTGTTGAGGGCGCAAAAAATGCTGTATTACCTATAATCGCTGCAGCCCTATTAGCGAGTGATGGAAAGAATGTACTATCTGAAGTACCAGTTTTGTCTGATGTATACACAATTAATGAGGTATTACGTCATTTAAATGCTGAAGTCGTATTTGAAAATAACCAAGTAACAATCGATGCTTCTAAAGAGCTAAACATTGAAGCACCATTTGAATATGTACGTAAAATGCGTGCATCTGTTCAAGTAATGGGACCTTTATTAGCACGTAACGGTCGTGCTCGTATTGCACTTCCTGGTGGATGTGCAATTGGTTCACGTCCAATTGACCAACATTTAAAAGGCTTCGAAGCAATGGGAGCAAAAGTACAGGTTGGTAACGGTTTTGTTGAGGCATACGTTGAGGGAGAACTAAAAGGAGCTAAAATTTATTTAGACTTCCCAAGCGTGGGCGCGACAGAAAACATTATGTCTGCAGCTACATTAGCAAAAGGGACAACAATCCTTGAAAACGCAGCGAAAGAACCAGAAATCGTTGACTTAGCTAACTTCTTAAATGCGATGGGAGCGAAAGTACGCGGAGCTGGAACTGGAACGATTCGTATCGAAGGCGTTGATAAATTATATGGTGCAAACCACTCTATTATTCCTGACCGTATTGAAGCGGGAACATTCATGGTTGCAGCGGCAATTACTGGTGGAGACATCTTAATTGAAAATGCTGTGCCTGAACATTTACGCTCAATTACAGCGAAGATGGAAGAAATGGGTGTTAAAATTATTGAGGAAAATGAAGGTGTACGTGTTATCGGCCCAGATAAGTTAAAAGCGGTTGATATTAAAACTATGCCTCACCCAGGTTTCCCAACAGACATGCAATCACAAATGATGGCATTATTACTACAAGCTGATGGAACAAGTATGATTACAGAAACGGTATTCGAAAACCGCTTTATGCACGTTGAAGAATTCCGTCGTATGAATGCTGATATTAAAATCGAAGGTCGTTCTGTTATTATGAACGGTCCAAACAGCTTACAAGGTGCTGAAGTAGCAGCAACTGATTTACGTGCTGCAGCTGCATTAATCTTAGCTGGCTTAGTATCAGAAGGTTACACTCGTGTAACTGAGTTAAAACATCTTGACCGTGGCTATGTAAACTTCCATAAGAAATTAGCTGCATTAGGTGCAACTATTGAACGTGTAAACGAAAAAGTAGAAGAAGTGAAAGAACAAGAAGTTTCTGATCTTCACGCTTAATTGAAATAGTCTCTATGTCTTTTGACATAGAGGCTATTTTTTTGGGCTTATTACTGTTATAGTCAAGAAATTCTATACTTATGCACGTACCAGTAAAAATATTTAGAAAATTTTTGTTTTATATGGTTCCCCTTAAGTATGTTCTAAAAGAAAGAGTTGTTCCATAAGAATGAATGGAGTAAAGCTTTTTCATATTGGGGGAAATAAGATGAAATTTTCAAAGCCACTTTTTATTACAGTAGCGCTTCTCATAGCGCTCGTTATCATTGTACCTGCTGCTCTTGTGATTCCGTTTGCGAAAGCAAAAGTAGAGGAAAAAGCAGCTTCTAAAACTCCTCCAGCGAAAGAAAGTATACCAGCTCCAGGGAAAGTGGATACAGCGGTTCAAGTTGCTGTATATCGCGAGAAACAGAAAAAGGTAGAGTCATTACCTATGGAGGAGTATGTGACCGGTGTAGTAGCTTCTGAGATGAATGCCAGTTTTGAAATAGAGGCGCTAAAGGCGCAGGCATTAGCAGCGAGAACATTTGTCGTGCAGCGTATGCTAAGCGGAGGTAAGAAAAACAATGCGGACGTGACAGATACGGTGAAAGATCAAGTGTACAAAAGCAAAGAAGAATTGAAAAAACAATGGGGCAATAACTACGAAAATAATTTGAAGAAAATCGAAGAAGCTGTTTCGAAAACCGCAGGACAAGTTTTAACGTATGACGGAAAGCCAATCTCAGCATCATTCTTCTCAACGAGTAATGGCCGGACAGAAAATGCAGCCGATTACTGGGGAAATGATTATCCGTACTTAAAGAGTGTAGATAGCCCGTGGGATCAAGCCTCTCCGAAATTTACGAGCGAGCAAACCTTTACCGTAGCTGACTTTCAAAAACGTCTCGGTGTGAAAGTGCTAGCAGACGGGAAAGTTGGAAATATTAAAGATCTTACGGAAGGAAAGCGCGTAAAGGATGTAGCATTTCAAGGGAAAACATTAACAGGAAAGGAAGTTCGTGAAAAGTTAGACTTACGCTCTTCCGACTTCACATGGAAACAACAAGGGGATAAAATCATCGTTACGACGAAAGGCTTCGGCCACGGCGTTGGCATGAGCCAATACGGAGCGAACGGCATGGCAGCAGAGGGCAAGAAATATACAGATATCGTCGCTCATTACTACAAAGGCGTTGAAATAAAGACGATGAACGATTATGAAGGTAAGTTGATGGTGAAGAAGTAGGTGTCAGGGTCTCCTGGCACCTGCTTTTTGTTTAAAATATCATAATTTTCCATTAATTGTTTGGTATAATAGGATAAAAAGTATTTGGGGGAGACAAAATGGCGTTACTGGAGTTGAAACAGTTAGGTAAGACGAACCAGTTACCGGCAGTTGAACTGAAGGTTGAGAAGGGGCAATGTGTTGTTTTGCAATGTAATAACCATACAGCTAAAGTGTTGCACCGCATTATTATTGGTGAGGAAGAAGCTTCAACTGGCAATGTGCTATTTGAAGGTGAAGCGATTGGAAAGAGAAATTATTCTCGCATCGGCTTTTGTTTTTTGAAAGATGAAGCATATGATCGTTTGAAGGTAAAGGAATACTATAAGTTTTTATTAGGGCTGTATGAATCAAATATGAGTATAGAAGAAGTTGTACAATATGCCGGCCTTTTAGATAAATTAAACGTTAAAATAGAAAAACTATCATTTTCAGAGAAACGTCGTCTTCATATTGGGCGAGTGATGATTCATAATCCAGATTTAGTCATTTTGGAAGAACCAGAGCAAAATGTAGATACAGAGAGTACGATTATGATTCGAAAAGCAATTATGAAAATGAAAGAGCAAGGAAAGGCGATTTTTATTACGTCATCTTTCCTATCTGATGCCCTTTCGTTAACAGAAGATGTATACATATTAAACAATGATGGTGTGAAAAAAGTAGAGATTGAACAAGAGGAAGCAGAAGAGGTCGATGAAGAAAAAGTCGTTCAAATGATTCCGCAAATGAAGTTAGAAAGAATACCAGCGAAAGTAAACGATAAAATCATCTTATTAGACCCAATGGAAATCCATTTCATTGAAACGCAAAACGGAGTAACCCATATTCACGTTCGTGAAGGTGATTTCGTATGCGCATTAACATTAAGTGAACTAGAAGCGAGATTAACAGGTTTTGGTTTCTTTAGATGTCATCGCTCTTACCTTGTGAATTTACAAAGAGTACGAGAAGTAATTACTTGGACTCGTAACAGTTTCAGCTTAATTTTAGACGACGAAAGAAAAAGTTCAATTCCGCTTTCGAAAGGACGAATGGATGAGTTGAAAGGTGTAATTGGGCTATAAGAAGTGCTCCAATAAGCTCAAAATACGATTCATTCACCGGTAAAAATACTCCTTTTACCGGTATTTTACTGCGTAAACCCTTTGATTTTCATATGATTGAGTCAAGAAAAGCGAAACAAACAAACGAAAAGCGCTAAAGCGACTTTCATCTATAAAAGAAAAAAACAAAGGGGATGACGAGATGACATTGGCAATTGAAATGAAAGATGTAATGAAAAGTTTCAATGAAAAAACAGCACTTCGAAATGTAAATATTGAGGTGAAGCAAGGAGAAATTTTTGGATTCCTCGGACCGAGTGGATCTGGGAAAACGACGACAGTAAAAATATTAACTTCTCAATTACTTCATAGCGTTGGAACGGTAAAAGTATTAGGGAAAGATATTACAGGGCCAAGCAGCATCGATTATAAACGAATTGGTATTTTAACAGACAACAGTGGTTTATATGAAAGACTTAGCATTTATGATAACTTACTATTATTTTGTGACTTATATGATTGCAAAAAAGAACGAATCGATGAAGTATTAGCGCAAGTGAACTTATTAGATGATAAAAAAACATTAGTAAAAAAACTATCAAAGGGAATGAAGCAGCGCGTTACACTAGCTAGAGCAATCCTTCATAAACCAGATATCCTCTTCTTAGACGAACCAACATCTGCACTTGATCCAGTAAACGTACAAAACATTCATAAAATCTTAAAAGACTTAAATAAAGAAGGAACGACGATTTTCTTAACGACGCACAATATGGACGAAGCAGAAACGCTTTGTAACCGCATTGCCTTTCTATGCGGCGGAGAAATTGTAGCGCTTGATACACCGGAGAACCTTCGCTTACAATACGCGAAAGATCAAATACAAGTCGTGTTAAAGGATAAGAAGAAAGAAACGGTACAAAAAGATGAATTAGGTGCAAAACGCATTTCAGAATGGATGAAAAAAGGAGAATTATTATCTATTCATTCTTATGAGCCAACGCTAGGCGATATCTTTATTGAAGTTACTGGGAGGAGATTATAATGACATTTTCAATGAGACGTGTATCAGCTATTTTTAGAAAAGAAGTACAAGATTTTAAGACAAATTCACAAGTGTTGCTAATGGCATCTTTACCAATTATATTTGCATTCATATTTAGCCGATTTGGACAAGGGAGTGCAGGGGTTGGCATTATTACTTTAATGGCCTTTCTATTTGTTGCTGGGTTTGTTCAATCGATGGTAATTGCAGAAGAGAAAGAAAAACATACGTTACGTGTGTTAATGCTATCACCGGCTTCTTCTGTTGAAGTCCTTTTTGGGAAAAGTATATTAACAGCATGTTTAACGTTAGGTATTTCTATTGTAAACTTATTCATTTTGGATCAATTAAGTGGAAATTTCTTATTACTAGCATTTGTTTTCTTATGTGGAACAATTCTATTTACTTTAATTGGAACAATGATTGGATTACTAGCTGAGTCTGTCCCACAAACATCACTAATTGGAATGCCGATATTAATGACGATGTATTTAGCTGTACAATTTGAGCCAATGGTTGAAAATAAAGTCATTAAGACAATGATTAGTTATCTTCCAACATCTCATCTTGAAAAGGCAATTAAAAGCTTAGTAGAGGGTGCAGGATTTAGTAGTATTAGTGGGCATATGATAAATGTTGGAGCTTGGCTTATTATTTCACTTATTGCATGTTTAATCGTGTATAAAAAGAAACAATTAGATTAAAAACTGAGCCAAAACGCTCAGTTTTTTCTTTTTTCTATCATTTCCTCGGAAATTTTACAATTCCTATACATATTTTTACAGATTTTGTCGAAAAGTAATTAGTTATAGGTTGTATAGGATGCGTGAATATTGTTCAAAATGATTGCTGAGGTGATGATGGAATGCGAGGAAGAAATAATAAAAAGTCGCAAAAGGTAGTACATTTATTTCAAAAAAGATGGGTATTTCCGGCACTATACATTGCTTGTGCAGCGGTAATTTTAATGGTTGCACTATGGTTCCAAGGAGCTAATCCGAAGAAGACTCCGAACCAAGATCAAGCAACGCCGTATACACAAACGGAAGATCCAGCAGTACCAGTAACGAAGTCTTCAGAAGTAGTGAAAATGCCAGCTCCTGCTAATGCGGAAGTAGTTGTACAGAAGAAGTTCTATGAAGATGCAGCAACTGAGGCGGAACAAGAAAAAGCACTTGTCTTTTATAACAACACATATTCCCCGAACAAAGGAATTGACATTGCTGCGAAGAATGGAAAAGAATTCAATGTTACAGCTGCTTTAAGTGGTACAGTAACGAAAGCTGAAAAAGATTCGCTTCTTGGTTATGTTGTAACAGTTGATAGCGGAAATGGTGTAGCAGCTTCTTATCAAAGCTTAGGCAGTGTAAAAGTAGAAAAAGGTGCACGAGTTGTACAAGGTGAAGTATTAGGAAAATCCGGTCTAAGTGCAATGAATAAAGAAGCAGGTTCTCACGTTCACTTTGAAGTACGTAAAGACAATGTGGCTGTGAACCCTGAGCGCTACTTAAATAAGTCAGTAGCAGAAATTAAAGCTGATGCAGGTGCTGCAAAGGCAACGAACGCTTCTGGTAAAAAAGCTGATGACAAATCTCAAAAAGAAGAAAAGTCAACGAGCACGAAACCAGAAAGTAAAACAGAAGACAAGTCTCAAAAAGAAGAGAAATCAACTAGCGGTTCAACTAGTGACAAAAAAGAAGAACCGAAGAAAGAAGAAAAATCAACAAATGGTTCTACAGAATCATCTAATAGTTCTTCTTCACAAGAATAAGAAAGTGAAAAAATCAGTTCTCACTAGGAGAGCTGATTTTTTTATTTTCATATAAAAATACTCAATTTCGAGAAAAGAGTTGCAATAACAAGGAAAAATGACGAGATTCTCGAATATATATTACAAAAAGGAGGGGATACTGTGTCATTTTTGTTTGTTCTGTCGACTGCTATTATTTTATTGTTTGTTTTATTTACTTTATATTATTACATTGCCGGTAAGAAAGAGGTTCCCCACCATCAATTGTTAGAAGAAGAGTTAGAACGAGAAGAATGACGCCTTGTATACAAGGTGTCATTTTTTTCGCCAAAATAGTCACTGTTAACGTATTTCTCACAAAAAAACGTAATTTTTCTTAACTTAGTCCGCAAAAATAGTGAACATGTAGCATATATCAGTAGTGCGGGCAATACAATGGTATAAACCAAAGCAAAGAGAGTGTTTGAGGTGAGAAATCGTGAATCATTTCATTATAAATCCAAGAATGTTTAACGCTTACAAACAGCACTCACACTTACTTCTAAGTCGTATGCAGCGAGGCTCATTTCACCCTTCTCACATCCAATTTAGGGAGGCGAGTGGTGTGCACGATTACATCAAAGAGAGAACTATCAAGATTGGTAAGTATATCGTGGAGACAAGAAAGACAGTGCGTGTCATTGCAAAGGAATTTGGGGTATCAAAGAGTACAGTCCATAAAGATTTAACGGAACGTCTACCAGAAATTAATCCAGAGCTCGCAAATGAAGTGAAAGAAATTCTTGATTATCATAAGTCTATTCGTCATTTAAGAGGCGGAGAAGCAACAAAACAAAAGTATAGAAAAGAAGATGTAGAAAAGCCGGTACGTCAATAAATATGCGATCGCAAACATTCCGTTTCAATTCGGTAATATTTTTCAGAAGAATTCTTTTTGCGAATATTACGTTTCTGTTAAATTTATGATAAAATCAGAAATTAGGTGTAAAAGAATTCGGGTGTAACCTGATTTTGAATATCGAGGAGGAAAAAACGGGAATGTTTGCGCGAGATATCGGAATTGACCTAGGTACGGCTAACGTATTAATCCATGTTAAAGGTAAGGGTATTGTATTAAATGAGCCATCTGTTGTTGCTATTGATCGTAACACAGGTAAAGTATTAGCAGTAGGTGAAGAAGCAAGAAGTATGGTGGGACGTACGCCTGGTAATATTGTAGCCATTCGTCCACTAAAAGATGGTGTAATCGCAGATTTCGAAATTACAGAAGCAATGTTAAAGTATTTCATTAACAAATTGGACGTAAAGAGCTTCTTTTCAAAACCTCGCATTTTAATTTGTTGTCCAACAAATATCACATCAGTAGAACAAAAAGCAATTCGTGAGGCTGCTGAACGTTCAGGTGGTAAAACAGTATTTTTAGAAGAAGAACCAAAAGTAGCCGCAGTTGGTGCTGGTATGGAAATCTTCCAACCAAGCGGTAACATGGTTGTTGATATTGGTGGAGGTACAACAGATATCGCTGTACTATCTATGGGTGATATTGTTACCTCTTCCTCTATCAAAATGGCTGGCGATAAGTTTGATATGGAGATCTTAAACTACATTAAACGTAAGTATAAGCTATTAATTGGAGAACGTACTTCAGAAGATATTAAAATTAAAGTTGGTACAGTATTCCCAGGTGCACGTAGCGAAGAACTTGAAATTCGCGGACGTGATATGGTAACAGGTTTACCACGTACAATTACAGTATGCTCAGAAGAAATTACAGAAGCATTAAAAGAAAATGCGGCTGTTATTGTACAAGCTGCAAAAGGCGTACTAGAGCGCACACCACCAGAACTATCAGCGGACATCATCGACCGCGGTGTCATTCTAACAGGCGGTGGAGCTTTACTACACGGTATCGACATGCTTCTAGCAGAAGAACTAAAAGTACCAGTATTAATTGCTGAAAACCCAATGCACTGCGTTGCGGTTGGTACAGGTATTATGTTAGAGAATATCGATAGATTACCAAAGCGTGCTTTACGATAAAATGAGAGGAACTAAGGTGTAAACCTTAGTTCTTTTTTTGTATTTTTATTTTTTTATTTCGATTTTTTGAGAAAATAGAAGAAAAATAAAGAAAAACGAAGAATATAGGTAAAATATTCATATATATGGTTAAATTTAATATTTCCGTATTTGAAAACGTTTATAATATAATGAGTCGAATACGACATTAAGGCAAATCATGTGTTAATACATATTGCCTTTCCCTAATCTGGGCATACACTCTTTTCTACCTCCGTGTCAGTTGCAAGGATGTGCAACTATTTTAAGAGAATAGAGTGTATGCATTTTTTTATAAATAGGAAGTAAAGTTTCACTTTATAATGACAAACAATAAACAAAATGGGATAATAGACAATATGTCCAAGTGGTAAGACCAATATTACAAAAGGGGCGATTGTTATATGCTAAATATAGAACAAATTAAAGAAATCATTCCTCACCGCTATCCATTTTTACTTGTTGATAAAATATTAGAAGTAGATGAAGGAAAAAGAGCGGTTGGAATTAAAAATGTATCCGCCAACGAAGAATTCTTTAACGGGCACTTTCCTGACTACGCAGTTATGCCCGGTGTACTTATTGTAGAAGCATTAGCACAAGTTGGAGCAGTTGCTGTATTAAAGAAAGAAGAAAACCGCGGAAAACTTGCTTTCTTCGCAGGTATCGACAATTGTCGTTTCAAAAAACAAGTACGTCCAGGTGATCAACTTCGTCTAGAAGTAGAAATGACGCGTGTACGTGGTCCAATCGGAAAAGGAAAAGCAATCGCAACAGTAGATGGTGAAGTTGCATGTGAAGCTGAAATTACATTTGCGATTGGTGATAAAAAAGAATAGATGTGAATTAAAAAAATTCTTCTGCAACATGCAGGAGAATTTTTTTAATTCATATATCTTTTATCCGAAATATTAAAATACAGATTAATCAGAATTCTTGTTGTAAATGAATGGAAGTTCGTATATAATGACGCTATAAATATCTTGAAATTAAGATAAATGATAGCGCGATAAAAATAGAGACGCGGTTGTCACATTATAAAGGTTATGAGGTAGGACAAAGCTTATTATGATTGGTTATGATGAAGTGTAGAGGAAAGTGATGGGGAAAATTAACAGTATAAACAAATGAAAAATGGGCGTAGCATATCGAACATAGAGAGATAAAGGGGAAAGTGTCGCATTTTGAAAAGAGGAGATCATACCATGTTCGGGAGAAAAAAAAGAAAACCATTACGACAATTAATTACACATAAAGAGCCTAAGTCACGTATTGCGGAACAGTACCGTAACATCCGTACAAACATTGAGTTTACATCTATAGATAGCAGTATCCGTTCTATTGTTGTCACTTCGGCAAATCCGGGTGAAGGAAAAACAACGACAGTTTCCAATCTAGCAGTCGTTTTTGGTCAACAAGGAAAAAAGGTATTGTTAATTGGAGCGGACTTACGTAAGCCAACCATTCAAAACTTGTTTGCTGTTCATAGCCCTAATGGCTTAACGAACCTATTATCAGGACAAGCGAAATTCATGCAATGCATTCAAAAAACAGATATAGAGAACGTTTATTTAATGGCATCAGGTCCAATCCCGCCAAACCCAGCTGAACTATTAGGTAGCCGGGCAATGGACGAGCTATTACTAGAAGCATATAACATGTTTGATATTATTTTAATCGACACACCACCAGTCCTTGCGGTTACCGATGCACAACTCTTAGCGAACAAATGCGATGGAATCGTACTGGTCGTACGTAGTGAAAAAACAGAAAAAGATAAAATCTTAAAAGCGAAGCAAATATTAGACAAAGCGTCTGGTAAATTACTTGGTGTTGTTTTAAATGATAAGAGAGAAGATCAGGGACAATATGGATATTATTAGAAAATAATGTATAATATAATGATTTTTAAGGCCAATAACTATTTTTATTGGCTTTTTTGAATTATTTTAAAATCATTTATTGTATTATACAAAAAACATGTTATAATGGAAAATTTGGGAATTCGATGGAATGTGTTGTCATATTTAAGATTATTTTGTAAGATTATATGTGCTTGATGTGAATAAATGTCGAACGAAATCAATCAAAATAAAAAATGTAAGATTTATATGTTATAATTTTTCTTATGTGCAAATTTTAGAAAGTTGGAGGAACTTATGGAAGAAACAATTAGTTTGAAAGAGTTATTTCATATTTTAAAAAAACGTTTAGCAATGATCCTCGTAATCGCCTTTGGTGCCGCTATAGTAAGTGCTATCATTAGCTTCTTCTTTATGACACCAATCTATCAATCTTCGACGCAAATTCTTGTTAACCAGAAGAAACAAGAGGGATCGATGTTTCAAGCTGGTGAAGTTCAAACGAATATTCAATTAACGAATACATATAAGGTTATTATTAAAAGTCCAGTAATCTTAGAACAAGTAAATGAAAAATTAAATTTAAATATGACAGCGCAAGCTTTAACGAAGAAGATTAATGTTGCGAATGAAAAAGATTCACAAGTTATTTCTGTTACAGCTGATGATAAAGATCCAAAAGTAGCTCGTGATATTGCAAATGCAACTGCGGATGTATTTAAAGGTGAAGTTGCAAAAATTATGAACGTGGATAACGTAACAGTACTATCTAAAGCAGAAGTTGCAGAAAATCAATCTCCAATTAAACCACGTCCAATGTTAAATGTGGCAATTGCCTTCGTTGTTGGCTTAATGGCAGCAGTTGGTCTTGCATTTTTACTAGAATACTTAGATAACACAGTAAAAAAAGAAGAAGATGTAGAAAACTTACTTGGTTTACCAGTGTTAGGTATTGTAGCTCGTATGGATGAAGAAACAATGAACGTGAAATCGCACGCTCCATCATCAAGAAAAGTGAGGGGACAAACAATTGGCTCTTAATTTATTTAAAAAGAAGAAGAATCATCGTCAACGTCGTCAATTAATTGCTCATCAACAACCGAAATCACCAATTTCAGAACAATATCGTAATATTCGAACGAATATTGAATTTGCAGCTGTTGATACAAATTTACATTCATTAATGGTAACATCTGCAAACCCAAGTGAAGGGAAAACAACAACGACAGCGAATATGGCAGTCGTGTTTGCACAACAAGGAAAGAAAGTATTATTAATTGATGCAGATATGCGTAAACCAGCGATGCACCAAATGTTTCAAGTAGATAATATTTTCGGATTGACGAACGTATTAACGCATAGTGAACGTTTAGAAAAATGTGTACAACCAACAGCTGTAGATAATTTACACTTTTTAGCGTGTGGACCAATTCCGCCAAATCCAGCAGAATTATTAGGCTCAAAATCGATGCAAGAACTACTTGCACAAGCATATAGCCTTTATGATTTAGTTATCTTTGACCTACCACCAATTTTAGCTGTAACTGACGCACAAATTATGGCGAATGTATGTGATGCGTCTATTCTTGTCGTTCGTAGTGAATCGACAGAAAAAGAAACAGCAGTAAAAGCAAAAGGTTTATTAGAATCAGCAAAAGGTAAATTGTTAGGCGTTGTTCTGAATGATCGTGAACGTGAACAAGGCTTATATTATTACTATGGTGCAAACTAATTTCAAAGCGAGATATGTTTTTATCATATCTCCTTTTTCCTCTTGAATATGAGATGTCTCATATTCAAGAGGAAAAAGATTACTATGAGAGAAGGAGGATGACATAAATGATTGATTTACATTGTCATATTTTACCTGGTATCGATGATGGTGCACAGACAGAAACAGATAGTTTAGCGATGGCACAACAAGCTATGTCAGAAGGAATACATACAATTGTCGCAACACCACATCACCAAAATGGAAAATATATAAATGAACGTACCTCAATTATTCATCAAGTAAAACAACTAAATGATGAACTACAACAACATAATATTCCACTTACCATTTTACCGGGGCAAGAGGTCAGGTTATATGGTGACTTATTAGAAGACTATGAAGCTGGTAAAATCGTTACTTTAAATGAAACAAACAAATACATATTCATTGAATTTCCATCTAATCATGTACCTCGTTATGCAGAACAACTATTCTATGAACTACGTGTAAAAGGAATGATCCCAATTATCGTTCACCCCGAACGTAATGCCGAGTTAATCGAGCGGCCAGATAAGTTATATAATCTTGTAAATAAAGGTGCACTAACTCAAGTAACTGCAGGTAGTTTACTAGGTAAGTTTGGTAAAAAAATTAAAAAGTTTTCACTGCAGCTTGTGGAACATAATTTAACACATATGATTGCATCAGATGCACATAACACAACGTCCAGAGGATTTCATCTAGCGGAAAGTTATGAACTAATAGAGAAAGAATTCGGTGCAACTGTTATGAACGATTTAAGAGAGAATCCGTATTTAATCATTAGCGGGAAAGCAATTTATAAAGAAGATCCAGAACAAATTCGTCGTAAAAAATTGTTTGGTATTTTTTAAATAAAGAATTGGTGATGTCTCCTAACCGTTATCAACGGAGGCACTCGGTCGTGCTGTGGGTAGAAATTTTATTTCGTGCCTACCTTAGACGCTTGTCGTCGGGAGTATGACGTGAGGTTGGGTTAGATGCCCATAATTTATTTCTAATAGAAACTCTACCTATGGAGTTATACAAGTGACTCTATAGGTAGGGTTTTTATTATTGTTACATATAAATAAGATGATATAGGGGGATTATAATTGAAAAAAGTAAGAAAAGCGATTATTCCAGTAGCTGGTCTGGGGACGAGGTTTTTACCAGCAACGAAAGCGATGCCGAAAGAAATGTTACCTATCGTTGATAAACCGACAATTCAATACATAGTAGAAGAAGCGATAGAATCTGGAATTGAAGATATTATTATTGTGACTGGAAAAGGAAAACGCGCAATTGAAGATCATTTTGATCATTCTTTTGAGTTAGAACAAAGCCTTTTAGAAAAAGGAAAACATGAAATGCTTGAGAAAGTACAAGCTTCTTCAAAGATTAACATTCATTACATAAGACAAAAGGAACCAAAAGGACTTGGGCATGCGGTATGGTGTGCACGTAAGTTTATTGGAAACGAACCATTTGCGGTATTACTTGGTGATGATATTGTACAAGCAGAAACGCCATGTTTACGCCAATTAATGGATCAATATGACGGTACACAGTCATCAGTTATCGGTGTACAAACAGTGCCTGAAAATGAAACACATCGTTACGGTATTATCGATCCAGTTGAACAAAATGAACGTCGTTATCAAGTACGTAAATTTGTTGAAAAGCCAGCGAAAGGTACGGCACCATCAAATTTAGCAATTATGGGTCGTTACGTATTAACACCAGAAATCTTTATGTTCCTTGAAAATCAACAAACAGGCGCTGGTGGAGAAATCCAATTGACAGATGCAATTCAACGATTAAATGAAGTTCAACGTGTATTTGCTTATGACTTTGAAGGTACGCGTTACGATGTTGGAGAGAAATTTGGATTTATTAAGACGACGATTGAGATGGCACTACAAAATGAAGAATTAAATGTAGAGTTAATGAAGTATATGAAGGAACTTGTAAAAAAAGAAGAGGTACATTCATAAGAGAATGTCCTTTTTTATTATGAATAAGATGAGAATTATATAAAGAAGGGAACAGATATATTGAGTTATCGAAAACGGCTCTCATTATTAATTTTATTAGATTCATTTATTGTATTAACTGCCGTGTATTTAAGTTATTGGTTCATACATCCTAATGTATTAAACAAAATTCCTATGACAGTAGTTATTAGTTCTATTACATTATTGTGTAGTCATCATATTTTTGCTGCTATTTATAAGCTTTATAACAAGGCATGGGAATATGCAAGCATTGGAGAATTAAAACAAATATTTAAGGCAATTACACTTTCCATTATTGTAACAGCAATTGTTCAACAGATTATAAATCACGATATTTATGTTCGAATTTTAGCTATCGCATGGATGTTACATTTATTATTAATTGGTGGCTCTCGCTTTGTATGGCGTATGTTCCGTGATACGTATATTACGAAAGCTACTGATAAAAAACGAACATTAATTATTGGTGCAGGTTCAGCAGGGACAATGGTAGTACGTCAATTACAACATAATAAAGAAGCAGACCTATATCCAATTGCATTTGTTGATGATGATAGAAATAAACAGAAATTAGAAATTTATAATGTGCCGGTTGTGGGTACAACAAATCATATTCAAGAAATTGTGGAAGATAACGATATTGAACATATTATTATCGCAATTCCTTCTTTAAATAGAAATCAAATAAACGAGATTTTTGAGAAGTGTAGAAAAACGAAGGCGAAAACGCAAATTGTACCGATGCTTGAAGATCTTTTAGATGGCAAAGTTTCTGTTAATGAATTCCGAGATGTACAAGTGGAAGATTTATTAGGCAGAGAGCCAATCCAATTAGATGATGCAGGAATTGGAGAAAAGATTACAGGTAAAACAATTTTAGTAACAGGTGCTGGTGGATCAATTGGATCAGAAATTTGTCGTCAAGTAATGAAATATAGACCAGCAAAAATTGTTCTTTTAGGACATGGTGAAAACAGCATTTATAATATCGAAATGGAAATGAGAGTTACTTATAAAGATATAGTTGAAATTACGACAGAAATTGCTGATATTCAAGATAGACATAAGATCTTTGAAATAATGAAAAAGCACCAACCATATATCGTATATCATGCAGCGGCACATAAACATGTACCTTTAATGGAACGTAATCCTGAAGAGGCTGTGAAAAATAATATTTTTGGTACGAAAAATGTTGCAGAAGCTGCCGATACATTTAAAGTAAATACATTTGTTATGGTTTCTACAGATAAAGCTGTAAATCCAACGAACGTAATGGGCGCTACAAAAAGATTTGCAGAAATGCTTGTCCAACATATGGCGTCTGTAAGTACAAGTACACGATTTGTAGCTGTTAGGTTTGGTAACGTCCTTGGAAGTAGGGGAAGTGTAATCCCGCTATTTAAGAAGCAAATTCAAAAAGGCGGACCTGTAACAGTTACTCATCCTGATATGATTCGTTACTTTATGACAATACCAGAAGCTTCTAGGTTAGTAATTCAAGCTGGTACATTAGCTAGAGGTGGAGAATTATTTGTTCTCGATATGGGAGACCCAGTAAAGATCGTGGATTTAGCTAAAAACTTAATTACCCTTTCGGGGTATTCTATTGAGGAAATTGGAATTGAATTTACTGGATTAAGACCAGGTGAAAAAATGTATGAAGAGTTATTAAATGAGGGTGAGATTCATCCAGAGCAAATATTCCCTAAAATTCATATAGGAAAGGCTGTTTTAATGGATCAAGCAATTCTAAGACAGTTTATGAATGATTTTGAAGGAATTAGTAAAGAAGAAATAAGAGAACGATTATTAGATATTGCAAATAATAAAGTTAATCTAAAAAACTAATTTAAGGGAAGGAAGTTTTTTAAATGGGAGACAGAATATTTCTTTCATCACCACATATGAGTGATGAAGGTTATGAAATGCATTATGTTAAGGAAGCTTTCGATACAAATTGGATTGCGCCACTTGGGGAAAATGTGAATGGATTTGAAAGGGAACTAGCAGTGAAGGTGGGCTCTAAAGCAGCCGCGGCACTGTCTTCTGGGACAGCTGCAATTCATTTGGCTTTAAAAGCAGCAGGAGTAGGGGAGGGGGATATTGTTTTCTGCCAAACACTTACATTCTCAGCCACTGCCAACCCTATCATTTATCAAAATGCTACACCTGTTTTCATAGATAGTGATTATGAAACTTGGAATATGTGTCCTAAAGCTTTAGAAGAAGCTTTTAAAAAATATCCGAACGTAAAGGCAGTTATAGTAGTTCATTTATATGGTCTTTCTGCGGATATGGATAAGATTGTTGAACTTTGTAAAAAATACGATGTCACTTTAATCGAAGATGCTGCTGAATCTTTGGGCACTTATTATAAGGGCAAACATACTGGTAGTTTCGGAGATTATGGCATCTTCTCTTTTAATGGTAATAAGATTATCACTACTTCTGGTGGTGGTATGCTCGTTTCTAATAATGAAGAAAGAGTTTCAAAGGTAAGATTTTGGGCTACTCAAAGTAGAGATCAAGCCAGACATTATCAACATAGTGAATTAGGCTTTAACTATCGCATGAGTAATGTAGTTGCTGGTATTGGTAGAGGACAACTTAAAGTGTTAGATCAAAGGGTTCAGAAGAAAAGATACATATTTGATTTTTATAAGAGAGAATTAGAAGGGCTTGAAGGTATTGAATTTATGCCTAGTAATGAGTGGAATGAACCAAACTATTGGCTAAGTTCTATGACACTAAACGGTAAGATTCGCCCAATTGATGTAATGGAAGCTCTTGAAAAAGAAAATGTTGAATCTAGACCAGTTTGGAAACCTATGCATTTACAACCATTCTTTGCGAAATATGATTTTGTTGGTACAGATGTATCGGAGAAATTATTTGAGAATGGTGTTTGTTTACCAAGTGATACGAAAATGACGGATGAAGATTTAGAGAAAGTTGTGAAAATTATTAAAGGGTTGTGGATAGCGTAATGAGGACTTCTAAAGTTGGCATCTATGGACGGTTTATAAAAAGGCCAATGGATTTTATACTATCTTTAATTGCTATTATAATACTTAGTCCAGTATTTCTTATCGTTGCTTTTCTTGTGAAGACAAAATTGGGTAGTCCGGTATTATTTAAACAAGAGCGACCTGGATTAAATGGAACTATTTTTAAAATGTATAAATTTAGAACAATGACAGATGAAAAAAATGAAAATGGCGAGCTACTACCCGATAGTGTAAGGCTTACTAAGTTCGGAAAATTTTTACGTTCGACATCACTTGATGAATTACCTGGGCTTTTTAATATTTTTAAAGGTGATATGTCAATTATAGGACCAAGGCCTTTATTAGTTCAGTACTTACCATTATATAATGAACATCAAAAGCGTCGCCATGAAGTTAGGCCTGGGTTGTCAGGGTTAGCGCAAGTTAATGGGCGTAATGCTATTAGTTGGGAAGAGAAATTTAATTATGATGTAGAGTATGTAGATCGTGTAAGTTTCACTACAGATTGGAAGATTATCCTTTTAACAATTAAGAAAGTTTTTATTAGAGAAGGAATTAATTCAGAAACAGCTGCAACGATGGAACCATTTAAGGGAGATCAAAAAGGAAGTATAGAGTTATGAAAAAAAAACTTCTTATAATAGGAGCTAGTGGTCATGGAAGGGTCATAGCTGATATTGCACTGAAAATGAATAAATGGCAGAGCGTTGCTTTTTTAGATGATAATGAAAATATAGGATGTTCAATGGGAATAGAAATAATTGATAAATCAGCAAGTATCTCGAAATATATAGATGATTACGATTTTTTCGTTGGAATTGGTAATAATGCTATACGTGAGAAAATCCAGAGACAGCTTGAAACTAAAGGAGCTAGCATTCCAATTTTAATTCATCCGAGTGCGATTATCGGAGAGCAAGTCTATTTGGAAGCAGGAACTGTAGTGATGGCAGGAGCTGTAATTAACTGTTGTACTAAAATTGGAAAAGGTTGCATCATTAACACCGCTTCTACAGTAGATCACGACAATGTAATTGAGGATTATGTTCATATATCACCAGGCGTACATTTAGCGGGTACAGTAAAGGTTGGGTCAGGCACTTGGTTAGCTATTGGAAGTATAGTAATTAATAACATTAATATTACTAGAGAATGTAAAATTGGTGCAGGATCTGTAGTAATTAGAGATATAACTGAAGCGGGAACGTATGTAGGGATCCCCGCAAAAAGGATGGAAGAATAGAACAATTAAGGGAGAAGATAAATGGAGTTTTTATACAAATATCTATTTTATATAAGTGGATTTATTATAGTTTGGGCGATGGTTGGTTATCCTATATCATTAAAATTAATTGGAAATTTATATAAGAATCGAAAGCTTGAAAAGAATTACTCTCATCAGCCGACAGTAACTGTTATGGTAGTTGCTCATAATGAGGAAAAAGTAATTTTAAATAAACTTAATAATATTTTAGAGTTAGATTATCCTAAAGATAAAATTGAATTCTTAATAGCTTCTGATAATAGTACAGACAAAACTAATGAAATTGTTAGAGAGTTTATTAAAGAAAATCAAGATAGCAAAATAAGACTTTATGAAGTGAAAGCTCGAAAAGGAAAAACAAATGCACAAAATGAAGCACAAAAAAATGTGAAAACAGAGTATTTAGTTATGACCGATGCAAACTCTATGATGGATAAAAAATCTGTTAAAGAACTTATGGCAGCATTTACGTCAGAGGAAATTGCATATGTTTCGGGAAGATTAATGATTGTTAATCAAGGGTCGAGTGATGTAAGTAATGCTGAAGCAAGTTATTGGGATAGCGACATGGTAATGCGTGAAATTGAAGGGCGAATGCAAACTATAACAGCTGGTAATGGGGCTTTATATGCATGTAGAACTAAGGATTATTATGACTTTAATCCAATACAATGTCACGATAGTGCAATGCCACCATTGTATGCACTTCAAGGAAAAAGGGCGATTGCGAATCATGATGCGGTTGCTTGTGAAAAAGCTGGTGAGGTTATTGAAGATGAATTTGGTCGCAAAGTAAGAATGAATCGAATTATTTTAAAGCATATTTTACCAGATATAAGGATAATGAATATATTTAAGTATAAATGGTTTTCTTATTTTTATTTTGGACATAGAACATGCAGGTATTTGCTATGGATCGCGCATCTTGTAGTACTAATATCCAATGCATTATTGGTACCAGAATCTTGGTTTTATTTAATAACATTTATTGGACAAATGCTATTTTATTTCATGGCATTGATAAAAGTAATAACTAAGACAAACAATAAGTATGTAACATTAACTTATTATTATTGTGTAACGATAATTGCACAATGGGTAGGTGTCTATAATATATTGACTGGAAAAGCAAAGCCATTTTGGGAAAAAGCTGAGAGTACAAGATAGATAAAGTTTTCAATTGTAGGATATATGTTATTGGAATAAAGTGAGTATTTTATTTATCTAGTTTAGGGTGTGGAAATATGAGTGTTCAGGTATTAGTCTCTACAATGAATAGATCAAATCCTGTTGATTTGTTTGAGAAGATGAATATATCAACGGATGCAGTAATAGTAAATCAGTGTGGGTATGAAAAACAAGAAGCCTTATGTGTACAGAATCATAAATTAACTTATGTGTGCAGCGAGGATGTAGGATTAAGTAAAAGTCGTAATAAGGCAATATCTAATTCAAATGATGACGGTATTGTTTTGTTAGCGGATGATGACCTAATATATGTTGATAATTATAGTGAATTAATCCAGAAGACATTCGACGAAAATCCAGATTATGATATTATTAGATTCCAGGTGGAAGGAATTAATAAGTCATTCAAAAGATATGAAAATCAAAGTAAAAGATTAGGATATCTTAGTTCCTTAAAAACTTCTTCTGTTGAGATTGCATTTAGAATTGAAAAAATTAAAAAAGCAAACATTCAATTTAATGAGCAATTTGGAGCAGGTTCTATTTATAGGATGGGAGAAGAAAATATTTTTTTATATGAATGTTTAAAAAAAGGATTAAAAATTAAATATGAACCCATTAAGATTGCCGATTTATATATTGGTGAATCTTCTTGGTTTAAAGGATTTAATAAAAAATATTTCTATGATCGGGGTGCAGTTTTTAGTGCCTTATCAAACAGATGGGTGACTGTACTTATCTTGCAATTTGCGCTCAGACATTATAAAAAATATAAATCTAAAATGACTCTACTACAAGCGATTAAAGAAATGTTAAACGGTCATAAAGAGTATAAAAAAAGTTTGGGAGAGCGATGAGTTGAAATTATTATTCGTAGGAGATCTTATTGGTAATACAGGACCGGCAAATGTTAATAAAGCATTAAAAGAGCAGCTACCTGAGAATACAATTTTTTTACAGGAGCAATCCAAAATTAAAAGGGTAGTGGACCTTTTTTTACAAATTAGGAAAGTGGATGCAGTTCTTTTTTCGGGCATGTCAAAAATCAATATTATAGGATTTAGAATTGCCAAACTGTTAGGGGTTAAATCGGCTTATTTAATGCATGGATGTCGGGATATTGAAGGGAAAATAAATGGTGAGTACAATCAAAGAGGAGTCGATATCGAAAATAAGGTATTAGAACTAGCGCCCAAAATAATTTGTGTTTCTAAAAATTTTATGCATTGGATGGAGAATAACTATCCTCAACACAAAAAAAAATTGAATTATGTAAATAACGGTATTGACTGGGATACAATTTCTATTAGTAAAGAGAAGCTTGTAGAGAGGGAAGAGAATACTTTACTAGCAGTCGGCGGGGGGATGCCGAGAAAAAAAATCAAATCAGTTTGTAAAGCTATCGAGTTACTTAATCAACAAGAAAAAAAATCGCTTAACCTTATTGTTATAGGTAATGAAGGAAAGGATCTCGAAGAGATCCTTTCCTACCCTTTTGTTAAATATTTCTCTAAAGTACCACATAATGAAATGCCTTTATATTATCAAAAGGCAAAATTATTTGTACAGAATAGTAGCTTTGAGACCTTTGGATTGGCTCCTATAGAGGCGCTTGTTAATGGATGTGATTTGCTTTTATCTAAAGAAACAGGGGCGAAATCAATAATTTCAACGTTAGAATCTAACGATGTTATATATGATAATCAAGATGTTAGCGAAATTGCGAGAAAAATTAAATCTTTACTAAGTAATACTAATAATCAACGATTGGTAAACGGCATAGATAAAGAGGAGACATCTGTAAAGTTTGCGGCGAATCGAATAATAGAGATACTAAAAAATTAGAGTAGGTATAAATTATGAATATAGAGAGAAACGATAAAGAAAGTTGGGTAAGGAATAGTGAAAAAAAATATCAAATGATGGTTAATTTTGTTAATTTGTCTTATGTTATAATTTTTTTCTTCATTTTTCTACTTACCTGGTACAAGTTAGAATTTTTTAATTTGTTTAGTAGTATTAGTTTTATTCTTTTTTCAGCAAATATAATACTATTAGTATTACACTTGCCTCTAATAATATCAAAAAGGATAAATTTATTCTTTTTTAATGTGATTTTGTTCATTGTAATGTTGCTAAATGCAATAATTTCTAATTCTAACTTAGGGAGTAGCATAGTTTTATTTAATGTAGTAATAATGATAGTAATCTTTAGATTTTTTAGTTTTAAAGAAAAAAGCATAAAAGTAATCTCTATGGTTATGCTGGTTTATTTTATATTTTATTGTTTTTTACAAATGGAGCCATTTAATACGAATACTAAAGGATATATAATTTTATTAACTTATATCTATTCTACTTTTTATTTAAGTACTTTGAAATTTAAAAGAATAATGATAGCACTAATATCATGTTTTGCTTTTTATGCTATTCAATTAACAGATAGCAGAGGAGCGTTACTAGGATTAATATTATTTATTTTATTAGCTTTTCTTATCCCTTCTAAAGTATGGGGAAATAAAAAGGGTGTGGGTTTAATAAACGTCGTTTTAACAATTGGCTCCCTAATCTTTGTATATACGTATATTCATTTATGGGAGAATCGATTTAGCATTAGTCTAGACTTTACTGATAAACCCCTTTTTACAGGAAGAGAAGCGATTTGGACTGAATTATTTTACAGTTTTAAAGAGCATCCGATGGTAGGATTAGGTTCAAATTATGATATACTTTCATACGGAAATCTTAATGTTCATAATTCAATGTTTAATATTTTGGTTATATATGGGACACCTGTGTTATTATTAGTTCTTGTGTTAATTTGGAAGAGTCTAATGAATTTATCGGATGGAATAATTAATGTGAATTTTGTGAGAATAGCTGTATCTGGTTTTTATAGTGTATTATTAGTAGGTTTTTTTGAAACAAACCTACTCTGGGCAAGTAACATATTTCCAGCTTTATTTTTAATCGCTATAGCTTATTCTAGTAATAAAAAAATAGAATTCTATAATCATTAAACTATATAAGAAAAATATTTTTATTTATTGGAAAATAATAGTGTTTATATATCAGAAGCTAAATTTAGAGGGGACTCTTAAAGAAACACTTAATGAGTTATTAGTAAAGGTATTTTAATTCTAATGACTAGATTAGAAGGAATGAGACCATAAATGAATTATTTAAAACAATTTTTAAGGACATCCGGGATATTTTTTATAGGAAATACATTGACCAAGTTAATTGGCCTTTTCTTATTGCCACTATATACGTTGAAAATTAATCCTGAAGATTTTGGGTATTACGATTTAACTATTTCTTTAATTAATTTAATAATCCCAATTGTATTTTTTCAAGTTTGGGATAGTATTTTTCGCTTTACTTTTGATTATGAAAAAACAGGGGATAAATATGCAGTAATTTCAAATGGGATTGCAATTCAATGTTTTGGATTAGCTATATATACTTTACTGTTCTCTATTGTAGTTAATTCAATCCACTACGATATCAGTTATAAGTATTTAATTTTTTCCCAAGGGATGTTATATGCTTTTCAATACTATTATAGTTTTGTAGCTAGAAGTTTTTCGAAAAATACTTTACTAGTGGCCACTGGTTTAATAAATAGTATTGTTAGTATTATAATTAATATAATTTTAATATTACGATATGATATGGGAATTGAGGCGCTATATATATCCTATATAATTGGTACATTGCTACAAATCATTATTCTGGAAAAAAACGTTAAACTAATAGGTCACTTTAAAATAAGAGCAATTTCTTTTTCCTTAGTAAAAAAACTTGTTCTATTTTCATTGCCACTTTGTTTAGCAACTGTATCATATTGGCTTTTGAGCGGATTGATTAGACTTGTAATTAGCGATAAGTTAGGGATGTATGAAAATGGATTATATGGGGTTACTAATCGTTTATCAAGTGTAATAGTTTTGGTGGTTAATTCTTTCCAGTTAGCGTGGTATGAAATGTCATACTCAATAGGGAAAGAAGAAAATAAAAAGGAATATTATAAAAATAGCTTAAACTACATATTAAAAGTTATTCTATATATAGGATCGATTTCACTAATTATAATTAAGATTATATTCCCGTACATGGTTGCAGAACAGTACTATGAGGCACTAGTAATTATTCCTATTACATTTATAGGTGTTTTAATTAATTCATATGCAAGTTTTGCAAGTACTTTATTTTTAGCAGAGAAGGATTCAAGTAAATTATTAATGCCTACTGTAATTAGTGCAGTTGTTAATATTGTTGGATTAAGTTTATTAACTGATACATTTGGTTTAATAGGAGCGACACTTTCTCTTTCGATAGCCTTTTTTGTTAATAGTTTAATAATAACAATGAAATTAAAAAAACAATATGATATTAGTTTAGAAGTGCCTACTTTACTAGGGGGACTAGCATCTTTAATTATATCAACTCTTGTATTTTATTATTTTGAGGGAGTATATTTAATTATTTTTATGTTACTTTTGGCTGTGGTTATAATTTATATTTTTAAGGATATTTTAATGATTCTATTTAATCTGCTAAAATCAGCTAAATCATAATTTGAAGTAATAAATCGTGAAAAAATGTTAATTATTTATTATACAGTAATTTTGTTCGTGAAAATTAGGGTTAGAGAGGAAAGAAAATGAAATATACTATTTTTACTCCAACTTATAATAGGGAAAAAGATTTAGAGATATTATATAACTCTTTAAAAGCTCAAACATTACAAAATTTTGAATGGTTGATTATCGATGATGGGTCAACAGATCAAACAGAACAAACAGTTGATAGCTTTAAGAACGAAAATGTTGTTTCTATTAGGTATATTCGCCAAAATAATGGAGGAAAGCATCGTGCTTTTAATAGGGCGATTGAAGAATCTAAAGGGGAATTTCTTGTTTGTGTAGATTCAGACGATTATCTGAAAAAATATGCACTAGAAAAGATAGATGAAGTATCTCAATTAAATGATGAAGTAATGGCGTTATGTTTTCTGTGTATGGATGAAAATGGAAAAGTTATAGGGACAACTTTCCCAAAAAATAATTCTATATTTAATTTAATTGACTTAACCTATAAGTATAAAGTAAGAGGGGATAAACTCTGGGTATTTAGAAGTAGCGTACTAAAAAAATATAGATTTCCTGAATATGAAGGGGAAAAGTTTGTTACAGAGGGAGTTCTCCTGTTTAAAATGGCACTTAATTACGATATTTTAGTGTCAAATGAGTCATTACAAATTCATGAATATAAACATGGTGGATTAACTTCTATTGGTAATAATAGTTTGTTTAAAAAAAGCCCCAAGGGAGCTAGAGCTTATTATAGAATGTTATTGCAAATAGCTCCGAATTATAAATATAAATTGTTTTATTTGTATAATTATATGTTATATAGTTTTTGTAGGAGAAAAAAATGATAAAACAGATTAAGGTTTTAATGAGATTTATATTTCTGAATTATAAACATAGATCAGCGATTATTAGATCTTTTCAAGTAGATAGTAAGCTTAAAATATCTAAGGGAGCTAGAATTAATAAAGGTGTAATAATTGGAGAAAATGTTTCTATAGATGAGTACTCTTATATAAACGATAATTCTATAGTATTCAATTCAAATATCGGAAAGTTTTGTTCTATTAGTTATAATTGTATGATAGGATTGCCTAATCATCCGATTAGACATATAAGTACCTCGCCATTCCTTTATTCAGATAATAATGTTTTAAATATTTCTAGAAGTTTTGAAGAATTAAATAGCCAAACACTGATCGGTAATGATGTTTGGATTGGAGCGCAGGTAATTATAATGAGGGGGGTATCTATAGGGAATGGTGCGATTATAGGAGCTGGGTCAGTCGTAACTAAAGATGTTCCTCCGTATGCTATTGCCGTAGGAAACCCTGCTAAAGTTATTAAATATCGATTTGAACAAAAACAAATAGAATTTCTAGAGAATTTTAGATATTGGGATAAATATAATGTTCCAAATGAGCAACTCGCGCATTTAGTATTAAGTGAAGAGAAATGGATAGAGAATATTAATAAGTAAGGATGTGTCTTGAATAAATGAAAATCACAATAGCAGGAACAGGCTATGTAGGCTTATCTAATGCAATCTTACTAGCCCAACATAATGAAGTAATAGCTCTGGATATTATTCAAGAAAAAGTAGATATGATTAATAATAAAAAATCACCTATTATAGATACTGAAATTGAAGAATTTCTAGCAACAAGAGAACTTAATTTAATAGCTACTACTGATAATTATAAGGCATTTAAGGATGCTGAATATGTTATTATTGCAACACCAACGAATTATGATCCAGATAAAAATTATTTTAACACAAGAACTGTTGAGGCTGTAATTGCTAATGTTTTATCTATTAATCCAGAAGCTATAATGATAATAAAATCAACGGTTCCAGTAGGATATATAGAGAAGATAAAAGGGAAATTTGAAACGAATAATATTATTTTCTCACCGGAATTTTTAAGAGAAGGTAAAGCTTTATATGATAACCTATATCCATCACGTATAATTGTAGGTGAAAAATCTGATAGAGCAAAAGTATTTGCTGAACTATTAGTTCAAGGGGCAGTTAAAAAAGATATATCAGTATTATTTACGAATTCGACTGAAGCTGAAGCGATTAAATTATTTGCCAATACATACTTAGCTATGAGGGTAGCCTTTTTTAATGAACTAGATTCGTATGCAGAAGTACGAGAACTGGATACAAAACAAATTATTGATGGAGTTGGATTGGATCCAAGAATTGGTAAGCATTATAATAACCCATCTTTTGGCTATGGTGGTTATTGTTTACCTAAAGATACAAAACAATTATTGGCGAATTATGCAGACGTTCCTAATAATATAATGACAGCAATTGTTGATGCAAATAGAACAAGAAAAGATCATGTTGCAGAAATGATTATAAAGAGAAATCCTAAAGTTGTGGGTATCTATAGATTAACTATGAAAATGGATTCGGATAATTTTAGGCAATCAGCTATTCAAGGAGTTATGAAACGTATTAAAGCAAAAGGGATTGAAGTGGTCGTATATGAACCAGCACTTCATGAAGAGACATTTTATAATTCAAAAGTAATTACTAATTTTGAAGAATTTAAAAAAATCAGTGATGTGGTTGTGGCTAATAGGTTAACCAATGAATTATATGATATAGAAGATAAGGTTTATACAAGAGACTTATTTAGTAGAGATTAAAAGGTGTATGTGATTTTAATTATACATTAAAAATGAGGTAACATTTTTATGTGTTACCTTGTTTTTAAATTTCTAAATTATATTTTTGAGGAATTGACCTAAATCATTTGTTAAAGGAATGTAGGTAATATAGCTGTATTTAGGAAAATATGTATGATGAATTAATATAGTTATGGTAGGATTTTCTTAGTTAAAGGAAGTAAGATACTTTAATTGAAGAATTATATTCCTAGAAAATCTATTAAGAATGGTTGAAGGAAGAAGGTTAAAATAATGAAAAAGAAAGTCCTATTATGGATATTAGGGATTATAGGAGTAATGATTATAGGTGGTGGAGTATATGCCTATAATGTATATTCCAAAGTCTCAAAAACATTAGATGAAGTTCATAAACCTTTAGAGCGTGATAAAAATAATAAACAAGAAGCAAAAATTAATAAATCTGAGCCAGTATCTATCCTATTACTAGGAGCGGATGAACGTGGTGATGATAAAGGTCGCTCAGATTCTTTAATGGTTATTACTTTAAATCCTAAAAATAATTCAATGAAAACGGTAAGTATCCCTCGTGATACATATACCGAAATTGTTGGAAAAGGAAAAAGTGATAAAATCAACCATGCTTATGCATTTGGTGGAGTAGATATGTCTGTCGCAACTGTAGAAAAGTTCTTAAATGTTCCTATCAATTACTACATTGAAGTGAATATGGAAGGATTTAAAGATATTGTTGATGCAGTCGGTGGAGTAGATGTAAATAATGATTTAGAATTCTCACTAGAAGGGAAGCACTTCCAAAAAGGAAATATTCATTTAACGGGTGACCAAGCTCTAGCATACACACGTATGCGTAAGGAAGACCCACGCGGCGACTTCGGACGTCAAATGCGCCAACGCCAAGTAATGCAAGCCGTTATTAAGAAGGGCGCAAGCTTCTCTTCTTTATCAAGCTATGGTGATGTGTTAACAGCGATTCAAAAGAATGTGAAGACAAACTTAACGCAAGATCAAATGTTTGATATGCAAAAGAATTATAAAGATTGCTTGAAAAATAGTGAGGATATTCAAATTCCAGGTGACGGTCACAAAGCCGCTGATGGTATTTGGTACTACTATGTTCCAGATGCAGCGAAACAAGATTTAACGAATAAGTTAAGAGCACATCTTGAAGTGACTAAGTAATTATGGAATAACCCAACTCCTTTGGTAGGAGTTGGGTTTATTTTTGCGTGAATTTATATTAGTATTATATGTTGTGAGAATAATAGATGAGGTGAATCGATGAATAAGAAAGCAGTACTTGTCCTAGTTATTTTTGTATTGTTTGTCGCTTCGGTTGTGAGCGGTAAATTATACTGGAATAAGAAGATTGCGAATGCGACGGGACAGACGAGTGAAGTAACGAAAACGAAGTCTGAAGTGAAAGATAGTGGAACGAAGAAATCAGAGAAGAAACAAGATGCGAAGTCATCTTTTAATGAAGCATATGCGAAGAATTTACCAGATGAAGTGAAAGAGAAGCTAAAGAAAGCTGCTGAAGATAAAAAGGCAGTAAATCTTGTTATTGTTGGTGATGAAGCTTCTTCATCTGCAAAAGATGCTTGGGCAGCTAAGTTAACGGCTAATTTAGAGACTGCTTACGGTAAAGGTTTATGGAATGTGACGGTAAAGGAATATAAGGGTGAAAGCACAGACGAGTTAATCGCAAATAAGCGTGATAAAGAGATTGCGAAAGAAAATCCAGATGTGATTCTATTCGAACCACCGTTTATTACTGACAATGGTAAAACTGGTAATGGAAACTCTGTAGCAAGTACGCAAAAATTTGTACAAGCACTTTCTACTAGTGCAAAGGGTGCTACGATTATGATTCAACCATCAAATCCAGTGTATGGTGCGAAGAATTATCCGAAGGCAATTGAGGCGTTAAAGCAATTTGCGACGCAAAATGGTTATACATATGTGGATCATTGGGGAGCATGGCCTGATGCGTCAACAAAGGCTATCTTGCCGTACTTAACAGAAGAGTTCGGTTTCCCAAGTGCTAAAGGTCACGAAGTTTGGGCACAATATGTAACGGATTATTTCGTTGCTAAGTAATAAAGGTACACAAAAGGTATACGAGCGATCGTATACCTTTTATAATAAGAGAGTGAATAAGAAATCCTAATATATAGTAGGAGGAAGACAATGAGTTCAATCCTAATTTGCGGCGGAGCTGGTTATATCGGTTCTCACGCTGTGAAAAGGTTAGTAGACGAAGGGTTATCTGTAGTAGTAGTAGATAACTTACAAACGGGTCATGAGGATGCAATTACGGAAGGTGCGAAGTTTTATAATGGCGACCTTCGTGATAAAGCATTTTTAAGAGATGTGTTTACACAAGAAAATATTGAGGCGGTTATGCATTTCGCAGCTGATTCTTTAGTTGGAGTTAGTATGGAGAAGCCTCTGCAATATTATAATAATAACGTGTATGGTGCACTTTGCTTATTAGAGGTAATGGATGAGTTTAAGGTAGATAAGTTTATTTTCTCTTCTACTGCGGCGACGTATGGTGAGGTAGATGTAGACCTTATTACTGAGGAAACGATGACAAATCCAACGAATACGTATGGGGAGACGAAGTTAGCAATCGAGAAGATGCTTCATTGGTATAGCCAAGCTTCTAATTTACGTTATAAGATTTTCAGATACTTTAATGTGGCTGGTGCAACTCCAAATGGTATTATTGGGGAAGATCACCGTCCAGAGACGCATTTAATTCCTCTTGTATTGCAAGTGGCATTAGGTCAACGTGAGAAGATTATGATGTTTGGTGATGACTATCATACACCAGATGGTACTTGTATCCGTGATTATATTCATGTTGAAGATTTAGTCGCAGCTCACTTCTTAGGTCTTAAAGACTTGCAGAACGGTGGAGAGAGTGATTTCTATAACTTAGGAAATGGTAATGGTTTCAGTGTAAAAGAAATCGTTGATGCAGTTCGTGAAGTTACAAATCATGAAATTCCAGCTGAAGTAGCACCGCGTCGTGCGGGAGATCCAGCACGTTTAGTTGCTTCTTCTCAGAAAGCGAAAGAGAAGTTAGGTTGGGATCCACAGTATGTAAATGTGAAGACAATCATTGAGCATGCTTGGAATTGGCATCAGAAGAAACCTAATGGTTATGATAAGTAAGACTAATAAGTGAAGGAGAGGGTATTGTCGTTCAACATATGTTCGACAATACCCTCTCTTTTTTTTATAAGATTTTTGCTATACTAAACTGTACTATAATACAGGGTGGAAGGAGGAGAACAATGAAAATACTTGTAGTGGATGATGAGTCGAGTATTCGTAATTTGATTCGGATGCAGCTTGAGATGGAAGGATATGAAGTGCTTACGGCGGCTGACGGGAGAGAAGCTTTAGAGAGATGGAATGAAGGGCCGGATGTTTTAATTTTGGATGTTATGCTTCCAGATACAGATGGGTATGAGTTACTTCGTTTGTTCCGGGAGAAGGATCGGGATATTCCAGTGCTCATGTTAACTGCGAAGAGCCAGATGAATGATAAATTGCTTGGCTTGCAGCTTGGGGCAGATGATTATGTGACGAAGCCATTTAATTATGCGGAGCTTATTCTTCGGGTCAAGAATATGACGCGGCGCGTGAAGAAGAAAGAGGTAACGGTAAGCCATGAAGTAATCGAGGCGGGAGAGATAACGATCTGTCCTAAGGAAAGAAAAGTGCATGTGAGTGGACAAGAGGTTCAGTTAACGTACAGAGAGTTTAATTTATGTCAGTTGCTTGTTTCCAATCCGCAGCGTGTATTTATGAGAGATGAGTTACTTGAGAAAGTATGGGGATTTGAGTATATCGGAAATACGAGAGCGGTTGATATTATGGTGCAAAGATTGCGGAAGAAGCTCGGGAATAGCGGAGAATATATTAAGACAATTTATGGCGTCGGCTATAAACTAGATTGTTAAGTGGTGATGGTATGTCTTTAAAAAGAAATATGGTGTTTGGAATCGTTGGACTGTTAATCCCGATTTTTGTTCTTTTGTACGCAGTTGTTTATATTACGTTAGAAAAGAATATGTATCATAACGCGGCAAATTCTTTAGAAAAGTTAAGTGTAGAAGCGCAAATTTATACGATGAATTATTTAGAGAAGGAAGCAGAGGTCGAGACGCTCGGTCCGAATTCACTTTTAATCGCTTCGTATTTAGCGAAGCGCATGGATGTCCGTGTACAGATGATCGGGAAGAATGGAGATGTTGTGGCGGATACGCAAAAGGGAGCACTTCTTCATCGGAATATTGATATTGAGAGTTCTTTGAAGGGGAAGAAATCTTATGTGTTTGAAGAGGGAGATCCAGCTCCAATTCTTTTGTTTTCAAGCCCAGTTTATTATGGAAACGATGTCATTGGGAGTGTTCGTTTTATAAATGAGTTAACTGGTGAGAAGGAAGTTTTAACAAATGTTGGTTGGACGTTTTTAATGACGTCTCTTTGCCTCGTAGCTGCAGGTATTTTCTTTGCAATTCGTTTGGCGAAGTCTCTTCATAAGCCGATTGATCAGTTAAGACAAATGGCGCACCGGCTTGCGAATGGTGATTATAAAAGTAAGATTGAGCTAAATGAATATGTAGAAATTGCGCAGCTTTCAGCGTCTTTTAATGTGATGGCTGATGGGATTGAACTACATATTAAGCAATTGAAGGAAGAGAAAGAGAAGCAGAAAGATTTCTTAGACCGTATTACGCATGAGCTCAAAACACCGCTAACGGCGATTATTGGCTATGTGGATTTAATTCCGAAGTTAAAGGCGAAGGAAGATGTACAGGAGAGCTTGCGCTATGTAGCTGTAGAAAGCGAGCGTTTATTATCACTTGTAGAGGAATTACTTAAGTCTTCAAAGTACGGGACGAGTACGTTTGAAATATCACCTACAGTTGTGAATATAAAGGAGTTAGCCGAAGAAGCAGTTTCAATCGTGAAACCTCGTCTGCAGAAATTTGAGATTGAAGTTATCAATGAGTTAACAGATGTATATGTTGTTGTCGATTTCGATAAGACGAAACAGATTTTCTTAAATGTGCTTGATAATGCGATAAAATATAGCGATGCTACGCAAATTCGTATGAATGTCATTGTAAATGAGCGTGAGGCGAAGGTGTTTGTTCATGATGATGGCATTGGTATCGATGAAGGTGTGCTGGCAGAGTGGAATGAATCGCCAGAAGGGAAGGTACTTTCTTCTAGTTACGGGAATGGGTATGGTTTGTATATTTGTCAGGAGATTATGAATAAGCAGGGCGGAAGTATGCGGATTGAGAGTAGTGAAGAGGTTGGTACTACCATATTTATTACATTCTTACTTCCGAGACGGATGGAAGACATAAAAAACTTGAAAGCGGTTAAATGATACATTTATGAAACAATTATGCGGTATTTTCGAAACAACGTTTTTTTATCTTGGAGGTAGGCAGAAATGAAAAGGCTATCATTTCAAATTCTTATATTTGTCTTTTGTATAATTGTTTCTCTTATTTTGTTTTATGTGATGGAGAAGCAAATATATAATCGGATCACAATCGTGAATGACAAACAAGCTGTTTTACAAAGAGTGAATGAATCCCTGCCTACTGAAATGAAGGTTAGGCATGAAAAGTGGGGAGAAATTGTTATAACGGATGAAGTTCGTTTGCATACGATTGTTTCATTCTTTGACCGAATTCAAATCAATCCGAGTGAAGCTAAGAATCAAGAACAAGTATTTACTGGAGAAGTAACGTACTTGAATGGACAGAAACGTACTTTTGCAGTAGGTGACTTGTTCCAGTACGGGGCTGATATGTACGGAAAGAATGGTACGGATCCAATGATTTCAGCATTGCAAACGTATTTGTTAAGCCTGTATTACACACCAGAACGTATTCATGATTTTTTTGCGTCAGCACAGGATGTCATAGTACGCCAAGGTGATGTAGAACGTGCGGTGAATGTTACGCACATACTTGATTCGATTCGGTATGCAAAGCAAATTACAGATTACGGAGAAATTCAGAAGTTATTACAATCACAGAATGAACCGATCGCTTATGTTACCGCTTATAAAACTGGTAAGCGTATAAAGAATGAGCGTGAAGACATTCTTACTATTTCTGTGTATCCATCGTATTTTGTTGTGCAATATCTCGGTGATAATAATGGGAATGTCATGTATATGAAAAGCTCCCTCGCAAATGTATTTGTAAAGGAGAATGTGTCATGAGAAAGATAGCCTTTTTCTTCTTTTTGCTAGTAATTGGAGGAGCGATGTCTAGTTGCTCTCGAGATACGACCTCTATTAAATATAATAAAAGTGGTCTCCCTATTTTGAATGATCGTCATCTTGTTGCGTATGTAGCGGCTCGCGAGGAAGTTGGGGAAGCGTTGCTTTCATCATTTTGTAAACCACGCGGCTGTACGTATGAATTTATTCGTCTTTCGACAGAAGAGCTTCTTCGGAGGGTAGAAGAGGAAGCTGGAAATCCGAAAGCGGATATTATTATTGGCGGTACGGTAGACGCGCATCAAATGATGAAGCAAAAAAATCTATCTATTCCTGTTACGAGTCAGCATGCGAACCGTATTTCAAAAACTGTGAAAGATAAAGATGGTTATTGGTACGGTTATGAAGTAGAGAAGCTGGCAATTGCGATCAATAAAGAGCGGTGGAACGAAGAATTAGCACCGCTCGGACTTCCTTATCCATCAAGGTGGCAAGATTTATTAAATCCGGTATATAAGGGAAAGATTGTTATGCCAGATCCAAATGTTTCAGGAACAGCCTATACGTTTTTTCAATCACTTATTGATACTGTAGGTGAAGAGGAAGCGAAAGAATATGTTAAGAACTTTGCAGGGCAAGTTGGTGAAGTAACAGTGAATGGTTACATGCCAGTAGAGCTTGTTGCCAGTGGTGAGTATATGATAGGCATCAATTTCATGGGAGATCAGAGAATGCTTCAAAAACAAGGCTTTCCAGTTGTAAGTATCGTACCTGAGCAAACAGGTCTATCTGTTAATGCGATTTCGAAACTAAAGCGTGCACCGAATGGTATTATTGCGGATTTATTTATTGATTATTGTTTATCAGAAGAAGCGGGTCACATTTTAGAAAAGGTTTCGTTTGGCGTGCCAACGATGTTTGCGAAGAACGAGAAAGAAATAGAAGGACAGCCGGTTAGAAGAACGAACCAACATATATCAAATAGTGGAATAATCGAGATATGGAATAGACAACGTCTCTCTCAGAAGTGAGAAAAGGAGACGAAAGAATATGTTTAAATGGCTCAAGCCAGCACCTGCAATTGAACGATTGCCTGCGGATATGATTGACCGTGTATATCGATTACTACGTATTCGTGTGTTAATCGGAATTTCAGTTGGATATGCTGCTTATTATTTAGTTCGTAGTAATTTTAATTTATCTACTACATATTTAGTTGATGAGTTCGGATTTAGCACTACACAAATTGGGTTATTGGGTGCAGTAATGGCTGTTGTTTACGGACTTAGTAAATTCTTTATGGGTAATTTATCTGATAAGGCATTTGCTCAACGATTTATTGCAGTAGGTTTATTTTTATCTGGACTTGTTAATATTTGTTTCGGCTATGCATCTTCCTTTGGGATGATTTTAACATTACTTGTTCTAAACGGTATTGTGCAAGGTATGGGTGCACCACCTTGTAGTATCGTTATGACGAAATGGTTTTCAAAGAAAGAACGCGGTACGAAAACAGGTCTTTGGAATATTTCACATAACGTTGGAGCACTACTTGTTCCGCCATTCATTGGAATTGGTGTAGGTATTTTTGGGGAAAGTCATTGGCAAGGTGGCGTATTTATTTTCCCAGCGATTATCGCAATGGTAATTGCAGTTCTTGTTTGGATTAATGCGAAAGATACACCAGAATCAGAAGGTCTTCCGCCAATTGATGAATATCGTAATGACTATGAAGAGCTTGAAAAAGTAGATAACGCTAACAAGATGTCACCAAAAGAAATCTTAATGAAGTATGTAGTGAAAAATAAATTTGTATGGTTCTTATGTATTGCGAATGCATTTGTTTACTTAATTCGTTTCGGTGTTATTAACTGGGTACCAATTTATTTAACAACAGTTAAAGGTTTTACAAAAACAGAGGCGCATTTTGCGTATTCAATATTTGAAACAGCAGCGATTCCAAGTTCTTTAATTGTCGGTTTTTTAAGTGATAAATTATTCAAAGGGAAACGTATGCCGTTATGTGTTATAAGTATGGCTGGGGTTGTTGTTGGAACAATCGTGTATTGGCAAGCAACTAATATTATAGTTGTGAGTATTGCAGTTTCTATTATCGGTTGTTTAATTTATGTACCACAATTCTTAATCGGTTTAAGTGCAATGGAATTAGTACCGAAATTTGCAGTAGGTACGACAGTTGGTATGTGTGGTCTGTTCGGTTATGTTGGAGGAAGTTTCATAGCAAACGCCGCAATTGGTATTATTGTTGATCGTTCTGGCTGGGATGGTTGCTTCATGTTACTGTTAGCAGGTGGTATTTTATCAACAATATTCTTATTGATTGTTCAAATAGGACATGAGAGAAAAGCTTCTAAAGTAGCATAATATTTCATTTTAAAAAGCTATCCAGTTTATATACTGGATAGCTTTTATATTTTTATACGAGGAAAATCAGTATGTAAAATTGCAGTTTAATATGTAAATGATTTTTATTAATTAATATAATTTTTTTAGATTTAATAAACCAATTACGTACATAGTTAGACCAAAAAATCCGCCGCCACAGATGAAAATTACAACTTTAAATAAAGAAATAGAGATTTCCTCCGAACCTACATAGGGAAGGATATAATTCATAAAAACAAACATTTGAAAGCCCCAAAGCAAACCTGCTTGTAAGCCAGCTTTTCTTAATTTTTTCTTGTGTTGTAAGTATTCTTCTTTTGTTGCGCATTCAGTATCACTTAAACCTTTTTTCTTGAATTTAAAGGCTAAATAATTAGCGTAAATCATATTAGATAGAAAAACTAATATAGTTCCTATAGATATTGTATGGTTCATAGTATCAACAAGTAACATAATAAGCATGACCAACATATTTAACCACCATAAACCAATTCCAGCCACAGATAATTCTTTATTGATTTCTTGTTTTTGATATTCATCTCGCTCACTCATTGTTCCAACAAAACTATTATAAACCCTTTCTTTCCATTCAATTTTCATCATTTAATCTCCCTCCCAAAATAGACTGTTTAAATCTGTTTTTAGTGCTTTTGCTAATTCGATACATAAGGCTAAAGAGGGATTATATTTATTGTTTTCAATTAAGTTTATTGTCTGTCTCGCCACTTTAACTCTTTTAGCTAATTCTAGCTGCGAGAGACCTTCAGATTTTCGATATTGTTTAACGTTATTCAAATATAAACCTCCTATTAATAGTTGTAGACCTTGTGCACCAAAATGTCATGTATATGTGACATTTTATAGTTGAATAAATGAAAAGTCAAATATATATGACAAAAATGATAGTGATGCAATTAGGAAAATAATTTTAATAATTTATCTTTGTGAGAAGTTTATTAATAAACGATAGCTTTTCTTATATTACTATAATCTTTCCTTAAATCTATCTTAAAAGACATAATGTCATATTTCTAATCATTGGAATTTTTGTTACAATATAAATGGATGTGTAAAACTTTGTAAAAAGAATGTAATAATATGTAATTCATTTTCAGAAAGTTTTATACAATTTTATATTAAACTATTAAGTTATAAAAGGAGCGAGAATATGGTACCAAATACGGTTCGTACTCCAAACAAGAAGAAGAAATGGATTATTATCGGGGTTATTGCACTAATTGTTATTGTAGCAGCAATTAATATTTTTGTAATGCAAGGGAAGAAGAAGGGGGCATCAACATCTGCTGATGCTGTAAGTTTCGAGAAGGTAACAGAGCGAAAGCTGAATAATACGAAGTTAATTTCTGGTCAGGTGAAGCCTGGGAATATTGAAAGTTTTTATGCGGATCCGGCCAAAGGGAAAGTGAAAGATATTGAAGTAAAAGAAGGACAAGAGGTAGAGAAAGGTACGAAGTTATTCTCTTATGATAATGAAGAGATTAATTTGCAAATGAAGCAAGCTGAGCTGGATCAGAAGATGGCAGATATGCGTTATGATCAAGGGAAGAAGAAAATTGATTCGCTGAAGAAAGAAATTAAGAAAGCGAAAGATAGCGGAGCTGGGAAAGAAGTAACAGATCCGATGGAAGAGCAAGTAAGTGAGCTGGAGATAGCGCAAAAGACAACTGATCTTGAGAAAGAAAAAGGGAAGTTGCAGAAAGAAGAGTTAAGTAAAAAACAGAAAGAGCTTACGATTTATAGTAACTTTGCTGGTGTCGTTCAAAAGTTAGATAAAGATGCAGCGCAAAGTTCATCTCAAGCGTTAGGTGGTCAAGGGAAAGCATTTTTACAAGTGGCTTCTAAAGATCCATTCCAAATTCAAGGTACGTTAACGGAGCTTCAAAAATCACAAATTCAAAAGGATCAAACATTTACTGTAACTGCGAAAGCAAATAATAAGAAGAAGTGGACAGGTAAGATTACAGAAGTAAGTGAATTCCCAACAAGTGCAGAGATGGCGCAAGCTGGCGGTATGGGTGAAGCGACTCAAAATATGTCTCAATATACATATAAAGCAAGTCTTGATAGTCAAGATGGTTTATCTCCAGGTTATCACGTTTCTCTGCAAGTAAATTTAGAGAATAAGAAGATGGTTGCTGTTCCGACTAAGAGCATTGTAGAAAAAGATGATGATGCATTTGTTTATGTTGAGGATAAAGGAAAGCTTCGTAAACAAAATGTGAAAAAAGGTTCTACTGATGGGGACTGGACAGAGATTACTGAAGGCGTAACAGTGGGGCAAAAGGTGGTTAAAAATCCTTCCGACGATGTGTATGACGGAATGGAAGTGAAAGAGAAATGATTACGCTAAATCATATTGCTAAAACGTATTATCAAGGAAAATTGGCAGTGCCGATTTTGCATGGTATTAGTTTAACGATTCAGAGCGGCGAGTTCGTTTCGATTATGGGACCGTCTGGTTCTGGTAAATCAACGCTTATGAATATTATCGGTTGTTTAGATCGTCCAACAGAAGGCGAATATATGCTGAATGATGTGAATATCTTAACAGCAGACGAGTCAAAGCTTGCTTTAATTCGTAATGAATATATCGGTTTTGTGTTTCAGCACTTTAATTTGCTTCCGCGTCTTTCGGCAGTCGAAAATGTTGAGCTTCCGCTTGTATATGGCGGCATAAAGAAGGCAGAGCGTCGCAAGCGTGCTTTAGAGGCGCTTGGCAAAGTCGGATTAGCAGATCGCGTGCATCATTTACCGAACGAATTGTCAGGTGGACAGAAGCAGCGTGTCGCAATTGCAAGAGCAATCGCGAATAATCCAACGTTCATTATGGCCGATGAGCCGACTGGTGCGCTTGATACGAAGTCTGGTGAGCAAGTTATGGATATTTTCACGAAGTTAAATGCAGAAGGCACGACGATTGTTATGGTTACGCATGAAGAGGAAGTAGCAGCGTATTCTTCCCGCCGCATCGTACTGCGAGACGGGAAAATTACAGAAGATAGAAGGTGTGCGGTATGAGTTTACTAGATAGTATAAAAATTGCCCTCTCTTCTATTTTAGCTCATAAACTGCGTTCAGCTCTTACGATGCTCGGTATTATTATCGGCGTTGGTTCGATTATTACTGTCGTTGCAATTGGGCAAGGCGGGGAAGCAATGCTGAAGTCGAAATTCGCAGGTTCTGGCGGTAATAATCTTATGCCAATTCAATTTAAAGCAGATATTAATGATGAGTTTAATATGGGCGGGCATGAAATACCGAAGTTAACGGAAGAAGATATTATGGAAGTAAAACAAGTGAAGGATGTATCCCACGTTATTACAACAAATCAGGGGATGGAGATACTTGATGTAAATGATAAAAAGGCAAATCTGAATGTTATTGGTCTGGATAATGAATATTTTGCCGTTAATAAAGTAAAGGTCGTAAAGGGACGTACTTTAAGTGAATCAGATATTACTCATGCAAATAACGTTATGATGATTAGTACAAAAACAGAAGAAACGTTATTTAAGGACGTAAACCCAGTTGGACAAATTATTGAGATGAAGGGGCAGCCAATGCAAATTGTCGGTGTGTATACATCTGATAATGAGTTTATGGGATTTGAAATGGAAGAAGCATTAATCCCTCTTACGTTATGGCCTGTTTTATTCGGAACAGATAATATTCAAAATATCGCAATTCAAGCTAAAAATGTAGATGATTTAGAAGCAGCTGGGAAACAGGCTGTGGATGTATTAAATAGTCGTAAGCCAAGTGAAATTCCAGGTAAATATGAACTGGTGAATTTAAAAGAATTCCAAGAAAATGTTTCTAAAGTAACTAATATTATGACGATGATTATCGGTGGTATCGCGGGTATTTCATTAGTCGTTGGTGGTATTGGCGTTATGAACATTATGCTCGTATCTGTAACGGAGCGTACGCGCGAAATTGGGATACGTAAAGCACTTGGAGCAACGCGTAGTAAAATTTTATTACAGTTTTTAATTGAAGCAGTTATGTTAACGCTTCTAGGTGGTTTGATCGGAATTGGTCTTGGATATGGCGGAGCATATATCGTCTCCACGTTTGCAAAATGGCCACCTCTTGTTTCATGGGAAGTTGTCGTTGGCGGCGTATTATTCTCGATGACACTCGGTATTATCTTTGGATTAATTCCAGCGAATAAAGCTGCGAAATTAGATCCAATTGAAGCATTACGTTATGAGTAATTACTAGTGTAGTAGAACTAAACATTACCGTTCTAGTGGGCGGTTCGTAGCCTCTATATGAGGAAGTGAACCGCCCGTTAGAACGGGTTATATACATAGAAGGAGGCGTTATAATGGAAGCAAATATTAATACGCAAGATGTAGGTTCAAAAAAGCCATCATTATTTGGGATGATTACTTCTCCAGGTGAACAGTTTGAGAGAATGAAGACGAAAAGTCCGGTCTGGGGCGCATTTGTCTTATTTATTTTATTGGGAACGATTATGGCAACAGGTGCAGCATACTTAACATTAATTAATACGCCAGAGATGGCAAAAGAGTTAAACGGTGAAGCGGGTGCAATGATAAAAGGATTTGCACTTGGTGGTGGAGCACTTGTTGGTGTAATAGGTACCCCTATAGGGCTATTTATTGCAGCTGGTTTTTATAAAATTATTATGATGTTTATGAGCAATGATACTCCGTACATGAAGATATTATCTATTTACTTATATGCTAACCTTGTTTATTATATCGGCGGATTGTTAAATGTAGCATTAGGTTTTGTATTTGATGGAAATGGTGTTGATGTTTATACAAGTTTAGCTCCTTTATTTGAAAAAGGAACAGTGTTACATGGAATTGGCTCTTCAATTGAAATTTTCAATATTTGGAGTTTAGTTCTAACGGGACTAGGGTTACATATTGTAGCTGGCTTAAGTAAGAAACAAGCTACAACATTAATCGTAATTTTCTTCGTTCTATCAGTTGCATTAGGTGTTGTAAAAGGATTAACTGGCATTGGTGCATAATATATTTGTTAAAAAAGGTGGCTCTTCGGAGTCACCTTTTTTATTTTTACCCTTATTTCAAATGCCACCAACAAAATTTCAAATTCTACCCATTGTAATTTCAAATTTCAGCGATACTATTTAAAATTACTCACAGTGAATTCCCCTCTTTATTTTTATATTGTGGAGGTACCGGCGGAATAACAAAGAGGTATACCTTTTAGAAGTGGGTACTGTGTGAAGCCAGCGACTTTTAAAGAGGCAGTTTTGTTGTATGAAGGATTGATTGTAAATCAAATAAAGAAGTTAGGGATCTATCAAGATTATGAAGAGTATTATCAATGTGGGTTAATCGGTCTTTGGCATGCGTATGAAAAGTTTGATCCGGAGAAAGGAAGTTTCCCAGCATATGCAGTTGTAACGGTACGTGGTTATATATTAGAGAGGTTGAAAAAAGAATTCACAGTGCAAGAAAAGTGTGTATGTGTAGGAGAGTATGAGGATATCTTTCGTTTTGAAGATATTGAAATGAAAGTGAAGGATTTTATGAGTGTATTAGATGAGAAAGAGAAGTATATTATTTTTGAACGTTTTTTTGTAGGAAAGACGATGGGGGAAATCGCTTTAGAGACAGAGATGACCTATTATCAAGTGAGGTGGTTGTACCGGCGAGCACTTGAGAAAATGCGAAATAGCTTAAGAGGATAAATAGTATCATAAGAATGGAAGGCAAGGGATATTGCTTTCCATTCTACTTATTTTGTTAAGGTAGTAAATGTAATAAGAGGTTTTTAAATTGTAGCGAATCTTGCATGTTCATACGTGATAATACATATCCAGCTTTTAATAATTGTTGTTTTAACTTATGGGGACTGATATGTATAGTTGTAGTTGTGCCATTTGAAAAATGAATGGTAGCTTTTTTACTTTTTTTGAAAAACTCTATGTCATCTATATGGTTATAAAACAGCCATATACAGTTTGGAGAAGAAGGAGACTCTGTTGGGAAAGCGCAAATATATTCTCGATGATTAATTGGAATCGGGACATTTTGTTTGAAATGAAAGTTTGTTTGAACTGCTTTCCGTCTGCCTTGATAAGTAGAGTGAACATTGGTTAAACAAGATTTTTTTATGAGCTGGAGAGCGGTTTGACAGGAGTAAAGATGGTTCCCACTACTGTCGATCACTTTTGTGTAATAAGAAGGGTGCTTGCAAGGTTCTAACATCATTGTTGAATTAGAAATAATAATAGCATTTTCTTCATTCATAAATTTAATTCCCCCTTTATAAATGATAATAATTCTCAATATAATTATATACGAATTAAGTAAATTAATTGTTAATCTTTTATTTCATATTGTAAATTTTAGCTATTCGTTTACAATCAATAGATGATAGTCTTTCTAATTTGCATCGCTTGTACATATATATGAAAATAGAAAAGAGTAGGCGGTGAGATAGTATGAAGAAAAGGTATATTATTATGGCTCTAGTTGTTGTTCTTCTAGTATATTTAGCAAATAGTAATCCGAGTAAAGGTGAATATACGGATTGGGCAGCGAAGCAGTTTATGAAACGTAATGATGTAAGTAAGAAGCTAGACGAAGTTCAAAAGGAAAATGAAGAGGGGCTCCTTGGTGATTTAGCATCGGCTGGTAAGAAGTTGGCGAAAAAATATGTTGAGCCGCAAGTTGGATTGTTAATCGATCATTATACGAAGCGAGATGATTATATATTCTTCTCAACATATAAGACGGAATTTGATATCGGCGGAGAACACTATAAATATGTATGCGTCGGTTTTTCAAAAATCTTTATTCCAATTGAAATGCCGAAGAAAAAAGACGAATCTGCAAAATGATGCAGATTCGTCTTTTTGTCTATAAGGTAATGGGAACTTCAGATACAGTCCTTTCTACGAGACGAGCTCCTTTTTTTCGGGTATTTTCATTAATTGATGAAAATACAGATGAGGCAAGAATCGTATCCATTACTTGATTTACGACTTGTGCATCAATAGGTGTGATCGGCTTCTCGATAGAAAAGACAACTGTTTTTCCATCTTCTTTCGCGAAAATTAATTCTAGTACTTGCATACGTTGTTTCCTCCTTTTTATTTATCTTGTAATCAGTGGGGACATCCCCACTGATTACATTGCCACCTTAAAGGTTAGAAAGATCTGATGTGCTAACAAGTTGTACAGCGTGAAGTGGTGATGCTTGTAAAGAAGCTAGAGCACGAGCTACGGTTTGTACTTTCTCTAAGTTTGCGTTTGTTTTTACGCGCTTAAATTGTTTGTTCTTAAAAACTGTTTTTCCATTCTTATCTAATCCATTGTTTAAGACGAGACGTAAAGTTAAATCCATTACGATTGTTTCGACTGCCATGTTTATCACCCCCTTTCACTATATAAATAGGATGCAAATGTCATGTTTTGGCGTGAAATTTATTCTTTTTTTTGGTACGCTTAAAAGAATAAGAGAGGGGTTTCGGAAGAATGAATCGTAAATGGTTATTTTGGATTCCTGTTTTACTATGGATGGGGCTGATTTTCTATTCCTCGGCACAACCATATAAAAAGCAGGATATGCGTTCGGATATTGAACAATATGTAAATGTGGAGTTTGTGAAAGAGCATTTTTCATGGGTATCTATCGATTACGGCGGTGGTACACCTGTTAGTATTGCAAATAAAGGTGTAGGCGGATTTATTGAGTTTTTCCTTCGTAAAGGTGCTCATTTTATGGTGTTCTTTATGCTCGGTTCATTGACGTATTACGCTTTTCATCGATCAGGTTATTCGAGAAAAAGGTGTTTCCTATACGCGCTCCTTTTCGTTGCGGGATATGCAACGTTTGATGAAATTCATCAATGGTTTACGGGAGATCGTACACCGATGTGGCAAGATTCATTGCTAGATACGTGCGGCGGATTAACAGGTATTATAATAAGTAATTGGTTTTGGAATAGAAAAAGGAGCTAATCTCGAAAAGATTAGCTCCTTTTGTTTATCCCGCTTTAATGGGCAGTAAGACCCCCACTGATTAAAGTTTCACTTTATACACCAAGTAATTCTTTTAGTTCATCTGTAGATAGTTCTGTCATCCAACTATCGCTTGTAATGACGGCGTTGTTTAATGATTGTTTTCTTTCTAACATTTCATCGATTTTCTCTTCAAGTGTCCCCGTTGTAATCAGTTTATGAACGTGAACGAAACGCTTTTGACCAATACGATATGCACGATCTGTTGCTTGATTTTCTACCGCTGGATTCCACCAACGATCGTAGTGAATGACATGGTTGGCAGCTGTTAAGTTTAACCCTGTACCACCTGCTTTTAACGATAAGATGAAGATGTCATACGTTCCGTTTTGGAACTGTTCGATCATTTTGTCACGTTCTTTCTTCGGTACACTACCGTTTAAGAAGAGGACGCGCTGACCGAAATGTTTTTCTAACACATCTTTTAGCATGTTCCCCATACCGATGTATTGCGTGAAGATTAAACAACTTTCATTTTGATCTTTTATATTTTCAATGAGTTCCATGAGCGTGCTCGTTTTCATGGAACGTTCGATAATGTTTTTCGGTTCTGTTTCTTTTAAATAAAGAGCAGGGTGATTACAAATTTGTTTAAGTTTGTTCAGCATGAGTAATATAAATCCGCGTCGCTCAATTCCGCTTAATCCTTCTACATTTTGCAACGTATCTTGAACAAGTTGTTCATATAAGGAAGCTTGTTCACCAGTTAGTGGACAGTAAGCTTTCTGTTCTTGTTTATCTGGTAAGTTTAATGCGACTGTTTGATCTTTCTTCGTACGACGCAGTAAAAACGGCGAGATAAAACGTTGAACTTGTTGGATTTTTCCTTCGTCACGGTCCTTTTCAATTGGTGAGACGAAGCGGCGCTGGAATTGTCCTAAGCTGCCAAGATATCCATGATTAATGAAGTCGAAAATAGACCAAAGCTCGGCAAGGCGGTTTTCCATCGGTGTCCCAGTTAATGCGATTTTGTGATTTGCTTGTAAGTTTCGCACTGCTTTAGACTGTTTCGTATGTGGGTTTTTAATATTTTGTGCTTCATCCAAAATAACAGCATCCCAGCATAACGTACTAAGTTCTTCCTCATCAAGCTGAGCTAATGCATAAGACGTTAATACAACATCTGCTGATTGAAGGAAATCTTTAAAGGATTCCCCTTTAGCTCGGTTACTTCCATAATGTAACTGAACGCGTAAATTCGGTGCGAAACACTCAAATTCTTTTTGCCAATTTCCAAGAACAGATGTCGGAGCCACGATTAAAGCAGGACCTGTTTGGAGATTGTTTTCTTTTATATATAGTAAGTAAGTGATCGTTTGAATACTCTTTCCAAGTCCCATGTCGTCAGCTAACAATGCGCCGAATCCAAGTTTTCTTAAATATAATAACCACTCAATGCCATGTTGTTGATACGGGCGGAGTGTAGCGTTTAGTGAAGAAGGGACATCTACTTTCGGAATATCTCCAATGTGCAATAGTTTTTGGAATAGCTCTTCATAATATCCATCCAGTTCAATTTCAATATCGTTAAACGGACTATCTTCTTCTACAATTTCTGTTTCAGCCGTGTTGGATAAATGTTGCTGAAGGACATCTTTCATTTCAAGTCCATACTTATCAGCACGATTCATGAGCTTTCGTACTTCTTCAATAAAGGCTGGGTCCAGTCTCATCCATTGACCATTTATATTGAATAATCGTTTGTTTTGTTCAACGAGTTCGAAAAATTCGCTTTCTGATAAATCAATGCCGTTCGTTGAAATGCGCCAGTCAAAATTAACGAGTGTATTCATACCGAAGAAAGATTGTGTTTGCGTCGCATTTTGCTTCAGTTGCACACGTAATTTCGGTTTTGTCGCTTTTAAATTTTGCCACCATGATGGTAGTAAAATCGTAATACCTGCAGCAAGTAATTCGTTACTTGCTTCTGTTAAGAAGTTCCACGCTTCTGTTTCAAAGAGTTCACTTCGGAATGTATCCCCTTCTTTTAACCACGGTACGAGCTTACTGAATCCTTCTTGTGTTTCAAGAATACGTTCTTCATAATCGTGCCATCGTTTTGGTAAAGAATCGATACTTTCATATACATATATGCGATGTGCCCCGCGCTTTGGTGTAACAATTGTTTCAAGCTTCCACATTTCAAATTCTTCTTGCGGCTCTTGTAGTCGTAGTCCGATTGTAAAGGGAAGGTCATCTTCAATGTAACCAATTTTTCGAAGCCAATCTTCTTCATGTAGTGCTGCGTCTAATTGTCTTTTCGTAAAGTCGTAATGTTCATAAAGTCTCTTTGCATCTTCCCATCCGTCATTTGAACGGTTATCTTGTAATATGCTTTCATTTACTGCAGACGAGAAAAGAGATGCCAATGTTTCATCTTCGATTGGAGTATTTTGAACTTTCCAAGATGGTTGTTTAGGCCAGCGCTCCATATCAGGTACGAAGCTACCGCTTGTGAAGGCATCCCACAATTCGTTCGCATCTTCCGTAAGTGCTGTAATAGGGCCGTTCATTTGAATACGGGCAAAGGAGTTCATCGGTTTATTCGCGATGTATTCAAATGCTTGTGCGTTTGTTAGCATAACACCTTGTCTTCCTTCAAAGCTTGCTTCTTTTAGAAACGTGCCGTAGAAGGAAGTGGAGTGCCATGTAAATGCATTTCGTTTCCAACTTGTTACGGATAATGGAGTACCGCTATCATCTTCTCCCCAAAGGAACCAACCGTGACTAACGTGCTGGAGCCTAATTGTTACTTCAGTTTGATTGATCATCGATTAATTTTCCTTTCCGTAATTCCTCTTGTAGTGCACGCAGACGTGAATGTAAGTTTGCGATGTGAATAATGAAAGCATCCCATTCATCGGTACGCTTTAATCGTTTATATAATGTACGTAATTTCTTTAAGTAACGAACTGCACGTCTATATGATTTGCGATTTCGCTCTTCAATAGCTTCGGTAGCAGCAAGGTGATAAAGAGGAAGGGCTGCTTCTGGTGCTTCCTTCTCAATATCTTTCAGCGGTTCTTTCAAAAGTTCAATTGCTTCAAAACCGTGTAAGAGCTGAAGTTCTGCCCATGTGCGATACTGCTTTTTCGCCAGTACGTATTGTTCATAGTTTGCGAAACTATATGGTAATAGCTCTTGCAAAATCATTTCGAATCCAGCTTGTTCATTTGTATGAGTTGCATACGTTTCATACATGATGACGAATAAGCGAACGATATCTTTTATGAAAATTGTATTTTCGTGCTCATGTATCGTTTTCTTCACTTGTTTATACGTAAAGGAAAGCCAGTTTTTCGCACGATCCCATTTCATTGCATTTAATAATTCCTCTAACCAATAGAAGTACAGACTTACAACAGAAGCAGGTTGTTTCTTTAGTAAGTCCATCGCTAATCGATCTTCGTCATTTAAAAAGAGTAGATGAGAAGATGCTAATGCTTTGGAAAGTGGATTCATTTTCGTATCGATTCGTTTTTCTTCTTCTTGTAGTTGCTCGTTATTGTGTAACAGTTCACTCCATATGTGACGATAAATAAAGAACCTCTCTTGTGTATAGGCATCGGTGGAGAAAAATACTTCGTGAACGAGACGAGCTGTTTCTTGCAGAATTGATTTAGACTCTGAAGGAATCGATTCTGATTGTAAGTCCCGAACGATGGATTCCACCTTATCTACAAATAGGCGAACGACGTTAACAGGCTGATGATAAGAATACGTTTTATTTGCTTCAAAGTCCTGAATTTCTTCTAATAATTTTTGAAAGCAATAAAGCGCTGCATGTAACCTGAACAATTCATGTATCACAACGATACGCGGAGCCTTCCGCTCAAGTTTCGTATAGAAGTCCGTAAAAATACTCATAAGAAAATACATTTGTTTATAAGTAAGCCGAGCTTGTTCTTTTTTAAATGATTCATATTCGTTATCAAAATAGGATTGCCAACTTTTATAATCCGTTTCTTCAAAAGCTGATGATTGCAATACTTGTCTTGCAGTTCGAATAGGAGGAAGAGAAGGTTTCGTATTATTTTTAAATAAATTTAAGACATCTCCTACTTGCCCGAAACTAGACGCTGCCGATAGTAACACAGCGAGCATATGCTCACATTGCGTTGGTGCGAAGCAATCGCAATAGCTTTCAGCTACGTTACGAATCGGGATATGGACGCTATATACGCTGCCTTCAGCATCTACAGTTCCTGATAGCGTATAGCCATCAAAGTCAACGTTGTAGACAACACCACTACGATATAGGTGCCGAGCTGTAGCGACATGTTCCTGATCAGCTGTTTGCTGTGGATCTAGTCCTTGAACGAACTCATTCGCAATCATCATAATTTCATCTTTCGTAATTGAGTGTTGCAGCATAATATTCCTCCGTACACATATTTCTTTCCTTTACCATTATAAACAAAAAATGCTCAAAACAGAAAAAATGAAATTTAGATTACATTACTTGAAAATCATGGTAATATATAAAATGTTAATTTCGTATATTACTATATATTTATGGAGGGATTAAGTTTTGTCAGATTTACAATCGAAGTTTGGTAGTGGTATGAACAAATTGCAAGAGGGAATAGAGCAAGGGAAGATGAAATTACAAGTAGCCCAAGAGGTTGCGCAATTAAAGAAAATTACGCAAGAGAAACTACAGGCGAAAACGGAAATTTTGCTGGAACTTGGTCAAATGGCCTATATGCAACTCCGCAATGATGAAGTTCGAGTAGATGTGTTAAAAAATATTATAGAACCAGTACAAGAGCTGGATGTAGCTATTTATAATACGCGTAAGCAAATAGCTAATTTACAGAATCAAGGACAGAAAGGGCAATGTAGCTGTGGCGGCCCATTATCAGTAAATGATAAGTTTTGTGGACAGTGTGGGAAAGAAAATGAGTTACTCCTTCAATCAAAAAATGATGAAAATGAATCATGTACTTCATGTGGTGAACAAATTGCAACAGAGGCTACATTCTGTCCAGTTTGTGGTATGAAGCAAAGTAAGGAGTGAGGAACATGTATTGTAAAACTTGTGGTTTAGAACAATCGGATGTAGCGAATTATTGTACACATGATGGATCAAGTACAGGTAGTGTAGAAAGTGAAGTTACGTTAGCACCGAAAGACTCAAAGTATTGCCGAACTTGTGGAGTGGAAAGTAAAGGGACCGCTACATATTGTGAGAAATGCGGGGATTCCTTATTAGGTATTATAAAAAAAGAAATGAAAACGAGATTACCAGACGAAAGTTTACAATTGCATGTAAGTCCCTCTGGAAGCACTTTGAAAAAAGGTTTACTTGGTGGTGGGCTTGCAATCATATGTATGTTTATAGCCGGTTGGATTGGTAGCTTAGTTGTCGATGCGGCGATTAACGATCTAGTGAGAACGATGCTCACAAAGATGGACGGTATGCTAAATGAGACTACTGTTAATCAATCTTTCATTGGCATAGCACCATTAATTTTAATGTATCATTTAATAGGCCTTGAAGTTAGTGGGAGCGGGGCATATACGATGTCATTTATCCTTCATTTCCCATTGTTCATCTTGTTAGCAATTCCGGCACTTATATTAGGTGGAATTGGATTCTTTGTAGAGAAAAGTAACCCTTCTGCTATTTGGCGTGAGAAGTTACTAACATCGAGTGTTATCGGTATCGTATATGGAATTTTCTTGTGTATTGTTAGCTTTATTGCAGGTTCTTCTACGACAATTTCTCAATTCTATAAAACGATGACAATCAGTATTGGTTATTCACATGTTAGTAGTTTATTGTATGGCATTATATTTGGTTTATTATTTACCTTTATTGGTATGTGTATTCAAGCCGGGCCACACCGTCTATTATCTTCTATAAGTCGAAGTATTCCATATGCAACATCTATTTATTATAGTGTGGTAACTGTATTAAAAGGATTGCTTATTACATTTGGTATTATACTTATTACAATTTTATTTAGCAGTTCAAAGTCAGTGGGACCAATTGATTTTCCAGAGAAAACATATAAAACATTCATTTCATTAGAAGCAACACCATACATGTGGAATATGGCTCACTTTGCTCCAACAGCAATTGAATGGGGAGATATGGATAGAGAAATGAGAAGATACTCAATGGAAAAAGGTCCATTGCATCTATCTTATACGTCAGGAATATCAATAAATGGTACGTCATTAAAAGATCTGGAAATCGCTAATGGAGCGAATCTTAAACGAGTAAAAGAAATTGATGATTTCAATTCCTACATGCACTGGTGGGGGTTATTAATTGTACTACCATGCATTTTACTATTTAGAGCGGGGGTGAAATTGGCTCAATATCCAATGAAAAATATGTACGTAACTATTGCTGTGTTTAGTGCGGTGTATACTGTGATGATGCTTTGTGTAAATGGGTTGGCCAAAATTCATATTGAGGCCTCAGGGAGTAAAGAAGTTATGAAAGAATTTGCTGGGATTTCCGGACCATTGTTCTCTATTCAAAGTAGCACGCTGTATTTAATGGTAGGGAGTTTTCTTCTTTCGTACGCATTAACATTCGCAGGTATGAAGTTAGGAAAAAAATAAGGGGGAGAGCCATTTGAAGTTTTGTGGGAAATGTAATAAACAAGTTGCGGATCATTTGAACTTTTGTTCCGAGTGTGGAAGTAAGGTAGATGTAATTGCTGATCAGGCAGCTTCTTCTCGTTCAGAAGTACAACGAGAAATAAAGCCAGTGAAAAGTAAGAAAAATATACTGTTACTTATAGGCTTTGTTGTTATCTTTGCTATATTGTTTGGTGCGTATAAATTTGGGGCAAGTAAGTTTTCAAAAGAAAAGCAGGTCAATGCTATGATTGAAGCATTCCAAAAGAAAGATGCGAATGCAATTGATGAGTTTGTAAAAGTAGATGATCCGAGTTTGAAAGTGAAAGTTGACGATATTAAAGGATATATCCGTTATTTAAAAGAAAATCCTTCTTATAATAAAGAACTGCTATCTTATTTACAAAGAGAGACAGTAGATCAAAAACTAGCAAGTGATAAAGCATCATTTAAAGATGGTCAAATTATAGAAGACGGGAAAGAATGGTTCTTATATCCGAAATATAAATTTAATATGAAATCTTATTATATGAATGTAAGCACAACTGCGAAAAGCGCTGAAATATATGTGAATGATAAGAAAGAGACAGAGTTATCGAGTGATAAAACTTCAAAAGAAGTTGGTCCATATTTCCCTGGTTCTTACGTTGTAAAGGCAAAAGCGAAGACGGAACTAACTGAGTTAGAAACAGAAAAAGAAGTGGACTTGGCAGATGAAAAAGAGGCGAAAGTGGATGTGACATTATCATTAGAAGGAAAGTATGTAACCATTTCTTCTGATGAAAATGATGCAACTATATTTGTGAATGGAAAAAAACGTGGAAAATTAAGCTATGGAAGTTATAAGCTTGGTCCTGTATCCACAGATGAAACAGTAGAAGTACATTTAGAGAAAACTACTGATTTTGGTGTGATGAAATCTGAAAGTGTTAAAATCGGAGACCAGAGCACGTATTACTTAAAATTCCCGAAAGAAACATCAAGTTCGGCTGTCGGCGACTTTGTACGAAATCATCTTTATGATAATGTGCGTGCGATTTCATTAAATGATTTTAGCCTAATTGAAAATAATTATGATAAGAGCGGGAAATCGTACAAGGAAGACCGTGATTATATACAGTATTTACACAAAAAAGGAATTACAGAAGATTTATTAACAATGGAAATTCGTAATGTAGAGCGTCAAAGTGCTACGAAATATAAAGTAACGACATATGAAGAGTATCATATTCGTTACGGTGATGGCTCTGTGAAGTTCAAAAGCTTTAATAATGATCATATCGTTACTGTGAATGGAAATGGAAAGATATTGTACCATTCTCTTGGAGCGAATAATACGCTTAAGTCAGAGGAAGTATCTGGTCCAACTCGTTAATATGAGAGAGGTTGTTCAATATTTGAACAGCCTCTTTTATTTTGTAGCTAACTCAATATTTCGTGTCAAACCGTGGATATTTTTTTTTTACAATTATGAGCGCGTCTCTTTTAATATCGCTTGTACATATGGATCACGTAATATTTGTTCAATCATTGGTAACATATTTTGTTCAAATGGAATATCGATAGGGAACGGTTTTTGTGAGCCGGGTTTGATTCCATATTGGACAAATTTGTAATGTGTATTTTCTTCAGACTTGAGCACAATTAATTTATAGCGATTGTCGTCGCCAGCGAGTGAAAAATCAATAGAAGTAGCGTCATATGTTACTTCATCTTTATATATATACGGTTTTGGTGTACCGATCCAGTCTACTTTTGCTTGTACATTCATGAGTATAGCCTCCTTATAACTATTATAAAAAAATAAAAGCCAGCTCTCAACAAAGAGAACCGGCTTTCGCAGTCATTGGTTATTTTAAAATTTTCACTTTAACAGTTTTGCGGCCCCATTTTTGAGCAGCGCTATCTGATCCAAGTAGGATGTCGATACGGTTACCTTTAATTGCACCGCCAGTATCTCCAGCGATAGCTTCTCCGTAACCTTCTACCCATACTTTAGATCCTAATGGGATTACTTTCGGGTCAACAGCGATCATTTTCATGTTTGGGTTCGCCGTTAAGTCATGACCCATTGCAGTTAATACACGGCCGCCATATGTGCCACCGTTTTCGCTCGGATGAGCTGTATATGCTGTAGCTACAACTGTTAACTCACGACCACCAGAAGGTGTGCTAGTTTCAGCAGCCTTTACAGCAGGCTTAGCAGCTTGTTTTGCAGGTGCTTGAGCTGGTGCTGGTGCTTGCGCTTTAGCAGGAGCAGGTTGTTCTTGTTTCTCAATAACAGGTGCTGTACCTGTTAAGAAAGGAACGTGAACATAAGCTGTTTTTCCGTTATATTCGAATTGTAACCACTCATTTTGTACTTGGTTCGTTGTTTCAATCATATCATCTTTCTTAAGCGTCCCAAGAATTTCTGAGTTTGTGTTCGCTTCAGCACGTACGTTTAATACGTTAGCTGTTACGTAGTAGATGCTTTTAGTGAACTCTGCACTTACGAATGCGTCTTTACCATCTAAAGTGATTTTTGACCATCCGTTCTCTGTATTTTGAACATCTATTTTATTACCGTTTAGTAATTTACCGACAACTTTTGATTCAGTAGTAGGGTTTTCGCGTACATTTAGTACGTCTGTTGTTACAACAGTTTCTGCATTAGCAGATGATGTGAAAATCCCAAGACCAAAAACTGCTGCTGTTGCTATTCCAATTAATTTTTTCATGATAGCCTCCATTGCGTTTGTTTTCGTGTCCTCATTATAGCAACAGATTTTTTCGGATTTCGGGAAAACACACAATTACAAACCATTCGTAATAAGTCGTTAACATGCTGTAATATAACAAAAAATATAGGAAAGCGTTTTTCATTCTATGTAATTAGTAGGTTTCTACTTATATTCAAAATATTTAATACAACGTATTGTTTTCGGCGTAAATAAAAATATTACAGGAGTGTTACATGATGTTTACTAAACGATTACATTCCTTGAGTATTTTACCGTTTTATGGGTAATATAGTTATATAAACATAAACATTTCGTTTGTGAAACTATAAACACGTGCTATATACTAGCAAAAAAACCGCATAATTGTTACAAAGAGAAAGGGTTGCAAGGAAGAAAAATGCCCTTTTTTACATCTGTAACACATCCTTTTTTGGGAAAATACATTCCCATCCGCATTTTTCTCGCACAATTTGACAGCAGTATTTCGATCTTATAGCTCTTGCAGAGTGAAAAGATTATACGGAAGGTAAGGCTGTCCATCAGAATTCTAGTTGGTGAAGGTGAAAGTAAAAAAATCACCGCAAAATTATAGTTTTCTATCCGATTTTACATATCGGAATTAATGTTATTTATAAAAGTAAAACCTACGAAGGGGGATTTGATGAGGAAACTGACAAAAACATTCATCGTTTCATTAACATTATGTATTGCATTTACACTTTGGGGGATTATTCCCGAATCTATTATCGGAAAAGGTAGCCTAGGAAATGTAACAACCGCAATTCAAACTGCATTAGTTAGTAAGTTTGGATGGTTTTATATTATTTCTGTTTCTATTATTTTAGGTGTGTCTATCTTTTTAATTGTTTCGAAATACGGTTCTATTCGTTTAGGGAAAGATGATGACGAGCCTGATTATAGTTATATGACATGGTTTGCTATGTTATTTAGTGCTGGTATGGGTATCGGCTTAGTGTTCTGGGGCGTTGCCGAACCATTAAACCATTTATACGCGCCTCCGTTTGGAGAAGGTGCAACTGAGGAAAGTGCGCGTCTTGCACTGCGTTTTTCATTTTTCCATTGGGGATTACATCCGTGGGGACTATATGCATTTGTAGCGCTTTGTATTGCTTACTTTACTTTTAGAAAAGGAAAAGCAAGTACAATTAGTGCGACAGTAGGGCCGTTATTTAAAGGCGGGGACCATGGACGTATTGCTCATTTATTTGATGTGTTAGCTGTTTTCGCGACTGTGTTTGGTGTGGCAACATCATTAGGTCTTGGCGCAAAACAAATTGCCGGTGGTGTTAGTTATTTAACATCTATCCCGAACTCATTAACGACGCAGTTAGTCATTATTGCAATCGTAACAGTGTTATTTATGTTATCTGCTCAAACAGGTCTTGATAAAGGAATTAAATATTTAAGTAATACAAACATTATTTTTGCGTTTGCACTTATGATTATTGTATTGTTTGCAGGTCCAACAAACTTTATTATGAATTACTTCACTTCGACAATCGGTTCTTATATTCAGGAATTGCCAAGTATGAGTTTCCGATTAAGTCCATTAGATGAAGGCGGAAATCAATGGATTCAATCATGGACAATTTTCTATTGGGCATGGTGGATTGCATGGTCACCATTCGTAGGTACATTTATTGCTCGTGTTTCACGAGGGCGTACCATTCGTGAATTTGTTATCGGTGTGTTACTCGTACCGACAATAATTGGTGCTCTTTGGTTCTCAGTCTTCGGCGGGACTGGTATTCATATGGAACTGTTCGGTGATGCACATATCTTTGAAAAAATTAAAGAGATGGGAACAGAAGTAGGATTATTCGCCATGTTTGATCAGATGGGAAGCTTTGGATCAGCGTTATCTGTTCTAGCTATTCTTCTTATTTCTACATTCTTTATTACATCTGCAGATTCAGCGACATTCGTTTTAGGGATGTTAACGACACATGGTAGTTTAAATCCACCAAATCGCATTAAAATGATCTGGGGTATCGTTTTAGCTGCTCTAGCTTCTATCTTATTATATGTAGGTGGATTAGAAGCCTTACAAACGGCAGCTATCATTGCAGCATTCCCATTCGTCTTCGTTATTTTCTTTATGATGGCAGCATTATTTAAAGAGTTACAAAAAGAAGGGCGTATGAAGCGTCATAAATAATAGAAGGAAAAAGAGTTGATTATGTATCAGCTCTTTTTTTATATAGAAGGAACTTGAACTGCAAGTAAGGGAAATAAAATACTTTACTATATTAGTAGTATGCCTTTTATATGAATGAAAATCGATATATTTCGACAATGTTCGATGTTTTGCAAATTCTATTCGTATTTTTGACAAAAAATTGTCGGAAATGTGTTGTCACGTTTATATATATGTGCTATATTATTTCCTGTAAGCGATTTCAAATAGTTTTAAAGCGCATTCAAGGGGGACATCTAGAATAATGAAACGTTACGAAAGAAAGTGGAAGCATATTTGTTTGAAACGTGTGGCACATCGTAGTGTCCAAGAAAGCACGGAACCTAAGACTGAAACGCGCAAAGAGCAGCAAGAGAAGCAATTGGTTCTACAAAAATAGCAATCACTTTTTCGTATATAAATGAAGGTCGATCGTTCGTTGGGGGATGGACGTGAAATTACTTTCAGCTAAGGGGTATTGTCTGATATATAATTTATACGGCAATAAATAAGCACAGAGCATACGGCGCTCTGTGCTTATTTTTATTATTTCTCTTTTTTGAATCGAACAGTTTTATCCCAGCCAATGACTTGTTTCTTGCTTTTTGCACGTAAGTATAAAATTAAGCTACGAATGAATAAGTACGTAAAGAGCTGTGCGTACGTAAAGTACATGATAACACTAATAAAAATATTAGTTGGTGTAAAGGTTCGTTCCACACTCTGGGCACTAAATAATTGAGAAACATATGTAACATATGCGACATACCACATAAATAGTAGTGGAATGCTATATTGAATTTGGAATATCCCGAGTAACCCAATTACAAACCAAACGTTCGAAATGATTAAGAATAACCAAAATACAACATACACTAAAACTTGTTGTAAAGAATGGACGAGCAGTTTTCCTTTAAAGAAACTTAATGAAGAAAACATTTTTTCTAAAATGTACAAGTTCCCTTGAAGCCAACGTGTACGCTGCTTAATAAGGATTTTTAAATGCTCAGGTTCTTGTTCCCATGTAATTGACTCTGGAACGATTGGCAGGAGATAACCTTTTTGTGTAATTCGTAATGTTAATTCAGCATCTTCAGCAATTGCATAAGGGTCATAGCCGCCAAGCTCTTCTAATGCAGCGCGACGAAGAAGCATGTTTGTTCCTGTTAGTGAACCTGTTTGGAATAGTAACCAGCGTCCGGATTGCATAAGGAGCTGGAAGATTTGAAATTCTAACGAAATCATTCGTGTTAGCCAGTTTCTTTTTTCATTTACAGTACGAACATGCCCAACAGCTCCAACAGCATCCTCGGTTGTTTCAGCGTGTTCTACAAGCATTCGCAGTGCATGTGGTTCAGGCTGGTTATCTGCATCATAAACACAGAAGTATTCACCATCTGAAATACTAAGGCCATAGTTTAATACACGTGATTTTCCTTTTGGTTCACCAGGTGGAACACGAATGTGACGAATATGAGCATAAGCTTTGTCAAAATCGTCACCAATTTCAGGTGTCTCATCTTGCGAGTTATCGTTTAATAAATAAACAGTTAGTTTGCCTGGATATTCAATCTTTGCCATCGCCTCTAAAGTATCCTTAATCACGACGCCTTCATTGTGAGCTGGTATTAAAATATCGACGCTTGGGTAATGTTCTAGCGTACGATCTTTTTGTTTCCTACTTCGGTGAACTAAACCTGCGAGTGTTAAGAAAGAATAGTAAACGAGTAAGCCAGAGAATAGAAAGGCTGTAAAAATAAGTACATACTTAATTGAAAATGTGATGCTGATCCAAAAAACGAGTACGCAAAATAGAAGGAATAAAAGAAGTATAACGAGTGTCATCATAATAACTTCGGTCCTTTTGTAGCGATTTGTTCTCGTTTAATCTTGATGTCTTGAATAGCCTCATCTGCAAGCCATTTTTCCATTTTAGGCTGTAGACGGTTCATTACAATATCGGCACCCGCTTCATTTGTATTTTGTAATAAAATGACTAATGTGTTGTTATCATACTCAGCAACAAGGTCAAAGTCAGCTCTTACCGTTTCAACTAATAAGGAAGCTACACGGTCCATAACACTTTCCTTTGTATATTTACTAAAGGAAGTGAAATCAAAATAAATCATAACGCCTGTTTCATTACGACGATTCATTGCATTGATTAATAATGCTTGTCGTCTCTCAAATTCTTGTCTTGTTAATAATTTCGATTCTCCGATGTATTGTTCTAACGTTCTCACACGTTCGGTTAATTCTTTATTTTCATGAATAACCTTCTTTAATAGATGAGTGGAGATATATACAATGAAGAAATTTGCTGCCATTAGGAAGTGAGTAATAATGTATTCCCATTGTTCTGATGTACTCCATAAGTAAAGCCATGCTTGGTAGAATAGGTAGAATACCGAAATAATGGTTCCTAATATGAAGAAAACAAATGCAGTTTTATCAGGCAAAAATAGAAATAGTACATTAACAATTACATATATAATTGTAAAAATGAGAGCATGCTCATATTGCGTTACATGTACAGTTGTAAAATAAAATAAAATTTGTAAAATCCACATAGAGAGGACTTTATAGAAGTTATCTTTCACAAAACTTTCCTCCTTAAAGATAATTCATACAAGGATACTTGTAGTATGCGCAATTATTAAGAAATAGACCGGATGACTATATTCTTTTTGAGAGAGCAACAATAAGTAGTATCCCTCTTTTGTAAGAAAAAATAAACAGACTTGATAATTATTGTATCATAATGTTTTTATATTTCGGCATAAAGTATTTAATATATACTAAGAAAATAAAAAGTCCCCTCTTTAGAAAGAGGGGACTTGCTTTATTTTATAGGAACATCATACCTGCAACTGCTGCGTTTAAGAAGTTAGCTAGTGTACCAGCGATAACTGCTTTAATCCCTAATTGTGCAATTTGTTTACGGCGAGTAGGAGCTAATGTTCCTGTTACACCTAATTGAATTGCGATAGAAGAGAAGTTTGCGAATCCACAGATTGCGAATGTTAAAATTAGATTTGTTTTTGCAGAGAACTCTGCCATATGTGGTCCTAAGTTTGCGTATGCAACGAATTCGTTGATTGCAAGTTTTTGACCGATAAAGCTTGCTGCTTGTACGGCTTCACCAGGAGAAACCCCGATTAAAATTGCAAATGGTGATAGTAAGTAACCGAAGATTAAATCAAGGCTAAGTTTAATATCGAACCAAGAGCCAATCCATCCTAATAGGCCATTTAATAAAGCGATTAATGCGATGAAAGCCATTAACATTGCTGCTACGTTAATAACAAGTTGCATACCTTCTGATGCACCACGTGCTGCTGCATCAATAACGTTTGCATCTTCACGCTCTGTAGAAAGTTCAACGTTATTATCTACTTTTTCTGTTTCTGGCATAATTAGTTTCGCAATTAATAGACTTGATGGAGCTGCCATAATTGCTGCTGCTAATAAGTGTTCTAACGGAATACCCATTGCTGCATAGCCGACAAGAACTGATCCAGCAACAGCTGTCATACCGCTTACCATAATAGCGAAGAATTCACTATTTGTTAAACGTGCTAAGTAAGGTTTGATTAAGATTGGAGCTTCAGTTTGTCCTAAAAATACAGTTGTTACTGAGTTTAAACTTTCTGCTTTAGAAGTTCCAAGAAGTTTACTTAATGCGCCACCAACGATACTAACAAATTTCTGCATAATACCGAAATGATATAAGATTGCTACTAATGAACTAATAAATACGATTGGAAGTAGTGCTTGAATAACGAATACAAATCCCCAAGGTCCTTTTGCGTTGACTAAATCCCCAGCAACGAACTTAATTCCCTCGTAAGAAAAATTAATTAATCCTTGAACGCCATCTGCAGCGTGTTTTAAACCTGCTTTTCCGGCATCCCAGCGTAATACGATAAATGAAAATGACATTTGTAATGCTAGCGCGATTAAAATTGTGCGCCAATTAATAGCTTTGCGGTTGGAAGATAGTAAGAAAGCGATTGCTAATACTCCAATCACGCCGCCAATTCCCCATAAAAGATTCATGCAGTGTATGCTCCTTCCTCATAGTAAAAAAATGTATAAAACAGTTGTCTATACTTCTGCAAATATAACATCTTAAGTAACTTATCATAATGGACATCAGAGGTCAAACGTCTAACGAAAAGTTTAAATAAAAAGAAAATTCTTCAAAAAAACACATATGAAATGATTAGACATGAAATAGGTTATGTTTTTTATGTAAAAATATACATTATGATAACGTTATGGATCATTATTGTAGAATATAGTGTATGAAATAGGAAAATAGATACATTATTTTTTAAAGGAAATAGGTTATACACATTAAAAAGAGCCTTCTAGTAATCTAGAAGGCTCTAAAAATATAACTTAAGGTGCTTTCGTATAACCTAAGAAGTGCTTACTCCAATAAGAGTTGCTTAATGAAGCGATTGCTACACCTTTATCTCCAGCTTGGATAAATGATCCACCCCCAAGGTAAATACCCATATGAGAAGGACCTGATTTATAAGTGTTTTGGAAATAAATTAAGTCACCTGGTTGTGGATTTGAAGTTTGTGGTAGGCTACCCCAATATCCTGCAACACTTTGACGGCTAATGTTATGACCAAATTTCTTAAATACGTGGTAGATGTAACCACTGCAGTCAACACCAGTAGCAGAAGTTCCGCCCCAAACGTAAGGTACACCTTGCATTGATTTTGCATATGCAAGTACGGAAGAACTGTCACCGCTATTATTGCTTGTATTGTTATTATTATTGTTGTTGTTTTGATTGTTATTTTGGTTGTTGTTAGGTTTATTATCTACTGCGCCACCAACTGGTGTTTTAGAAAGGTAACGTGTGCCGATATAACCAGTTTGGCCGTTGTAGTTAATTTTGCTCCATCCAGAGTTTTCAGAGATTACTTGAACCTTCTGTCCTTGTGGAAGTGCGCCTATGATTCTATAATTTGTACCTTCACCACTACGTACATTTAAGGCAGAAGCATTAATGTAGTAGTCACCAATTGCACCTTGATTAGGTTGTTCAGGTTGTTTTGGTTGCTCAGGAGTAGTAGTGCCACCTTTAACGAATTTCATGAATTCGCTACTAACGTAGCCTGTTTTTCCTTGATAGTTAACTTTAAACCAGCTACCTTCAGAGCCAATTACGTTTAATGTCGTACCATTTAATACGCCACCAATTACGCTATGGTAAGTAGCAGGGCCTGTACGTACGCGTAGAGATGTTGCGTTAACAACGTAAGTACCGCCAGTTTGAACAGTTACATTATTATTTTGTTCTTGTTTGTTATCTTGGTTGTTTCCTTGTGTAACGTTATCACTAGAACCGCCTTTTGTTACGTAGTCTTTACTTACGTAAGCTGTTTGGCCTGCATAATTGATTTTGAACCAATCTTGAACTTCACCAACAACTTGTACGACTTGTCCTTTTGTAACAGAACCTACAGTTGTGTGAGAAGTGCTAGGACCTGTACGAACACGAAGGGAAGATACATTTACTGTATAGTTTCCGCTTGTTGGTTTTACAGATTCTTGGTTGTTATTATTCGTATTGTTGTTTGAAGAACCTGCATTAGAAGAAACACCAGATACGAATTCGCCACTTACATAGCCAACTTGTCCATTATGATTGATTTTTACCCAACCATTTTCTTGACCAATTACGTTTAATGTTTGTCCTTCATATACACGTCCTGAAACAGAACTAGAAGTGTTAGGAGCGGTACGTACACGTAATACATCAGCAGTAACTTTATTTTTTCCACCTGTTGTACTTACATTTGAATTGCTCGCACCATTTTTTGATACAAATTCGCCACTAACAAAGCCTGTTTGGCCATTCATGTTAATTTTGTACCAACCATTTTCTTCGCCAATCACGTTTAGTGATTGACCGTTATAAACGCGCGAGATGATGTCGTGAGAAGTACTTGATCCTGCACGAACATGTAATACGCTAGCGTTTACCGTATAAGATGAGCTGTTTGATGCAGAAGCTTGGACAGTTGTAGCAGCTTTTTGTGTATTTTGTTCAGGGGCAGCTTGAACACTATCAAGTGTAGGTGCTGCTCCTCCTGCTACAGACACTGCCGCAAGACCGGCAAGGTATTTTTTCATAATTTGTCGATTCCTTTCTGTCTGTAATGTAGTGAAGAAATATTTACCAACTGTTAAAAATTCTAAAGAGCATGTCGATTACTGTCAAGACTTATGCGGGAATCTGAATATGACAAAAAGATTACAAGAAAAAATCAAGGCATAAATCTATACCTTGATTTCCATTTAAATACATATATTGAATGTAGAAAGGATAGAAATTATTCGTGTTTAAGAAGATGACATATTGGATTGTAACAAACTCTGAGAAAATGATCGTTGCAGCATTTTCGTGATAGGGCCAACTTGACCATCTCGGATTGCGGTTCCATCAAGATGAGTCATCGGCAAAATTTCAATCGTCGTTCCTGTAAAAAAGCATTCATCCGCTTGATAAACATCACGAACGCTGAAAAGCTCCTCTTGTACTGGAATACGAAGGGTTTTCGCTAAAGAAAGAACATATTGACGAATAATGCCATTTAAAATAAGGTGATTAGCTGGATGTGTGTAAAGAGTTCCGTTTTTAATGAGAAAGAAGTTAGAGTGGCTGCCCTCAGTTACAGTACCATTTCGTACGAAAAGGGCCTCTTTACAACCTTTTCGTTCCGCTTTCGTAGTAGCTAATATATTCGGTAATAAGTTTAATGATTTAATATCACAGCGTAGCCAGCGCGTATCCGGTTCTGATATGGCACGTACACCATATTCAATCCATAACGCTGGTCTTTCTTTCTTTGTAATATAGGCATAGATTGTTGGAGGGACGTCATATGAGAACGTATGGGTACGAGCTTGTACACCACGAGATACTTGCAAATAAATCGTTCCATCTTCGTGGAAATTATTATTTTCGATTAGTTTATAAAGTAGGGTAATCAGTTCCGCTTTTGAGAAAGGGAGTGTTAATTCTATTTCTTCCATGGAGCGATATAATCTTGTGATATGCGGATCTAATAAGTGAAAGTTCCCTTTATATAGACGAATAACCTCGTAGACACCATCCCCAAACTGCAAGCCTCTTTCCTCAAGGTCTATGTACGTTTTTTGTTTCGTTGTATCAATAACTGCATCATTCCAAAGTACAAATCTTTCATATGCCAATTTTCGTCCCATCCTTTCGTAAGTGCATAAGTAAAGTGAAGTTTTCATTCATTTGGAATAAAAATCACTACAGTAATTTTTATGTGAGTAATTCTTTACATATGACGTATATGTATTTGTAAATGGTAGAGAAGTGGTAGTGATTTACAGCATTTCGTATATACAAATTCGAAAATAAGAAATAAGAATCCTGCTTTTAAATAAAAAAAAGCAACATTCTTATGGAATGCTGCACAAGGAGGGTAGCTATCTTTCATAGGGACATCGTCTTATGGAATGTTTTGTGTATGGAAACAAAACATATTGAAAGACAATTATAAGAAAGTAGAAATAAACGATTCACATATTTCTTTAAGGGATCTTATTACAGATGAGAGATAAGAAATATATAGAACCTCGTTTACATATTTTATTATAGAGATACTTCATTAATTTTATATGAATATTTGGTAAAGGTTATGTAATGTTAAAGTTAATGAATATAAGTAATTGTATGGAGGAATATAAAAAAAGAGGCTGAGATTACTCAGCGCTCTTCTTTTCTTCTTTAATAGCTGTCTTTACTTCACCAGTTTTGATCTTGTTGCTTTCAGAGAAGCGAAGTAAGTCACCCTCAATGATTTTGTCAGACATGCTCAATTCATTTTGGGCACGATCAATAAGTGGTTGAGATTCTTCTTTTGGTAGTTGTACAACTTCGCCAGTAGCACGGTCGTAGAATGTACTGTTCGTGTACATGTACTTATCTGTAACGAAGCTACCATCACGAAGAACAACGAACCCTTTATTGTCAGGTGAGAATACGTCATGACCGAATCGAACGTCATTCGTAGAGTCTACACCAAGTAAGTTTAGAATAGTTGGTTTAATGTCAATTTCACCAGTTGGTTTTGAAATTGTTTTACCTTCTTTTTGACCTGGAACGTGAATAAACATCGGTGTTTTTTGTAAGTTCATATGGTCAAATGCAGTAATTTCTTCTTTTCCTAAGAACTGTGCCATTGCACGGTTATGGTTTTCAGAAATACCGTAGTGGTCACCGTAGAATACGATAACTGAGTTGTCATAAATACCTTCTGCTTTTAGACGTTCAATAAAGTGTTTCATTGCTTCGTCTAAGTAGCGAGCTGTTACCATGTAACGGTCAAATACGCCATCACCAGAATTGTATTCGTCAATTAATTTTGTATTGTCATCATAAGTGAATGGGTAATGGTTTGTTAAAGTAAGGAAGCGAGTATAGAACGGTTGCTTCACTTGTTTTAACATATCGATAGATTGATCAAAGTACTCGATATCTTTTAATCCCCAGTTTAATTTCGTTTCTGGCGTAATCTTATAGTCAAGCTCGTTGTAGTAACGATCATAACCAAGTGCCGGATACATAATGTTACGGTTCCAGAATGTTGCGTTGTTTGCGTGGAATACTGCAGTGTAGTATCCTTGCTGACGTAAAATTTCTGGAGTTGCTGTATATTCGTTGTTACCGTGTGTGAAGAATACAGCACCACGGTCTAGTGGATACATGGAAGTATCTACTAAGAATTCAGCATCAGATGTTTTTCCTTGCCCAGTTTGATGGAAGAAGTTATCAAAGTAATAACTTTCTTTCGTAAATTGGTTTAAGAATGGTGTAACTTCTTGTCCGTTAACTGTTGCACCAATTAAGAATGTTTGTAATGACTCAAGAGAGACAACGATTACGTTCTTCCCTTTTGCAGTACCAAACATATTTGGATCTGGTTTGCTTTGCGTTGTTTTTACGTAGTTCTCTGTTTCCTGTAACTTACTACCGTCAGCAAATGCTTTTTGTGAACTTGATTTTGCTTGTAAGCCAAGATCATATACTTGGTGTACATATAAACCTAAGTTTTTAACAAGCATAACGCGGTCGAATGAACGTGTTAATAGTTCTGGACGCTCAGCCTCTGCCAATCCTAAGTTTGCGAAGAAAATAGCAATTGTTGACACGAAGTATAGGGAACGCATTGGGCGTGCTACACGTTCTGTCGGTGCAAAATTCTTCATCTTCTTCAATAAAATGAAGAATACGATAATATCAGCAAATGCGAGGATAATCTTGTAGTTAAACAATTCTTTTACACTAGAACCTAAACTTCCGAAGTTAGATGTTTGTCCTAGTACTGGTAAAGTAACAAAGTCATTGTAGAATCCGTAGAACATTACGTTACCAACAAGAACGATTGTTAAGACAAAATTAATTCCAAGTGCTATATAGTTACGTTTTTTCCCTTTTGCAAATAATGCAAGACCAACAAGCAGTAATGATGCTGCTAATGGGCTCAGGAATAAAATGAATTCTTGCATGAAAGATTCAAGTTTTAAATCAAAGCTTGTGCGTGTAATAAGATATGTCTTCAACCATAAGGCTAAAGCTACGAATGCAGTGAAACGCACATTTTGAAATTGTGATTTCAAGGTTTCTTTCATTCATTTCCACCCTTTCTCTATCAGGCTTGGTCGATTTTGGAGCGAAAAATGCTAAAATAAAAAATACATAGTTTTCTTGGCCATAATTAGAGGTTCTATATTCACCCATATACGACTATAACTATGCATACCCTTTTAGTTTCTTGTGTTACTCATAAGCATAACGTCATTTCTGTATTATACAACAAAATTCATTTCTGAGAAACACTATAACATTTTACATTTTTTGTATGAGATTTGTCACTACCAGAGAAAACTTTAACATTCGTTTATATGTCCGTCAACTAGAAAATATAACAAAGGTAGAGCAGAATGTTAAGTGAAAGTGAAAAATCTCTTGTTGAGAAATAAGAAATGACAATGGGTAAGTGGTTATCTAGAAACCTATTATATGAAGGGAAATATGTAAAAATTAACGAACACTTGTTCTTTTTGAGTTTGTTTGTTACAATGAAAGTTCATTGATAGATTATGTGTAATTTTGATGAACTTTTACTGAAAACATATTGTAGCTTATTTCTTTTAAAAAATAGGGAGGCCTTTACATGGAGCAAAAATTTTCAGTTGAAGCATTTTGGAAGAAAGTAAAACATGTCGCAAAGCAGGCAGGGCAGTCAGTTATTTATGCAAGTTTACTGTTGTTTTACGTTTTGCAGAAACCAGATGTTCCAAAACGAGTGAAAATTATTGTAATTGGAGCACTTGCTTATTTTATTGCACCGATTGATGCGATTCCAGATTTCGTTGCTGGAATTGGTTATACGGATGATTTAGGGGCGTTAATGGCTGCATTATTACAAGCGTCGCTATACGTCGATGATGCTGTAAAAGATAAGGCGCGAGTGAAGTTGGCAGAATGGTTTGGTTCGGATATAGACACATCCTTTATCGATCAGAAATTAGATCAATAGGTAAGAACTGTCACATGGTGACAGGGCGAACGTAAGCGAGGAAGTGCATTATGCCATCAGGAAGAACGCATACGAAAATAAACTTAATATCCCTTCCGGTTGTTTTGTTTATGCTCTTTTCGTATGGACTAACAAATTTTGATTTTTTATTAACTTTTGCAATTGGCTTTTTAGTAGGTACTACATTTTTAACACCGGATTTAGATACGTATAGTAATGCGTATAATAAATGGGGATTCCTGCGTATATTTTGGTATCCGTATAAGAAGGTGATGCCGCATCGCTCCTTCTTTACACACACAATTATACTTGGTGATGTGATTCGTATTGCATACATGTTAATTGTGTTTTCTCCGTTTTTATTCCTATTAAATGTAATCGCGCTTGACGGGAATTTAATAGAAATGGCGAAGGAACATGAGGTTGAAATTGTAACGTTCGTAATGGGAATTGTTGTGGCAAGCACGCTTCACATTATAGCGGATAAAGTGAATACGCGTCGTAAGAAAATGATGAGAAAAAAGAAGAAACGCAGAAGATAAAAGACACTTGCAATTGCAAGTGTCTTTTTTTTATCAAACGTTTGTTTAAAATTAAGCTTTTAATACTTTAATCCCTTTTACAATGTTCCAAATAAAGTAGTATAAACTAATGATTCCACAGATGCATAAAACGATGATTGATCCAATTCCGAATGTTACATCCGGCTGTTCAGATCCGATACCCATAATTCCTAAAACAATGGCCCCAATAAATGAAGCAATCGTTGGGATAATGTGTGTCCATAGAGCACGTTTTGCATGTGGTTTCGTTTCCACATCGCCTACAATCCACACAATAATAGGGAATAAGATAGGGGCAAATAATACACTAAAGTATGATAAAGCTGCTAATATTTTGTTTCCGTTCATATATATCACCTCATAAATAATGTCCGTTGTTATACTATTATTATGCAATAGTTTTGGTAAGCTTTCTATCGATGAACATTACAAGAACATGACGATTTTGTAAGATTTTTTCGTTAAATAATAAAATTTTCAAAAAAATCTTTTTAAATAGAAATTGTTATGGTACAGTATAAATGAAAGTTGTTGAAAACGTTTTCTTAAACGTTTTTTTATTTTTAGGCTGAAAGGTATGATGACCTGATAGTCTATTGATGAGGTTATTCTATTTAAAAGGGGATTTTTTAGGGGGAGAGAACAGTGAACACATGGACACAAGTTTATGATCCGTTCGGAAACATTTGGATTTCGGCAGCGGTCGCACTTATTCCGATTATCTTTTTTTTCTTAGCTTTAGCAGTTTTCCGCATGAAGGGGTATGTGGCAGGATTTATTACAGTTGTACTTACAATTTTAGTGGCGTTATTCGCTTATAAGATGCCGTTCACGATGGCGATGGCAGCGACCGGATATGGTTTCTTATACGGATTATGGCCAATTGCTTGGATTATCATTATGTCGGTATTTTTATATAAAATATCTGTGAAGACAGGTCAATTCGATGTCATTCGTGCATCTGTATTATCCATTACGAATGACCATCGTTTACTCGTTATTTTAATCGGTTTTTCATTCGGAGCATTTTTAGAAGGAGCAGCAGGATTCGGTGCACCAGTAGCGATTACGGCAGCACTTCTTGCAGGTCTTGGGCTAAATCCTTTATATGCAGCAGGTCTTTGTTTAATTGCAAACACAGCACCAGTAGCGTTCGGAGCGATGGGTATTCCGATTACAGTTGCTGGACAAGTAACAGGTATTGATCCACATAAAATTGGACAAATGGCTGGACATCAATTACCGTTCTTATCATTATTTGTTCCGTTCTTTATCGTATTTTTAATGGACGGGTTGAAAGGAGTAAGACAAACATGGCCTGCTTTACTTGTAGCGGGTAGTTCGTTTGCCATTACGCAGTTCATTACAGCGACATTCTTAGGGCCAGAACTTCCGGATATTACGTCAGCACTTGTAAGTTTAGTTAGTTTAGCGCTGTTCTTAAAAGTATGGCAGCCGAAAGAAATTTATCAATCTGGGCAAGCAAATAGAGAAGTAGCTGCAACAACAGCGGCATCGATGCCGAAATTAACGTTGGGAAAAGTAGTAAAGGCATGGTCTCCATTTATCGTATTAACGGTTATGGTAGTCATTTGGAGTCAAAGTTTCTTTAAAGCATTATTTGCTCCAGGAGGCGCGTTAGAAAGTCTTGTATTTAAGTTTGAAATTCCAGGCTTGCACAATTTAGTAATGAAAGCAGAGCCTATTGTAAATAAAGCGACGCCTTACGAGGCAATTTTGAAGTTTGATGTATTATCAGCAACGGGAACAGCAATTTTAATTGCTTGTATCATTTCCATGTTTATTTTGAAAATGAGTGTAAAAGATGCAGTAGTAACATTTAAAGAAACTTTAAGTGAATTGAAAATGCCAATTCTATCTATTGGATTTGTATTAGGATTTGCATTTATCGCAAACTATTCTGGACTATCTTCTACACTAGCATTAGCGTTAGCAGGAACTGGCGGACTATTCCCGTTCTTCTCACCATTCTTAGGATGGATCGGCGTATTCTTAACAGGTTCCGATACGTCAGCAAATGCATTATTCTCAAATTTACAAGCAATTACAGCACAACAAGTTGGTGTATCTGAAGTACTTCTCGTTGCAGCAAATACAACGGGCGGTGTAACAGGAAAAATGATTTCGCCACAATCGATTGCAATTGCTTGTGCAGCAGTTGGACTTGCTGGAAAAGAATCAGATTTATTCCGCTTTACAGTAAAGCATAGTTTATTCTTCGTAATAATTGTGGGGATTATGACTTATGTACAGGCATATTATTTAACGTGGATGATTCCATAAAGAGCAAAAGAAATAAACTTTGCATTTTTCAGATTATCGTGTATGATGAGAAAGTATTGAAAATTAAATCAGTGATAAACTAGGGGTGCCTAACGTATGCGTAGGCTGAGAGAGAAGCGCGTGAACTTCTTAACCCTTTGGACCTGATCTGGCTCGTACCAGCGTAGGGAAGTTAACGGCTTTACATAATGATGTCTTTATGAGCCAGGTCCTTATTTTTTTATGGACCTGGCTCTTTTTATTTTGGCATACGCTGGCCATATCTCGTCCTTGTCACGTACAGGGGGGCAACAAAGGTTATGAAACAGTCTGTTTCAGCTGAGCAAATTGAATTGAAATCGAGTTTACCAGGAAGCAAGAAAGTGTATGTGGATGGACCACGAGAAGGTATGAAAGTGCCGATGCGTGAGATTGAACAAAGCGATACAAACGGCGTTCCGAATCCGCCAATTCGTGTATATGATACGAGCGGACCTTATACAGATCCTGCGTATAAAGTGGAGCTGGAAAAGGGGTTGCAGGCGCCGCGCCACTCTTGGATTCTAGAGCGCGGAGATGTAGAAGCATACGAAGGGCGCGAAGTGAAACCAGAGGATGACGGTGTGAAAGTGGCTTCGAAACATACACCTGTTTTCCCGCAAATGGATCGTAAACCACTTAGAGCGAAGCAAGGTGCAAATGTTACGCAAATGCATTATGCACGTAATGGCATCGTTACGTCTGAGATGGAATATGTTGCGATTCGTGAAGGAGTAGAGCCAGAGTTTGTTCGTAAGGAAATCGCGGAAGGGCGCGCTATTTTACCAGCGAATATTAACCATCCTGAAGCAGAACCGATGATTATTGGACGTAATTTCCATGTAAAGGTTAATGCGAATATCGGAAACTCTGCTGTATCTTCTTCTATTGCAGAAGAAGTAGAGAAGATGACGTGGGCTACTCGCTGGGGTGCAGATACGATTATGGATTTATCTACAGGTAAAAACATTCATACGACGCGCGAGTGGATTATTCGTAACGCACCTGTACCAGTTGGAACTGTACCAATCTATCAAGCATTGGAAAAAGTAAACGGAATTGCAGAAGATTTAACGTGGGAAGTGTATCGTGATACGTTAATTGAGCAAGCGGAGCAAGGCGTAGATTACTTTACGATTCACGCTGGTGTATTACTTCGTTATATTCCAATTACGGCGAAACGTACGACAGGTATCGTTTCACGCGGTGGTTCAATTATGGCACAGTGGTGTTTATTCCATCATAAAGAAAATTTCCTATACACTCATTTTGAAGAGATTTGTGAAATTATGAAGCAGTACGATGTTTCGTTCTCTCTTGGAGATGGATTACGTCCAGGTTCGATTGCAGATGCAAATGACGAAGCGCAGTTCTCTGAGCTTGAAACACTTGGTGAATTAACGAAGATTGCTTGGAAACATGATGTGCAAGTTATGATTGAAGGGCCTGGGCATGTACCGATGCATTTAATTAAAGAAAATATGGAGAAAGAGCTTGATATTTGCCAGGGCGCACCATTCTATACACTTGGGCCTTTAACGACAGATATTGCACCAGGTTATGACCATATTACATCCGCAATTGGAGCTGCGATGATTGGCTGGTTTGGAACAGCGATGCTTTGTTATGTAACGCCGAAAGAACATTTAGGTTTACCGAATAAAGATGATGTACGCGAAGGTGTTATTACGTACAAAATCGCTGCGCATGCAGCTGATCTGGCGAAAGGGCATAAAACGGCTCATCAGCGTGATGATGCACTTTCAAAAGCTCGTTTTGAATTCCGTTGGCGCGATCAATTTAATTTATCTTTAGATCCTGAACGCGCGATGGAGTATCACGATGAAACGTTGCCAGCAGAAGGTGCGAAAACGGCTCATTTCTGTTCCATGTGTGGACCGAAGTTTTGTAGTATGAGAATTTCACATGATATTCGGGAATATGCAAAAGAAAATGATTTAGAAACGACAGAAGCAATTGAAAAAGGAATGAAAGAAAAAGCGAAAGAATTTAAAGAAACAGGTAGTCACTTATATCAATAACACGTTACACCTCTTTACTTGATTGATCACACTGTAGTACCTAATTTAAATATAGAAGAAGCCCGCTTTGCTAAGACGGTAGCAAAGCGGGCTTCTGTTGTTTATCCCGCTATTTGTCGGGCAGTAAGACCCCCACCTCAAAATTCAGCGGAAGCAAAGAAGTTAGGTGGGGGGGGGCAACTGCCCGTAAAAGCCCGATTGGTTAGGGCTAATAATCAGTGGGGGATGAACAAAACCCCACTGATTAAAGTTTCACTTTATAAGGCGAAGAAGAGATGTACCCAGTAGAATAAGAGGAATAATGTAACGACTGTTGTGAGTGGAATAACGATAAGGGATACACTTAAATAGTCTTTCCATTTTACTTTAATTTTGTTTTGTTTCAGGATATACATCCAAATGAGAGAAGCTAGCGTACCGATTGGTAATAATAGTGAACCGATGTCACTACCGATGATATTTGCGAGATAGATAGTTTTTAATGTGACTGGATCTAATCCCATTTCTGTTAACGTAATGGTACCAATCATAAGTGCAGGGTGATTATTGAAGACATTGGAGAGGAGAGAAACGAGTCCACCCATTGCAAAGCTAGCATAAAGCAGATGTTGACTTACAACTGGTTCAAGCCATTGGACAAGCGCTGCTGTTAATCCTGCGTTGTGGAGCCCGTAAATAATGACATACATAGAGAAAGCAAAAATCAAAATGTGCCAAGGTGTCTTTTTCAAAATGTCGACAGGGTTCGTTCGTAAGTAGTACCATCTCCAAATGAGAAGAACGAGTGAACCGAGTACGGCAACAATCTCGATTGGGATGGATAAGAAGGATGCAACGAATAGAAGACAGCGCATAAGGAAGACGAAGCCTAATACTTTTAGCATGAACCTTGTCCGTTTTTGTTTCGTATCAACTGAATTTTTTCCTTTTAACGGATGAAAGTTTTTCGTGAAGAATATTTCTTCAATATCATATGAAGAAACAGGCAATTTTTTCGGAAGTTTTTTCTTCAAAACCGTATACATAAGCCATGACATAAACAATAGTCCTAATGTTGCAGGTACAAACATCATAGCAGTATGCATATAAAGAGTCATATTCACGATATTTAATGCGATTAAGTTTACGATATTACTTACACCAATTGGTGCACTAGATGCAGTAGCGATTAAAGCACCGCTTAATAAATAAGGGATTTGTTGATGCGGTTTTAATTGAAGATTTTTTAGGAGAAGAATTAAAATTGGCGTTGTAATTAAAATACTACCGTCGTTATTAAATAAAAGAGTCATAAGAAAACATAATAATTGAATATACCAGTATAAACGGCGACCGGAACCTTTTGCTAAGTTTGCAAGTTTCGCCGCAGACCAGTGGAAGAAGCCGAAGCTTTCTAATATAACTGCCATAACGATGGTCGCTAATATCGTTATGGAGGCACCGCCAATTTTACTAATAATGTCCATGACGTCTGGTTTTGATACAAGTCCAGTAATCAGGATAATGCCAGCGCCAATTGCTGCCGGCCACGCCTCATTTAAACCACGAGGTCGCCAAAAGATAACAATCATTGTTAAGAAGAATACAATAATAGTAATCCATATTTCAATGCTCATATTTTACCTACCTTTCTACTTTTCCTTAAAGTAATGTAGCTTGTCTTAAGGTTTGTATTGGTAGTATATTCAGCAAAAAATAAGAAGAACTAGACGTATAACGGAGTGCAATGAATATGTGTTTTTCAAGTTATGGGACAAGTATCTCTCTTAGTGAAATAACTATTGTGAGAGGAGTCTAGAAATTAATGGGGCAGTAAGATAGTAAATAAAATTTATATAGGTGATTATGGAGATATATCGGCGATTATTGAAATATATCGGCGCAACTCAAAATATATTAGCGATTTTTAAATTATATCGATTTATTGACAAAATATGATAAAAGGAGCCCATCCCAAAATACCTTTTGGAACAGGCCCTACAATATTATTTTTCCTTCAAAAAAGTTCGATCCTTCAAGAATAAATTCCAGAAGAAAATAAATCCTGGTAATAAAATTGCAATCCCAATTGCATATAGAATAAGCAATGCATAGAATGTTTCGACCGTTGTAAAGCTTGTAAATACAGTTACATCAGGATAAATAATATACGGTAAATGCGCAACGCCGTAAGCATAACTTGCAAATGCATATTGAGCGACGACTGCTAAAACGGCAATGCGAGGGTATCCTAGTGTGTCATACTTCTTGTTTGTCCACCAAAGAGAAGAGTATCCGATAATGAATAAAACGATAGAAACTGTAAACCATGTGAATTGCTTTATTAGCCCTTGCATAAGCCAGTGTGTTTCCGGATCCATTACAACGAGGGCAATAATCGCCGTAACGAGCGTTGCAGGACCAAGGATAATCGCGTTTCTTCTATAAATTCTATATGCATCTTCTGAACCTTGTTCTCTCGCAAAATCAGCAAGAAAGAGAGAGGAAAGAAATAGTTCCGAAGTTAGTCCGAAGAGCATATAACAATAAATAACAGGACTAGAAAGAAGTTTTCCATATAGGAGTACTTCTTTTCCTTCAGACATTGTAATATAGGCACCTTCTGTAACAGGTAAAACGGTAATTAATAGGGCTGGAATTAAGAGTCCTGTAATACCTGAAATAATACGAAGAAGGTGTTGGTACTTCGGCAGGGAATAAGCAAATACCATAAATGTACTGCGAATTGCCACGAGTACTAGAATTAACATAACGGGTACGAACATTACCGTTGCTAGGGTAAAAGCGGCTTTCGGAAAGAAGCCAAGAAAAGCGACAACGACAAAGACGAGAAATGTATTTGTTACTTCCCAAGTCGGTGATAAGTATCGGTTGGCAAGCTTGGCAGCTAGCGTTGGATGTTTTGCGTATACCATGCCCCAAAAACCTGCTCCAAAATCGATGGACCCTAATATACTGTATACGAAAATAAGAGCCCATAAAATGATGATTGCAATACTTTCCTCATGCACGAGAATCGCCTCCTTCGTGATGTAAATCATTTGTAAGCGGATGTTTCTTAAAGAATGTCCGTAGTACAAAAACTGTTAAAATACCGAGTCCAATATATAAAATGATGAATAGAATAAATAAAGGACCGACAAAATCAGCGCGTGTAGAAGCGTCGACTGTACGTTGCATACCATAAATGGTCCATGGCTGACGACCGCTACAGCTGAAAATCCACCCAAATTCAATGCCGAGCATCATAACTGGTCCACATGCGGCAGCTCCCCAAAGAAGCCACTTCGGTAGCTCTGTTTCTTTTTTTCGGTAAACAAAGTACCAATATAAGAGGGCAATTGCTGCAACTGCAAAGGTAAAGGCAGCAGTGCCAACCATTAAATTGAACAGTGTATGCGTGTAAAATGGTGGCCATGTTTCTTGTGGAAATTCCTTTAGTCCTTTTACGACAGTGTTAGGGTCTAGTCCTACTAGTAGGCTAAGCATGTTCGGAATTTCTAGTGCATAGTTTAGTTCAAGTGTGTTAGGATCTACAACGCCGCCAATTGATAACGGTGCATGTGATGTCGTTTCAAATAAAGCTTCAGCAGATGCCAGTTTTTCAGGGGAATGCTTATGTAAAGCAATTGCCGATTCGTGTCCCGAAAGCCACATCGTAGCGCCTGTAATAAATGTCACGACGAGTCCTAACAGTAGTCCTTTTTTATGATATGCCACTTCACGTTCACTTACATTCTTCTTTAATAATTTAAATCCGGCGATAGAGGCAATGACGGCAGCTCCAGTTGCGTAGGCTGTAATCACAACGTGGAATGCGCTCGTGCCAAAACTTGGATTAAAGAAAGCTTTCCACGGATCAACGTTAAAAACTGATCCATCTGGTCCCATTGAAAAGCCCGCGGGTGTATTCATCCATGTATTTGCCGATGTAATAAGCACGGCGGATGCCGTGGCACCAATCATGACGAAGAATAGCGAGATTAATCTCATGAATGGAGGTAGTTTGTCAGCTGCATATACATAAATGGACATGAACAAAGCCTCTAAAAAGAAGGCGAAAATCTCAATTTGAAAGGGAACAGAAATAACCTGCCCAACAATTTTGGCAAAACCAGGCCAAAGCAGTGAGATTTGCACACCAACGATTGTTCCAGTTGGAATTGCTACACCGAGAAGGATGGCAAAAGCCTTTGTCCATCTTTTCGCCATAATGGCGTAGTCGGAATCTTTCTTCCAGTGATAGAGTATTTCACTTATAAAAATCATTAATGAAAGTCCCACGCCAAGTGTTGCGAAGATAATGTGGAATGCTAGTGAAGAACCGAAAAATGCTCTTGCTAATGTTACCGTATCCATATGTAAACTCCTCTTCTTTTTTGCCATTATTTTCTGATTGAATTGGAAGATTTATTCAAAAAAACTTCCAAAAATATATATGTATTTAAAAAGTGGATATGATAATATTATGTTTGAATATTCTAAATAGAAAGAAGTTAATATTTTGTTTGTTTTTTAGTAAGGAATATTTTATAATCTTTTATGCGAACATAAGTTCTGTTTTCGGAGTGAAGAAGTTTATGTGAAATGGAGAGGATGTTTTATGTATCCTGAAGTCATTAAAAAGATGGCATTTTCAAAAGAGCATAGAGATTTATTATTGAAGCTGTATAATAAAGAGATTACGCGTCGGGAGTATGATCGACTCGTGGAATCGCTATATAGACCTTCTAAAGAGGCTTGTGAGTCATAGAGGAACGGGAGACAATCTAATAGATTGTCTTTTTTACATTTACGTATGTTCTGGTAAAATTAAGGATAGCCTTACTAGGGAGGTGAAAAGTTTGCGGAAACGTATATATATAGTGATTGGCGTTATTCTTTTAATCGCTTTAGGTGGAATTGTATTTTGGTCAGCTTTGCAAGGAAACCGTACGGAACATTTTATTTTAAGACATATGGTGAATGAAAATGGGACGCTTGCTACATATCGTTTAGAAGATACAAAAGCAGGTACCGGTGAAGCGAAAGGTCGTGAAGCTTTATCGGAATCAGCAGGACTATGGCTGCAATATACACTCGATAAAGACGATCAAGCGTTATTCGATGAACAAGTTAAGGTTATTCAAAATAACTTTGTACATAAGAACCAAATTGTTTTATGGAAAATCTCTGAAAAGGGAGAAATGCAGTCAGCTACAAATGCACTTATTGATGATCTTCGTATTATAGAACAGTTATATCGCGCTTATGCAATGTACAAGGAAGAGCGCTATAAAAACTTGGCAGATCAATTGAGTGATGCTGTAATTCGTTATAATAAGAAAGGTAATTATTATGTTGATTATTATGATGCAGATGCAAGGAAACAAAATGATTTTGCAACAACGTCATACATAAATCCGCATGCATTCTTCTATATGAAAAAGTATGGAAAAGTTTCTGCTCAGCAATATGAGGAAGTCGTTCAATTTTTAGCGGATTACCCAAGGCATGGATGGGCATTCCCGAAAGAGTATAAAGAGGATGGTACATTTACGTACGACAAAGAAGTGAATCTTATTGACCAATCATACGTTGCATATCATCGTAGTTTAGGTGGCCTTTCATCAGATGCTTATTTGGAATTTATAAAGAAGAAATTCCAGGAGGATGGAAGGCTATACGGTCGTTACAATTTAGAAACGGGAAAACAAACTGTGAATTATGAATCGCCAGCCGCTTATGGACTCACGATTTTGTACGTACTACAAACAGGTGATACAAAGTTTGCAAAGGAATTATATGATCATATGGCCACCTTCCGAAATGACAACGTATTTAGTAGATATTACGGTGGATATGTAACAGGCGAAAATAACAATACGCATATTTTTGATAATGTTTTGCCGCTTTTAGCTGAAATAGAATTAGAGAAGAGTGAACAATAAAAGGTGCCACCCTATGGGGATGGCATCTTTTATTGTTTGATATCATTTTAAGACCTAATATTGGAGAAGTAATCAATTACGAATTCACGGAATTTCTGAGCAGTTTTCGATAAGTAACGTTTTTTTGACCAGCTTAACCCAATCGTTCGCTCACAATTTGGTTCAATAATACGTAACTTATTTAATGCTAAAGTAGAGTTTTTTAATAAAGTTAAACTTGGGACAAAGGCGATGCCGAGGCCTTGCTTAATCAGGTCGCTAATCACGGTTGGTTCATCTACTTCAAAAGCAATATGTGGAGTGAAGCCAGCTTCTTTACAAAATTCATCTGTTAAGTGCCGAAATCCGTAACCAGTGTTCATACTAATGAACGGTTCGTCTTTTACTTCATGCAAATATACACTTTCACGTTCTGATAAACGGTGCCCTGAAGGGACGACTAAGAAAATTTCTTCTGTAATAAGTGGTTCCCAAATAATCTCTTCGCCTTCAATTGGCACAGAAGAAATGCAAAAGTCAATTTCTATATTATCTAGTTGTCGTTTCATAGAAGGAGTAGATGCGAGAAATTGTTGGAATCGAACGTTAGGATGTTCTAGTAAAAAAGAACCGAGTAGTTCTGGTAATATTCTTGGAATAGAAACGGCCAGTGTAATAGAGCTTTGTTGTAAGTCAGCTAAATCTTTAATTTCTCGTTCGCCTTCACTTAATTCATGAAAAATGCGCTCTACTCGTTTTAAAAATACTTTCCCAAAAGAGTTTAATGTAATTTGTCGACCTTGGCGGTCAAATAACGGGACGCCTAAGTCTTTTTCTAGTCTAGCGATTGTTTTGCTGAGCGAAGGCTGTGCGATATGCAATTCTTCAGCGGCTTTTGTCATATGCTCTAATCGTGCAACTGTTTGAAAGTATTTTAGTTGAAGAAGTTCCATTTTGATTCTCCTTTCTATAGACCAAAAGGAATGGATTGATAATTAAAGATGTATTATACAGTATGGAAATGGACGTGTATAGTAAATCTGTTAAACCATTCTAATGGTGTGAAATTCGGAGAAGGAGTATGTTTCATGAAAGGAATTCAACTTGTATTTAAAGATTGGAAAGCGATGTGGCACCATAAACATGGGCGTATCGCTTTAATTTTTTTGTTAATCGTTCCTTTAATTTATTCAGGGTTCTTTTTAGCTGGATATTGGGATCCATACGGAAAATTAGATAAATTACCTGTTGCGATTGTAAATTTAGATAAAGGTGCTGCAATGGATGAGAAAACAATTCATGCAGGAGACGATTTTGTAAAAAATTTAAAAGAGAATAAGGAACTGGCTTTTCATTTTGTATCAGAAAAAAATGCTGAGGAAGGGCTAAAAGAAGATAAGTACTATATGGTTGTTACGATTCCAGCCGATTTCTCTAAAAAGATAAGTACACTTATGAATGAGAAACCAGAACCAGCACAATTGCAGTACAAAGTAAATCCGGGTAAAAACTTTGTAGCAGCGCAAATTGGAACGACAGCTGTTGAAAATATGAAAACAAAAATTTCAAATAGTATTACGAAATCTTATACAGAAGGTGTCTTTTCAAAGTTTCAAGACTTAGCACAAGGGTTGCGTGATGCAAGTGATGGTGCTGGAAAGTTACATGAAGGAACGACAGATGCAAAAAATGGGGCAAATCAGCTTGCAGATGGTATTCATCGTTTAAGTGACGGGACATCAAAAATGAAAGAGGGAAGTGAAAAACTTGCTTCTAGCCAATCAGCTCTAACTGGCGGAGCCAATGAGCTCAGTCAAGGAGCAACCTCACTTCATACCGGTATGGAGTTACTAGCACAAGGTGAAAAAACTTTACAATCAGGGGTTAGTGAATTAAGTGCTGGTACAAATGAATGGGTGAACGGAAGTGAGAAACTTGCTGAAGGGCAAGTGAAAGCGGACAATGCAGCAAATAGTGTAAAACAACAATTAGAAGAGTACGTGAAAAGTCATCCAGAGGTGCAGCAAGACCCTGCTTTTCAAAAGATTATCGCTACTTCTAATGGATTAGCTCAAGCAACAAACATTTTAAATAATAGTCAGAAACAATTGACACAAGGTGCACAGAAGCTTGCAGATGGTCAGCATAAGGTTGAAGAAGGTATGAATACATTCGGAGTTAAGTTAAATGAAGCTACTGCTGGAACGAAAAAGATAGCAGATGGTGCTACAAATTTAGCTAGTGGATTTACGAAATGGGGAACTGGATTTACATCATTACAAGAAGGTGTAAATCAACTTGCGAGCGGGGGAACAGAGCTGAATCATGGTGCTGATCAGTTAACGAACGGACTTGTTAAACTTGACGATGGTGCGAAAGAACTTTCTACGAAATTAGGAGAGGGCGCAGAGAAGATAGCGGATGTTCGCAATGATGATGCACGCAATACGATGTTCTCAGAGCCAGTTCAATTAGTGAAGTCAACAGTTTCTGACGTGCCTAATTACGGTTCAGGTATTGCACCATATTTCTTATCGCTTGCATTTTATGTTGGCGGAATTATGGCATCAAATATTTTACCGCTTGGCCGTAGACAAAATATGAAAGTAAGCGGAACGGTACATTTTATTAATAAATTAGGGTTAGTATATGTAATTGGACTTATTCAAGCACTACTTGTGGATGTGGTTGTGCTAGGAGTTATGAAATTAGAAGTTGCAAGTGTGCCACTCTTTGTTTTATCAAGTATCGTTATTTCCTTTACGTTCATGACGTTTATTCTTATGTTAGTAACGGTATTTGGTCTTGTTGGAAAGTTCTTAGCGGTAACGCTTCTCGTCTTGCAATTAGCGACGAGCGGTGGGACTTTCCCAGGAGAATTAAATATAGCTGTTCTTAGCAAGATTGGACAATTTCTCCCAATGTCCCATTCTCTTAGAGGATTGCAAGATGTGATTTCTTTAGGAGATTGGTCGCAATTACAAATGCAAATTTTAATATTGTTATGCTATCTCGTTGTTGCTGGTGGAATTGCTTGGATTACGAGCCATATACAACATAGGGAAACGAATGTAGAAAAAGTTTCTTAAAATAAAAAGAAGTTATCCGATTTTTTTTGGATGGCTTCTTTTTACTTTTCTTGTAGCAAAAAGCACATTGTTTTATTTTTTTATACATCAGTTCCTATATAAGAGAAGAGATGTATGGTGAGATTAATTAATTTGTTTTTCTATATATGTGCGCTTTAAGTATTTTGAATATTCTAAAATTGGAGTATACCAATTGTTAGAATATTATGGAAAAGTTTTTTTGAAATAAATATAATGAACGTACAATTTAAATATTGGCATTGTTTTACATGATAGGAAAGGTATCCAAATGTTTTTAAGGTAGGAAAAGGAGACATACATAGTTTATATGTTGGTTTGTTGGGACTTTTTACTGGATGATCATTCAGTAAATTTTCTTATACATATAAGGATGAAGCGTTCCTTTGGAAATTACCGATACTCACTCTTAATGATGTAAATTCATTTTCCTTTTCGAAATGGAAAGTACAATGCAAATGCCGTAGTAATAAGTCAAGAAGTCTGGGGAGGAGTGGGATATCGTATATGAACATATGGAGGCGAAAAAAGAAGCTAAGAAGACAAAAATCCTTTTTAGTACTGTTGATGCTTTTATTAGTGTTCGCGGATATACCTATCAGTTTTATTGACAACATGACGATGCATGCGGAGACAGATTCTGTAACAGAACAATCGAAAGGTACAGAAGCAGATTCTAAAGCAGAACAACCAAAAGATATAGAAATAAGTTCTGCAAAAGAGCAATCTAATCCAGAAACTGTTAAAGATTTTGATTCGGGTCGACCTTATGGGAAGGATGCTCCTGTAGCGGTTGAAGAGAAACGAATGGGGACATCTTCCTGGATAAAGGATGTTGCACCAGCAAGTTTGGTGGATAATACATGTGTTCAGCAAAATAGAGTGATACTTAAAAATGGTGGATTTGAAAAGCCAAAGGTAACGAAAGACTACTTTATTGATCAAGATAAAGTAGAGGGCTGGAGAACGACAGATCGTTATAAAGTAATAGAGATTTGGAGAACGAGAGATAGAATACCTTTGCCTTCACCAATTCCGGCAGAAGGAGAGCAATTTGCAGAACTAAATGCAAGGGAACCTGGAATGTTATATCAAGATGTGAAAACGACTCCAGGGCAAACGATTTATTGGCGATTAGCTCATAGGGGAAGAGAGGGAAAAGACACGATGCGAGTTCGTATCGGATCAGCAAGTGCGAATCTTACCTCCTTACCTACTATTCAAACGATGGAAGATGATAATAAAGCGTGGGGTCGTTATAGCGGGACTTATACAGTTCCCGCAGGACAAACGTTAACTCGATTTGGTTTTGAGGCTGTAAAAACATACGGAAACGCTCTATCAGTAGGGAATTTCCTAGATGATATTTTCCTAGGAACTGAACCTTGTGTTACGGCAACAAAATCTGTAAGCCCAGAAGGAAAAGTGTATGCAGGAGATGAGTTGGCGTATACAGTGAACGTTAAAAATCACGGGGGAGATGTTGCCGGTGAAACAATGTTCACCGACATGATTCCAGAAGGAACAGAATATGTACCTGGTTCTATAAAAGTACAAGCTAATGGAACCGAAACAGCTATAACAGATGCAGAAGATAATGACGCAGGCTTTTATAAAGATAAAAAAGTTACTGTTAAATTAGGAGACGTCCAAAATACGGAAGAAGATCCAAATGGAATTACCGTTCAATTTAAAGTAAAGGCTTTAGCAAGTTATATTGGAAAGCAAGTTACGAATAAGGCAAGAATAGATTATGGCAACTTGTTGAAGGGATCAAAAGAATATACCAACTCCAATGAAGTTGTAAACGAGGTTATTGCAAGAAACCCTGAAATAGAGTCGGTTAAAGAAGTGAAAAATGTACAAGGTAAGAGTAGGTATGAGGTCGGAGATACAATTGAATACACAGTTAAAATGCGTAACAAAATTGAGAATAGCATCGCGAAAAAGATTGTAATAGAAGATCCATTACCAAACGGAGTAGATTATGTACCAGGAACGATTAAGGTAGATGGAAAAGCGGTGACGGATGCTATAGATCAAGATAGCGGCCACTATACGATAGGTAAAGTGATTGGGAATTTAGGTGATATTACAGATACAGGATGGCATACGGTCACCTTCCAAGCGAAAGTAAAATCGGATCAGTTAGATAAGACGATTCGTAACATAGGAAAAATAACAGGTGAGAATATTGCACCGCAAGAACCAGAGAAATCTATTGTAATAGAACCGAAAGATCCGAAGTTAGAAACGGTCAAAGAAGCGAAGAATTTACAGTCAGGTAAGAGCGTATATGAAGCCGGAGATACGATTGAATATACAGTAAAGATGCGTAATAACATGGCGAGTAGCATGATAAAAAACGCTATCATTGAGGATCCGTTACCAGAAGGTGTGGAATATGTACCAGGAACAATTCGGGTCGATGGCAAGGTGGTAACAGATGCCGAAGATACTGACAGCGGTCATTATAAGGCTGGAAAAGTAATAGGGAAACTCGGAGACATTCGAGATACAGATTGGCATACAGTCGTGTTCCATGTGAAAGTGAAAACGGACCAAGCAGGGAAAGAAATCATAAATAAAGCTAAGGTAACAGGAGAAAAAATTACACCGCAGGAACCTGAAAAACTAGTGAAAGTAGATTATAAGAATCCGAAAGTAGAATCAGTGAAAGAAGTAAAGAACTTACAACAAGGTAAGAAGTATGAAGTAAAAGATACGATTGAATATACGATTAAGGTTCGTAATACAGTCAAAGATAGCATCATAAAAAATTCTTTAGTAGAAGACGAATTGCCAGAAGGTGTGGAATATGTACCAGGATCAATTCGGGTGGATGGCAATATAGTAACGGATGCCGAAGATACTGACATTGGTCATTATAAGGCTGGAAAAGTAATAGGGAAACTCGGAGACATTCAAGATACAGAATGGCATACAATCGTATTTCAAGTGAAGATAAAAGATGGTTATGAAGATAAAAAAATACTGAACGTAGGTACGGTAAAAGGAGATAATATTTCTCCACAAAAACCATCAGTAGAAATAGCAGTGGAACCTCCTCCGTCAGGGAAGATTGAAATTGAAAAAGTAGATGCAAAGGATCATACGTTGAAACTGAAAAATGCAGAGTTTCAAATTATTGATAAAGATGGCAAGGTAGTTGGAACTTTAATAACCGATGAAAACGGGAAAGCAATTTCTGAACCGCTAGTATTCGGTAAATATGAAATGAAAGAAATAAAAGCACCGACAGGTTACATGATCTTGAAGGAATCAATTCATGTAGAACTTACATCACCTTTGCAAAAGTTGAAAGTAGAGAATAACAAGAGTGAATGGGTCATTCCGAATACAGGAGGAGTTGGAACAAACCTCATTTACTTATTTAGCACATTACTCATTGTGTTAACGCTACTTCTCTATTTCCGAAAAGGGGACAGTAATTTATAAAATATAAAGGGGGCAATACGAGTATGAAAAAGGTATTTAGTATGGTTTTAGCATTTATATTAATGTTTTCAACGCTGCCAAGTGCATTTGCAGCAAACGAGGTTAAAACGAAGGGATCTTTAACAATTCACAAGTATGCGCATGAAAAAGATGGGCAAAAAGGTGAAGAAGGAACTGGTGAACCTGGCCAGAAAGTTCCTGAAGGGGCAACACCTATAAAAGGAGTAAAGTATGAAGTTGTAAAAATTGCAACTTTTAAAGTGATTGAAAGAAATGGAGAAATTGTAAAAGAAGCTATTGAGAAAGTTGACAATGCAACGCCTATTAGCGACGTAACAGGTGAAGATGGTACAGTAACTTTTAAGGACCTTCCAATCGGCCGTTACTTAGTGAAAGAAGTTAGTGGTCCAGATAACGTAAATATAAATACAGAGCCATATACAATTGACATTCCAATGACTGATAAAGAAGGTAAAAAGTTAAACTATGATGTTCATATTTACCCGAAAAATGAAATCAAGCGTGGAGCAGTAGAATTAACGAAAGTAGACGATGCAGGAAAACCATTAAAAGATGTAGAGTTCACGCTATATCATAAAGGGACTGATAAAGTAGTAGTAGATAAAGCAGGAAAAGAATTAACGGGTTTAAAGACAGATGCGGAAGGTAAAATCCGTGTAGATGGTTTATTGCATGGTGAATATTACTTCAAAGAGTCAAAAGCGCTAGAAGGATATGTTTTAGATCCTAAAAAGTATGAATTTAAAGTTGAAAAATCAGGTGCATTTCCGAAAGATGGTCAAGCAGGTTATGGGGAAATTGTAAAACTAGATAAAATTACAAACTATAAAAAACCGACAATTGATAAGAAGATTAATGGAAATTCAAATAGCTTACCAATTAACGTAGGTGAAGAATTCGCATATGACATTAAAACTACATTACCAGGTGATATTCATACGTACAAGAAATACGTAATAACAGATAATGTTGATCCGAGATTAACAATTATCGGTACGCCAGTTGTTACAATTGATGGTGAAAAAGTATCTTCTGATGTAGTAAAGGTAACATTAGGTGAAAAGACTCTAGCAGGTCAGTTAGTGACAGTTACTGTAGAGAATTTTGAAGCTTTAAAAGGTAAGAAAGAACTACATTTGCAAATTAAGGCGAAAGTAAATGCAGATATTAAAGGCGGCGACAAAATCGAGAATAAAGCGACTATTGACTATGAAACTGGCGATAAAGTAACACCAGAACCAGATGATAAAACGACAACGCCTCCGGTAACAGTTGTAGTAACATCAGGTGGAATCACATTGAAGAAAATCGACGGTGAAACGAAAGAAGCATTACAAGGTGCGAAATTTAAGCTGCAAGATAAAGATGGAAACATTGTAAAAGTAAATGGTGTAGATGTAGTTGGCGAATCTGATAAAGATGGTATGATTCGTTGGGGCGAAATTCCTTACGGTGAGTATGAAATCGTCGAAATTGAAGCACCAACTTATAAGAACGATAAAGGTGAAGTGAAATCTTATCAAAAATTAAGAGAGCCAATTAAAGTTAAGATTGATAAGGATAACCAAACGGTGAAATTAACTGTAGAAAATAATAAGAGTGGCTGGATTCTTCCTGCAACAGGTGGAATTGGGACAATTCTCTTCACAGTAGTTGGCCTTATATTAATGGGCGCAGCGTTTATGTTCTTAAGAAGAAAAGCTTAATAAGCGTACGAGTATAGGGAGAAAAGAGGGAGAAAGAACATCTTCCTCTTTTCGTTATTTACTGCCCGATAAATAGCGAGATAAATGGAACTACATATGCATAATAAAGGGGTATATTATGAAACGTAATATTATTTTTGGATGCATCTTTTTAGTAGGACTTAGTATTTTTTTATACCCGACGGTGAGTAATTGGTTAGCGACAAGAGCGCATTATTCTGAAGTAAGTACATATGACAAAAAGGTGAAAGAGCTGCAAAGGGAAGAAATTAAACGTAAAGAAAAAGAAGCGAAAGAGTACAATGAGAAACTACAACGGGAGAGACAGACCGTTACAGATCCATTTCGTTCCGATAAGAGTGGAAATTCCAGTTCTTACGTAGATATGTTGAATGTAGGAGAAGTAATGGGCTATGTAGAAATTCCTAAAATTAATGTGAAGCTTCCTATATATCATGGAACGTCTGAGGATGTTTTAAGTAGAGGGGTAGGTCATATAGAGAATTCCTCTTTGCCAGTTGGCGGAGAAGGAACACATTCTATTTTGACTGGACATAGGGGGTTGCCATCTGCTGTATTATTTACAGAGTTGGATAAATTAAAAGAGGAGGATATCTTTTATATTCATTCTTTAGATAAAGTATTAGCATATAAAGTAGATCAAATTAAAGTAGTGCTACCAGAAGAAACGGATGATTTAACAGTTGCTGAAAATCAAGATTATGTGACACTAATTACATGTACGCCATATGGTGTAAACACGCATAGGTTGCTCGTTCGAGGACACCGTGTTCCATATGACGAAAAGGAAAAAGAAGAGATTAAAGAAGTTGTTGGAGTAGATAAACGAATGATAGGAGCAGGTGCTATCATTGTAGGTGCATTTCTAATTGCTTTATATAGAAGAACGAAGCGTAAAACTATAGAGAAAATATAAAATGGTTCTCCTTTCAATGTATATGTATGAAAGGAGAACCATTTTTTGGCCTATTATTTGCGTTCCATTACCGCAAAGTAATTGTTTTCATTATCAGCAAAGTTAAAGGCTCTACCAGTAGGTAAATCTACAACTTGTCCAACGGTAACGTTTTTCTCAGAAAGATCTTTATATAGTTGATCTAAGTTGTTAGAGAAGAACATAAGTGAAGGAGTACCTAAGTTTAATTCAGGTTGCATCTTTGCAATTAACTCTTTATCGTGAAGGACGATGCTTGTTCCTGCTTCTTTTGACGGTGCAATTTCAATCCAGCGAAAACCTTGTCCATTATTTTCTTCCGCAATAATTTGGAATCCTACTGTCTCAGTCCAAAATTGCATGGCTTCATCTTGATTATTTACATATAACATAATTTGTCCAATTTGATTAATCATAGGTGTATCCTACTTTCTTTTCTTGTATGGAATTCTATCCCGCATTAACGGGCAGTAAGACCCCTACCTCAACATTCAGCAAAAGAAAAGAAGTTAGGTGAAGAATCAACTGCCCGTAAATGCCTGATTGGTGAAGGCTAATAATCAGTGGGGGATGAAGAACCCCTCCACTGATTAAAGTTTCACTTTATTATATCAAAGATATGGTTTGAATACCTTTTCGTGATTTTTCCGAAGTGCAATCTTAGCCCATTTCATATTTGCCCTAGGAGAAGGTCCTGTAATCCATGTATGAAATGGTAGTGTACTGCATATGACCATTGTTGAAATCGAGATTATGGCTGTTATTGTAAATAATAATAAGCTATACAATATTGTGTTTTCTTGCAGTGTGAATAAAGAAAGAAACTTTGTACATAGTTGCAAGAAGAAAAAGTGAGCTAAATAAGCACCATACGTGTAATTCCCGATAAATCGCAAAGCTTTATATAAGAAACCGCGTCTCTGTACGATTGTAATAGAAAGCACGTAAAGTATAATAATTTCGCATACGATATATAAAAACATAGACGGTTTTAAATAAGTCGAAACGGTTAAATGAATAGAGTTTGCTCCGTAAAAACTAAATAACTCATAATTGATGAATAAAAATAAGATGAAAAATAATATTGTGATAAGCGGGATATGTTTCAAGACGAATAGCCGCCAAGTTTTTAGTGCTACAGCAGCGATTCCTCCCATGACGAAATAAAATGAGTAGAAGAAGAAGGAACGGTCTGTATAATGTAAAATTGTTGAGCTAGTCAATTTCTCTCCATTAAAAATGTAGTGCGAAGAATACCACATTAAGAGGAAATATAGGCAAGCAAAGATAGTCATATATTTATATATGTCTTTTTTATTTTCTGTTCGTTTTTGAAACCAATAAAATAGTGTGCACAGCAAAGGGAACAATAGGTGAATTTGGAACATCATAATCACGTACCAAAGGTGAGGTGCGGCCGTTCCGAGTAATACACTTTTTATTCCGCCTTGTAGTGTAATCATATCGTTTGTTGTTAATAAGTAAAGAATAGACCAGAAGAGATAAGGAATGAGTAAATGTGCGGCTTTTTCATAAATATATTCTGCGTAAGCAAGTTGCTTTGTATATTGACGAATTAAGTGGAAGCCGACGATAAATATGAATGCAGGTGCTGAAAATTTTGCGAGATTAAATAGCATACCCATAATGAGGGATTGCTCAAGTAAGACATTTCCTTGATTCATTGTATATAATAACGAACTTTGCAAAACGACAGCAAGGAATGCAATGCTTTGCAAAACTTTAAATTCTGGTGCGCTTTGAGTCATTATGTCCATCTCCTTTTCCATACATGATTATAGTACGGAGAATGAATAATGGATGTGGAATATTTGTGAAGATTTTAACAAATTTGTGGCGGAATAGATTATATCGACGATTTTTCGGATATATCGATGATGTATAAAAGTATGTGTAAACATTTTTAGGCAAAAAATAAGGCAAAGTACCCCCTAGGTTTATCCAGAACCTAAAATGAAAGGAGACTTTGCCTCATGCCTAATAA
>NZ_JBQAIE010000003.1:0-316920 GCF_051918845.1 Bacillus cereus group sp. MYBK101-2 | reverse complement strand
TTATTAGGCATGAGGCAAAGTCTCCTTTCATTTTAGGTTCTGGATAAACCTAGGGGGTACTTTGCCTTATTTTTTGCCTAAAAATGTTTACACATACTTTTATACATCATCAATATATCAGCGATTCTTTCATTTTATCGGCGATTTTCAAAATATATCAGCGATTGTATGTCGAATATCGATTTATCGACATTCAGCGACATGTTTCATCGTATTACTACCTATTAACATACTATTTCACCAAATGTAATTTTCATATTCGGAGCGTACACTACTGAAGAATGTATATGAAATGCTTTAAAAAATCGTAGTTCAACTTCATATTGAGCTAGCGCATCATCATATGTTAATCCTCTGTCTATTAAACGTCCTATAAATTGCTGTTTATCACCTGGATCTCCTGCAATCCCCTCTTCTTTTAATAAGCGATACAACTTTTCTTTATCATGATGATGTATATTAGAATCTAAAAAGTTCACCTTATCACTTACTCTACATTGAATATTTTTTACGCCTAGTTCACTTAAATAAATCGGTATTTTCATACCAATATTTCCATCTCTTCCGCTTCTCTGCGTGTCATTTTCAAATAACTTCTGCAAAGTGCCTAACCTAATAATTTCAGATTGATTCTCTCCATCTAAAAAGTATGAAGACATATTTGATATCCAATGTGGCTCAAAACAAATTATTTTCCCTCCACTTTTAACTGAATGCATCATTTTTTGTAGCATTGTTTTTGGTAAACTCATATGTAATAAGAAGGCATGACAGATTGCTATATCGTATGTATCGTTCAATTCAATTTCTGTAGCATCTCCCTCAAGAAATTCTGTCTCATATGGAAGTAAACGAAACAATTCTCTCGCTTCAGCAAGTAATGTTCCCCCGCTATCAATGCCTGTATACTTTGATCCTTTTGGAAGTAATGGCATTAATATTAAGCCTAAATAACCATATCCACAACCGTAATCAACGATATGTACTGGCTTAGTGATTCTCCAAACTGTATTTACTAAAAAGCTTACATAATCGTCGTTGTAATATAGATCTCTCGTATTCTTTAAATACGCTAGTTTACTGTTCCAATCGTACGTTTCCAAGTTTAACGCCTCCTTTTATATACCCCTATTACAATTCTCCATTTAATAAAAACATTCCTATGCTTTAAACAATCCTTCAAATATAGTTTTGATAATGTGAAAATACTGCTTACACCGTTCCTATACAAAATAAAAAAGGCATACATATCTGTAATGATATATACACCTTTTTATGTTACATCTCCTCAGGAGCATCCACCCCAAGTAAACGTAATCCCTCTTTTAATACAACTGTCACAGCATACACTAATGCTAGTCTACTGTCTTTCTCTTCACTCTCTTCTAATATACGCACATTCCCGTAATATTTATTAAACGATTGCGCTACATCTAATACGTATTTCGAAATAACCGATGGCTCATTTTTGTTACATGCTGCTTCAATTACTTCCGGGAATTTGTTTAGTAATTTTACGATATTCCAACTATGATCATCTTTTAATGCAAACGTACACGTTTCAAATTCTACACTTTCTTTTCTTAAAATAGAGCAAGCACGTGCATGTGTGTACTGTACGTACGGTCCTGTTTCCCCTTCAAATTTCAGCATATTTTCTAATGAGAATTCAATATTATGCATACGCTCATTTTTTAAATCGTGAAAGATAACTGCACCTACACCGACTTGCTTTGCTACTTCTTCTTTCTGTTTTAAATTTGGATTTTTCTCTTCAATATTTTGTTTTGCAAGGTCTATTGCTTCCTCAAGTACTTCTTCGAGTAAAATAACTCTTCCTTTACGTGTGGACATTTTCTTACCATCTTTTAAAATGAACCCAAACGGTACATGTTCCATGCCATCAACCCAAGTGTAGCCGAGCTTTTTTAATACAGTGAAAAATTGATTGAAGTGTAAACTTTGTTCTGGGCCAACTACGTATAACGCTTTATCAAACGCATATGTGTTTTGACGATATAACGCTGCCGTTAAGTCACGCGTTGCGTAAATCGTCGCACCATCTGATTTTCTAATTAAGCAAGGCGGCATGCCCTCTTCTTCTAAATTAACGACTAATGCACCTTCTGACTCTTCAAGTAAATCATGTTCCTCTAAAATCCCAATAAAGTCTTCCATTAAATTATTATAAAAAGCTTCTCCTTGAAAATTAGTAAATTCCACACCGAGAAGTTCATAAATACGAGAAAATTCTTTTAAAGACTCGTGACGGAACCAATTCCAAAGCTCAACAGCTTCTTCATCACCTTCTTCTAATTTCTTAAACCAAGCACGTCCTTCTTCTTCTAATTCTTCGTCGACTTTTACCTCTTCATGGAATTGAACATATAACTTAAATAGTTCACGTATTGGATCCTCTTTCACTACTGCTTCATTTCCCCATTTTTTATAAGCCGTAATTAACTTTCCAAACTGTGTTCCCCAATCCCCAATATAATTAATCCCTACAACTTCATACCCACATTTTTCAGCGATATGTTTCAATGAATTTCCAATCATTGTAGAACGTAAATGCCCCATTGAAAAAGGCTTCGCGATATTAGGAGAGGAATAATCGATAACAACCGTTTTTTCACATCCAAAATGATTTTGACCGTACTCTTCTTTCTCCGCTAAAATCGTTTTTAATACTTCATCACTTACTGTTTCACGATTAAAAAAGACATTTACGTAAGGACCAACAGCCTCTACTTTCGTAAAAAACGGATCACTTAATTTCTCTGCAACTTCCTTTGCGATAATAGCTGGTGATTTTTCATATTGCTTCGCAAGTGAAAAACATGGAAATGCAGCATCTCCGAATTCATCTTGTTTCGGTGTTTCAATTAAATCTAAAATTTGCTTTTGCGTTAATTCATTCGTAAAAATATTAGATAAACTTTCCGCAAACTGTGTTTTATAATCCATACTACAACCTCCTTATTTTTTTAAACACAAAAAACTCGTCTCTAAAAAAGAGACGAGTTTGAACCCGTGGTACCACCCTTGTTGTTCATTACGAACCACTTTCCCGTTTATAACGAGGACAGGGGGCCTCGGCTTACTCTACTATTCGTTCAAGAAGCATCTCCGAAGTGCGCTTCATCTTTTTCTTCCGCACTAGGCTCACACCATCCCTAGCTCGCTTTCCTTCTAAAAAAGACTACTCTCTTCATCACAGACAGTATATTTAATTAATTATTGCTTATTATACATCTTTTCAAACAATTAGCAAGGGTCAATTACACCAAAGTGAAACTTAGCACTTTTTCTTTTGTATACGTAAAAATTATGTTTTTCAAATCTAGAACTACGGAAATGGTCTTTCAGAACGACACGCTTTCTCGCCACTCGCTTCGCCTCCGCAATTGTTTCATCAGTAATATCATGATACAAAGCGAAATGTTTTAATCCTTTAATTCCGTCAGATTCTATGACAGTTTCTTCAAACATCGGATCGAGATAAACGATGTCATAGCTATTATCTTCACATTGTTTTAAAAATGCGAAGTGCTCCGTTTGCTTTACATCAATTCGTTGCATTGCTTCATCAATTTTAGAAACGGATGAAGACCATGTTTTCAAACCATTTTCCATAATATAAGCCATATACTCATTGCCTTCAAGTCCTGTTACTTTTCCGCTTTCACCAACAATATAACTAGCTACAATACTATCTGATGCCATCCCGAGCGTACAATCTAACACTGTCATTCCTCTCTCTAATTGCGTGGCTTGTACAAACGGATCGTGTTCTCCGCGCATTAACCTTTTCACACGAAACATCGCTGAGTTCGGATGAAAGAAAAACGATTCTTCCGTACCTTTCGGATAAATAGCTAATCGGTTCTTCCCTACGACAAGTACATCTTGTTCATACTGCTCATGCAGTTTATGTACTGGTATGTCATTACGTTTAACGAAAGAAGTATTTAATTCTGCTGCTACCCGGTTTGCATAATCTGTCATTTCTTTGTTCGTTCTTCCTGCTGTTGTTACTATCATTGTTTCACCTCTATATAAAGAAAAGAGGGAGATTTACTCTCCCCCTTCTTTAGCAATTCTTTTCGAAAGCTTGTTCTAAGTTCGTAATAATTTCGTCCATAGTTGCACCTTCAATTTCATGACGGTGAATGAAGTGAACAACTTCTTTTCCTTTTAACAATGCCATAGATGGTGAAGATGGAGGAATTTCTCCGAAGTATTCACGCATTTTTGCAGTAGCATCTTTATCTTGACCTGCAAATACAGTTACAAGATGATCAGGTTGTTTTTCAGCACGAACAACCGCTTGACCTGCTGATGGACGTGCTAAACCAGCTGCACAACCACAAACAGAATTTACAACTACTAAAGTTGTACCTGTTACGTTTTCCATAAATTCTGTTACAGCTTCTTCTGTAGTTAACTCTTCAAACCCAGAGCGCACTAATTCTTGACGCATTGGGATTACCATTTGGCGCATGTATTCTTCATAAGCATTTGACATCTTGTAATCTCTCCTTCAACTTTCATTCCAAATTCATCATATCACGCTCTATTAATAGGTGCAAAAGAAAGATAACGATGATTTTATTTTTTTGTAGGGATTTCACAAATCCCTTCGCGGCAATGTCCAACTGGGACAAGTTTTCTATTGTTAGCGATATAATCGTATACTTTACTTCCAAAACCAAGTACGATAGATAGCTTTATAAAAGGAACTGCAAACCAATAAGATGGAACGGCCTTTGCTAATACATGTATGCTATGAATGCCGTCATACCACTTATTATTTTTTAAAATATACAGTCTTTGTTCCATCTTACTTTGTAATTCTTGAGAAAGTTCATACTTCTCAACTACATCTTCATCTCGAAATGAAACAAATTTCATCTTACCCTTTTTATCTAATTTTTTCGTACGTTCTGCAACCGCCGTACACATCGGACACCAACTATCATAGAAAACAATCATACATTATTCCCCTTTACGAGACTCCGTCATTTGTTTCCATACAGAACCTTTTGCTTCTTCTCCGCCTTCAATACGCTCTAATGCTAGACGTGCTTGCATCGCTACTTCAAACTCTGGATCATCTTGCGCTGCTTTTAATGCTGGAATCGCACTTTCGTCTCCTAGTTCAAATAAGAACATCGCTGCACGCCAGCGTACTAATTTACTTGGATCTTTCAGAGATTTAATCATAACAAACATCGCTGCCGGATCACCTACATCTGATAAGCAATCACCCGCTGTACGACGTACACTTACTGAACGATCTAATAGCGCTTTATATAATAACGGCAATACTTCATCACCTTTTACCATACCTAAATATGCTGTTGCTAAACGGCGAATCGAAACTTTTTCATCATCTAACGCCATCTTCAACACTGGAATATCTTCTTCTGTAGGATCCATTTGTTCTAATGCTGCAAAACGTTTTTTCCAGTCAACATCTTTCATCATCTCTTCTGTTACTTTATATGGCTCACGCTTTTGAATCGTTACTTCAACAGCACCTGCTTGATTTAATAATTCTTTAACCGTTTCATTTACACGTTCTTCTGAATAAGCAGCAACAATTTCTTCTACTACTTCTTTCCCGATTTCTTCAAAATTACCGTAACGTGTACTTTGTTCCACCCATTTACGCTCTTTTACAACGTTTGGTGCAGACATTTGCACTTTCATAATTGATTCTTTAAAACGATCTGGTAAACCAACACGTTCTTCCGTCGTTCCATCTGTTAACTTTACTTGCATTGGAATTGTAAAGAACATTTGAACAAACACTTTCACTTCTCCAAAATGAGCAAGTTGTTGCTCTTCACTTTCTTCCACTACTTCTTCGCCAAAAACAGCACGAACTTGCTGTAATAAAACTTTCCAGTCATACTTTGCATTTCGCTCGACTGCTAAAAAGTCGGCTACATGATATACACCTTTAATGCCTTCAATTTTCAAAATTTCTTGCACTTGCATTGGTGCTTGTTCTTTATTTTCATTTGTATAATTATTACGTGCTCCTGATGGTAATACTTCATTCAAAATAACTTTCATTGTATTTGGACTTGGCGTCGGTTCAATTGCTTTAATCTTCACGTAAAAACTCTCCTTTATTGCATGTTCTTAGCTGTATTGTAACATGTTATCACTCTATACTCCTACTCGGATGCTTAATTTTACTATTTACTTTTCTACATTGCTGGAAAGTTTCATTCATTCTATTTTCACCTAATCATTCCATAACTATAGTTAAAAGTATAATTGACAATTACATAAAAAGGGATTAACCTTAACTCATAAAATGACCGAGGTCATTTTATGAACAAAGTCATTCAAAGGTGGAGTGATAACAAATGAACAATGTCATAATTATTGGTGGCGGTATTGCTGGACTTTGCGCAGCAATTTCCTTACAAAAAATAGGAATAGAAGTAAAAGTATATGATAAAAACAATGAGCCTACTGTTGCTGGTGCGGGTATTATCATTGCTCCAAATGCAATGCAAGCACTTGAGCCGTACGGAATTTCTGAGAGAATAAAAAAATTCGGCAACGAAAGTAACGGCTTTAAACTTGTATCCGAAAAAGGAACTATTTTCAATAAATTGATTATCCCAGCTTGTTATCCTAAAATGTACTCTATTCATAGAAAAGATTTACATCAATTGCTACTTTCTGAACTACAAGAAGATACTGTCGAATGGGGAAAAGAATGTGTAAAAATAGAACGAAATGAGGAAGACGCCTTAAAAATAGTATTTCAAGATGGTAGTGAAGCATTTGGCAATATACTGATTGCTGCCGATGGTATTCATTCTGTCGTTCGAAAACAAGTAACACAAAGGGATAATTATCGTTATGCAGGATATACGTGTTGGCGTGGCATAACTCCTACTAATAATCTTTCTTTAACAAATGACTTTATTGAAACTTGGGGAACGAACGGTAGATTTGGTATCGTCCCTCTTCCCAACAACGAAGTATACTGGTATGCGCTCATAAACGCGAAAGCTAGAGATCCAAAATACAAAGCTTACACAACAGCAGATTTATATAATCATTTCAAATCTTACCACAATCCCATACCATCTATTTTGCATAATGCATCGGACGTTCATATGATTCATCGTGATATTGTAGACATTATGCCAATGAATCAATTTTTTGAAAAACGCATCGTTTTTATTGGGGATGCAGCCCATGCACTTACTCCGAATTTAGGCCAAGGTGCTTGCCAAGCAATTGAAGATGCGATTATTTTGGCGGAATGCATCAAAAATAATGCCCATTATCGTCAAGCATTTTTAGAATATGAACAAAAACGACGAGATAGAATTGAAAAAATCTCAAACACTGCGTGGACAGTTGGAAAAATGGCGCAAATAGAAAGTAAACCTTTAACTATAGTAAGAAATGAAGTAATGAAACGTATTCCAAAATGGATTTCTGAAAGGCAAGCACATGAACTATACAACTTTCATTTATAATAAAAATAAGAAACAGCATTCTCTATCCTTCTTTCAATTACATTAAACTTAATCATGAAGTAAGATTTTATTTGAGATTATCTATTAAACATATATAATTGTTTGTGTTAGGAGTAGATTATATGCTGAGAGAAACGAGAAAAAAAGAATTAAAAGAACTTATATTCCTAAAAGCAGTACAACTCTTCCAAGAACGCGGGTACGAAAATGTAACGGTTCAAGATATTACTACTGCATGTGGGATAGCGAAGGGCACTTTCTTCAACTACTTTCCGAAAAAGGAGAACATATTATTATTTTTAGGTGATTCTCAAATTGAGCTATGGAAGGAAAGTTTAAAAACTTACGAAAATGTGGAACATCCAAAAGAAAGAATCAAACTTGTTTTAGGCGATTTACTGGATCGATTTACTGGACATGGTGATTTAATGAAGCATGCCGTCTTTGAGATTATAAAGTCAAACTACTTAGTAGAAAATGAATTAAAAAGTATACAACAGCTACAAGAGGGTTTGTCTTCAATTATTACAGAAGCGAAAGAGGCAGGAAAATTAAACAGTCAATGGGATATACATATTATCACTTCTACTATTATGAGTACTTATTTTTATACATTAATGTCCCATTCACTATTACATGCTAATGAAATAAACGTGAAAAATACACTCAACCAACAATTAGATGTTGTTTGGGAAGGGATCAATCAAAAGTGATAGAGGGCTATATTACTAAGCCCTCTTCTTACGATGCGCCCTCCCTCCTTCTCTCCAAAAATGTAATGCTCTCAATCACAACTTCCGTTATATATATTCTCTTTCCTTGATTATCCTCGTAATTCCTCGTATGAATACGTCCAGTAATTCCAACAAGTGAACCTTTCTTACAATATTCAGTTACATTCTCAGCTGACCTTCTCCATACGACGCAATTAATAAAATCTACTTGCGGCTCACCTAAGCTATTTCGAAAAGCTCTATTCACCGCAACACATACTCGTGCATACGCGACGCCTTGCTTTGTGTAGTATAATTCTGGCTCCTTTGTCAATCTACCGATTAATACAACTCGATTCATCATAAGTTATACCACCTCACATATTTTTCTTCATTGTAAAGAAAAATGTTTGAAGGGTAAAAAGCGTAAAATAATATATTTTAAAGTAAAAAAGATTATTTTTTATGCTATAAAAGAAAAAAAGAAACCTTACATATTTTAAACATGTAAGGTTTCAAAATTTATACTTCACTGCATGAAATGTAATATCCTCCACGGGCCATCTTTATTTCCGCACGATACAATACTTCTTCTAAGTAAAAAGTTATCGGTTTTACTTTACTCTCAAATTTCAGTTGTTCATTACATTCAGCTGCATAACTTTCAATAGCTGAAGTAATAACTTCTCCCGATGGATACGTTAAAGCATCATCTAGTTCTATGAAAAAACTTTTAGAAAATAGTTTTTTCATAATCCCTTTCTTCTCTTTCACCATATTCCATCCCCTTCAATTTAAAGTTACTAACATCCATATTATACCACATCATCAATTTATCTTTGAAAAACAAAAAATCCTGCATGAAAAATGCAGGATTTTTTATTAGTCATTTTTCGTAAAGTAAGAAACGAAACGAAGAATTTCTAAGTATAACCAAACTAATGTAAGCATTAGTCCCATTGCAGTGTACCACTCCATATATTTCGGAGCTTGACTACGTACACCATTTTCGATTAAATTGAAATCTAGTAATAAGTTTAATGCAGCAACTACGATAACAACTGCACTAATAATAATACCGATTGTACCACCTTGATGAATGTACGGAACCGTTACACCAAACATGTTTAGTAGAAATACGACTAAGTACATAACCATAATTCCAAGTGTTGCTGCCATCACGCCTGTACGGAATTTATCCGTTACTTTTACTACACGTGTTGCATATAACACTAACATTGCAAATAGAATTGAGATTGTTAGTAATACAGCATTTAAAACGATAGAATCGCCAAACTTCATTGTATAAACAGCTGAAATACTACCTAATACAACCCCTTCTACCGCCGCATAGATTGGTGCACCAAACGGTGAAATACGCGGGAAGAACATAGACGCAAATGCGATGATTGCCGCAACGATTAAAGCGCCAATTAATACTGGCATCTTCATCGTACCCTCTAGCATCTGTATGTATGAATAGACAGACGTTGCAAGTAGCAAGATAAGCATAATAAACGTTTTGCCTACTGTTCCGCCAATAGTCATCGCAGAAGCACTTGCTCCTTCTTTACGGAATGCCTCTTTTTTCAACATTGGATTAGATGTTCTCATTTTTTCCCTCCTAAAATAGGTTCTACCAATAGTGTAAAGTTTTTCTCTTTACTTTTCAATATATGCAGCTTGTTTTTATTTTAATCCTTCAACAATGTCCGATAGTTCACTCCATCTTTCCATCGTTTTTTCTAGCTCTTCTTCTGTTTTTTGTTGTGCTTCAGACAATTCTTGCGCTTTCGTAAAATCAGAACCAACATTCGCAAGCTCTTCTCCAATTGATTCTAGCTTTTCTTCAAGTTCCGCAATTGTATCTTCAATAGTTTCCCATTCGCGCTGCTCGTTATATGAAAGTTTACGCTTACGTTGTTGTTTCGGTGCTTCTTCTACTACTTTTTTCTCTTTCTGCACTTCCGCTTTCTCAATAAGTTCTCTCGTTTTTTCCATTTCTAAGTAATCCGTATAACTACCTAAAAATTCACGTACTTCTCCTTCTCCCGTAAAGATGAACAATTCATCTACTACTTTATCTAAGAAGTAACGATCATGCGATACAGTTAAAACGACACCCGGGAAATCTTCTAAATAATCTTCTAATACAGTTAATGTTTGTGTATCTAGATCATTCGTAGGCTCATCGAGTAATAGTACGTTCGGTTCTCCCATTAATATACGTAATAAGTATAAACGTCTTCTCTCGCCACCAGATAATTTGCCAAGCGGTGTACCATGTGAATGTGGTGGGAATAAGAAACGTTCTAACATTTGAGACGCACCAATTACTTTTCCGTCTGTCGTATGAATGACTTCCGCGATTTCTTTAATGTATTCAATCATACGTTGATTTAAATTCATCTCTTCATTTTCTTGCGTATAGTAAGCGATTTTTACTGTTTGCCCAACTTCAATTTCACCACTATCAGGAGATATTTTACCTGCAAGCATATTTAATAGCGAAGATTTCCCGCTTCCATTCGCTCCAATAATTCCGATACGATCGCCTGGTTTCACGATATGATTGAAGTTGTTTAATACTGTTTTATCGCCAAATTTTTTCGTTACATCTTTTAACTCAAGTACTTTTTTTCCAAGGCGACTACCGCTAAGCGCAATATCAACTGACTGTTTTGCAGCTGGACCTTCTTGACCTTTTAACTCTTCAAATCGTTGAATACGTGCCTTTTGCTTTGTCGAACGAGCTTTTGCACCACGGCGAATCCACGCTAGTTCACGGCGATATAAGTTTTGACGTTTTGATTCTTGTGCAAGTTCTTGTTCTTCACGAAGTGCTTTCGCTTCTAAAAACGTACTGTAATTCCCTTCATAACTATACAATTTTCCATTATCTAATTCGAAAATACGATTCGTCACACGATCTAAGAAATAACGATCATGGGTTACAAGTAATACCGCACCTGTGTACCTTGCTAAATATTCCTCTAACCACTCAACTGTCTCATGGTCAAGATGGTTCGTAGGCTCATCTAAAATTAATAGATCCGGTGTTTCAATAAAACACTGCGCCATCGCAATACGTTTTTTCTGCCCACCAGATAAATTTCCAACAGTTGCTGTGAAATCCGTAATTCCTAGTTTCGTTAATAACGATTTTGCATTCGCATTTGCTTCCCACGCACTCATTGCGTCCATACGTTGTTGCACTGCAAATAATTGTTCCTGTACCTTTTCATTACTTGGATCTTTTTCGATATGTAATAGCGCCTTTTCATAATCACGAAGAAGACGAATTAAAGGTGTATCACCATGGAAGACTTGTTCTAATACTGTTAATTGTTCATCAAACTCTGGTTGCTGTGATAAATAACTAATTGTATACCCACGTGAATGAGTCATATCACCTGTGTCAGGAATTTCTGCCCCTGCAATAATTTTTAATAAAGTTGATTTACCAGTACCGTTTACACCGATAATTCCGGCACGTTGTCCTTCTGCAATACTAAATGATAATCCATCAAATAACGGTTTCTCTCCATATGATTTTGATAAGTTTTCCACAGTTAACATTTTCATATTTGTGCATTCCACTCTTTCATAAATTGTTCAATAAACTGTTCCATATAACGATGACGAACTTCAGCCTCTTGTTTTGCTGCATTCGTATTCATTAAGTCTTTTAGTTTTAAAAGTTTTTCATAAAAATGATTTAAAGATGGGTCATTATTTTTTCTATACTCATCTTTCGTCATCACTTCACGAGGAGGAATAGTTGGATCATACATTAGTCTCCCTTTCGCCCCGCCATACGCAAATGTGCGAGCTATTCCAATTGCACCAAGAGCGTCTAAGCGATCTGCATCTTGAACAATCTTCCCTTCAATTGACTCCACTTTACCGCCATGACCACCTTTATAAGACATATTGGCGATAATATGAAGAACATGCTTACTTTCCTCTTCTTCAACATGTAACTCTTCTAACCAATCAGAAACTTTTTTCATTCCTGCTTCTTCACTTTCATTTAACTTCTCATCTGCCACATCGTGAAGTAATGCTGCCATTTCAATTATAAAACGATTTCCTCCTTCTTGCTCGGATAAAGAAATCGCCAGTTTATGTACGCGCTCAATATGATACCAATCATGCCCACTCGCATCTTTTTCTAAAATATGTTTTACAAAAGTAATTGTTTTTTCTATCTTTTCTAGTTTTGTCATTTTATCTTCACCCAGTTACTTATTGTAACACGCCCGCATTTTTTCATCACATATTTTCTTGTCCGCCCATACACTAGGTGGTAGGCATCATCATGAAGGAGGAATAAATATGTTCTATAATAATCAACCGCCTTATCCACAACAACCTTTTTACCCTCAGCAACAGGACCAAAGATACACAGAACAATATGAAGAACAAGAGCAACAATATGAACAAAATCCATACGCAACACCGCAAAATCAGGAACTTCAATATCCACAAAATCCATATACAGCGCCGAAAACTCAAGAACAACAATTTCAACAAAACTCATACGACACACGTCCAAATTATGAATATCCTCAAAATCCATATGCAGCACCGCAAAATCAGGAACTTCAATATCCACAAAATCCATATGTAACACCACAAACTCAAGAACAACAATTTCAACAAAACCCATATCCAACTCAGTCACAACAAACTCAAGTACAACAACAAATGTATCAACCAAGCTACGACGCACGTGTCTCACCACCTAAACCGCCAACATTAGATATTACACAACCACAAATTTTACCGCCTGGACCAACACTGGATATTACACAGCCTCAAATCTTACCACCTGGACCAATTACAGAACCAACGCAACAACAGATTCAACAAGTTGTCGGTACACAGTTTTTACCTTTAAAGAAACCTGTACTAGATTTCGTAAAACCTTGGGTAGATTATGGTTTAAATGAAGCGAAACATACATCACACAAACACGCTTTAACAGAAGTTGCTGCCATTATGTTTTTAGTTGGGAAAGGATTCAACCCGACGATTGCACATTATATTGTAGAATCTTGGGAGAAGAATGAGCAGTTTTAGAGTTGTTTATTTTATGTTCTGAAAAACTATAAAAGCGTCACAAGTGCCTGTTATACAAGCATTTGTGACGCTTTTTATTTATTATATTGTATTCTACTTCAAAAGGGTATTTCATATTTTTTCACATGTTTTTATATTATTCGTGAGCAAATAATAACCTTTTAATTAAACTGTATTAGCTTGAATTCTAATTTAAAACGATTCTTTTAACATAAATTTCTACGATAAATCTTGAATTATAATCATTTTGATAAATAGCTATTACCGTTCCCATTGTTGAACTTGCGTACGGAAAATATACCTTCCTATCACTTTAAAAAGGGAGTGGGCGACGCTATAGGTGATGAATTATTAGGACTTGCAGATGCAGTTATCCATCCAATTGACACATTTAATAACACGATTGAAGCCGTTTCTCACCCAGTCGAGACGTTCAATGCGATAAAACAAGCAATTTCTGATTCTTGGAATCGTGATGTTACCAATGGTGACTCGTATAGTGGTGCAGAATGGTATGGAAGCGCGGCTGGTCATACTATATTGGCTGTTGGACAACTATTCTTAGGAACAAAAGGCGTGGATAAAATTGCAATGTTGAACCCTGGCACAAAATCAGCTGAGATTTCACGAACTGCTAATCAAAGCTTGCAAGACGCTGCATTCGTAATTACAATGAGTTTGCTTTCGCTGGTGGAAATAATATACGCTCTGTATTTAATACACCTGATTTTAGAGCAGCTGAGGAAAAGCTATCGACCTATCAGTTTGCTACAGGAGAAAATACCACTACTGTGAAATCCGGTGATATCAGTTCGCTTACTCCAGGAGGTGGACTAGCCGCACATGAAGCTAGGGGTGGACATTTACTTGAACGACATGTAGGAAAAACGGATGAAGAACTATTGCAAAGAATGCAAAGTGATCCTAGAATAACAGGTGCATCTACTTTTACTGATAGGGCATCAGCTGAAAAAATAGCGACTACCGTCTTGAATAACCCTCGTAATCAAGTACGCATTCAAAGTTGGTTAAATAGTCCAAGAGATAATAAATTAATTTTACGTTATCATGGTACTGAAATAATTGGACGAGGTGTAATAAGAGGTTCTACAACAGTTGAAGATATGTCAAATGCAAAAATTGTACTGAAGAAGGATATAAATGGAAGTTTTATTTTAACTGGATATCCATCTTGATAATAGGAGGAAGATTATGTTATTAGAAGACAATTTCGATAATCTCGAAGATGATGAGGTATTTCAATTTCTAGCGGGTACTTTTCACCAAGATACTTCCTATGAAGAAGCGCTCCAAGAATTACTAGAAGAGGTATCAAAAGAGTATTTGCAAGATGCTGTTATTTTTCTAACTGAATTTATTCAAAGCGATTATAGTAATACAGAAAAAAATGAATACATACGGTATTCTGCAGATGGAATATATTTTGATGGGTTAGAAGTAACACCATTAGAATGGCTTGAACAAACAGTTAAAACGATAAAACAAGCATTAAAAAATAATTAGTAAAAATTGACCGCCCGTAATAGGCGGTCTTTTGTTCATATTACTTCACATACACATAGGCTTTATTTACAATTACATAAATTGTTAACGAAAAGATGAAGATAGAATGGCCTACCTATTCGTTTGTTTTTAGATGGTAACGGTAAAATTATTTCTGCATTTCCAAGACAAGGTCGATAATTTAATTTTTAAGGGAGAAAATAATATGGATTACAAATTTGAGTTACTTAGTACAGGAAGTTTAGTTATTAGACTACCAAAGGAATTCGATATTTTAGAAGCTTTTTTAAATGTAGAGGTATCTGAATTCGGTGATTGGATAGCAGAAACTGTAGATAAAGTTTTAAATGAAAAAAGTGATTATGAAAAAATAAGTGCGAATATTTTTAGGGCAGATGTTCGAAGAGATAAAACTGTTATATTTAATAAGTATGATGAAGATGAAATCGAAATCCCTCTTGAAATAGAAACTATTACATTAAGAAATCTAATAGATATTTGGTTAAATGAATACACAAAATTGAAAACCGAAAAAAATAACAATTAGTAGTAGTCAACCTTTCTCCCTCTTTCCTTAATCCCATTCATTTGGTAATATAAGTATAATTATAGTGGGAAGTGAATTACAATCAAAAAATCACTAAAAATCACAATAATTGTCAGCGTAATTCTTGTCGGTATGGCTTCTTGCGCAGCTATAAAATTCATACATACAGCAAATCCTTTAATGTCAATGACTCCCCAAGAAAAGCAAGAAATTAAAAATAAAGCAAACAAAGCTACGATAGAATATTTTAAGAAAGAAAAAAATATTGATGTTACTATTACAGATACTGAATTTTCAAGTGAATTGGGCGGATTAAAACTTTTTGTTAACGGATATATTTCTAATGATAAAAATAAAACTTTTTCAGTTGTAGTATCTTCTACCAATGATTACGAAGTAAGAGAACTTTCCTCACCATAAAAAAGAGAGCTATGTGATTTCAGTTAACCACCTAAACAGGGATGTCCAGGCTTCAAAACCGAATGAAAAATAGAGGTGGTTACAAATGAAAAAACTCCTTTTAATAACGTTATTGGTTACTTTAGGTTTAGGTTCGTACACTATATATCAAATTTATAAGGCTACCCACCCTTATAGTGAAAAAGAACAAAATGAAATGAAAGAAAAAGCATCACAATCCGCTATCGAGTATTTTAAAAAGGAGAAAAATTGGGATATTACAGTGACAAAAGTAGAATTTTCTACAGATATCTCTCGTAGTAGGCTTGAGGTATCTGGCTATATATCTGGTGACAAACAGAAGAAGGTTTCTGCAAGTATAGATTACAGTAATGATTATACAGTTGGTAGTATAAGTTATTAACATTACAAATTGACTTTTTTCTCTAATAGCATTTTCACCCTCTATAATATCAAATACATAGACAAAACCCAGATAAAGATTATAGTTAAACTTTGTCTGGGCCTTGTGTTTCATACTCTCCCCATTAATTCAATTGCTTTACAATTAAAATAAATGATTAAACCCTCTACCTCATATCAATTCGTATAGACCTTTTCACAGTCCTGTCATCCTCGCAAATTAAAACATACTTTTTTGAAAATAAAAAACTCATAAAATTAGCACTCCAAGACTCCTTTAAATCTCGATTTTTTCTCAAATCTTCTTTTCTAAAATAGTATTAAATTAATCTCGTCTTCCGCTTTTCCATCCGAATTACTTTTCCACTTTGATATACAAATGATTGTTCACCAAATCCACTTTTGGGTGGTTCTATTAGCTGAACCTGACCATTTTCAACAACATATATTCCATTTATACCCAAATCGATTTTAGCTGTCATTTCAACAAGATTTTCTTTTCTAATTCCCACCAAGATTACTCCCATATGCTATAATTACTTTGTCGAAGTAAGTGGTTTTATTCACCCACCACGCAAGTAAAGGTGTGAAAATTTTCGAGTAATATGAATAAAAGCCGAATTGAAATTCTAAAAATGAAAGCAAAAAGAACTGGTAGTAGAAAAGAACTGATAGACGAACTTTCTAATATTGTTACAGTTTCTATGGACTCATTTATGGAGCCAGAATCTAATGATTTATTTTGTAAAGACTTATTTAATACGCTAACACAAACTTCAAACATAAAAAACTTTGGTAGCACTAATTATGAAGAAAACAGAAGACTATCAATAGTACTGTTAAAAGAAACAGCTAAAACCATTAAATTTCCAGTTGATCAAGGGAGACTCTTTTTCTCTAAGGGTGGTAAATTTGAAGCAGTTAAACTGAACATTGGTGAAGTATTTGAGAATTTAGAAGAGTTATCAACCATATCAAGATTTCTAACTGGATATGCAGATTTTGTATTAGCTGGGGATGATTTAGAATTCGGGATCGTTATTGAACGCACTGAATATCACTACGAATTCAGTATGTGGGGTGTATCCACAATATGAAATACGAAAATACAAAAGACCACTTCAAAATGAGAGTGGTCTTTTTATTACTTTATCTATCAGTTTTTTCAAATCCCACTTATCAATACTCTTTTTAAGAACGTTTCTTCCTAGGACCTATAATCAATTTAATCGCCGTTCTTTCTTGATCATTAATAGTAACCTCTTGAAATGCTGGAACAAAGGCTAAGTCAATACCACCTGGAGCAACAAATCCTCTTGCGATTGCAATTGCTTTAATTGCTTGGTTTAATGAACCCGCTCCAATCGCTTGAATTTCTACATTTCCACTTGTTCTTAGTACACCTGCTATTGCACCTGCGACTGAATTGGGGCTTGATTTTGAAGATACCTTTAATATATTTTCCATGTAAGTTGCTCCCTCTATTATTTAATTACTCTTTTGTTACCGTATAAAATATTTCAACGTATCTTTAACTACTATTCACACCAAAAGCAAACAATACTACATATGTACATTCATTCGATACTTTTTGTCTTCTTCCTGCTGTGCTACGTAAATAAAGGTCAACGACTCCAAACCTTATATATACAAATATTTAAAAGACATAAATTCACTTAAACAATCACATTATTGCAACCGAAGATAATGGTTTTATTTTTGCAGGTGTTACTACAATATGAAAAGCATCCCTGCTGCATTTCAAGAATTCTCTACCAAATACTTAACCTTTGTGCCTTCAAAAATTCTCATTGTACCTTTTTGTTAATCTAATAAACATGAAAAAGTACCGAACTTTACTACTACAAAAGTTCGGTACTTTTTTCTCATTCTTTCTTACTCCTCCACATAAACTGACTTAACAATTGTACGACTATAAGGTTGTCCTTCTTTATTCATCCCTTTTATATCCATCGTAACGTTATATACTCCTGGTTGCTTTATATCCTTCAAAGCACCAGTAAACGTATTGTTATTAACATTTTGTAATTCATTATATTCAGAGACTAGTTTCCCTTCTTTATTCACGACTCTTACTGTTATGGAAAGATCCCCCTTCATTTCAGGTGCTACAGGTGATTTTTTCAGTTTATACTCAGGTTTATTTACTTTAACTTTTGTAGGCATTTGAAGAACAAATGGTGCGCCACTCTTGTAATCGCTTACAACTAAATATGCATCTTTCGACTGCTTCGCCATCATTTTAACTTTCCATTCTCCTACATCCATTTTATCAAATTTAAATGTTCTAATTGTTGCGCCACCAAAGAAAGATTCATCTTCACCAGTAGTTATAACACTATCCTTATTTGTATACACTTTTCCTTTTGGTGATATCATTTGTACTTCTACATCCGACGAAGCAGTTAATATTGAAATAATTCCTTCTGCCTTTTTATCAACCGCAACAGTTTGCTCTATCCACTGATTTTGTGGCAATTCTCCTCCTAAAATGTTTTGATTTGAAGTTGTATTTAATTGTTCTATATTTTCATTTGAACTAGTGCTGGATGCTGCTAAAGCTGGTACGGCTACATTTGATGTACGTAAATATGGTTCAATTCGCGAGAAAACAGCTGATCCTTTTCGTATATTATCATGATCAAATCTGGAATCTGTAAATAAATGAGTTCCATACGGCAGCTTAGCACTCCATTCATTTACTAGTCCATCATTTGAACCGTATGATGACAAATATAATCCGCCCATGGATAACGCCGAGAATACAGGGCCCCAACTAGTTCCCGTAACTGTATAATAACGGTTTAATTTAGCTGCTGGATTATTATCAATCGTTGAACGAAATTTTGCCATTTCGCCCATTTGTAATGAGTACGTACCATCATCTTTTTGACCTAATATAGAAGCAAGCCATCCTGCCCACCAACTATATGATAAATCCGCTAAGTTTGATCCATGATGTGGCGTCGCAAGTGTAATAACATTTCCGACAAATCGATTTGCCCCATATTCTACTAATGCAGCTTGTGTATCGATACCACCTTTACTATGTGCTACAATATTAACTTTTTTACCGAAATGATTATATATTTCTTCTAATTTTTGTGCTAACAATTTTCCGTTGTCCCACTGACTAGCTGATCCTTTTCCAGCAGCATCATATAATTGTATAAATACTGTTTGATAGCCTGCTTTCAAAGCATAGTCATACATATCATTTATATCGTGATATACTGTCTTTCCATACCAACTATCAGCATTCCCATTCCTTCCTTGTACAAAAAGAATTGGAGGTTTATTCTCATCATAATTTGCAGGTTTTTGCCCTAAAAACCAATCTCCAGGTGTAAAGACTTCTTGATCTGGAAAGCCTGTTTTAAGCTCTTTTACAACTTCTGCTCGCACATTTGTGCTAATCATTGGAACCATGATAAAAAATACAATTAGTAAGGCCACACATCTTCTCATCAATCGCATGTTACTCCCCCCACTTTTTTTGAAAGAAGGTGCTCTTTGTAATTTTTTATCTTCTTTCTTAATACTAGATAATCTTTTTACTTAAACAAAATCTTGTTCCTATTCTCAAGAGATTACTAGTACCCCTTCTTCCTTAACACACGTTATTCTCTTTGTTTCTATCTCTTCCTTTTGAGAGAACACTATAAAAAAGTTTCTCAATAATTGTTAACCGTACTAAATCCAAATATCTCTTAATCATCATTGTCTATATAAAGTATACAAATCTTGAAAAAACTTTAGAAAAATAACACTTTATTACTACCTAGTTATAAAAAAAGAGGAATGAAGATATGTACTTTTATTTAATTTAATACAAAACAAACGAATAGAAGCTTATGCTGTAAGACTTTCCTACGACGAAAGATTAAACTGAAATTTCTAAATAGATAATAAGGTTTTCAGAAACATATATTATGATAATTTTCGCAGACTTGAATTAAACTTTTAGAAGTACTAACCTAGCGGTGAGCAGAAGAAAATTCTGTAAAAAGAAAGGAGAATGCTTTATGATGACCGATTTACAAAAGGAGTTTTTTAAACGATTAAAAATTCCTGCAAAAGAAATAACATTTGATGATTTAGATGAAATTCTCTTACAAATGGGATTGATTCTCCCCTATGAAAATCTCGACATTATGGCTGGTACTATTAAAAACATCTCAAAAAATAACTTAATAGAAAAGTTACTTATTCAAAAACGAGGCGGTCTTTGTTATGAATTAAACTCCTTATTGTATTACTTTTTAATGGATTGTGGATTTCAAGTATATAAAGTAGCTGGTACTGTTTATGACCTTTATGGAAATAAATGGAAACCTGATGATGGTCATGTCATTATCATATTACATCATAATAATAAAGATTATGTTATAGACGCCGGTTTTGCCTCTCATCTACCTTTACATCCAGTCCCTTTTAACGGAGAAGTCATCTCTTCTCAAACGGGTGAATATCGAATTCGCAAACGAATTACCCGAAAAGGTACACACATTTTAGAAATGAGAAAAGGAGCTAACGGGGAATCTACAAATTTCTTGCAATCTGAACCTTCAGATGAATGGAAAATAGGCTATGCCTTCACTTTAGATCCAATAGATGAGAAAAAGGTGAATAACATTCAGAAAGTCATTGTAGAACATAAAGAATCTCCTTTTAATAAAGGGGCTATCACTTGTAAATTAACTGATTATGGTCACGTATCATTAACAAATAAAAATTATACAGAAACCTTTAAAGGCACTAAAAACAAACGACCAATAGAATCAAAAGATTATGCTCGCATTCTTCGTGAATCTTTTGGAATAACGCAAGTAAAATATGTAGGAAAAACACTCGAAAGAGGATAGTTGATTAGAAGTATTTCATAATAAAGCAGATTCCATATTTAGAATCTGCTTTATTTTATATTTTGTTATAAAGAAATTTGTTTTGCTCTTATCCTTTAATTTTCAATGATATACTCATCATCATATTTATCGTATTGGAGCCCTGACCCTATTTTTGATTCCGTAACTTGATCTCTTAAAAACGGTGCAGCTTCCATTTTGCTAGTTGCAATTTCAATTCCATATTTCTTCGTTAAATGGGCTAATTCTATTAAAAACCACTCTCTTCGCAATGTAACTGGAATATCAAATGTCCTTCTTTTCATATATAATAGCACCTCTTTAATTTTCATAACTTAAAAAACATTATAGTATATGCATGTCCATTTTAAATGTGCTATTAATAAAATATAATTTTAGTTTACATAAAATTATTATGTAACAGTAAAAAGAGGCTTGTCCTCCTCTTTCTACTGCAAAGATTTAAATTAAGAACATCTTGGTACACCGAAAGCTAAGAATAAACCTGCTACTCCCGCTGTAATCGGTACTTTCAAAGTAATTACATCGTCTACCTTCGTTACTAGAAAGTAAGCATTACCTTCTTGTAACACACAATTCACTAACAATTGAAATTCCATTCAAATCTCCTCCTTTCAATCGATATACTATACTTTATGAATTCTCTTTAAAAACGTAATAGGAAATATATCTATTTTTCCTTATATACAAAATAAATGTTTATAAGTCTATTAAAAATATTAATTTTCTAAATTTATATAAATCGTGTAATATCCAGTAAGTTCCTATATAATCAATAATGAAAATCTTACAAATGGAGGTATAAAAATGGCGATTTTGAGTAATATTGGTGCAGCTTTATTTTTAATTGCTTTTATTCTTTTAATCTTATGTATTATTTCATTTTTCAAGAAAAATGGAAAAGCAACACAGTATGGTCGTCCTACTGTTATTCTTTTTATGATTTCGATTATATTGATGGTAACTGGCTCAACAAATTCAGAACATCCAGTCATCGAATTTTTTACTATTTTAAGTTTCATTTTATTTATTTTCTTCCTTGTACTAGCAATCTTATCTGTAATTAAAAAGACAGGTGTAGCAAAAAAACAATTTATTATCACTGCTATTTTATTTGTTATTTTTGGTGCGTTATCAAGTATTTCAAATCCTACTTCTGAAAAAACGACAGCAACTAGTAAAAAAGTTGCTTCTAACACTACAGAACAAAAAGATAGCGACAAAAAAGAACTAGAAAAAAAAGAAGCAGACGAAAAAGCTCAAAAGCAAGAAGATGAGAAGCGTCAAGCCGAGGAACAAGCTCGTAAGCAAGAGGATGAAAAACGCCAGGCTGATGAACAAGCTCGTAAACAACAAGAAGAACAAAAACGTCTTGCTGATGAACAAACTCGTAAACAACAAGAGGAACAAAAACGCCAGGCTGATGAGCAAGCTCGTAAACAACAAGAGGAACAAAAACGCCAAGCTGATGAACAAGCTCGTAAACAACAAGAAGAGCAAAAACGCCAAGCTGATGAGCAAGCTCGTAAACAACAAGAAGAGCAAAAACGCCAAGCTGATGAACAAGCTCGTAAACAACAAGAAGAGCAAAAACGCCAGGCTGATGAACAAGCTCGTAAACAACAAGAAGAGCAAAAAACACAGCAAACTCAAACACAACCTGCTTCAGGAAATACTAGTAGTGCATATTACAAAAATTGTGCCGCAGTTAGAGCTGCTGGGAAAGCGCCCCTATATAAAGGACAACCAGGTTATGCCTCACATCTTGATCGTGATGGCGATGGAGTCGCATGTGAAAAATAGCAATAAAAAAGAAGCTTCTAGTAAGCTTCTTTTTTATTATTACGTATAAGATCTAATTACTCTTCCATTCTTTTAAGCCCTATATCAATTCAAAATGGCATCTTATTTTTTAAACACTTGTACTATTAACCATTAACTGGAGCAATACTCCAATTAATGATTTCAATATTTTTCACCTCCACTTTCCCTTTGACAAGAACATGTGGAATTAAGTGAAACATCCCAAATCTTCTACCAATTTTGTATTCATCTCTATAATATTCTTTTGTGTAGGTATTTAATTGCTTTAATTCTTTATATTCATTAAAATTGATGAATTCTATTTCACATTCTTTTAATTCGCTATTTGGTCCAGCCCAATTGTGCTTTGAGTACTTGTATATTGCCATACACTGACCCTTCAATGCGCTAATAGGAATTCTATAAAATAGCTTATTTGTATGGATGTTTACTCCTATTTCCAATAATACTTTATAAATCTCATAAGGATGCAGTGGTAAAAAATGCACGACATCATTCCATAAACATTCTAGTTTTGGTATATTACGTGTTAATAAGTGTTCCCTTTGAGGATGATCTTTATATTTTTGTATATACTCTCCATATAAATTAGGATATACCCTTCTCAATTCATTTAATGGGATTAAATATTCTCCTTTTAGTTCTTCTGGTACCATATGATAAACATATTCCATAAAAAACCTCCTATAAAAGATATACTTCCTACTCAAAAAATTCTTCGCCATCTTTTCTATAATGTCCTCTGTCGAAGAATAATCCTATTATTCTCAAATCAGACACATAATAAGTGATTTCAATCACCACATTGTTTTTCATTTATCGCTATTCTTAATTTAGATATTACATTTAAACTTTATGGAGGCATTCATATGGAACATACATTTACTGAAACTTCTATTGTCGGTGAGATTGTTACACAATTTCCGAAAGCTAGTGATCTTTTTAAATCATATAGAATAGATTTTTGTTGTGGTGGTAATAAGCCACTTATTGATGCAATTCATGAAAGAAATTTATCAGCTACTGAAGTAATTACAGAGTTAAATACGCTTTATCATAATACGAAACGATTAAATGAATCTGAAATTGATTGGAAAAATGCTTCTTATCGTGAATTGATTGATTATGTAATTCATAAGCATCATCGTTATTTAAATGAAGAGTTACCACAGTTAAGTCCTTATGTGACGAAAGTATTACGTGTTCATGGAGCAAATCAGCCGCATTTAGCTAAAATTCATAAGCTATTTCATGAACTTAAAATGGAATTAGAACAGCATTTAATTAAAGAAGAAACCGAAGATTTCCCATTAATTTTAGAATTTGAAAAAAATCCAACTGATGAAAACTATGCAAAGTTACGTAAAGTAGTAGATGAACTAGAAAATGAACATAACCACGCTGGCAACATTATTAAAGAGCTTCGTAAAGTTACAAATGACTTTACTCCTCCAGAAGGAGCTTGCGGCACTTATCGACTTGTTTACAATCGCCTTGAAGCGTTAGAGTCTGATTTATTTGAGCACATTCATTTAGAAAATAATATTTTATTTCCACGTGCCATTACGAGAGCGTAAATAAAGCGCAGGACATGAGTATACATACTGATGTCCTGCTTTTTCATTTCACAAAAACTATACACATCCTCCTCACACAAATCCGAATTTTAACAATTTGTGAATCATTATAAAAATGTGATAAATATCACATCTCCCCCTTTCTTGATTTTCTATAATAAAAATATAATCCTTTGTTCAATATTTCACATAAAAAGGGGAAACGAAAATGAAAAAACGTTTAGTTATGATCGGAAATGGTATGGCTGGCATACGTTGTATGGAAGAAATATTAAAACATGATTGTGATTCATATGAGATTACTATTTTGGGAGATGAACCGCATCCGAACTACAACCGTATTATGCTCTCTCATGTATTACAAGGCAAAACAAATATACAAGATATCATTATGAATGAATACAGTTGGTATGAAGAAAACGAAATAACTTTGTATACAAATGAAAGAGTTCAAAGTATTAACCGAGAAGAAAAAATTATTATTACAGAAAAGAATCGTACTGTTACATATGACAAACTCATTATCGCAACAGGTTCTAGTGCTTTTATTTTACCCGTTGAAGGCTCTACTCTTCCTGGTGTAACAGGATTTCGAACTATTGAAGATACACAATTTATGATTGATACTGCGAAAGAAAAGAAAAAAGCCGTAGTCATTGGTGGTGGATTACTTGGTTTAGAAGCCGCAAGAGGTCTAATTGATTTAGGAATGGACGTACATGTTGTTCATTTAATGCCTAGCTTAATGGAGCAACAACTAGATACGAAAGCAGCTTCTCTTCTGCGTGAAGATTTAGAAGCGCAAGGCATGCAGTTTCTCATGGAAAAGAAAACTGTAAAAATTCTTGGTACAGATCATGTTGAGGGCATTCAATTTGAAGATGGTGAAGTTGTAGATTGTGATTTAATCGTAATGGCTGTCGGTATACGACCAAATACGAAAATAGCAAGAGATGCTGGTCTAATTGTCAACCGAGGTATTGTAGTCAATGACTATATGCTAACAAATGATGAATCCATTTATGCAGTTGGCGAATGTGCAGAACATGATGGTATCGCATATGGACTTGTTGCCCCTCTTTATGAACAAGGCACAATATTAGCGAAACATATAACGAATTTACAAACTGGTGGATATACGGGCAGTATCGTCGGTACGCAATTAAAAGTTGCTGGTTGTGATTTATTCTCTGCTGGCCAAATTTATGAAGATGATCAGACGAAAGCAATTTCAATCTTTGATGAATGTAAACGTTCCTATAAAAAAGTATTAATTCGTGATAATAAAGTTGTCGGTATCGTTTTATATGGTGACACAGCTGATGGTACACGCCTCTTTAGCATGTTAAAGAAAGAAGAAGACATACAAGAATATACAGCCGCTTCCCTTCTTCACAAAGCTGGTGAAGAAAGTGAACTCGATGTTGCTACAATGAGTGCGGATGACACGATTTGTGGATGTAATGGTGTTACGAAAGGTACAATCGTTCACGCTATTTTAGAACAAGAGCTAACTACTTTTGAAGAAGTAAAAAGATGCACGAAAGCCGCAGGATCTTGTGGTAAATGTCGTCCGCTTGTGGAGCAAGTTTTATCTCATACACTCGGAGATGCTTTTGATGCTGCTGCGCAGTCTGCTGGTATGTGCGGATGTACAACTTTATCACGTGATGAAGTCGTAGCGGCCATTCATGAGAAAGGATTAAAATCGCCAAAAGAAGTACGAAACGTTCTTGGTTTTGCGCATGAAGACGGCTGTTCAAAATGTCGCCCTGCTTTAAACTACTATTTACGTATGGCGATTCCAGAAGAATATGAAGATGATAAATCGTCCCGTTTCGTTAATGAAAGAATGAACGGTAACATCCAGCACGATGGTACATTCTCTGTTATTCCACGTATGTACGGAGGCGTTACAACAGCTGATGATTTAATGAAAATTGCTGAAGTTGCGAAGAAATATGATGTTCCTCTTGTGAAAATTACAGGCGCGAGCCGAATCGGATTATATGGTGTTAAGAAACAAGATTTACCTAACGTATGGGCTGACTTACATATGACTTCGGGATATGCGTATTCAAAATCGCTTCGTAATGTAAAATCATGTGTTGGTTCTCGCTTCTGCCGTTTCGGCACGAAAGATTCATTAGGACTTGGTATGTTACTTGAACAATCATTAGAAATGGTAGATACACCTCATAAAATGAAGATGGGAGTAACGGGCTGTCCACGTAACTGTGCGGAAGTATTAACGAAAGATTTTGGCGTTGTATGTGTCGAAAATGGATACCAACTTTATATTGGCGGAAATGGTGGTACAGAAGTACGTGAAGCTGATTTTGTAATGATTGTCCCTACTGAAGATGATGTCCTTCGTATCGCTACAGCTTACATGCAATATTATCGTGAAACTGGTATTTACGGAGAGCGTACTGCCTACTGGACAGAACGTTTAGGCTTCGATCATATAAAGGAAATACTACAAGATACAAATATGGTTAGTACGTTAAATGAACGTTTCCAAACAGCTCGTAGTACATATACGGAAGCATGGGGACAAGCGCTAGAAACGAAGTCATTAAAAGCGATGTATGAAGTAGAAACTGTGAAATAAGGAGCTGTGATCTATATGATACACACGAAAGAAAAAATAAAAGTTATGCGTGCAGAAGATCTTCCTATTCAAATCGGTAAAGAGGTACAAATGAAAGGTATGTCTATCGCCCTATTCCGCCTTTCAAATGGCGATATTCGGGCTGTAGAAAATCGTTGTCCTCATAAAAACGGACCATTAGCAGAAGGAATTGTATCTGGTGAATTCGTCTTTTGTCCGCTGCATGATTGGAAGATTTCATTACTTACAGGTGAAGTTCAAAAACCTGATGACGGCTGTATTCAAACATACGAAGTAGAAGTTATTGATGGTGACATTTATTTATACATGTAATTTACGAAAGGAAGCCTCCTCTGGCTTCCTTTTAAATAAAAATAGTCGAGGTGCAATTATGAACGGATATGTATATTTAGTTGGTGCAGGACCAGGTGATGAAGGACTTATTACAAAAAAAGCGATAGATTGTTTAAAGCGTGCAGATATTGTTTTATATGACCGCTTATTAAACCCTATCTTTCTTAGCTATACAAAAGAAACATGTGAACTTATGTATTGCGGAAAAATGCCAAAGAATCATACTATGCGACAAGAAATGATTAACGCACACCTTCTTCAATTTGCGAAAGAGGGAAAAATTGTTGTCCGATTAAAAGGCGGAGATCCATCTATTTTTGGCCGTGTTGGTGAAGAAGCAGAGACTTTAGCAGCAGCAAATATTCCATATGAAATTGTACCAGGTATTACATCTAGCATCGCCGCTAGTAGCTATGCTGGTATCCCCCTCACCCACCGTGACTACAGTAATAGCGTCACTTTACTAACGGGGCATGCAAAAGGTCCTTTAACCGATCATGGAAAGTATAATTCATCTCACAATAGCGATACGATTGCCTACTACATGGGTATAAAAAACTTACCTACAATTTGTGAAAACTTACGACAAGCAGGAAAAAAAGAAGATACGCCAGTAGCAATCATTGAATGGGGTACAACTGGTAAACAGCGCGTTGTTACAGGGACACTATCTACCATTGTCTCTATCGTCAAAAACGAAAATATTTCTAATCCTTCTATGACAATTGTTGGTGATGTCGTTTCCTTACGAGATCAAATTGCTTGGAAAGAACGTAAACCATTACATGGTAAAAAAGTTTTATTTACATCCGCAACAAATAAAACAAGTGTAATGAAGCAAAGGTTACAAGAAGCTGGTGCAGAAATATATCAAATTCCAACTTTCAAAAAGGTAGAATATATATTAACCCTTGAACAAATCAATGAAATTTTTAACGTTGATCGCCTTGTTTTTTGTTCAGCTGAAAGTGTAGAAATATTGATGCGATCATGTAGTAAACATCAGAAAGATATTCGTTCCTTACAGGCAGGGCTGCAACACATGAACGTTGCCACTCAAGAAAAACTTATGCAATATGGCCTACTAAGTAAAGAAGCAAAGTTCTCTTCCGATACAACTGTTTATTTAGGCAGAAATATTAACCGAATTGCTTTTATTCAAGAGAAAATTGGTGCTGGCTCCTATATGATGACTCATGAATATACAATTGATCATCGCTTTGATGAAGTCCATTCTCGGATGCTTTCTGAATTCTCATGGGATAGCATTGTTTTTGACGGCCGTGCTTCAATTGATACATTTTTATCAGAAATAAAACGACTTGGCTTTATCGATATTCTTACTCTTCCCTTCTCGTATACCGACGTTCCAACTTTACACTATGCAAATAAAGTCGGGTTTCATAACATTGATCATCAATTACAAGAAACTCTTATGAAGAAAGACATGGTAAGACAATGAAAGGAATTGTATATGTTGGACACGGTAGTCGCTTGCAAGAAGGAAACGAACAATTCATTCACTTTATCCAATCTGTTATGAAAGAACGTAACGAAAGGATTCAAAAAATAGCTTTTCTAGAACTAACAACACCTACTATTTCGGATGCCGTTACAGAAACGATACTAGAGGGCGCAACTGAAATAATGATTGTACCTGTCTTATTATTTGCAGCAGCTCACTATAAACGTGATATTCCTTTTGAAATAGAGCAACTACAAAAGAAATATCCACAAATCAAATTTTCAGTTGTACCTCCTTTTAGTACGCATCCACATATGGTGGAACTTGTAGTAAAAAGAATACATGAAACGATGCCAATGCAAGGTAGTAGTATTTTACTCGTAGGACGAGGCAGTAGTGACCCACAACCGATACGTGAGTTACAACAAGTCGGAGCAGCTGCCGAACGAAAACTTGGTATGCCAGTATCGTGCTCCTTTTTAACGAAAGGAACGCCCTCTTTTACTGCTGAGCTCAAGAAGATAACATCGTCTGCGCCTCACGTATACGTCATGCCATATCTTCTCTTTACCGGGTTGTTGCTTCAAAAAATTAAGTTGCATACGAAAAAATATGATCACATTACGACTTGTAACTGTCTTCAGTTTGATACATATATGAAATTAACATTGTTAGAACGAATGGAGGAATGTGTGTATGTATAACATGTACCCTCTTATGCTTAATTTAAATAAAAAAGTGGTCGTTATTATTGGTGGGGGTAAAATCGCATATCGAAAAGCGTCTGGATTAAAAGATACAGGAGCTTTTGTCACCGTTATTAGCCCAGAAATTTGCGCGGAAATGAAGGAACTCCCTTATATTACTTGGAAGCAAAAAACTTTTAGTAATGATGATATTAAAGATGCTCACCTTATTTATGCAGCTACAAATCAACATGCTGTAAATCTGATGGTTAAACAGGCCGCCCACAATTTCCAGTGGGTTAACGTTGTAAGTGATGGTACAGAATCATCGTTTCACACACCTGGTGTCATACGAAATAATGAATATGTTGTAACGATTTCAACTTCAGGTAAAGATCCATCGTTTACGAAGCGTTTGAAGCAAGAACTAACATCTATATTTCCTAAACTTATAAAAAAGCTTTCTCTTACTCACAAATTATAATCTATTTCTTAGCTAAAATAGTAATTACCTTTGGACAAACGTTTTTTAGAAGCGTTTGTTCTTTTTATTTTGGTTTCTTTTTTGAATTAAGCCACTTGATTATCAGACATAGTACAATTGTAAACGACACCTAATATATCAAAGACTGTTTTCCTCTCATATCAATGGGATTTCCATCCATCATTTACCGCCTCAAATCCATTCGGTTTTAAACGTATATTCAAAACAAAATATATGATAAATAAATAACGACAGTTACTGTAATAATGCTGAAAAGTGTTGAAAATAAAACGATTTGTGCATGTAGTTCAGGCTCTATTTGATACTCCATAGCAATAGTTGATGTATTTCTTGAAGTAGGAAAAGAACTTGCAATAAATAATGATTGTGCAACAATTCCATCAATGTTTAAGAGGTAGATCATGGAAAGTGCTAATAATGGCCCCATCAGTAACCTTCCAATTAAAGACCATGTTATGACTCTATGGAAAAAATTAAGCTTAATGTTGGCTAATTGTGCTCCTAGCAATATGAGTGCTATGGCAACAAAACTATTCGCAAGCTGATTAAGAGGTAGAAAGATAGAATTAGGTATTTGAATTGTAAACGATTGAAAGAGAATCCCTAGTACGAGCGCATGAAATACAGGCAGTCTTAGAAATGATTGAATAATACCTCCGATTGTTTTTGTTGCTGATAGTAAGTTATAAATCCCATATGAATAAGTTAAAAGGTTTTGGAAAATCACAATGAAAATCTGAATGGAAACCCCCACTGGATTGTGACTGAAAATCAATTGACTTACTGGTAATCCATAATTACCGGAATTCATTAACGAAATGCTATTTTTTAGAGCTGCACTTTCTCCTTTTTCTAACTTTAATGTTTTTGAAATAAAATGACTTACTAGCATTAGACTCAGACTATAAAACATTAAATAGTACATGATCTGGAGCAACAAACCTGTTTCTATACGAATATCATATATATTCACAAATACAGCCGCTGGCATCAAGCAATAATTAATAAGTATAGATAGCTGCTTTAAGTTAAATTGGAACTTCCTTTGTAAGATTGCACCAATTAGCATCAATATTAATATTGGCACTATTACGTCTAATATAATGAAAATAAACATTTAAAACCTCATTCTACATATATTTTAGTTGGATTAAACGCTTTACTACATATGGACACATTTAATTCAAATGTAGACCCTGATGCTACCCAAAATACCATTTAAAAGCATTCGTATACAAGATGTTATCGGTAGCTTGTTCATCAAATAGCTGGTGAATCAATTTGATATCTCCATACTCAAAAGGTCTTTTCGCTCTTGTAGATGGTAAATCTGTTCCAAACATAAGTGCATCTGGGTTAACTTCATAAATCGACTTTAAGGCATTCTCAACATCTAATTCGACACGACCAAAACCAGTAGCTTTCACATGTACCCCTTTATCAACTAGTTTTAATAAATGTGGTAAACCTTCTTCTGATAACCCTAAATGGTCAATTGATATAGCTGGTAATTTTTCTATAGTGGATGCAATTTCGGGTAACTCTTTTGCATCCATATAAAGCTCACTATGCCATCCTACTAAATCATGAACTCTTCTAGCAAAGTAATCCAGCTTCGATAAATCTTCTGAACCACCTCTTTTAATATTAAATCGTAATGCTTTTATCCCATTTTCATTTAAATTTAGTATTTCTTCATCCGTCACCGTAAAAGGTAATTGTGTTACGCCACAAAATGTTGAACCCAACTGTTTTAGTGCCTTTAATAAATAGTCTTGATCAAACCCTTGGAAAGAACCAGATACGATCGCTCCACCAATTACATTCAAATTAGGAGTTTCATTCTGATAATCTTCTACAACAAAGTTGGGTGGAAAATATCCTTGGTTCTCAATGATCGGAAAATTAAAATCAATAATATGAAAATGTGCATCAAAAATTCTCATTTCATTTCCCTCCCCTCTCTTTTCTTTAACATATCAAACATGACTCATAAAGAAAATTATGGATTATTTATACAAATTCATAATTTTATCTTATCGACCTAAACTGTATTCTTTATTTTAAGTGTACTTTTTCACAATATCTATTAGCCTTACCAAAAAATCTGGCCCTAAAAAAGATAGCAATAAAACATGTCGAAGTCTATTACTAAAAGAACCATCCTAGATTACTTTAGGATGGTTCTTTTTCTTTATTAATGATTCTTTAACATCACTAACAGCTTTTCTTGACTATACATCCATACTGTAATAATTAAACAAGCAAGTGCGACTTCTGATAACGCCATAAATCCTATTGCATAATGACCTGTTAGTTGGAATAATAATGTTAAAATTAATGGCGGGAAGAACCCTCCTAGTCCGCCTAAAGCTGAAACGAGTCCGTTTACAATACCAGCTTGTTCAGAGAAGTACATTGGAACGAGTTTGAATATTGTACCATTACCAATCCCCGCGCAAAATGCAACTAATAAGCAACCAAATGTATACACATTCATACTAGGCATAAATGATAAAATAATACCTGAAAGTGTTAAACCGATAAATACAAAGATTAATATTTTAAATGGATTAAACTTATCACCGAGCCAACCACCAATCGGACGCATAATTGTTGCGAGTACGATGAATCCGGCTGTCCGCATACCTGCATCTACTTTCTCTAATCCGAAATGAGATACTAAAAAGTTTGGTAAGTACACTGTAAATGCGACGAATGATCCGAATGTTAAAAAGTAAAAGATACATAGAAACCAAAGTTTTTCATTTTTATATACACCTTTTATTTGTTCCATTAGTGGTGTATTCACTTTTTTCTCTTTACGATCGCCTAATAAAAAGTTCATAAGTGCAAACGTTGCAAGTAAAACTAAATAACATTGTACTGTCGTTCTCCAGCCAACTGAAGTTGCGATAACAGGCGCTAAAAATGAAGTAATTGCTGTTCCAGCGTTACCGACACCGTAAATACCATTTACAAAACCGTGACTCTCTTTTGGAAAGTATTTTGGTAAAGAAGTTACTCCTACAGAGAATACAGCACCACCGATTCCTACAAATAATCCACCAATAATTAAATCCATCATAGAATTGGCAACACTAATATAAAAAACAGGAAATAATAATAGAATAAAACTAATAAAGAATAATTTTCTTGCTCCGAAACGATTTGTCCAATAGCCAATTGGAATGCGAAGAACAGAACCTAAAATAACGGGTACTGCTGTTACCATAGAAATTTGTCCCGCAGTTAATGGGATATCCACTTTAATATAGGGCATTAATGATGATAAAATAACCCATACCATAAAACCGATAATTAGATTAGAAGTTTGTAAACTTAATTGAAAATTAGGACTTTTCATCCTGTTCCCTCCTATGTATACGTAGTTATATTCATTCCCTCCATCCTAATCACGTTCTTACATGATTAGGATGAAAAGAATCAACCACCACTTACTGGCGGAATCATTGCTACGACATCGCCAGTTTGAATGATGTCATTCTCATTTGCATACTCTTCATTTATAGCGACCATAATCTCATTTGAAATCGCTACGTTGTATTTCTTAATGAGTACCTTCTTTAGTTCAGCAACTGTAATATTTTCACAATCGATGTGTAATGCTGGTTTGCTTACTTCTTCTTGTAAATGGGCAAATAATAGTACTTCAATCATATCCTCATCTCCTTTCCAGGTTCGCCATTCTCATATGCTACCTTCTCTAACTGATCACCAATCCAACATTCATCATCTTCCCAAAACTCTTTCTTCCAAATGGGAACGATTTGTTTTATACGCTCCATAATATATTCGTTCGCCTCATAGGCAGCTTTACGGTGTGGTGTAGAAACAGCGACGACAACAGCAAGATCAGAAATTTGTAAAGTACCAATGCGGTGTGTAATGGCGACAAATGTCCCAGGCCACTTCTCTCCTACTTCGGCGCCAATTTTCTCAAGCTGTTTTTCTGCCATTGTTTTATATGCTACATACTCTAAATAAAGCGTACGTCGACCTTTCGTAAATTCTCTAACAGTACCAATAAAAGTAGTAACCGCACCACACTCACGACGAATTACTTTGTTTGTCACTTCTTCAATTGAAATAGGTGTATCAATTACTTCATAATACGTATGTGGCATTTCGCACCTCTTATCTTTGTATAAATTAGCAACCTATTTTTCTATTATTTGTATGAACGAAGCGATTCTTTCCATGGCCATTCACTTCCGCTGGTTGATTCTAATAACAGTACCGAAACAGTAATTCCAGCTTTAAATCCTCTCGTTCCCCCTGGCAAAACGATAAATGCATTCGCTTCTGCAAGTGAAGAAATTGCACTAGATTTATCTAAACCAACTGGTGTCGCTTGCAATTTTCCATTTACAATTTCCACTTTTCCTCTCACAAAACGAGTGAATGGGTTTGCTTTTGGAAAGTCTTTTTGTAAAATTGCCTCTGCACGAAATACGTGCGAATCTTTTCTATGCAAGTATGTTCGAATGACTGGCCTAACATATAATTCACAACCGACATAACAAGCAGAAGGATTACCAGATAAACCAAATAATAGTTTTCCCTCTAACTCAGCTACAGTTGTCACACTTCCTGGTCGCATCGCAATTTTATTGAAAAGTACATTAGCTTGTAATCTCTCATAAATAGCAGGTAAATAGTCATAGTCTCCTACCGAAACGCCACCAGTTGTAATTAAAATATCGACTTCTTTTATCGCTTTTTTTACAGTGTTATAGCACGTCTCAAAATTGTCAGCGAATTGTCCATAATACTGTACAACTCCGCCTGCTCGTTCAATTTGAGCAGCTATCATATAGGAGTTACTATTTCGAATCTTCCCTGGCTTTAATTTTTCATGTACTTCAAGCAGTTCGCTACCCGTCGTTACAATTCCAATAACCGGCTGTTTTACAACGTGTACAGAACTATAACCAAACGTAGCAAGAAGTGCTGCTACTCCAGGATTAATAACAGTCCCTTTTTTCACCAGAATGCTATTTTGTTTTACATCTTCTCCTTTAAAAGAAATGTTATCCCCAGCAACAAAGGAGCGTTTCAATTTCATATAAGTCTTTTCGTTTTCTTCAAATTCTTCCGTTAGCTCCAACATGGCTACTGCATTACACCCCGCAGGAATTGCCGCACCTGTCATAATACGGACAGCTTGAAATGGTTCCACTCCTTCTGTAAAAACAAAACCTGCTCCAATTTCGCCAATCACTTCAAACTGAATGGGATTACTGTTACTAGCTTCTTTTGTGTCTTCCGCTCGAATCGCAAATCCGTCGTACGGAGAGCGATCAAAATGCGGAACATCATGATCTGCAATAACATCTTCTCCAAGCGTTCTACCGTAGCTTTTTATAAGAGAAACCTTTTCTATTTCACCTTGGTAGGCATATTTCATTACACGCTCAACCGCTTCTGCTACTGGAATTGGTATACGTTTATCTAACATTCTTTTTCACCTCGTTTTAATAAGGAGAAACGCTCTCTGTTCATCCTATATATTTTGCGTATAATCGTTTTGCTATTTTCACATCATTTGTCCCATGAATAAATGCCCTACCGTCTGTAAATAAAACAAAACGATATTCATCAATTAGAAATGATAGTAAGTACGGCGTTTTTTGGACATGTACAATTTTTTGTAATCTTTTTTGGATTTCGTTTAAATTTAGAACTCTCTTTATTCCTGGACGGATTTGAACTGTATTCCGTCCGCATAGCACCTCCGTTTTCACCTGTGATTCAAATGTTAAACTTGGATACGTACGAGTATTTCCACACGATGGACATGTATTTTTCTTCTGTCTATTTACTTTTAACGAGAGATATTGATTGTTCCAAATATCAAATGATAACATCGTTCCTCTTAGCGACTCATAATCATCCACCAATATTTTCATCGCCTCTGTAACTTGATGCGTAACAACCATCTGTACAGTTGGCTGAATGATTCCGGCTGTATCGCATGTGGCACCGCCCATAGGATGATCCATCAAACAGCCAAAACATGGTGTTTTTCCTGGCAGAATTGTATACGTTACACCGTAACTTCCAACGCATCCACCGTATATCCAAGGTATATTTTCTTTTTGTGAAATATCATTTATAAGTAGGCGCGTATCGAAGTTGTCAGTGGCATCTATAATGAGATCCACTTCTTTTGTTAACTCTTCTATTTCTTGCATTGTGACATCCATTACAACTGGTACAATTTCCACTTCAGAATTAATCTTTCTTACATGTCCTGCTGCTGCAATTGCTTTTGGTTTGCATTGCTTTGCATCTTCTTCTGTATATAACTGTTGCCGCTGTAAATTACTCCATTCGACATAGTCACGATCGGCAATTGTCAATTTCCCAATTCCCATCCTAGCGAGTGCTTCTGCATTCGCAGCCCCTAGTGCACCTGCACCAATTAAGAGCACATGTTTCTTTCTTATTTTCCTTTGTCCCATTTCACCAATTCTAGAAAACAACACTTGCCTTGAATATCGCTCTTGCATAAGGAATCCTCCTTTCGCTATCCACCAATGTAAGACATTTCAACTTTTTGACGTTTATTTGTACTTTCCGCCGTTCTTTCATCTGAATATCGATCTGTTCTATATCGCCATGTATGTTGGAGAATTTTTAGTAGTGAGGCATCCGAAATATTTTCTCTAAGAAGCGTTCGCAAATCCGTTCCTTTCGTTCCAAATAGACACGTAAAAAACTTGCCGTCTGCCGAAATACGAGCTCTCGTACAAGAAGAACAAAATGACTCAGATACTGAAGTAATAAATCCAACTTCTGCATCGCTCCCTACATATCGATACAATTTCGCAACTTCTCCAAAATAACGAGGCGTAACAGGTTCAATCGGATATACGCGATTAATCTTCTCTATTAATTGTTCCTTCGTAATCACTTGTTCAAAATTCCATCCGTTCGTACTGCCCACATCCATAAACTCAATGAAACGAAGCTGAATTTCTTGTTCTTTAAAATAACGAGCCATATGAAGAATTTGACTATCATTCATTCCTTTTTTTACAACCATATTTACCTTTACTTCTAATCCAATAGCCTTTGCTGCTTCTATTCCTTTCAGTACAGGTTTTGTACTTACATTTCTTCCGTTAATTGTTTGGAAGACGTGATCCTCTATCGCATCTAAACTAATATTTACACGTTTTAATCCTGCTTCTTTTAGCGTCTTAGCTTGTTTTGCTAAATGAATTCCGTTTGTTGTGAGCCCAATGTCTTTTAAGCCTTCTAGTTTTGTAAGCCTTGCGATTAACTGAGATAAGTCTTTACGCAATAACGGTTCACCGCCAGTAAGCCTAATTTTTTCAACTCCCATACTTATAAATAACCTAGCTAGTCTCTCTATTTCATCAAAAGATAATAAAAACTCTTCCTGTAAAAAAGCGTAATCTGCTCCGAACACTTCAGCAGGCATACAGTATGTGCACCTAAAATTACAACGATCAATAACTGAAATACGTAAATCTTGAAGTGGCCGTTCTAAAGAATCTTTCATTTTCTCGTGCATCTATATCCCTTCTTTTCTGCTGCAACGCTTAGTAAGCTTTCGTTTTTTTATTTGCCTTCATTATAAAAAAGAAGCGACATATTCAATGTGACTTTTCTCACATTCCTTTCCCCATTCAAAAATTCTTCACAAATCCGTTCGCATTTTGTTCACATCTTCAGTCCCTACTCCTTACGGTCATTGAAATTTTACATCAATTTTGAAATAGCTCTTGCATTTTCAGCATACTTACACTCAAAATAGGAAATGTATTGCTTATAAGAAGAAAGGTGATTGCTGTGACAAACAGTATGAAATTATCTCAAGATTTAAAGGAATTACTTGCATCTGTTGAATATAAAATGCAGATAAAAAAAGGTAGTTTTATTTTTCAAGAAGGTATGGAGGCAACCGAACTCTATATTATCCATTCAGGAAAAGTACAAATTAGTAAACTTAGTGCTGACGGACAAGAATTAACACTTCGAATTTGTTCGGAATATGACATTATTGGAGAATTAACATTGTTCACGGATAATGCAAAATATTTATTAAACTCAAAATGTCTTGAAGATGTTGAAGTAGGTGTAATAAAGCGTGAAGCGTTAGAAAAAGCATTACTCCAAAAACCCGCTCTTGTATTTGAATTTATGAAATGGATTAGTGAACATTTAAGAAGAATGCAAACGAAGTTCCGAGATTTAGTATTACACGGCAAAAAAGGTGCCCTGTATTCTACTCTCATTCGAATGACAAATAGTTACGGTGTATTAAAAGAAAATGGCATTCTCATCGATTTACCGTTAACGAATCAAGAACTAGCTAATTTCTGTGCAACTTCACGTGAAAGCGTAAATCGAATGTTAAATGAATTAAAAAAGCAAGGTACAATTTCTATTCATAAAGGAAAGATTACCATTCACGATTTACAATTTTTAAAATGTGAAATTGCTTGTGAAGATTGCTCTGCGTCTGTTTGTAGCATTGATTAACTTATACTTATAAAGAAAGCCGAGGTCTCCAATTAGATCTCGGCTTTCCTTATAAGTTACTAAACATATAAAACAAAATTATTTTTTCAATTCATTTGGAATACGTCTTCTGTAAATTACATAGCTACGGCTTATATATTTAATTGGGGCACTAAATACATGTACAAGTCTAGTAAATGGCCATACTGCGAAAAGCCCCATTCCCGCAAGAATATGAATTTTAAACCATACAGGTACTTCCGTCATATAATCAACTTTCGGTTGAAAAACGAAGAGGCTTCGGAACCATGGACCGATCGTTGTACGATAATCAAATCCTTTTGAGTCGATATTTAAAAACGTTGAAGAAAGTCCTGCTAGCATTACGATAAGTAATAAAATAAGCGCAATATAATCCCCCTTCGTACTCGTTGCAATGATACGTTTTACTGTTACGCGGCGGTACGTTAATATAATTAAACCGATGATTGCAGCAACACCTGCCGGAAGACCAAAACTAATTGCTACTACATGATACATATGCTCAGAAATACCTATGGAACGGTATACAGCTTCTGGAATTAAAATCCCCATAACATGACCGCCAATTACGAACATAATCCCAAAGTGGAATAATAGACTTCCGATTCGGAGCATTTTCTTTTCTAATAGTTCACTAGATTTTGATGTCCAACCAAATTGATCATAGTTGTATCTGAAAATATGTCCACCGATAAAGATTGCAAAAATGATATAGGGAAACAATACCCATAGAAATTGATCCATCATTTTGACAACTCTCCTTTCTAATTTGTCTGTATACCCCATGTATCGATAGCAAGTAAAACAGCCGAAAGAATTGGTTCATACATACTATCTGCTTCTTTTAACTGAACGTGTAATGCTTGTATATTCTCCTTGTATTTACTCATAATTGATTCACTGTCTTGTTCATTTGCATTTGCAAAAAACTCTAGTAATAGCGGTAAATAATCAGGTAGTTCTTTATCTGTTACTTCAAAACCAGATTTTTTATAATGCTGTTTTAACTCTAGTAATTCAATACCTCTTTCCCTTTGTTCACCGGTGTTCATATACGTTAAATACATATTTGTCTTCTTACCGAAATCAAATGTATATACGTAACTATCAATAAGTTGATCGTTCGTTTTATCCAGTGCTTGTTTTATAAATGCTGTAAGTGAAGTTTTAACTTCTTCCTGTTCAATCGCTTCAATCTCTTCTTGCAATTCAGCTAAAGCTTCTCTCCACCCGAGTTCCGGGTAGGAGAGAAGGAATGAAGAACAAGAAAAAGCAGTTTGTAGACTTTGTTTCATATTTTTCCGCCCCCATTATTTAAGAAATTGTCATGCAAGAGCCTGGACCACCTGCAAATGATAAACCACAGCTTCCTTGTTCATTATATAAATCTGCAACTTGTTCGCGGTGAGACGTCGGGATAACAAAACGATCTTTATATTTTGCGATAGCAAGAAGACGATACATATCTTCTACATCCTGTTTCGTTAAACCGAGTTCTTTTAATACCGCTTCATTTGGTTCTTTATTAATTTGCAGTGCTCTCATATGAGTTCGCATAACAGCCATTTTTTTCAATGTAAGTCGAATATGTGATTCATCTCCTGCAGTGAGTAGATTCGCTAAATATTGAATTGGAATACGCATATTATCGATAGCAGGGAAAATCTCTTCTGCTTGCCAGTTACTACCTTTCCCTTCCACCATATTCATAATTGGGCTAAGCGGTGGGATATACCAAACCATTGGCATTGTACGATACTCCGGATGAAGAGGTAGAGCAATTTTCCAATCAATAATCATTTTATAGATTGGTGACTGTTGTGCCGCTTTAATCCATTCTTCAGGAATGCCTTGTTTTTTCGCTTCAGCTGCTACTTCTGGATCATTTGGATCTAAGAAAACAGTAAGCTGAGATTCATATAAATCTTTTTCATTCTCAACAGAAGCCGCTTCTTTTACTTTGTCAGCGTCATATAGCATTACCCCAATATATCTGATACGTCCTACACATGTTTCCGAACAAATTGTTGGCATACCAGCTTCAATACGTGGGAAACACATTGTACATTTTTCCGCTTTATTCGTTTGCCAGTTAAAGTACACTTTTTTATATGGGCAAGACGATACGCAAAATCTCCATGCACGACATGCATTTTGATCTACAAGAACAATCCCATCTTCTTCCCGTTTATACATCGCACCAGATGGACAAGACGATACGCAAGATGGATTCATACAATGTTCGCATATGCGTGGTAAATACATCATAAAGACATTTTCAAAATCGGTTGTAATTTCTTCTTCCATTTTCTTTACGTTCGGATCTTGTAAACCCGTTATATGTCCACCAGCTAAATCATCTTCCCAGTTTGGACCCCATTCAATTTTGTCGATAAATTCGCCTGTAATTGCTGATTTCGGACGAGCAACTGGCTGATGTTTACGCTGCGGACTATTTGTTAACGTTTCATAATCATAGTTCCACGGTTCAAAGTAATCATCAATTGTTGGTTGATCTGGATTGTGGAAAATATTCATAAGACGCTTCATTTTCGAACCGGATTTCAGCTGAATTTCACCATTTTTCAATTCCCAACCGCCTTTATATTTCTCCTGATCTTCCCATTGCTTCGGATAACCAATGCCAGGTTTCGTTTCTACGTTATTGAAATACATATATTCAGCACCTGGACGATTTGTCCAGGTGTTTTTGCACGTTACGCTACAAGTATGGCAGCCGATGCATTTATCTAGGTTCATTACCATTCCGACTTGTGCTTTAATCTTCAAGCCAATCTACCTCCTTCAGTTTGCGAATTACAACGTTTAAATCGCGCTGGTTCCCAGTTGGACCATAATAGTTAAATCCATAACTTAATTGACCGTATCCACCAATCATATGTGTTGGTTTCACGTGAATACGAGTTGGACTATTATGTGTTCCCCCGCGGTTACTTGTTAATTTCGTACCAGGTACGTTAATGTGACGATCTTGCGCATGGTGCATAAACGCCATTCCTCTCGGTATACGGTGCGTTACAACAGCACGTGCTACAACAACACCGTTACGGTTAAAGCACTCGATCCAATCATTATCTGCAACACCTGCTTCAGCAGCATCTTCTTTATTCATCCAAACAGTTGGACCACCTCTAAACAGCGTTAACATCGGTAATGAATCGAAATACATGCTATGAACGGACCACTTATTATGCGGCGTTAAATAGTTTAATGTAATTTCTTTTCCTTCTACTTCAGGTCGTGATTTACGGAACGGTTTATGTTGCAGAATTGGTTTAAATGTTGCCATCGTTTCACCAAATTCTTTCATCATGTCATGATCTAAATAGAAAGATTGTCGTCCAGTGATTGTTCTCCAAGGGATGAGACGTTCCACATTTGTTGTAAACGGTGAGTAACGACGTCCACCTTTTTCTGAACCTGTGAAGGCTGGAGAAGTAATTACTGTTTTTGGTTGTGCTGTAATTTGTTCAAATGTGAAGCATTCTTCTTCACGTTCTTCTGCTAAATCACGTAGTTTTAAATCCGTTTGTTTTTCAAGTGCTTCCCATGCTTTTACAGCCATATGACCGTTTGTTGTAGAAGAAAGCGTTAATACCGCTTCAGCAGCATTGATTGCTTCTTTTATGTCTGGACAACCTTTCGCAATAGAATCTGTTTGAACAACTCCTAATCGGCTCTTTAATTGCTCATACTCTTTTTCTGCCGACCAAGAAATTCCTTTCGTACCAATCGGTTGTTTCCCGGCATTTGGTCCAAGTGCCGTCATTTTGTCATAAATCGTTTTATAATCCCTTTCGACAACATGAATTTGTGGCATCGTTTTACCTGGTATTGGTTCACACTCACCTTTGCTCCAATCTTTAATCTTACCAAGTGGTTGCGCTAATTCTTGCGGTGTATCGTGAAGAAGTGGTGTTGCAACAACTTCTTTCATTGGTTCAAGATCAATTTTCTCTGCTAAATCTGACACAGCTTTAGAAAGTGAAGTGAAAATATCCCAGTCAGAACGTGCTTCCCATGGTGAACCGATTGCCGGATTAAATGGATGTACAAATGGATGCATATCTGTACTGCTTAAATCATGCTTTTCATACCAAGTTGAAGCAGGTAAGATGATATCAGAATAAAGCGCTGTTCCAGCCATACGGAAATCTAAATTAATGAGTAAATCTAACTTCCCTTCTGGCGCTTCTTCATGCCACTTAATTTCTTCTGGTCGTAATGAATCACTATCATCATTCATTAATCCGTTCGTTGTACCTAATAAATGTTTTAAGAAATATTCGTGTCCTTTACCAGAACTTGAAATTAAGTTTGCACGCCAAACGAATAAGTTGCGCGGGAAGTTATTTTTATTATCTGGATCTTCAATCGCAAATTTCAGTTCTTTTTCTTTTAGTTTTTGTGCAACGTATTTTCCGATTTCTTCTTGCGTTGTTGCACCAGCAGCAACAGCTTCTTTATATAGTTCAATTCCATTTTTCTCAAATGTCGGATAAGAAGGTAACCAACCAAGTCGCGCCGCTAAAACGTTGTAATCACCGTGATGTTGATAACGAGAGTTGCCTTCGACTGGTGATGCTAAATGTCCAACTGGTGTATCTTCATAGCGCCATTGATCTGTTACGAAATAGAAGAAAGATGTACCATTTTGTAATTTTGGTGGCCCTTGCCAATCTTTTGCCATCGCGATTGTTTGCCACCCTTCTGCTGGTCGTAATTTTTCTTGCCCAACGTAATGCGCCCAGCCACCGCCGTTTACACCTTGTGCCCCAACGAGAAGTACAAGATTTAAAACGGCGCGATAAATCGTATCAGAGTTAAACCAATGGTTAATACCAGCTCCGACAATAATCATTGAGCGACCGTTCGTATCAACAGCATTTTGTGCAAACTCACGAGCGATTTGAATGATTAGATCTCGTTTTACTCCTGTCATTTTCTCTTGCCATGCAGGTGTAAACGGCACGTCATCATTGAAGTCTTTCGGCTCTTGTCCACCAAGCCCTCGGTTCACACCGTAATTTGCTAACGTTAAGTCATATACAGTAGTAACGAACACTTCGCCCTCTTTTGTCATAACCTTTTTCACTGGAATTGTACGTTCTAATACTTTGTTTCCATCATCAGAGAAGTACGGGATTTGTACAGTTCCAACATGATCTTCCATTCCAAGTAAAGAAAGACGTGGATCAATCTTTTCGCCTGTTTCTTCATCTTCTAAACGTAAATTCCATTTCTTTTCGTTATCCCAACGTGACCCCATTGTGCCATGAGGTGTTGCAAAATCATTCGTATTTTCATTCCAAAGTACAGGTTTCCATTCTCCTAACTTTGTTTCGCGTCCAATATCAGAAGCATTTAAGAATCGATCCGCAACGAATTGGTCTCCTTTTTGTTTCAATGTAACGAAGAAAGGAAAATCAGTATATTGCTTCGCATACTTTGTGAAGTATTCCACTTGATTATCTACGTAAAATTCTTGTAAGATCACGTGCCCCATTGCCATCGCAAGTGCACCGTCTGTACCTTGTTTCACACTAATCCAATCATCTGCAAACTTTGTTGACTCAGCGAAATCAGGACTGACAGAAACGACTTTCGTTCCTTTATATCGAACCTCCGCTAAAAAGTGTGCATCTGGTGTTCTTGTCATCGGTACATTTGAACCCCATGTCATAATGTAACCAGAGTTATACCAGTCACTACTTTCTGGTACATCTGTTTGATCGCCCCAAATTTGCGGAGAAGCTGGTGGTAAATCTGCGTACCAATCATAGAAACTAAGCATCGGTCCACCCATAAGTTGCATAAAGCGGCTGCCTGCAGCATGACTTAACATCGACATAGCTGGAATTGGTGAAAAACCAACATTTCGGTCTGGACCGTATTTCATTACTGTGTATAATAATGAAGCAGAAACGAGTTGTAACACTTCATCCCAATTTGCACGAACGAATCCCCCTTTACCACGTGCCTGCTTATACTTGCGTGCTTTTTCAGGGTTTTCCACAATACTTTTCCAAGCATCTAATGGTGACTCATTATTTTGTAATTCCTCTTGCCACATACTCCAAAGAACACCACGTACATACGGATACTTCACACGAAGTGGACTATAAATGTACCAAGAAAAACTCGCTCCACGTGGACATCCTCGTGGTTCAAAGTCAGGCATATCTGGACCTGTTGTTGGATAGTTAAGCTCCTGTCCTTCCCAAGTTACAATTCCATCTTTCACATAAATGTTCCAACTACATGAACCAGTACAGTTCACGCCATGTGTAGAACGAATTACTTTATCATGCTGCCAACGCTTTCTGTACACATTCTCCCATTCACGATCTTCATATGTTTCTTGTGTATGATTATCGTTATAACGATCTATTGGTGAAAAATATTTTAAACGTCTCATTAGTGCTGAAGGTTTCTTCTTCATACTGTTCACTCCTTTAATACGTCTCTCTTACATACCCTTACTATAAGAGAGGTTGTAAAATACAGATGTGACATTTCGCACAGTTCAAGAGATTGTCAAAAATTCCGGAAAAAATATAAAAAAGTGAAAATCTAATCATTGTGGAGGGCTCACATCCTTCACTGACTGTTAAATTACTTCCTTGCTTCTATCAAAATTTAAGATGAAGTACAGATAATAATGAGCTTCCAAAAAATTTCTTATATAATAGAGGAAGTAATTTGGGAGTAGTTAAATTTGGTATACCTAAATCGTTAGATGAGGTCATAAATGAAAATACAATACTTTAAATCCACCATATCAAGGGCAACTATCCTGAAAATAGTTGAACAAAAAACGCCAGAAAATCCATATGAATTGTCAGCAACTTAGATTGAATCCATAGAAGAATACACCAAGAATGGCAGGATTTTAAGATAATAATACAAGGAGTATATTATGAAATTAGAACCGCTTTATGCAGAAAACATTATCGTAGCCGTCATATATAAAAATGAGTTTAGATGGTATGTAACAGATAAAGAACTATGGTTTTTAGATTATAATAAATTAGATAACGCATATAAAAATTTAGGTATAAGCATTGAAGATAATGACGAAGCGGAAGAAAGAAATGGAATAAAAGTATTAGATCATGAAACTGTAGAAGTATTTTTAGTAAGGATTAATCAATATAAAACAACTAAAGATGAATTAAATTATTTACTACTTGAAAATATTAAAAGGAAAAATGCAGGAGAAGATCTATTAGATTTTAGTCCAATCTTATTAATTAACTTTGATAATAAAATACTATATTCAATGTTTCCAGAACCGGCATCATACGAAAACTATGTACCAAAAGATTGGAGTGGTACATATGAAGATTTCACTGAATTCATACCTACATCAGAGAAATATTGGATAGATAAGTTTAATAATAATCTACTTTTACTATAATTTAAGTAGGAAAATAGTGATGATAGTATAAGAATTTATTACCTTAATAGAGCTTATGAGATTAATAGAGAAGTAAAAGGAGGAAAATAGTCATGAAATATCCATATAGTTTTGAAGTGCTTAACAGTGGCGATTTAGTTATGAGACTTCCTAAAGAAATTAAACTTGTTGAAACTTTTTTAGGAATTGAAGTTGCAGCTTTTGGAGATTGGATTTTAGAAGAAATACATAGTATTTTAAACGGAGAAAAAAATTATGTGGTAGTAAATGGCAACATTTGCGGTTTAGAAATTCAGAACGACACAACTACTATATTAGACAATTTAGCCGAAGATGGTAAAGGAGAATATTGTGAGATTGAAACAATGGAATTGGTAGAATTAATTCATATTTGGTTAAATAAACGAAAAGAATATAAGAAAGATACAAAATAAAGGAGTGTAATAATTTAAATAGCTGATCTCTTCATGTGAAGTCGACTTTATTTTTTATTCACAAGGGGGATTAATATATGTTCCAAACTATACGCGTAGGGTTTCCTACGCTATTTATTTTGCTCATTGAGGTCAATCTTTCCTTCCCCTCTTCTACTTTTACCGACGATACTATTCTATATCAAGACATATTTCACATAAAAATAGAAATCATTATTTACCATATTGCCCTTAGTTACTGAAACAATTATACTAGATGTAATCAGAATAAATAATCTGAATATTCTCAGAATTAAAGGTAAGAGTTTTATACTCGCACATAGAGAGGTACGTTCTATTTTCCACTAAATAGATTAGAAAACGATAATAAAATTAGGAGGATTACGATGCACCAACTTGATTCATTACATCCCATTATAGAAAAAATAATGAACAATATTGAAAAATTAATGGTCGGAAAAAGAAAAGAAACGATTTTAGCTTTGACAGCTCTCTTAGCTGAAGGTCATGTACTATTAGAAGATGTTCCTGGCGTTGGGAAAACAATGTTAGTACGCGCTCTTTCTAAATCCATTGATGCTGATTACAAGCGAATTCAATTCACACCTGATTTACTACCGTCAGATGTAACAGGTGTTTCTATTTACAATCCGAAAGAGCTCCAATTCGAGTTCAAGCCTGGGCCAATCATGGGGAATTTTATACTGGCTGATGAAATTAATCGTACATCTCCCAAAACACAATCTGCCTTACTTGAAAGTATGGAAGAAGGCAATATTACAATAGATGGTATGACAAGACCGTTACCAAAACCGTTCTTTGTAATGGCTACACAAAATCCGGTCGAATATGAGGGAACATATCCTTTACCAGAAGCCCAGCTCGATCGTTTCTTATTGAAGCTAAAAATGGGATATCCTTCGCCAGAAGAAGAATTTGAAATTTTAAACCGGATGGAAAAAACAAATCCCCTCTCCCATTTACAAGCTATTACTACAATAGAAGAATTACTTTATTTGCAACAAAGCGTACGGGAAGTAAGTATGGACAAAGGAATTAAGCATTACATTATAAAGCTTGTTAGTCAGACTCGTTCTTATAGTTCTATACAGCTAGGTGCAAGTCCGCGTGGCTCGATTGCTTTAATGAAAGCTTCACAAGCTTATGCATTCATCCATGGCAGAAATTATGTTATTCCAGACGATGTTAAATTTTTAGCTCCTTACGTGTTGGCTCACAGACTCATTCTAAAAATGGAAGCAAAATTTGAAGGAATTACAGGAGAACAAATTATCGCAAAAATCGTTGCGCGAACTACCGTGCCGACTCAAAGGAAGATGAACCTTTGATGAAACGAATACTACGATCAATCTATCATTTTACTAAGTTATTACTCATTCCTTTATGTCTAGTCCTAACATTTGTATACGCTATGCTTCAAGGAGGATTTGTAAGTTGGTTTTTATTTTACAGTATGATTCCTATTGGCCTTTATTCACTATTACTCCCCTTCTATGCTTTGCGGAACGCTGAAGTAAAACGAATAACAAATCAAGACGAATATGCAGCAGGAGAACCTTTTTTAAGCACCATTACAATAAAAAGAAGTTTTCCTTTCCCCTTGCTTTACTTAATTATAGAAGATGAACTACCATCACAATTTACAAATTGTAAACAAACGAAGATGAATAAAGTAATACTCTTTCCAGGATTGAAACGAAATATTTCGTTTCAATATGCAATCGACACAATCCCTAGAGGAGAGCATACTTTTTCAAGCGTACGTGTCAAAACTGGCGATCTATTCGGTATGATGGAGAAAGAAGTAATTTTTTCAGTTCCAGATACATTTTTAGTCTACCCTCAGTATGTAGATATAACGTATCGACAAATGGAAAATCATTTCGAACAAGGAGCACTTTCAGCAAATATAAATTTAGTAAAAGACTCTACCATTTCTGTCGGTGTGAGAGACTATAAACCTGGTGACCGCTTTTCATGGATTGATTGGAAAGCAACTGCACGAACAAACAACATTATGACGAAAGAGTTTGAACAACAGCGCAGCCATAATATTATGATATTTATGGACAGAACCCCATCCCCTCTATTCGAATCAGTCGTCACATTTACTGCCTCTATTGTCAGATCTGTTTTGAAGCAAAATTCACCGGCGTCATTCGTATCTACCGGAAAAGAACGAACTTTTTTCCCTTTAGACAATGGAGATAGTCAGTTACATCAAATCTTTTGTCATTTAGCAAAAGTACAAGCGGACAGTGTATTCCCGCTCTCCCGAAGTGTAGAAATGGAATTAAGAAAAGTTTATGAACCCGTAACAATTATACTCGTGACAAGTGATCTTTCTCCCGATATTCAAAAGGCAGCTGACTATGCTGCTATAAAAAATAGAAAATTAATGGTGTTTGTCGTAAAAGAAAAAGCAAATCAACTATCACATCGCGAACTTAGTATTCTAGAAACTCTACAAAAACGAAAAATATTTGTAAATGTAGTTTATGGAAACCAGTATACAAACGTGTTTTTTGAGGTGAGCAAATGATAACATTACAGACAAAAAAACAATGGGATATGACTAGATTTTTCATGCATGTATGCGCATTTCTACTTTTACTAGAATGGCTAAGCCCCCTTATAGGTATTACAAATGTAGGTAGATTAGATATTTTTGTAATATTTATAGGGATTTGCTTCACTCTCTCTTTTTTTCAAACAAAGTGGCAGATTCCAATAAAGATCATCACGATTTTATTCATCATTCATTTCCTATATTATAAAAATGCTTTTATTAATCCATCTTGGCTAACGAAACTTTTTTATGATATTTCTCGAAATTCTTCCCTGTTATTCCAGGGAAATTTGCTAGATATCTCTCCTGTTTTTCCAACACTTTTATTTTTTTTATCATTTTGGTTTTTGAGTTCTTTCATCTCTTTTTGGATGATTCATAAAAAGCGTGGATTGTTATTTCTTATATTGACTATTATTTATATCACCGCTTTTCATAACTTACATGTATACAATGCAAACCACGCTATTATTCGTACCGTTGTCATCGGCTTTTTTATGCTGAGTCTTCTTCGCATAGAACATATAAAAGAGAGTGAGCACTTACAAAATTGTGCTAGGGAAATCTCAAAATTACTTAAACCTCTTACAATATTTATTGCATTGTCAGCAACCGTCGCATACTTTGCGCCAAAATTTGGCCCTCAATGGCCAAACCCAATGGATTTTTTAAAATTCAACACATCCGAATCAAGTATAAAACAAGAAGTTTCTAAAATTGGATATGGTCTAGATGACTCAAAATTAGGCGGTCCTTTTACGGCGGATCCTACAATTGTTTTCACAGCACAAACGCAAAACAAACAATATTGGAGAGTAGAAACGAAAGATTTTTATACAGGAAAAGGCTGGGACGTTTCTGAAAAACAAAAAAAGGTTACTTTTAAAAATAATAACGACGTCGTGAGCTGGTACGAACAAAATACAAAAACAGAGACAACTAAGGCAACAATCACCATGCAAAAAAGGTATCCTCACCTTACCTATCCAGCAGGGTTAATATCAGTTGAGGCTTCTTCTGATATATCATACAGCGTTGACCCATTTTCAGAAAAAATCTATACGATGGACGGAGACTCTTCCACTACTTTACATTCATATAAAGTAACATATGAGGTCCCGGAGTTTTCCATAGAAAACTTGAAAGCTGTAAAAACGAATGAAGGTCAAGAAACAAATCCTTATTTCATGACAAAGTACACGCAACTTCCCAAATCATTACCGCAGCGAGTAAGAGACTTAGCTGTAAGTCTAACAAAGGATAAAGACACCCGATATGATAAAGTATTAGCTATTGAAAACTATTTCACCGACCATTCTTTTATATATGAAACAACGAATGTCTCATTCCCTGCCCAAAACCAAGATTATGTAGATCAATTCCTTTTCGATACAAAAAGTGGCTACTGTAATAATTTCTCGACATCTATGATCGTGTTACTTCGTTCTGCTGGAATTCCCGCTCGCTGGGTAAAAGGTTATACAGAAGGAACTCTTGATAATACGCTTGTGGGTGCTGAAGGTGAGGATGTTTATAAAATCGCGAACGATAACGCACACTCTTGGGTCGAAGTATACTTCCCTGGATACGGATGGATTCCATTTGAACCGACAAAAGGATTTACGAATCCCTATAATTTTATAAATAATACTCCTGCTCCTACTTTACAAAATAAAGAAGTATATAATTCTAATAACGAACCAATACAACAACGAAACAATGAAGCAAAGCTCAAAAGTTTAATAGAAGATACAGAAGAAGCTTCTACTAAAAAGATTCCAAATTCTAAAAATGGATTTTCTTGGTGGTACGTATTCCTCTCTACAATACCGATTAGTATTATAGGATACATTCTATTCATCACTAGAATGAAATGGATTACGTTTTTTATCATTCATTTCTATAAATATCGAAAAGATGATGCCGTTTATACAAAAGCTTACGATTCTCTCCTAAAACAATTTGCGCGAATTGGTATACGACGAGACGAGAGTCAAACATTCCGAGAATATGCTCTCCATGTTGATACACTTTACAACTCGGCCGATATGCAACAACTTACTTTCAGTTATGAGAATGCTATGTATCAAAAAGGACAAGCCGCAGCAGAATGGAAAAAATCCGTACACTTATGGGAAGTGCTTATGAAAAAAGCTGCTTCTCCGCCTAAATCAAATGACTTCCATTCAGCGATTTAATATTGACAATGTGAATGTAAATAAAATGCCTCAAAGAACAAAATAGTTCTTTGAGGCATTTTTTAATAAAGTGAAACTCCTAGTTATTCGCCAAGTACCTTCTCAATCTCAACCTCTAAATCCACCGGCTTCGTTTGCGGTGCAAAACGCCCTACTACTTTTCCGTCTTTTCCAATTAGAAATTTTGTAAAGTTCCATTTTACTGCTTTCATACCGAGTAAACCTGGTGCTTGTTCTGTCATGTATGTATACAGAGGATGAGCCTTATCGCCTTTCACATCAATCTTTGCAAACATCGGGAAGTTTACACCGTAGTTTAACTCACAAAAACTAGTAATATCTGCTTCTGTACCTGGTTCTTGTCCTCCGAATTGGTTACATGGGAAACCGAGTATTTCTAGCCCTTGTTCTTTATATTTATCATATACTTCTTGTAATCCTTTATATTGCGGTGTAAACCCGCATTTACTAGCTACATTTACAATAAGAAGTACTTTTCCCTCGTAATCTTTTAACGATTTTTCTTCACCTGTTATTGTTTTAGCTGAAAAATCATAAACTGTCATTGTCTTTGCCCCTCTCTTCACTATCATTCTATGTTTATACTATACTACATTCGTGAATTTACAGCTCTTATTACGTATTTTCTCCCCACGATTGTAAACGCTTTATTTCTGTTCGAAAATTCGACACAAATTACTAGACTTTTATGATGGAAAGTTTTACAATTAAATTGTGAACAAAATGTGACAGTTTATATTCTATTATTATAGAAAAGGATGGTGTTCAATATGAAAACTGCACAACATGAAACGATTTCAAATCGCGAGTTTTATTTCGTACTATATATGATGTTATTGTATGTGATTGGCTGGGTAATCGATGTAAATGGTTTATTTTTAAGCTCCTACTTTAATTTAGCGGGAGAGATTATGCTTCCATTAGTTGGCGGCATTGTTGGACTATTCATTATGTCTATTAATAAACAACAAAGAAAATAAGAACATTACAAAAAGGCAGAAGACGAAACTTTCGTTTTCTGCCTTTTTGTATTTTTAGCGTATAATAGTTACATACCGTATATAAGGAGTGGTAAAGATGAAAAAAGTAGAACAATTATCTTCTCACCTATATCTGATTGATGATTTTGATTTACAACATAATGAACGAACTGGTACGTACGTTTTATTAGGTGATGATATTACTTTAATTGAAACTTGTGCAGCCCCTTCTCTTCCGTATATTTTAGACGGCTTACAACAATTACATATTGATTTAAACGAAGTTAAAAACATTATCGTTACACATGTTCATTTAGATCACGCCGGTGCTGCTGGTTTAATGATGGAAAAATGCCCAAATGCTACTTTATATGTGCATTCTCGCGGTGCTCGTCATATGATTGACCCAACAAAACTCATTTTAGGTGCAAAAGCTGTGTACAAAGAAGATTTCGATAAACTTTTTGATCCAATTCTTCCAATTGAAGAAGAACGTGTTCATATTGTACAACATGGTGATACGTTACAAATTGCAGAAGACCGCATCCTTACATTTTATGATACACCGGGACATGCAAAGCACCATATTAGCATTCACGATTCATTAACAAACGGTATTTTTACTGGCGATACAATCGGCATTTATTATAGAGAACTCGCAGACGTCGGTGTAGAACTATATTTACCATCAACATCCCCTTCACAATTCCAACCCGATGCGATGATTGCTTCTAAAAATCACATTCAAAGTATGAATGTAGATACTATTTATTTCGGTCATTACGGTGCATCATCCAATGTTACAGAAGTATATAAGCAACTAGAACATTGGTTACCTATTTTCGTTCATACTGGAAAAGAGGTCTTTGAAAAATATTATGATTTCGATGAGGCTACTAAAGCTTTGCAAACTGTATTAATGGATAAGGTCTCTTCTCACCTTACAAAGTTAAACGTTCCATCAGATCATTCCGTTTATAACATTTTACATCTAGATATAGAAATTAGTGCGATGGGCATTATAGATTATTTCACGAAGCAAGAAAAAGCAAACACCACTATTAAATAGCCGTAAAAGAAGAGATATACAACAGTAGTTATTGTATATCTCTTCTTTTTTTGAATATATTTTGAGTAAAGGATGGTGGAATATAATGCAAAAAGTGATGCTATACCTCTGCTTTACATTATTTATCGTCTTATTATTATTTGTCGGAGTGAAAATTCAATTTTATTTAGATACAGACGCACAAGTACACTTTAAAGTTTATCCAAGATTATTCTACTTTACACTCTTCCCTCTTATAGTCGGCATTTTATTACGATTCCTTCAATCTATTAATCGTGAAACAAGTAAACAAAACTGGCGCTTTCAACCGGATAAATTTATCGCCATTACTGTGCCTACACTATTCATTTCCTTTTCTCCAGCTCTACTCTTTTCACCGCTTGGTGCGTACTTACCTTATTTAGCTAATATTATTCTTATCAATACAACTTTTGTTACGATAATTAGCTTAATAGCTGGTTATTCCCTTTTAGATTGTTTTATACAAAAAGATACTGCAAATAGCAAAAATGAAGGATAATTCTACTCTACCTTATTTTTTTGTATCTATCCTAAAATATATAATAGGAAATTTAGACAAATGCCCACCATATAATAAATACAAGGCGTTCTAATTACTATATAAGGAGGGAATTACAATGACTTATGGTTACAATGATTATTATCGACAACAATCAGGAGTCCACCCTGTTTTAGACCAAATTTTAAATGGGTGGAGTGGAGATCAAAAAAAAACAGTTTATACCTTAATTAATAAATACGGTTTACCGAGTGAAGCAAGCACTAGACAGATTATTTGGCACAATAATGGTCCATGGAAGCGCACAGTTGTTCATCTTGATACCGTTCCTCATAATTTTCCAACACCTCATTTGGACTATTTAGCACAAACAATTGACTTTAAAGTACCTGTACAATTTTTAGATGAATTAGCGAAATTTGATGGTAGTTTATATTTAGATCGCACTGTTGGTGAAGCCACTGCTAAATGCGACCTAGAAGCTGCTAACTTTATGGCTTTAAACTTAATGTATGATATTGTTACAGGGAAACGTAGTGCAGAGGATGCTCGCCGTTTTGCCGTTGAAATTGAAAAACAACTACGATTACACGGACAATCATCTCCATATTTTGAAAGACTATTATTTCCACAACAAAGTCATACCGCCGATCCAGATATATCTTATTTTTAAAAAACATATAAAAGTGTTATCTCACTTACTTCTCCCAAAACACATGCAATCATTTTATTTTTCAACTAAACGAGGAGAACCTGATTTTTTCACAAGTTCTCCCTTTTTACTTATCTCACCTTTTCGTCTACATACTCCATAATCTGCTCTGCTTTCATAAATCTTTCTTTATATGCCTCAGGTACTTCTTCTAGTTTTATTGCACCGGTTGATTTTGTCTTCACTCGTACGATTTCATGTGTCATTAAAGCTTCCATATAGCGATCAAACTCTTCTTGCGTTAATACTTCTCTACTTGATTTATGACCATTTAATTTATCAAAGTATGGTTGAAGGCCCATACTTACCTTTTTCATTTCTTCTCTTTTTGCTGGCGATAATGCATCATAATCAATATTGCCGTTCGAATCTCCGTACGCAAGCTTTGCATTTGTTAATTTCTTTAGTTCTTTTGTAAACATTTCATATTCTTTTGTACCCATTTCATCTTTCGCTTGTGATAACTTTGCACTAAAACGCATGTACGCCTCTAATGTCATCGTTCCAGCGTGTTTTTTTAGGTTTTCAAAAGACCCGTATATACCATCTGCCATAATAGATTGATACGCAAAACCAGTCGTCGGAATTAAAAAAGCCGCCGCAAGTACTCCTGCGATAAGGCGTTTCCTCCTCTTACGCCCCCCTTGATTCATTTTTATTTGAACGATTACTTTTCCTTTTAACTCCGGTGGGGCAACAATCCCCTTCGCTTCTTCTCGTATAGATTCTCGAACTCTACAATCTAAACTCATTTCACATTCCCTACCTCTCCTAAAAAGATTTCTTCTACTTGCTCTTTTTGACGTAGTTTCTTTAATGCTGCGTGAATTCTAGATTTCACAGTACCAATTGGAATATGTAATATTTGTGCTACTTCTTCTTGAGAGTAATCATGTAAGTATCTTAAAATAATAACTTGTTTCAATTTATACGGTAATTTATGAATAAGTTCGATTAATTTTTGGTTTGATATTTTACTTATAAGATCGTTAGAAAAATCAATTTGTACCGGTTTTCTTTGCTCTTCTGCTTTTTTTATAATTCGTAGTCGCATCCACCTCTTTCTTCTATAAGAATGAATTTGTTTAATTGCAAGTCCAATTAGCCAAGGACGAAATGGCTTCTCGCTATCATACTTACGAAGCGATTCATATAGCTGTATGTATATTTCTTGAACGACATCATCTACATCCGTTTTATCATCTATTAAAAAATGTGCTGTCTTATATACTTCGTGAATCGTTACATCATATAATTCGCTATACGCTTCTTTATTTCCTGATAAAGTTAATTGGATCAAATCTGTATACACTGTTTCATCCTTCATATACCACCCCTCCTTTGTCTTACACTTTATATTGGCAAGTAATCTATATTTCGTTCGATTTTTTCAAAAGTTTTTTATATAAATTAATATAATGATTCAATGCGTTCATAAGCTTCACTTATAACCTTGCATAACAATTATATAATTTTCCAATTTCTAATGAAGACTTAAAATGATTTATATAGTCAAATTTAGGGGGATATATGATGAAAGCTATCGTTGTAACGTCGTTCGGTAGTCCTGAAGTGATGAAATATACAGATGTGGATATTCCAGCTATTTCAAAAGATCAAGTTTTAATTCGTGTTGTTGCTACGAGTGTTAATTTTGCTGACATTAAATCACGTTATGGCAAAAAAGGAAATAAAGCACTACCTTTTATTCCAGGGATAGATGCCGCTGGTATTGTAGAACGTGTCGGCTCTCATGTGAAAAATATTCACCCTGGCCAACGTGTCATTGCTTTTCCTCAAAATGGATCTTACGCAGAATACGTTGTTGCAAATGAAAACCTTACTTTTGTTTTACCTGATGAAGTCGATTTTCAAACTGCAGCTGCTTGTCCGATTGTATCTTTTACAAGCTATAATTTACTCGCAAATGTTGCAAGGCTTCAACAAGGCGAATCAGTACTCATTCATGCGGCTGCTGGCGGAATTGGCACTACTGCTATTCAACTTGCAAAACTATTAGGGGCGGGAAAAGTTATCGGTACTGTCAGAAGTGAAGCAAAAAAAGAAATTGCTTTAGATGCTGGGGCTGATTATGTATTTTGTCATCAGGATGAAGATTTTGTAGAGAAAGTCAATGAGCTAACATATGGAGAAGGAGTGAATATCATTTTGGACTCTATTTCTGGAACGGTTTCGGAAAGAAGTTTAAAATGTCTTGCTTATTACGGCCGCCTCATTCATTTCGGTAATGCAAGTGGTGAAATTGGCAATTTCCAAACGAAAGATTTACATGCAAGTTGCCGCTCTATACTCGGTTTTAGCTTTGGAACTACACGAAAAAAACGTCCTGAACTACTCCAAGAAACTGCAAATGAAGTTTTCCGTTATTTGCGTAACGGACGTTTGCAAATCAAGGCTACGAAATCTTTTCCACTTCAAGATGCAGGGAAAGCACATGAATGGGTCGAAAGTAGAAAAAGTACAGGGAAAGTCATACTAACTGTCCAGTCCTCTTCCTGAAATGAATACTTGAAATCGAGGTGTCATTCATGGGATCACGAATTATGCATGCTATTATTGCTAACAGGATTGCCGAGAAATTATGTATTCAAGATAAAACTTCTTTCATACTTGGAGGTGTAGCCCCTGATGCAGTTCATTCAGCAGAAGAAAAAGGAACTTCACACTTTTACGCTGGCACAACGAAAAACTATACGAGAAGGATAGCTTTTAATTCTTTTTTTCAAAAATATAAAGCTCAAATGGATTCCCCTTTTCTCTTAGGCTATTACACTCACCTCATTGCTGATGATAATTGGCTAAGTGGCTTTTTTCTTCCTTGGTTAAAAAATAGAATAGAAAATGATGAAACGATCGCACCTATGTACTATAACGATTTTAAATTGTTAAATGCAAAGTTGCTTCATCATTACGATAAAGAACAACAGCTTTTCTCTCTTCTCAATCAAGAGGCTCACATTGTCGATATTGAAGAGGTTTCTAAAGAAAATGTTTTAGAATTTCGAAAGTATCTTTTTGAAGATATGTTGTATCCCGAGCAACATTTGCATGAAGACTTACAGGTGTTTACGTTTAATCAAATTGTCGGTTATATGGAAACCGCTATTGAAAAAGGAACATTTTTTATTAAACAACTCTCTCATGATAAATTCATTTCAAAGATTTAATCCCCCTCAATATGTTTGAGGGGGATTTTCACATAACAATATTATTATTGGTTCTTTTCCATAACCGCAAAATAATTCCCTTCACTATCAGCAAAGTTAAATACTTTACCAGAAGGCATAGTTACCATTTCGCCAACAGTAACATTTTTATTTGTTAAATCTGTATATAATTGATCAAGATTTTCTGAGAAGAACATTAACGATGGTGTACCAAGATTCAATTCTGGGCTCATTTTAGAAATCACTTCTTTATTATGTAGTATAATGCTCGTTTCAGCACCGTTAGTCGGAGCGATTTCAATCCATCTCATTCCTTGTTTGTTATCTTCCTCTGCTACTACATGAAACCCTACCTTTTCCGTCCAAAAATTGACTGCCTCATCTTGATTGTTTACATACAGCATAATTTGTCCGACCTTATGAATCATTTCATTTCCCCCTAATGTTTTTTATATTCTAAGTAGGTTTCTACATGTACTATCATTATTCCTTTTGAGTTGGTATGTACTTCTTTGCAAAATTTATCGACTGACTCATCCCATCCAGTTCATCAAAATAATCATTTCTTTCAATCATGTTATATCCTTCGAATCCAATTTCATCTAATACTTTGAAGAATATATCGAAATCTACTTCACCATTCCCTGCTGCGACTTCAATATACTTACTTGAACTATCGCTTTTCACTTTTGTACAATCTTTAATATGAGTTTGTACTATATAATCTTTTAATAGCAATAAACCTTCTACCGGATTTTCATTTACATCACTAATTAAATTTGCTGGGTCAAAGTTAACAGCTAGTCCTTTCGAGTTTGCAGTTGCTAAAAATCGTTTTAATACTATTGCTTTTTCAGATCCCGTCTCAATGGCGAAGAATCCTCCAAATCTGAACGCTAAGTCCCCTATTTCATTACAAACACGTAGCATTTTATCATAGTGCTCACTATTTTCATCATCAGGGATTTTCCCAATATGGGCTGTTACTATGTTAGCTCCTAACCTTAACCCTTTATCAGTAATATATTTAAAACTCTCTATTGCACATTCAGCTTCAGTTCCTATTATTCCATTTTCTCCGAAGCTAATTGCTAATGACGGGACTTGAATCTCATTAAAAGATAAGTTTTCTTTTAATGTATTCCATTGTACCTTTGAAATGTTAGCTAAGTTGAAAGGCGGATTCATAGCATATAATTGAATATATTCTAACCCCCATTCTCTCGCCTTCTTTATTCCTTCGTTTACTTCAATATGTTTCGTATTTAAAAACATTCCTAATTTCCTATCCATATGTGTACCTTCTTTTTATTATTTCGCATCAGTTTAATATTCGACTTTTTTTATATTATTTCCTCGTATAAACGAAATAAATAAACTATCCTTTTTTCGATACTCCCAGTAGAAGCATATATATGATAGGCACATAAAAAAACACTAATACAATTCCCTTTATCACTTGATTACAAACAAAAAGACGTAACTACAAATAGTTACGCCTTCCACATTATTTATCTAGGCTTTTTCTTCCCAGTAAATGCTGGTTTCTTTTTCTTTGGTGCTTTCGGTTTTGTTTCTACAAATGATCCTTTGAACATTTCTTGCTTCGTAAATACGATACCTAGTTTTTTCGCAAATTGTAGTAATTTACGCTCTTCTTGTGGTGTTACAAGAGATACAACAGTTCCTTCTTTCCCCATACGTCCAGTACGTCCAGAGCGGTGAATATATTGGTCTACTGTGTCTGGTAATTCTAAGTGAATTACATGTGTTAAATCGTCAATATCGATACCGCGTGCTGCAATATCAGTAGCAAGTAAAATTTCTAATTTCCCGCCGCGGAATGCACGCATTGTTGCTTCACGCTCTTGTTTACTTGCTTCTGCATGAAGAGCTGCTGCTTTCATTTTACGGAATTTCAATTTCTCAGTAATTTCATCTAAACGGAATGGGTCGTTTAAGAAAGCAACTGCTTTTACATCGCCCATATGCATAATTCTTCTTACATAATCATTTTTCTCACGTCGCTCACAAATGATATACGTATGCTCAACTAAGCTTTTTGACTCTGCACGTGTTACACGTACTAATTGTGGCTCAACTGCTAAATCACGCGCCGCATCTTCTGCTGCTTTTGTCATTGTCGCTGAGAAGAATACTAATTGACGATCACGCATCGTAGATTTAATTACATCTTGCACAGCGCCCATCATCTTTTGTTTTACAATTTGATCAAACTCATCAAATACAATTGTTTTCACTTCATGCATTTTTAGCTTTTTCATACGAATTAATTCTAAAATACGTCCTGGTGAACCGACAATCACTCTTGGGTGTTTCTTTAATTTTTCTACTTGGCGCTTAATATCTGCACCACCAATTAAAGATGCACCTGAAATTTCAGTTCCTGCTGTAAACTTTTGAACCTCTTCATGAATTTGCATGACAAGTTCACGTGTTGGTGCTAAAACAACAACTTGTGGCTGTTTTACTTCAGGATTAATTTTATGTAAAAGGGGTAATAAGTACGCTAATGTTTTTCCTGTTCCAGTTGGAGATTCAGCTATAACGTCTTGTCCTTCTAAAATAGTTGGAATCGCTTGTTTTTGAATTTCAGTTAACTCTTTAAAACCAGCCTTCTCCCAAGCTTGTTGTAAAAATGGTTGCATATCTTTTATCATTTGTTTTTCTCCTTTATCTCTATTTTTGAAGAAAATGTTGTATTGTTCGCACCGTTTCTATCATGTGTGAAATAACAGCTATTAAATCATCAACATGGTCTTCTGTAATCGCTTTTTGAAATAGAACCTCTACCTTATTATGATATGAAATCGCTTGCTTATTATATTCGTATGAAAGTTTTTGCGTAATCATTCTTTCTTTTCCCCATATAGAATGCATGAAAGTTTCAATTTCTTCGCACATTACTTCTGGTTTTTCTATCGGGAATGAAAATGCTAATTTCATTTCACAACCTGGTGTAAATTGTGGTACTTCTAATATTTCACCTGACAAGTTCTTTGCATCTACAGATAGTGAAAATGTTGCTTCTACTAACGGTTCGAATGGTTCTGTTAATTGAAATGAAATATGATATATACGACTTAATGAAGCAAGGTCCATCATATCTTTTCGATCTGTTACAAGAATATCTCCATGTAAATCAAAATCATATACAGCGCCTTCTACGATTACTTTTAAATTATCAAAAGCAGTTGGATCAAACATAATTTCCTCCAAAAAACAGGCGCCTTTCGATGGAAAGGCGCCACTTGATGTATATATAGTTTACAGATAAACGAGATGAATTACAACCTTTTAGAATAAACCTACTGCTTTTCCATCTTCATTTACATCCATTTGTAGTGCTGCTGGTTGTTTCGGAAGGCCTGGCATTGTTAACATTGTTCCTGTTAACGCAACGATAAAGCCTGCACCAATAGATGGTTTTAGCTCACGAATTGTAACGATAAAGTCAGATGGACGACCTAATTTCGTTGCATCGTCAGAAAGAGAGTATTGTGTTTTCGCCATACAAATTGGTAGGTTACTCCAACCTTCGCCTTCATATTGAGCTAATTGCTTACGTGCTTTCGGAGCAAATTCAATGTCTTTTGCACCGTATACTTTTTGAGCAATTGTACGGATTTTTTCTTCTAATGGTAATTCTAATTCATAAAGTGGTGCGTAGTTGTTTTCACCTTTTTCGATTTCTTTTAGTACTTTTTCAGCAAGGTCAACTCCGCCTTGGCCGCCTTTCTCCCAAACTTCTGTTAAGGATACTGCATAGCCACGCTCATTACACCATTCTTGTAAGTATGCAACTTCTGCATCTGTATCTGTAATGAATTTATTAATTGCAATTACGAAAGGCACACCGAAGCTTTGAATTGTTTCAACGTGCTTCTGTAAGTTCTCCATACCTTTTGCTAACGCGTCTACATTTTCTTCTTTTAATTGATCTTTTGCTACGCCGCCATGCATTTTAAGCGCACGAATTGTCGCAACAATAACAACTGCTTCTGGTTTAATACCAGCTGCACGAGCTTTAATATCTAAAAACTTCTCAGCGCCTAAATCCGCACCGAATCCAGCTTCTGTAATAACATAATCACCTAATTTTGCTGCCATTGTAGTAGCGATAACACTGTTACAACCGTGAGCGATATTCGCAAATGGTCCGCCGTGAATGATAGCTGGTGTATTTTCTAACGTTTGTACTAAGTTTGGTTTTAATGCGTCTTTTAGTAGTAATGTTAACGCACCTTCTACCCCTAAATCTTTAACCGTTACAGGTTGATTTGCAAAGTTATAAGCAACTACGATGCGCGATAGACGTGCTTTTAAATCTTGAATATCTGTTGCAAGGCAGAATACGGCCATAATTTCAGATGCTACTGTAATATCAAAACCATCTTCACGTGGTACACCTTGAACCGGTCCACCAAGACCAATTACTACGTTACGTAAGGCACGATCATTTAAGTCAACACATCGTTTCCAAACGATTTTACGCGTATCAATTCCAAGTGTATTTCCTTGTTGGATATGATTATCAATAAACGCCGCTAACGCGTTATTAGCAGTTGTGATCGCATGGATATCTCCAGTAAAGTGAAGGTTAATGTCTTCCATTGGTACAACCTGTGAAAAACCACCACCTGCTGCTCCGCCTTTTAGCCCCATCGTTGGTCCAAGAGATGGTTCGCGAAGTGCAATTACTGTTTTCTTACCAATTTTATTAAAAGCTTGACCTAAACCAACTGTTACTGTTGATTTACCTTCTCCAGCTGGAGTTGGGTTAATCGCTGTTACTAAAACAACTTTACCGTCTTTCTCATTCTGTAAGCGCTTAAAAATATCAAGAGATAACTTACCTTTATAATGCCCGTATGGCTCTAATTCATCTTCTAAAATATTTAATTCAGCTGCAATTTCTTGAATCTTCTTCATACTTGCTTCTTGTGCGATTTCAATGTCGGATTTAACTGTTGTAGTAGTTGTCATATACCCTAGTCCCCCTTTAATTGGTTCTGATGATATTGTATCAGTTTTTTGTATTTTCTGCACTTATTTACCTCCTAAAAATTCTTTCATTTCTTTATACGTTTTTTAACATAAATACCCATAAGAATGTTAACGATTGTTGTAACTCTATAGGAAGTTGACCTAACATCTTCTCATTTACTCCGCGCTTATATACACCGATTCCATCTACAACTTCAAAACCTTGTTCTTTCGCTAACTGTTCAAATTCCCAGGGCATCATCGTATTACAAACAACGTCTTTACCGTATAAACGAGGATAACTGTTCTCGCGCGGCTTTGCTGTTGGTCCTAAAATTGCAATACATGCATATCCATCTCTTTGTAAAACACGCTTAATCTCATTTAATGCTCGTAATGGCTCCTCGGTCCATTCTAAAGAATTAATTGCCATAATTGCTTCAAATTGTTCATTTTCAAATGGTAAGGAAGAAAGATCTCCTTTTATAAAAGATAAATTCGGTCCTTCTCCGCGCTCCTTCCCTTTTTGAATCATCACTTCTGATAAATCCACTCCAACTGCTTTATAGCCTGCGCGACTTAATTTATATGTACCGTACCCATCACCGCAACCAACATCGAGCACCTCGGCTTCTTTCTTCACATATTGTTCAAAAAACGGAATAATTGTACTCCTACTCCCGCTGTCCCACATCTCTTGACTATTTTGATTCCAAAACTCTGCACTACTATCCCATTTCTTTTCTGCTGATTCATGCCAATTAAATTTCGTCATACATTCCCCTACCTTCACGCTTTATCACTCATTTCATTCTACATCATTTTCCAAAATTCCTGTTTTATCTTCATTAGGAAATGTACATGCTAATGAAGGAATCTTTATTCTCCAATTTTTGCTTAACTTGGGTTTAACTCATACTCATGTTCTTCTCTTTATGAAAGATACTATAGGTACACCCAATTGAAAGAGAGGGATGTACATGCGAAGAAAGAGAAATCATCATTTTAAAAGTGGTGAAAAAAACGAAGAGTATGCAGCTGAAATATCACCAGCTGGCCTTCCAATTAGACATAAGCGTAAAGAAATTGCAAATGAAATAGAAGGTACAAATATCGGTGCAATGATAGGCTATGTCGCTTTATTTCTTTCGCTTTTCTCCATTGCATTTTATCCAGTTACACTCGGTTCCCTTGCGATTTTAGTTGGCTTATTAGCTGTCAATTTCGGAGCAAGAACACTTGGATATACAGCAATTGGTTTTGGGAGTTTTTCTGTTTTATTTACTTTACTTTATCCGCTTGCTTTGTCAGCGTTTTAAAAAAACACACCAAGTTATACTTGGTGTGTTCATTCGTGATACAACATAATATGACCGCATCCACAGCAATGTTTCGCTGTAATTTCTTGAAACACTGGATAATTTTCTTCATCCCTATGCTCAATAAACACCTTTTCAAAACGGTACATGTTTGGCGCATATGCCCAATCTTGTTTTGTACGTGCGTATAATGTAGAAGAGAAAAACTCCTCACCGCCACAAACAATACATTCCTTCTTCATCAATATCCCTCCTATGCTTGTCTTACTTCATCTATATGAACATAAGCATAAGAAAAAGACCTTCTATTACTAGAAAGTCTTCTCTGAAACAAAAAGAAATGTACCAAACATTCCTACCCCGCTATATTCTTTCGTAACATCAGCTTCTGTTTTAAATGTTTGCTTTACAGTCATAAAGAATACACCATTTCGTGCATCTGTACTTTCAAATTTTAGTTTTTCCTTTTTACCATCTACATTTTGTGTGCATTCAAAACTACTCTCGTCACATTTCAATGCATACTTATCTTCTAGATACAATTTAAAATCTGATTCTTTCGGACAAGTTATAAGTAAAATTGCCACAAGAATAATACTTATAATACCCACAATTGTATAATATTTCTTCATTTGTACTCCTTTCAAAAGACAAGAAAACTTGACTCCATGCGCCAAGTTTTCTTAGTCCACAACCCATTGCCACTCTTGTTCTTTCTTATCAAAAATAAGCCAACCAGTCTCTGTTGCTTCTTCTTTCAATTCATCGATATTATCTAGTACCTCATCCGTACTTTCATACGAACCAACTACATATACCGGAATTTCAAGACCCCTTCTTGACTCAATTTTCCCTGCCAGATCAATATAAAGACCATCCTCCATTAATGGAAGAAGCCCCATAATCACTTCTTTTGAAATTGCTGGGAAAATTTTTGATTTTTGGAAGAAAGAAAAACGTTTCTTACCGAAAGCACCAAGTTTATAAGGAATGACTTTACTTAACATTCCTACAAAATCAGCAATTCTACGATAATACACTTTGTTGTACCATCCGTCATCATGTGAAAAATAAACAAATCTATTTTTCAATAACGGAAAGAACGTTCTTGCAAGTGGTTCTTTTTTGTGAGCCAAATATAAAAGCTCTGCAATTTCTTTTGGCTCTAGTTCATCTAAATCGCTTGCATCATCAAAATCTACCCAACAAAATTCATCAAATTCATCAATCTCTGCTTGAATTAACTTATGTATATTTTCTTCCTCAACATATTCAAATAAAGTATGATAATGAAAATCTGTCCATTCAAAGTTATGCTTTAAAAGCAACACTTGATGAAGCGGTGAAGGGATGTTACTTGCAAACTCTTTAAACGTAATTCCTGATGTAATAAAACAATGACCTCGACGATTACCATTAATATATATCATATTCTTTACTTGGTCAGATCCTCCAGACAAAGCACCTAGCCACCTTCGTTTTATATGTTTCAATTCTATAGCATATTTTAACATGAAAAATTTTAGAAACATAGAAAAAACTTCAAAAACTATTTACAATTTCATGTGTTTTATTACATAGTGATTACAAGAAAAAACACCTGCTCGTGAGCAGGCGTTTTTAAAGGATTTCATCTGGGTTTTGAGGATGATGATTTCCCTCTTTCTTTTCATCTTTTTGGAACATCGATTGAATTTTATCAATTGTTTGTGGAGCTAATTCAATCATTTTTTCCGCTAAATGTGTCGCATTTTGTAGATGCAGAATATTTACTCCATCTTTATTCACCACAAGAAATGCTACTGGTGTAATAGAAACACCACCCGCGCTACCGCCACCAAATGCAGGGTTACCGTTCGCTCTTTGTCCATCATTCGTTTGGAAATCAGAACCTCCTGCTCCAAAACCGAACGCTACTTTAGAAACCGTTAACACTACACCACCGTCAGCCGTCTGAACAGGCTCTCCAACAATCGTATTTACATCGACCATTTCTTTTAAATTTTCCATTGCTGCTTTCATTAACCCTTGAATTGGATGATCCACCGTTCATAACCTCCTTTGTCATATCTTTCCTAGTTTTTCCGAAAGTTTGTGAACTAAACATAAAATTTTATATTGCTTTCAAAAAACTCAAGTTGTAAAATTCAGAAAAATAAAAAACATTCCATTTTATGATGATACGAAAATTAAGAAAGATCATGAACAAGTATCCGCTTACCCAAAAGAAGAAGCAGCCCATAACTGATTTATTATTGGAGATATAGAGTCTTTCGGTTATGAAACAGACTTTCAAGATCTGTGGGGAGTATTTCAAGAGAATGGAACATTAAAATCAATTTTACTCGGCTTCCATGATTCATTTATACCATGTAGTAAAGAAGAATTTGTTACCTCTCATTATGAAGCACTTCTTTCCGCATATAAGCTGATAAAACTCTCTGGAAAGTCAACTATTGTTGAACGATTTAAAACTGTTTCAAATATACAGCTCGGTACTAAAAATGAAATATATTTTATAAATGTCTAGATGCCGACAACTTACCTAGTACGCCTGGCCAAGAAACAATTAAACTTGCCACACTAGATGTTGTAGAGCGAATTATACAATTGCGAAGTAACATCATTGAATTTCCTACAAGATCAAACTGCTGAGGAATACACACTATTAGGGGAGCGCCAGTATATTGGAAAAATCCACGTTAAGAGCATGCAAGATTTCATACAGGTTTTTGGCTAATTCAGTAACATACGAGAACCCTAAAACCTACGCTAGGATAGGGATACATATAAAGTTGCATAAAATTATATAAAAAGAAAAAGGCAGATTCCTTTTGAGGGTAGGTAGGATTTCTCCATGTGCTTGCTACCAATCAGGAGACGTTATGTTAATTGAGGATGAACACAATATATAATAAAAATCCCTCGTTTTTTCTTCTTATCACATGATAAGATGATTATAAGTGATAAATTTCAAAATCATTAGAAAATACAAAAGGATTGATTACATGAAAAAAGGATTAGGATTACTTGTAACTATAATGATTGAAGCTGGAATTGTATATAAATCATCTAAGATCTTAAAATGGAGTTTTGTTGATTTAACTTTCTTCGCTGGAATATGTTTTGTCATTATTACATATTACTTTAGCAGTAAAGGCGGATTTTCTAGCAACAGTGTTCGCCTTCAAGCTCAAGCTAGATTGGGTATTAAAGTAGAGGAAGAAAAATTTGAATTAAGTGTAAATCCTATTTTAATAGGATCTATTGTATATACAGTATTATCTTTAATACTTGTAGTAATAAGTTATTGGGGTTACTTTATCAAATAATTTCACTTCCAATAACGAGAATTATGTAAATGAGCTGTCCAAACGGATGGCTTATTTTATAACAATCCAACTGCTGGACGAATTTATAAACGATTCGGGTTTAAAGGTATTTGGATGTAAACGATGTATCGATAATTAAAAGCCGATTTAAAATCGGCTTTTATACATATTGTGCTATTCCAGCTTCAAAAGCTTTCTTATCATTATTTAGTACGCCAAATAATGCTTCTTGAAGTGCAAATGTACTCTTATAAAAATACATTCGCTCCTTTACTGCTTCTAAATTAGGATAATAGGCTTCAAATAGTTGTAAAAACTCTTCTCCATAACTAGCTAATATGCCAGCAAAATCATAAGCTGGATCTCCAATGCTCGCCCCACCAAAATCTATGACCCCTGAAATATTCTTTTTTGTTGCACTATATAAAATGTTTGTCATGCCAAAGTCCCCATGAACAAGACTAGGAGTAAAGTTAAAATGACTACTTTCATTTAAATATAACTCAAACGATGTTGAGACCTCTTTTCTCGCTACATTTCTCATGAATGGATAAACATGTTCTTTTAATTGGCTATATAAACTATTTATTTCTGAATACATATCAGTACTATCACATTGCATAATACCTTCGAATGTAGATAACGGAATTTCATGCAACTCTTTTAAAAATCTCGCCAATGTGTACGCAAGTTTCTGTAATTGCTTTTCATCATTTATTTCTGTAAAAACATTTTCCCAAAACGGGTCTCCTTCAATCATCTCATAACCTGCAAATACTTTCCCTGGTACTTCATTTTGAAACCCTTGATAACTTGGATTGGGAATTTGAAGCGTAATGAAGGGTCTTATTTTCTCTAGTAACTGTGTTTCTGTTCGAAGTTTCTGAATACCTTTTTCATATTTCGGAAACCGGAATACTATATTATCATTTACAATTAACACATCATTATTTTGACCTATTTCATTTATATAAACAGAATTTATTTGCAATTCAGGATACAACCTTTGTAAATACGCAACATACTCATTTTCTTTTCTCATTCTTTCTCTTCTCCCGTTCAAACTATTATTCTCACTTCAAAGTCATAATGACCTGCCTTTCAACAAAACCAAACTCTTCGTACAGCTCTTTCGCAAAATTTCCAGCAAATACATTCAAACGAATTTCTGAATAATTCTTTTGTAATTCCTTAATACCAGCCTCCATTAACTTTCTTGACAATCCTTTCCCGCGGTACTCTGGAAAAACATATAATTCGTATATAAACCCTAGTTTTTCATGAGAAAAATAGTCCGTATTTTCCCCTATTAATATCCAACCCATTACAACGTTTTCTTCTTTAACGACTAAATAATACGCTCCCTTTTCTACAATCGGCCTTGTAATTTCAATCGCTTTCTCTGTATTTAAACAACAATTTCCCCTCGTACCTTCAAAAAGCGATTGAGCTGCATATTGTATTATTTCGTCCGTTTCTTCCCGATTTGCCTTTTCTATCATTTTTCACAACTCTCCTCTTTAATAGGCATTAATATCGCTCGTTCAAGATCCTCCGCTTCCATAACAATTGCCATTAATCCATGTTCTGTACTTGTCTCATGAAGCTCCCCCTTCTCCCAAAACACAGCTTGTCCCGCTTCCACCTTTACTTTTTCTTTATCTTCTCCGCATACATATCCTTCTCCGTCCACAATAAGAAGCAGTTGCGATACAACTGCTTCATGATATCCAATTATTCCATTCTCTCGTAAATGCATAGCACCAATATGTACATTTCCTTTTTGGTTTAATATTTTCGACATTATGAAATTAGATTGAAAGGCTGCTATGTGTTTTCCTACTTTTTCACTAAAATCAAATATCTTCATTTCTAGTCCTCCTTATATGTATAAAACCATCCTTACTGTCTGCATCATATGTCCTTCAAAATCTTCTTCAAATTCTTCTAATTGTGCAAAACCTTTCGCATCATAAAAACGTTTTCCTTTTTCATTCGCTGCTTCTACATGAATGTATAGTTTCCGAATTCCTTTTAATACTGTTAACCCTTTTTGTAATAAAGCACTTCCTATCCCTTTCCCTTGTTGCTCTGGTAACAAATAAATTGCTCCTAATTCTGCTTCGTTTTGCAGTCTAACAGGTGAAAAATTTGCAAAGCCAATGACTTCTCCCTCTTCTTCTGCAACGAATAAATGTGTATTCTCAAGACGATATTTCATTTTTTCATCAGAATAAGCCTCGTCTAAAAAACTGTCTTGAATCTCTCTCGGAATAATGCCTTCGTATGTATCATGCCAAGCTATTTTCGCTACTGATTGTACAGCATGAATATCTTCCTGCTTCATTTCTCTAATTACATATGTCATCTCGATGTCTCCATTCTCTTTAAATTATATTCTGCTAATATACGAGAAGAAATGGCAGAACCATTTTCATAATTCACCTTTATTAATTTTAATTTCTCAATTGAAGCTGTTGCAAAATCAAATTTTTCATAAATATATTCCATTACGCTTAAAAACTGATTTGTATGTAATCTATTTGCAATCGTACAATGCGGAACCCACTTTCCCGGTACGTAATATGAATTTTGGTTGTCATGAAAATTGTTAAAATAATCATGATAAGAATGATGAAATTTTAACAATGCATCAGTAACAGTCGGTGCTAAAAAGACTGTTCCGTTAGTAGGAAAAACTCCAACAGAAGGAAAAGTTACTGGGTCCGTATTTTCTTGCATAACTACAAACTCCCCTAATTTCTCCTTATACAAATGAACATTTAACTCATTATAATCAGCTAACGTAATATGAGGTTCTGCTCCGGCTAATTGATTTGTGCCAATGATATTTGTTAATTCATTTTGCAATTCTGTAATTTTATTAGTAAATACACGATCAAATGTAGCAATAATAGCGTACATATCCCTTCACCCCTTTACACATAGCGCTTCCCATTCTTCACGAATCATTCCCATTCGAATAGAGTCATAGTACGTTCCGTTATAATAACGGCATTTTCGCATTCTACCTTCTAAGCTCATTCCTATTTTCTCCGCCACTTTCATCATTCGTTCATTGCCAGACCAAGTCGTGAGCCCTACTCTACCAATCTCCATCTTTTCAAATAGTAAATCCCGATATAACGTTAACGCTTCTGTACCGTAGCCGCCATTCCAGTAAGCCGGATTATAAATGACAATTCCCATCTCCAACCAACGCGTCGGTTTATACTCCCAATAAAATCCGACCGTCCCTATAACTTGACCGTTATTTTCTATAATTAAATTGGATAGCGGTTCTTCTTTTAAACGAGTTTGCATCTTTTCCTTATAGGATGAGTATTCTTGCATTGAAAACGGAAAATACGGTGCATCCCATTTTTTCCATTCTGGATTTTCTTCTTTAAACACGAGATTCCATAATGTTTTTATATCTGATTCTTCAATTGTACGAATTGTTACTCTATCCCCTTTTATGATTACGCTTTTCATAATTTCCTCCTACACTCCTCTTTATTTCATATATAATTATAATATTTTTTCTGAAAAATCAAAACAGATATCGTTTATTATATTGTATAATTTTGTTATAAGATACCAATTATTCATGTAGAAAGCTGGTGATTCAATGAATAATCGATTTAGTATTACTTTATTTCTCACTATTGTTACGACAAATATTATTCTCTATTTCTTCTTACCATCAAATATTGTTACGAAATGGGACTTCAATGGAACACCTACATCAACAATGGATAAAGCTACTTTTGTTATCGTAAATATAATTATATGTTCCTTCGTATTCTTTTTATTTTTAGCTTTATCTAAAGCAGCGAGTAACCAGAAATTTCTCCATTTGATCAGCAACGCAATTTTACTATTCTTATTTTTTGTTGATATTGTCATTGCCCTTATCGCTCTTGGCTTTTCACTTCCTCTTGATCATTTCATATTTTTAGCATTAGGGCTTTTATTTATATTACTAGGTTATTTCAGCTCCAAAATTGATACGAGTAAATCAACAGTTTCATTGGAATGGAATGATAAGCACCTTGAAAAAAGAGCTTCAAATATTTGTAGTATTTCAATGATAATAGCAGGTATTTTCCTGTCCGCGCTTCCATTTATTGTTCCTGCTCCGTATAGGGGTTATGCTATACTTGTAATTATTTTAGGAATGACGCTTGTCATTTTACCGAGTACGATTTACTTACTTATGAAAGACAGCAAGCAATCTACTCATTTAAAAAGGTAATAAAAAATAGGAGGTTCTATACCTCCTACTTCAGCTAAACATTTTCTTTTTCATTTTTCTATCTCAACTAAAATACCTTTCTTTATCCAGCCCTCTATTCCATCTCTTTTAACTAAATCATATCCTGAACAGCTTCCATCAATGAGCGAAACAATGTCCCCTTTGCTTACACTTATTTGTGCACAAGAAATATCGGTTTTCACTGTGTACTCACCTGACTCAAGTTGCCTAATGTATTCATTTTTCACAGAAAGTAATGTATTCGTTTCCTTTTGCTTACATATTGTGTATTCTTGCCCCTTCTCTATCAGCTTTATGTAATAATACGGATAGGTAACCCCGCCCTGCATTTCTGTGTTCGCATTAAAATCTGCAATCACTTCATATTCTGGAAAATAGTCTACATATGTATAAGAAAACATATCTCCTGTTGGTTCCCTCTGAATGATGAATGCGTTTAATTGCCCTGCCTCTTTAATCGCATTTCCCCCATCAATCGCAATCATCTTTTTCTCCTTATCAATAACTGGATTGTTAGACGGTGCTTTATCTGAATAGTTTACAACAGGCCAATGACCGACAACTACATATTTATGTGCTCTATGTGATTTATTGAAAAACTCCGGCATTGCTATCGCATTTTTTCGTTCTGTTTCTTTCCAATCCTCTCTATCTTCAAGGCCAGCATGTACAAAGATATAATCTTCCGTTTCAATCGCTGTTGGTAATTCTGTTAGCCACTTTATTTCTTTTGAGAAATGACCCATCAATATGTTTTTCACTTCACAAATATCACTTTCTTCATGAACGGTAACATTCAATTGTGCTAGCCATTCATTTAAAATTGTATTCTTTCTCGTACATAAATAATTTATTAGCGCAGGATTTTCGTTTACAAGTGCTTCAACTACAACCTCACAATTCCCTTCTATTACATACACATTTGGCTTACTAACTACTAGATCCATCACATAGTTTACGACACCAATACTATTTCTTCCTTTCTCACAAAGATCGCCATTAATAATTAAATAATCTTCATCTTGAAAATTAACTTTATGTAGTAGTTCCTTAAAAAGATCTAATTCTCCATGAATATCAGAAATAATAATGACTCTTACATCATTTGGTATAGATAATTCCTTTATTTTTTCCAAGTATAAACGCCCCTAACCTTCTCCAAATTCAACATTCCCATGTTAATTTCTAATATTCGACAAATTATATGACTAGACCTGTCCCTAACCCAAATCTGAAAAAGAAAATAGGTTCCATATATTTTTACACACGGAACCTACTTAGTATTATAACGCTTTATAAAAAGAATAGCTTACCTTATTAAAGCCCTCTCTCTCATAAAAACGATGTGCATCCATTCTTGGAAACGCAGATGTAAGAACGATAGAACTGCACCCTTTTTCTTTCCCCCATTTTTCTACATACGACAGCAGAACATTACCATACCCTTTTGATCTGTGAGCTTCCGCAGTTACAAGGTCATATACATAAACATGTTTCTCATTATAAAAATTCGTACAAATTGCTACACCAGCTAGACTAACCACTGCTCCCTCTTCATTACGTAGCGAAAATAGTTTATAGTTTTCTTCTTTCATTTTTTGAAATAAACAACTTGCTTCTTCTCTTGTAAGTTTTGTTCGTAATTGCTGTAATACAGGAAATACATCGTGTAAATCCGCTTCTGTTACTACTTCTTTAATATTCATTATGATTCTCTCCTTACTATTTATAAAATTTTCTAAATGTTATATCATCATTATAGAAAGCGACTGCCCTTAGTTTAAGTGACAGTTCTATTCTTTTTTATAAGGCCAGTATAAAAAGGAGCGTCTACAAATGGATCTGACTATCCCATTAATGTTACAAAATAAAACACCTATTTACTTACAAATTTACGAATATATGAAACGAGAAATCTCTCAAGGATCACTACGTGCTGGTACACGCCTTCCTTCTCATAGAAATTTAGCTATGCAACTTAATGTGAGCCGTATTACAGTTGAATCCGCTTATCAACAATTACAAGCTGAAGGGTATGTAGAAAGCAAACCGAAACGCGGGATTTTTGTTGCGGAAGTTGATATTGATGTCATTCAAAAGAAACAGCAAATTGCGTCAAACATTGTTAACATTAAAGAAAGCGAACAATATGATTATGATTGTAGTCAAGGACTTATTGATCAAAAAGCTTTTCCCATAACAAACTGGAAAAGAGCGTTACACGAAACTTTATTTCAGTATGAAAATGAATTATTTGCTAAAGAGGATCCACAAGGTGAGCTCGTTCTACGAGAACATATTTCAAAATATTTATACCATGCTCGCGGGGTACATTCTTCACCTAATCAAATTATTATTGGAGCAGGTACGCAGCCTCTTCTTTGGCTACTCCTTCAACTACTTGGTTCAAAAAAAGAATACGGAATCGAAAATCCTGGATTTCACCGTATACCTGCTATGATTCAAAGTTGTGGCCTTCCTGTTCACCCGATCCCTTTAGACGATAAAGGGATTCATATTTCCGCTTTACGTGAATCCGGTTCCAATGTGGCATATGTCACTCCATCTCACCAGTTTCCACTCGGAATCATTATGCCATTATCTAGAAGACTCGATTTATTAAAATGGGCGAATGATTGTAAGGGGTATATTATTGAAGATGATTATGATGGAGAATTTCGCTATATTGGAAAACCTATTCCTTCTTTACAGGGGCTAGATTCAAATGAACGTGTTATTTATATGGGAACTTTTTCGAAATCTTTTTTGCCTTCTTTACGAATGGGATATATCGTTTTACCACCTCATCTGCTAAAAACCTATAAAGAACTCGGTGGTATGTATAAACAAACGGTTTCTACCATGCAACAGCTTACCTTTGCTACCTTTATTCAAAGCGGTGATTGGGAACGTCATATTAACCGAAGTCGTATGTTATATAAAAGAAAACATATTTCTTTAATTAAATCTATTACAAACGAAATGGGAAATAAAGTGCATATACTCGGTGAACAATCCGGACTTCATATTGTACTTCACGTTCATAACGGGATGAATGAACAAGAACTTATTCATGCAGCTGCAAAAGAACGTATTAAGTTATACCCTCTCTCCACATACGATTCTGTTCATAATGTGAGGGAGGAGTCATATGTATTGCTCGGTTTTGGCAGTATTCCAGAAGATTGTATCAAAACTGTTGTCAAATTACTGAAAAAAGCGTGGTTCCCTACATAAGAATAGCTCCACGTAAGTTATACTTACGTGGAGCTATTTTCATTCACTATTTTTCTGACCTCGCTGCCCTTCCCGGACGTTTGACACCAGTTGTTTCTGTTGAATAAGACGCTTCAATTATAGCAGTTGGATCTACAGAGAGAACGAGATCTTTCATTTTCGGATAAATGAAACGGTTTGTAATACAATAAATGATTCTCTTATGTTCTCCTAAAAAACCACCTTCTCCATGTAGATACGTAACGGATAATTGCAATTCTTTCATAAGTAGATCGCCTATTTCTTTATTTTTACCAGAAATAATCATAACGCTCTTTCCTTGATTAATGCCATCTAATATGAAATCAATCATCTTCGTAACAATATAGAAAATTGCTAATGAGAACATCGCTTGTTCAATTGAAAACAAAATGGCAACAAAGATGAAAATAACCGCATTTACAGCAAGTAAAAATGTACTAATCGGCACTTTAAAATGTTTATTCATCCAAACAGCTAACATTTCTGATCCATCAATTGCTCCGCCCATTTTTACTACAATCCCTACACCAACACCAAATAGAACTCCTCCATAAAGAACAATTAACAATTCAGAAGTTGTAATTGCTGGAAATGGTTTCAAATAAATCAATCCGAGTGTTGTCACAACATTTGCATAGGACGTACGGATAAAGAACTTCTTTCCCATTACTTTTGCAGTAAATAATAAAATCGGGATATTAATCCCCAAGAACACTCCATAAAGCGGCAATCCTGCAACTTTATTCGCCATAATAGCAATGGCTGTTACCCCGCCATCTACTAATCCATTAGGCGCTAAAATAAGCTCTAATGAACCTGCTACAATAATTGAGCCAATTGTTAATAATACGTATTCAAATACTTTCTTCATTCATTACCCCCAAAACTTATATATTTTCTTAGTATTATTTTAACGTAATTTCTCTACTAATACAAAGATATCAGTTTATATACACAAAAGTTTCACCTTTATAGTGATTTTCATGTAATTTTTTATTGAAGCACACTTACCCATTGTAGTAAGTGTGCCTCAAGCATTTATTTAAGTTTCAAGTACGAATTCATTTTCATTTTAAATATTTCATCAACTGCCCTTTTATATCCACCAGCATTTCGAAGTGACTCTCCAACTTTACGACTATTTTCCTTAAACGTTACATCATTCATCACTTTCTTTACAGACTCTCGTAACAATTCAGAAGTGAGTTCTTTACGATTTAGCCTTATTCCAGCCCCTACTTCATTTACTCGTTTCGCAACTAAAGGCTGATCTCCTGTTACCGGAATTACAACTAACGGGACACCGTAATATAGTGCTTCACTCGAACTATTCATACCGCCGTGTGTCACGAATACATCAGCATACTGTAATAGTTCTAATTGTGGCACATAATTATACACCTTAAAGTTATCAGGAATGTTTTCAAATTGACTTATATTTATCTTCTTACCAACAACTAATACGACTGTCGCTTCTACATCTTTAAAAGCTTCAAAACATTTTTCATATAGCTCAGGTTGTTCATTAAAAACTGTTCCCATAGAAATGAAAATCAATTTTTTATCTTTTAAATCTTCCATAGGAAATCGCCCTACTTCTTTACGCGTAGCAATTGATGGACCAACAAACTTATACGATTCATCAAATACATCTGAACGCGGCTGATATTCTTTTGAAGTATACACAATCGTAATATCACCTGGATGGTTCATAATATCATACATACTATTACATTTCATTCCATACTGTTTGTTCCATTTTTCCATTCCCGCTAAACAAGATTGATACAATGGATTCATTTCATCTACTTCTCTTGATTCATGTTCATCGTTAAAAGTAATGTACTGATTAAAAGCAAACGTTGTACAAGAAGAGACACTAGGTAATTTTAAAACATTGGCTATAATACGTCCTACTGGAAAATGATTATCATATATCAAATAATCGTACTTTTCCCCTTTTGTTTCTTCTACAATTTGAGTAACAATACGTTCTGATGCTTCCATCATATGAGACAGCATCGTCAAAGGACTCCCACCTTCATTTACTCGCTCCATAATATTAATTTGAGAGAGGAAATTCTCAAACTCTCGGAATTGTGCACCTGTTGCTTCAATCTTCTTTCTATAATCTTCAATGCAATACGAAACAACTGTCTCCCCTCGCCGAATTAACTCACTTACAATAGCTAAAGTCGGATTTATATGACCTTCTCCAGGGAAATTTATTACGAGTACGTTTGCCATCATATCCTCTCCTATCTAATATTATTAATAATTAATTATATTAATTAATTTAAAACTATTATAAAGGAATCTATTCTATTTCTTCACATTTTTCTCTTCATTTTATTATTGAGAAATATTTTTCATAACCTACATTATAACTCTCATAAAAGAACACTTAACTCTTCATTTACTGAAAAATAAGAGATTTACATTTGGGTATTTTTATAGATTTATTAACAGAAATTATTTTGATAATTCGCACAAAAATAGAAAAATATAATTTACACACTGATTTCTCCCCATGAATGTATGTAAGTTCAATGTTATTCCTATCATTATCCACTTGGAACATATTCTGTTATATAATGAATTTATAGATTTTATAGAATTTACAGAAAAAGGAGCAACTTCATGCTACAACAACTATTCGCTTCACCTATTTTATCTATTCAAACTTTACACCCAGGTTATGAAAAACATGCAAGCGATGTGTTTCTTGTTAAAACAGCATTTGAAGAAGTTATTGTTCGTTCCTCAAAAATGACTGAAGAACCAAATAATGATTTTTGGTGGGGATGTAAAAACCTATTCGGAATTGATCCAAGGAACGTCCATCATTTAGAACTTATACACGAATTATTGAAAAAGCATACTAACTTGCCCATCCCCACTATTTTGCAAAAACATGTTTTAAATGGCCGAAAGTATGTTAGTGTCGAAAAACTAACAGGAAGTACGCTGCAATCCTTTCTCGGACAATCTGATTCAATTTTATTCAGCTTTGGAAAAGGACTAGCAGAAATTCATTCGTTTCAAGCAAATTTTATAGGAAATCCATCAGGTACTTTCCAAGTTCTACTAGAAGACTTTAAGTCTCACATATTAAAAGTCAGTAAAGAACTTGTAAATAGGTTTTATTCCGATAACACGAGCATCCGTAACGCATTTCCTACTTTTGAACAACAACTTTCTTCCTTACCGGTACCAAAGGAAGCAACGCTCGTTTTAATTGATATGGACCCTACTCAGTTTTTATCAGATGGTACAACTATTACAGGTTTAGTAGATACAGAAGCTTACGCAGTTGCTCCTCGAGAATTTGATTTTATCGGCTTAGAATATGTATTTACAGAAAAGGAAGCTCATGCTTTTAAACAAGGTTATGAAACCATCATGCCTATTCCTAATCTTGTAGAATGTAGACGTCCCTATCGATATTTGTACCGTTTATTATCTGTTCAGGGCAGTGTGGAATTAGAAAAGTGGCTAAGTCATCCATCCTATTTTTAAATGCGAAGGTGAGGGATTGTGAAATGAATATTGAACGAAAGAAATCTTTAACAGTAAACGAAATTCAGCAAATGAAAGATTTAGCTCATATTTGCGGGCAACACGATCAAATTGATTACTCGTCAGATTTACATGTAAACTTTTTAACTGCTCGTAATAAAGAAGAGATACATGACTTTTTACTCTATGACGATACTCAATTAGCCGGTGCATTAAGTATGTATGACTTTGAAAGACCTACCAAACTTGAGTTATTAGGCTTTGTTCATCCGAACTATAGGAAACAACATATAGGTACTACTCTTTTACAAACCGCAATGCAAGAAATACGATTAAGAGGGGCAGACGAAGCTCTTCTTATTATGAATGGAGAGTCTGCTTCTGGGAAAGAATTTGCAAAGCATATGAAGTTACCTTATTTATATAGTGAATATAGTATGGAGTTCCAAGCAACAGAAGTGCAAAAACCACCAAAGAATACTATACAGCTCACTCTTGCATCTTCAGAATCACTTCTTGATCTTATTGATCTTTCCAGTCAAGCCTTTGAAGATTCAGTAGAAAATACCTCTATATGGTTACAAAAAATGATGAATTCACCTTTTCATCAAGTGTATTGTGCTCTTATCGATGAAAAAGTGATAGGAACAATTACAATTTCTAAACAAGAGCAATCTACTATACTATCAGGATTCGCCGTTCATCCTTCCTATCAAGGTAAAGGATATGGTAAAGATATTCTTACGTCCATGGTACATATCCTTATTACAAAAGGAGTTCCAACAATTGAATTAGACGTCGAAACGAAAAATAACCACGCATTAAAATTATATAAGCAATGTGGTTTTGAAATGAAAATGAAGCATGACTATTATAATGTAATGAATTTTGAGGTGAATACATATGTCTAAAAAGCTAATTTATTCTGATTATGATATTTTCGCATCCATTTATAATAAACATTGGGGGCATTATGCTGAACAGGCTTATCTACTTTTTGAAAAACTCGTTTTAGAATATGCACCACCACATTCTCATATTTTAGATCTTTGCTGCGGGACTGGTCACTTTACTAAGAAATTAATTGATAATTCTTTTGTAGTAACTGGTATAGATGGTTCTGCTCAAATGATCGAATATGCACGTCAAAACGCGCCAGACGCAACCTTTATTGTCGATGATGCTCGTTATTTCAATATAAATGAGCAATTTCACTATGTTATCTCTACTGGTGATAGCTTAAACCATATTTTAAAATTAGATGAATTAAAAAGTGTTTTTCGTAATGTTTATTCTATATTACATAGTGAGGGTACATTCGTATTTGATATGAATATGGAAAAAGGTTTTCTAGAAAACTGGAGCGCGTCCTTTCACATTTCAGAAACGGAATATGTTTGTACAATCGATTCTACATATGATAATGACAATAAAAAAGCAGTCATGAACTTTATACTATTTCAACATGACATAGATAATAATTGGACAAGAAGTGACTTTTCTTTTGAAGAAGCTTGTTATTCCAATGAAGAAATAATTTCTTCGCTAGAATCCGTAGGTTTTAAGGACATTCAATCACACGGTACAAACAGAGCATTTTTCATTTGTCAAAAATAAAAAAAACTGAATCATAACGATTCAGTTTTTTCTTAGTATATTTACAATAGCAGCCGTTTCATTATTTTCTTTATACACTCGCGGGATTCTTCTGTCTAACATACATGTAACTTCATAGTTAATTGTACCTAACATATCCGCTATTTCTTCTACTGCGATGTTCTCTTCACCTTGTTTACCGTAGAATACTACTTCGTCTCCTACTTGCACTGGCATTGCTTTGGAAACGTCTAACATGAGCTGATCCATACAAACACGGCCAATAACAGGTACTCGAACTCCATTTATTAATGCATGCCCTTTATTAGATAACTGACGATTATAGCCATCAGCATAACCAATCGGTACAGTGGCAATCCATTCTTCACCAGTCGTTACATACGTATTCCCATAACTTACACCGCGATTTTTCTTCGCATGCTTAATATGGGCTACTTTTGATTTTAACGACAACGCAGGCTGCAGAGAAACAACTGAATGATCTACCTCTTTTGAAGGATACATTCCATAAATTCCGATACCGACACGAACCATATTTTGAAATGTATTGCTAAGTTCCATTGAACCTGCACTATTTGAACTATGAATATATGGAATATGAATTCCTAATTCTTTTGCTGTATTGACAGCTTTCTCAAATAAACTTGTTTGCATATTCGTATATGATTTATCGATTTCATCTGCCGTAGAGTAATGTGTAAACATTCCTACTACCTCTACATACTCCATACGTTTTAATTCTTCTAAAAATGGTTTAACCTCTTCTTCTTGTAAACCAATGCGACTCATTCCTGTATCAATTTTCACCTGAATTTGCGCTTTCTTTTGAAGACGGTTTGCAATTTCATTTATACCTTGTAAATCTTCACTTCTATAAACAGTCATCATAACGTCATACTGAATTGCATCTTCCGCAGCTGCTACTGACGTATAGCCTAAAATTAAAATCGGCACGTTAATTCCTGCTTCTCTTAACTCTATCGCTTCATCTACAAATGCAACTGCAAGCTGGTTTATTCCAGCTTCAATAGCAGCTTTCGCAACTTCAACTGCTCCGTGGCCATACCCATTTGCTTTTACAGCAGCCATCATTGCAATATTTTCATCATTCACACGTTTTTTAAATTCTTTTACATTATGTTTTACTGCATTTAAGTCAACTTCAACAATTGTATCTCTTCCATATTTCAAACTCATTGGTCTAACTCCTAACTCAATAATTGCATTCCATTCTACTTCACGTTTCATATGACCTTTTACAATATAATACTTTTCAATATGCTAGTCAAACTACTAGAATTTTCGGAATTTTGAGTACGATATAATACCCTCAAGAAACTATTATATACGGAGAAGAGGAGAATTACAATGTTTGTACAATCTGCATTGCATCAACTTAAAGTTGCTGTCGATACTTCTATTCAAATGCTTAACCAATATAAAGAAGACGAATTAAAAATACAACCAATTCACTCGAAGCGATCATTATTTGAAATGTGTGCACATCTTTCTCTTATTTGCCATGCTGATTTACTCATTTTAAATGGTATTACAGAAAAAGAGCTACATACTTTCTATAAAGAACAAACACCCGAAACAATTATGCAAATACAACAAACGATGATACAGGGCTACGATTTACTTTCTAAAACTTTTTTATCTTATTCCAATGAACAATTAGCAGAAATTAAGACTGCTTATTGGGGTATTTCTTATTCACGCTTTGAATGGTTGCTGGAAATTGTTACACACTTTTATCATCATCGTGGACAAGTTCATATTTTACTATGTGAGCATATAAAAGATCCTAACATACCTTTATTTCAATAAAGGTATGTTAGACGATATGAAACTTCTCTAAGGCAAATAAAATACCACCTTCACTCGCCTTCTTTGTAACAAAATCAGCTCTTGTTTTTAACTCTTCTCCAGCATTCCCCATCGCAATACCTAATTCTACATACTGCAACATCTCAATATCATTTCTACCGTCACCAAAAGCAACCGCTTCTGATTTACAAATATTTAAATGCTCCAATACTTTTTGAATTGCAGTTAGCTTCGATACTTTACTATTTTCCAATACATTTATAACGTAATTATGAAAACGATCAAATGTAAGCATCGGATATCTTTTAAGAAATTTTTGAGCTTCTATTTCATCTGCATACAGACATAAACAATAGATTTCTTCTGACAAATCCCTGCTTTTTTCTGGATACTTCTCTAAATTCAACGTCTCGCTAAGCGCTTGCATTACACGCTCATTATCCGAGGCTATTCCGTTCATTGAAAAATCCTCTGTAAAATAAGAAACACCGTGACCATGTAATTCTGCAAACTCTGAGATATCATGAACGATTTCACTTGAAAGTACTGATTTATGTAGAACCGTTTCCTCACACTTAATATGTGCACCATTTGCAGAAATAATTGTATGTATGCCCAGCTCTTTAAATTGCGAACATAAGCTATATGGTCTCCCTGTAGTAACAACTACGTGAATCCCTTTATCCATTAATCTTCGTATCGCTTCCTTTGTGCTGTCGTGCATACTTCTATCAATCTCACTTAAAAGTGTACCGTCAACATCGAAAAATACAACTTTGTACATAATTCTCTACATCCCGTGCAAATGATTCGTATCATTAATAAAATGTACCGTTTTTTGTTCACCGTCAATTTCAATTAAGCTTATTCCCGTATCTCCTATTTTAAAATAATAGTCCATTGAAATTGGCATTTTGAAAAACGCACGTAATAGACTATTTATTACACCACCGTGTGCAACAATTGCAATTCGGTTATATGTATTCTCTATTACGATTTTAGAAAAGATGCCTTCTATTCTCATTCTAAATTCAATAAATGATTCCCCGTTTTCAAATCGGTCATGAAGAAACTTTGGCTCTGGATATTTCTTAGCTTCTTCAAATGAAAGACCTGCTTGCACTCCATTATTAAACTCCATTAATTCCTGTTCTAATTGAATTGGGCACCCAATTCCTTCTGCTAACGTTTCACCAGTTTCGCGAGCACGTTTTAATGTACTTGCCCAAATGAAATCTGGCGGAAAATCTGCTTTCACTTTCTGTACAAGTCTTTGCACTTGTTTTCTTCCTTTTTTTGTTAATTCAAAATCAGCTCGTCCTTCATGTACGTTTAAAATATCAGCTTCTGATTCTCCGTGGCGTATTAGTAGTATTTGCATGTTTCTTCACTCCCTTTTTTAATATCCGAAAAATTCCATTATATCATACTCTGAATTTTCTATAATAAAAAAGAGAAATGGCATCCCATTTCTCTTTTTCACTCTTATTGTTCTTTTTCTGTATTATTTAAAGGCAGTTTCTTCGCTTGTTTTTCTTTAAAGATTTCTCCAATTGCCCCGAGAGTACCCAGTGTTTCAATTGCATTAGATGGAATAAAGACTTTATTTGCTGGCCCTTTCGCAACTTCAGCTAATGATTCAAATGATTTGTAAGCAAGTATACGCTCATCTAAATTTGCTTCACGAAGTAATTCAATTCGATTTTGTTCTGCTTTCGCAATTTCCTCAATCGCTCTTGCTTCCCCTTGCGCTTCTAATTCTTTTGCTTCTTTAATACCTTCTGCTTCTCGAATACGTGCTTCTTTATCCCCTTCAGCCATTAAGATTTTACTTTGCTTTTCCCCTTCAGCACGAAGGACTTTATCTTGTTTTGCAGCTTCAGCTTCTAATATGATCGCACGTTTATTACGTTCTGCTTTCATTTGTTTTTCCATTGACGCTTGCACATCTTTTGGCGGGTTAATATCGACAACTTCAACACGTTCAATGCGAACGCCCCATTTTTCTGTTGCTTCATCAAGCGCTAAGCGAATTTCAGTTGAAATTTTTTCACGACCAGATAACGTTTCATCCAGTTCCATTTTACCAATGATTTGACGCATCGTTGCTGAAGTAATGTTACGAACACCATATTCATAGTTCGAAATACCATATGTCGCAAGTTCAGGTTCAACGACTTGATAGAAAATAATCGTATCAATTTCCACTTGTACATTATCTTTCGTAATTACCTTCTGCGGTGGTACATTCGTTTGTTGAATACGCAAGTCGTGATATACGCGAACGCGATCCACAATCGGAATTAATAAATTTAATCCCGGCTGCATAACGCGCTGAAACTTACCAAATCTTTCAACGACTCCAACTTTTTGCTGTGGAATAATTTTAATTGTTAATGCGATAAATGTAACAACAATTAGTGCAAAAATAATCGTTAACGTTAATGCTACCATATTTATTCACTCTCCTTTTTTACTTGTAATATAGTACTATGCCTCTTTATAACAATAACTTTTTCTCCGGCATCAATTGGATCATCTGCAATAGCTGTCCAAGTATCTCCATCCACTTTCACAATGCCGTTCGCCTCATTTGTAATCGCTTGCATAACAATCCCTTTTTTACCTGCAAGCATATCTACTGTATCAGTAAAACCTTTTGCTTCTCGAAAGTTTTTTGAAATTCTTTTCGTAAAGAAAGTCAATGTTAAACTTACAATCGCACCAACAATAACTTGTAACAGTAGTGCTTCAGGAACAAACAAAGCAATAAGACCTCCGACAACAGCTCCAATTCCAAGCCAAAGCATGTAAAATGTAATCGACAACATTTCCGCAATAAATAAAATACCAGCTATTATAAACCAAATTACCCAAGCAGCCATATGCAACCCTCACTTTCTTTCTCATTTTCTATATGTATATGAAGAAAAGAATGGTTTATCCGCCCTTTCTCATACGCGGGCGCTTACTACAAGCTATTGTACATTTTCACTGTTACAATGAGTATTATTAAAATACTATATTAATATATTCTTCATTATACATGAAAATCCCTTTCAAAAAGTGACAAAAAATTTAATTCTTTCAAAATTTATTTTTCAAATTATAATTATTATAACTACTGTCATATTTTCCCCAGAAAGGGTGTGTACTTATTGCAAAAACGTTCATTGACTTACTATTTAGGATCGAAAATATGCATTACTCTCGCAGACATCGTATACATAATGATTATTACAACTCATATGTATATCACAACGAAATCAGCTACATTAACTGCTCTTTTTCCATTATTACAAGTCATAACTAATCTTATAGCAAATACATCTGCACCACTTATAATGAATCGTTTTCCATCTTATTCATTACTGTTTACACTACAATGGATAAAAACTGCTCTATTATTTTTATTAATGATATTATTCCCGGTCCTTTCCACAAACATTGTAGTACTATTCATTTTCATTTTTTTCATTTCATTATGTAGTGGCTGGAGCGCTCCATTACTATACGGTATTCTTCCGCGCCTTACACCGAAAGAAAAATTAGTAAAAGTAAATAGTATTTTTTCCTTTTCCACACAAATTGCCCAAGCCGCTGCTTATTCATTTACAAGTGTTATTGTGCTTCTTATCGGTGCTTCTTCTACACTCATGATGAATAATATTTTGATGATTTTCGGATGTGTTGCACTACACTTTTCATTACGATCCATACATACTGAACGAGTAATAGAGCCTTCTTCTTCAAAAGGTGATACTTTATTGGAAGGTTGGAAGCTCTTATTTCAAAACCCTTCTCTCCGTACTGTTACATGTATGGACTTAATTGAAACTTTTGCAGGGACGATATGGATCGGTGCTATTACGATGGCTTATGTAACAACTGTCCTTCATAACGGAGAAGAATGGTGGGGATTTATTAATACAAGTTATTATGTTGGGACGTTAATTGGCGGTCTATTAGCGTGGAAAATGAGTACATACATTCAAAACAATTTAATACGCTCTATGGCGATAGGCTCTCTTCTGTTTAGTATTCTTACATTTTTATATGGTATAACAAGTAGCGGGTTTATTGCGCTATTCCTATGCATTCTAATGGGCCCATGTTACCAAATTAGAGATATTTCTCAAACAACTGTTTTACAATCCAGCGTTGCTCCATCTTTATTATCAAAGATGTATACAGCTCACGGCGCTCTTCTCTCAACAGCTTCTGGCCTTTCTATGCTGAGTGTTGGCATTATTACCGATTTGTTCGGTGTTCGTACAATCTATATTCTCGCTTCAATCCTTATATTGTGCTCTGCTTGTTTATCATTTAACTTATTAAAATATGATAAGACAAAGCAAAAAAACATGTCACTTTAATGAACAAAATAAATAAGACAGGATTTCCTGCCCTATTTATTTATGATAAGTTAGGAGATTTCCGATGCTTTGTCGCTTGTTCAAAAGCGTATGCGAGTTTAATTAAAGTCCCCTCACGAAAAGCAGTGCTTGCAAGCGTAATTCCAAATGGTCTCCCGCTATCCATATATCCCGCAGGTATTGCTATAGACGGATAACCTGCTTTCGCACATATAGTGGAGCCTATATAAGAAGGGAACAGAATCGCATCAAGATTATATTTTTCCAGTGCAAAATCAATGCCTTGTTCTTGTGAAAAATATATATCTTCTAATCTCGCATTCAAATACTCTGGATTTCTTAACGTATTAGGAAAATCTTTTCTTCTTTCTAACTTAGTTTGTCCATATTTCAAAGCCCTTTCTGCTATATTTTCATTAAACTCCATTAACTCTGAAATAGAATGTACTGGAATAGTAGAAGGTAATTTCGAAAGATAGTTATCTAAACTATGCTTTAGTTCATAGAGCGATACTCCCCAGCTCCATTCTCTATGAAAAGATGGAATATTAAATAGAATTGATTTTCGGTCCGTCTTGATCATACTTTGCGATTCTATGAAGGTAATACATAACTAATTCTTTTGAAGTTAATTGCCCAGCTTCCATCATTGCTTGTATATCATAAATTGTTAATTCTTTGTGTAATAGTGCATTGAACTGCATCTCCATTTTCATTCTCCTTCTATAAGTCCTTTTATTAATAACATGACTCTATTACTTTTTCATTTTCTCCGCCCCTCGCATATACAACTTCAATTCCTTTAATAGAATTCAACTCACTAATATAAAACCCTTTTATTTCCTGAAAAATAAAAAGAGTCTGAAACGAATGAATTTACGTTTCAGACTCTTTTATTACTGTGCGTATACTTCATCTAACAAATGTAAAAACTCACCTTGTTTCCCTGCTAATTCAGGGTATTTCGCAATATCAATCCATTCGTAGCAAAATACTAAGCCTTCATCTTCCTCACCGGCACTTACAATATGTTCCCAACTATCCTTTACATCTGTTAGTAATGTTACGTGGAAGAAATGACGTTTTTGATATTCCTTTTTTTCTTTCACATGTATGATGTAATCAGCTAGGAATCGTTCTATGCATAAATGACGTAACCCAGACTCTTCTTGTACTTCACGTAAAATCGCTGCTTCTAGCGTTTCCCCTTCGTCAACTGTTCCCCCTGGCACTTGTATACCAGCTTCAGGTATATCACGATGTTTAAAAACAAGCAGTTGCATAACTCCTTCTTTTTCTCTTGTCACATATGCGTGTACTTTTTTATTATATAACACCGTCATAACCCTTCTCTCCCCTCAATTGTTCACTGCGCTACTTCTTCAAGCGTGAGTTGATTTTCATATAAATATGTAGCTTGTGGATTCCCCACATACCTCACATGCCATGGTTCATATCGATAACCAGTAAGCGACTCCTTCTCTTTCGTATATCGAATGACAAAACCAAATTTATGGGCATTTTCAGAAAGCCACTGCCCTTCTTTCGTTTCACCAAAAATTGTCTCTAACTGAAACTTAGCAGATTGCGATGTAATATCCATAGCAAGCCCCGTTTGATGCTCACTCGTTCCAGGAACTGCACTCGACATTGCTGTTTTTGCTTCTCCATCTTGTTTTTTATACATTGTATTTAACGCTTTTTGTCGATCAAAAGATCTAAATCCAGAAACTGCAAATAAGAAAACACGCTCCTTATCCGCTTGCTGAAACATTTCCTCAAGCGCACCAGCTGCCTCTTTCCTCATTTTTTTCTTTTCTTGATCACCTTCACTTGAGTAGCGCACTTTCGGAATAACTAAATCTGGCGGTTTATACCCATCTGGTAAACGCCTACTTTTATTCACAAGCACAAGCATCGAATTCGGATTACTAATTACCGCAATATCCCCATCCATATTCGCAATCGTTTCTTTCGCTTTCGGAAATATGTTATTTACATTTACCTCGCGCGCCTGCTTATCCTTATACATTTTATAATTAATTCCTGCTACTCCAACAATGAGTATCATCGCTACGATACCAAGTAGTATCCATCTTTTTTTCATATAACGACCTCTTATTTTAATAATTTGGCCATTTCATACTCATCGATGTTCTCTCCATCGATAATAAGAGAAGCTCTTTTGACACCTTCTTTCTCAAATCCAACTTTTTTATATAGTGCCTGAGCTCTTGTATTGTGGGCCATTACCGTTAATTCTAAACGCCATATATCTTGTAATCTTGCCCACTTCTCGACCTCTTTAAACAATCTAGTCCCAATACCTCGCCCGCTATACTCTTGCAAAATACCAATTACAATACTTGCTACATGTCGCTTTCTTTGAATATGATTTCCATTCACTAAAATAAATCCTACTATTCTCTCTTCTTCAACTGCTACGAATATTGTTGTATATTTATTTTCTATAAAGCGATGAATCATTTGTTCTTGTTGCTTGGCTGTAAATTTTCTTTCTCCTGGTTCGTATAACATAAATTTCGTTTCTTCATCTAATTGCTTACTTAATTGCAAAAATGATGCTGCATCTTCTATTTGGATTTCCCTAATCACTTCAATCACCCTACCAGTTTCATAATAAAAAGCTTTCCTTGTAAAAAGATTTTCTCTACTTTCCCGAAAATCCCTTTATAAATCTCCCAGTATAATTTGACAAATTTCGATATTACTATAACAACGACAATTTATGTCTATTCTGTGACGCATCATTAATTACAAAAAACGCAAGCTTTCCACTCACGTTTTTTCAGACTCTCGCATTCATTTCTGTTTCACTTTATCCATTCACTTTTTCTGCCTGCCAGAAATATTCACCAAACGCTTTAGCTAGCGCATCAATCGATCGATTTAGTTCTTCCTCTGTATTATCTACCCCACCAACTTCAATTAATATCGCTTGTCCTGACAAATCTTGATTGTAGACACCATTTCCTGTTTGGAATCCTTTTTGAATGACACCACGACTAACGCCTGGATATTTCTTACTAATCGTCTCATGTAATGCCGTTGCTAATTGCAAGTTTTTTTCATAGTTTTTGTTACCTTTCCCTACTACAAACGCAAGCTTCGCATATGATTTATCACCGATTATTTTTGTCGTGACATTTTTCCGAGCACTATCACGATGTAGATCAAAGAAGTATTGTAATTCTTTATTGCCGGCCATTGCTTCTTGTACAATTTCCCGTGACATTTTATAAGAACTATTGCTATTTAATCCTTTACTAATCAACTTTTGCCCAACATCAGTCTTGTCGTTAGTTGCTCCGATTCCTTCATTTGCTAATTGTTCACGAAATCGGTCGCCGACTATTGAAATATTCGTTACGGAACTTGTGGCTTTATTCGGATTTGGATCATTTGTTAAATTCAATAATGGCAAATAAGATTCCCAGCTATGCGAATGATAAATAAATGCAACTTGTCGTTTTCCTGTCGTTTGAGCTGGTTGCTTTTTCTCTTTATTCGTATCCGGCTTTTGAGCCTGTCCACCTTCTCCAGTCCGTTCTTTTACTACTTCTTCAAGTGGAACGCTCGACTCTATAGGCAAGTTAGAATAATTTGTTCCTTCACCCGCAATAACAATTTCTGTATCGTACTTACCGAAACCAGGTAGCTCTTTACCGACAAAACTGCGTACATCGTTAAAACGAATATTCGTAGCCATAGAAAAGAGAAACGAAGATATTGAAAAATCTTGATTTAAATTTCGATATTCCTGTGTAAAATAATGATTCTCTTTCCCAAGAACGTACATGTAACCATTCATTGATAACTCATTTAACCAATTATATAAATACTTTGACTTTGTCTCTTTCATAGAGGTTACCATCATACTAATAAGAAAAAAAGTCGCTAGTACTGTAGCAATAATAAATAATACTAACTTACGTACACTCGTGAATTTCACATAAAAAAAGCCTCGATTCATACTATCACCTCTCTATTTCAAGTTATGTACAAGCTCTAGAGAATAGACCGTCTAAATTCAGGCTATATTGTTAATGAGGTGAAATGAATTGAAACTACTAATAGGAACACTACCCGTTGTACTATCATTTATTTTTTATTGGCTTGCTAAGCATCCTACCATCCGTGTTGCGTTACATATTTCAGCATATCTAGCACTTTATGCACTCGGTACAATCATTTCTATTCATATATATGATGTTTTAATACAAGACTTAGTTTTTATGACAAGTATCCATGGGATTTTACTAAATCCATTTTTTCTTATATCAGGAGCGTATATAGGGATATACACTTTATACCTACTTTTGTCCTACATTATTACAAATATAAAAAATGGAGCGCAATGAAATGCAACCACCGTTCATCTGTCATACATGCAAAAAAAGAATTACGCGAAAGAAAGATCTTATTACTACCACATGGTACTTCCGCTTTTATGTATTTCATATTGATTGTTTTAAACGACAGCAAGTGTTTCTCTCACGATTTATCCCTGTGAATACACTTATTAATTTCTTTCTTATTATATATGGGCTGATTGTTGGTAGCATTCTTATGACTGTAGAGCCATCTATCATTTGGCTTGTTTTCTTACTTCCAATTTTATATCGGTTTCTTTCCTATTATTATGTTGAACGTTTTTTCTCTAAATGAAAGTTAGACTTTCCTCTAGGAATACTTAAACATTCCCACTCATTTTCTTTTAACATTTTACCAATGTAAATCATTTGTCCAATATGCAAAGCATAATGAGAAATTTGTCTTTCAATTGCTTGCATGACAGTATGTGCTTCACCGCGAATATATACCGTCTGCAATAAATGTTCTGACGTTAGTGCATTCATCGTTTTAAAAACATATTCCCAACCTTCATTCCATGCTGCGAGTACCTCTTTCTTAGAAGAATAACCACCTTCAAATTCAGCATCTCGGTTACGATCTATTTTTTCACCGTCAGATGTTAAAAAATCCGTCCATCTAGAACGCATATTACCGCGCAAGTGCTTAATTATGATTGCTATGCTATTTGTTTCTTCATGAGAAGACCATTCAATCTGTTCATATGATAATTGTGAAAGCACCCGTTCCCCTTGTTTCTTTGTTGCTTTAAAATTGGAAATGGCACATTGTAAATATTCTTGTCCAATATCCATGTTCTCCCGCCTTTACATTAACTAATTTTTGTTCCATTTGGTAATTCCATATTAGGCTGCAGTAATACAACATCACCAGCTTCAGGTACTCCTCCTAAAACAAGCACTTCTGATTTAAATCCAGCTACACGTTTTGGCGGGAAATTTACAACAGCAACGATTTGCTGACCAATTAAATCGTCCGGGTTATATCTCTTCGTAATTTGAGCACTTGACTGCTTCATTCCAAGCTCCCCAAAATCAATTTCTAGTTTAATCGCTGGAACTCTCGCTTCTTTAAATTCCTCTGCGTGTGTTACAGTTCCAATTCTTACATCCAAAGTTAAAAAATCTTCAAAATTAGCCATTTTATCACTCCTTCCATTTATTACTTAGACAAAACCTAAAAATCCCCTTTAAAAAAAGAAAGGCGCCTAAGCACCTTTCTTTTGTAGTTCACTTGATTCATTTGATTTATAGAAGAAGAAACCGAGAATGCCGCCGATACATGACGGGATTAACCATCCTATTCCTTCTTTATATAATGGTAACATTTGTAACACGTTAGAAATCGCTTCAATTTTAATATTCGCACTTTCTAAACCGTTAAAGAAACTAACTAACAATGCACCTAAAATAGCTCCAATATAAATAGTATTACGCTTCCCAATCCATTTATGGAAGTAAGAAAGTACGATCAATACGATTGCAACTGGATAAATGATCATTAACACTGGTAAAGTAACTGCGATTAATTGTGTTAAACCTAGGTTAGATACAATTAAACTAAATACACATACCATTGTTACAATTGTTTTATGCGAAAGTTTTGGGAATAAGTTTGTAAAGAAGCCAGCACAAGCTGATGTTAATCCAACAGAAGTTGTTAAACAAGCAAGTACAATAACAAGTCCTAATAAAATTTTACCACTTGTTCCATATAACTCATTTACAACATTCGTTAAAATAAGCCCACCATTCTCTGATACCCCAAGTGATGTACTTGTTGAACCAAGATAAGCAAGTGATAAATAGATTAACGTTAAACCAAGTACAGCGATAATACCTGATACTACTGTTATTTTTGCAATTTGATTACTCTCTTTTATTCCTTTAGAGCGGATAACTTGTACAACTACAATTCCAAATACAAGCGCACTAATTGCATCCATCGTTAAATATCCTTGAATAAATCCACCAAAGAAAGCATTTTCCTTGTATGCCTCTAGCGGTGCAGCTGGTTCTCCAATCGGATCAACAATTGCCTTTCCGACAATTACAGCAACAATTAATACTAACAATGGTGTAAGAAATTTCCCGAACCAATCCACTAATTTTGATGGATTTAAAGATAAATACCACGTTATTCCGAAGAAAATTATAGTGAAAAGAAATAGCATGTACCATTCGGAAACTAATGCTTCTGATAAAAATGGCTTCATACCCATTTCAAATGAAACGGCTCCCGTACGCGGAATCGCGAAAAAAGGTCCAATCGCTAAATAACTAATTAATGGGAAAACAAACGCAAATATAGGGTGAACTCTAGAAGATAGCGCTTTCAAGTCCCCCTCTACAAACGCGACAGCTGTTACAGCTAATAGGGGTAATCCGACTCCCGTTACAAGGAATCCAATTGTAGCAACCCAAACATTCTCTCCAGCTTGTTGCCCTAAAACTGGTGGAAAAATTAAATTTCCTGCCCCTAAAAATAGTGCAAATAACATTAAACCAATTGCTACCGTATCACCTGGCCTTAAACGTCCCTTCATGCTTTTCATTTGCATAGCACTTTTTCATTGTTTATCTCTATTTTCACAATATGCTATGCATCCTCCTCTCTGTTCAAGCTGATAAAATATGCCCCTTACAAAGCAGTGTCTTTCTCCATAATTTCTCCAGTCCCCTTATTTTTACTCTAATTATTAATTTTGATTTTTGATTTTTTTGAATTTTTAAATCGTTAGAGTGGTATTGCGTGGAGTATAGTTGTCAGACCTCTTTGTTTTTATCACACATATAGTAACATATTTAGTTGAAAAATAAAAACATATTTTCAAATTGACTTTTTTGAAAATCAAAATTATCTACATTTTTTATTCTTTTGCACAAATATTGTTTCAGACTCACTTATTATCCTATCGTTATTTTCAAATAATTTTATACACGTAACATAACAAAAGCCATCCAACATAATTAGACGGCTTTTGCATATTATTCTATCGTTTCAACTTCACTTGGATTTTTCATCTCTTCCACATACACCACTCTAAATCCGTGATCTTCTAAATCTTTCAATAACGTCTCTAATTCACCATCTTTAAACTCTTCTCCTAATGTAAACATAATTCTACGAACTAATAAGGCATCATTATCAAAAGTCATTAAACTTTGGATACCTGTATATTTTTTTAATACTGTCGATAATTTTTGAATAGCCCCATTATAATCTTGTGTCCCAATCATGACAGAATATTTACTAGAATGAACGCCCCAAGCGTCTTCTAATAACTCAAAAACTTTTTTATGCGTTAAAATCCCAAGAAAGGCTCCTTTTTCATCAACTACTGATAAATAAGGTAACTTTTTTATTGTAAAAAATACTTTAAAGAACGAAGAATCTTCTCTGACATATCCTTCTTTATCGTTTAATAATTGTAATACACTTTCTTCCAACGAACCTTTATATTCTAAAATATCTACTTTATATATATTCCCTAAATACTTCTCTTTTTTTTCATCTAAAACTGGTACACAACGATAGCCAGTTTTATTTAAATGCTCCAGCGCTTCCGCTATTGTAATTGAACTTGAACAAAATAAAACTTCTCTCTTCGGCACATAATTTCCTTTAATCCTCATAAATAGCCTCCTTATGTTAAAATACTTTCTGTGCCATAACTATATTATATTTTCAGAAAAAAATAAATAATTTATTTTATTTTTCTGAAAATTATTCATTTTCTTGTCATAATTTATTCACGTTTCATTCAATTCTATCCACTACAATACTAAACTTCTTTAAGAAAAATATATTGTAACTTACTCCGAAAAAAGCTAAAATAAGAATAAGAATTTTCTGAATATTCAAAGAGTAGGTGATTACATGTCTTTATTGCGCTCACATATATATAAATTTATCGTTGGTGTTCTCATTATATTTATCATTAGTCCTATTCCAACTTTATTCATTACACATAAATACTCATACATCACCGGCTTTATAAGCATTTTCCATAACTTCGCACAACTTTCTTCGATGACAATTCCAAAGATTGATTGGATGCACGAATCTATCTTTTTCTCAGCAAATCAGATGGTACATACTGCTAATCAATCAACACCGTTATTCCCTTACATGTGGGAAATATATTTTTTATCGATTGTTCGTTTTACCTTTACTCTTGCAATCGGATTCTTCATCAGCTTAGGGATTGGCCATTTATTTTTTAAAGCACCTCAATCGGTTAAAAAGTTCGCTTCTTTATTAAGATGGATTCCTTATTCTTTATGTACTGTATTATTACAATGCGCAGTCTTATTACTACTCCTATACATCACAAAATTTATAAAGATTCCTTACTACTCATCTTTTATCATCGTTTGTAGTACTTCCATGATTATCGTTATGCAAGCAATAAAAAAATGGATTCCTTTCTTAAGTAATACAAATGAATATGAAATAAAACAAGCTTCTTTCCTTGTAGATACATTGTTTTTAGCGCTTACTTCGAATCATAAATCTATTTTAGGTTCCATTATTCTTTCATTCGTTTTTATGGAATGCGTTTTTCACGCAAGTGGACTATTGCAATTTATCGTTCAATTCGGCGGAAATGCACCTATTATTGTTACAATTAGCTTATTACTTTTGTATATCCCGTATTGTATACTCTCATTCCTTCAAACACTATGGACGACAAACCACTTTAAACAACAATCATACGCTTTAACGAGAAGTATTCCAAAACCTTAATTTGAAATAACCCTCTAGAATCTGAAAGTAGAGGGTTATTCCTTTTGTATAGCGGACAAAATAACAGCAAATTCAAAAACCATTGCAGAAACATACCAATATTTACCCTTTTTCTTTGACTATTCTTTTCATTTGGATTTATTATAAAAGTATAACATAATTGCAGGAGGTGACATCTTTATTCCAAGCGACGGAATAGAGAATACACTTGGACATATTAAATATTTTTCTCATCATTGTACTTATCCTTATTTCCGGCTTTTTCGTTGCATCAGAATTCGCTGTTGTAAAAGTACGAAAAAGTCGAATTGACCAGCTTGCAAATGAAGGCAATAAACAAGCTTTAGCTGCAAGAAGTGTCATATCTAATTTAGATGTTTATTTATCAGCTTGTCAGCTCGGGATTACAATCACTTCTTTAGGGCTTGGTTGGCTTGGTGAACCGACTGTGGAACATTTACTACGACCGCTCTTTGAAAAGATTAATATTACTGGAACAATGGCAAATACTTTATCCTTTATTATCGCTTTTAGCGTGATTACATTTTTCCATGTTGTATTAGGTGAATTAGTTCCAAAGTCTTTTGCAATTCAAAAAGCAGAGGCAATCACGCTTAAGTTTGCACGACCACTTATTTTATTTGATAAAATTATGTACCCGTTCATTTGGTTACTTAATAGTACGGCTATCTTTTTCACAAAACTACTCGGTTTAGAACCTGCGAAAGAAAATGAACTGGCCCATTCTGAAGAGGAACTACGACTCATTTTAGGTGAAAGTTTCAAAAGCGGCGAAATAAATCAAGCCGAATATAAATATGTAAATAATATTTTTGAATTTGACGACCGAGTTGCGAAAGAAATTATGGTCCCTCGTACAGAAATGATTTGCTTATCTACTGAAAATACGTTAGAAGAAAATATGGATATCGTCGCAACTGAAAAGTATACACGCTACCCTATCATCGAAAAAGATAAAGATGATATTATCGGTATGATCAATACGAAAGAAGTATTTCATGATCAAACGAAGGGCATTCATAAGCCACTTGAATCTTACATACATCCAGTACTAACTGTCTTTGAAACTGTTCCAATTCGCAAAACGTTAGTTCATCTACAAAAGAATCGCGTTCAGATGGCAATCGTTATGGATGAATATGGTGGTACGGCTGGACTTTTAACAATGGAAGATATTCTCGAAGAAATTATTGGAGAAATTCAAGATGAGTTTGATGCAGATGAATCACCTATGATTGAAAAACGTACGCCTAAACTTACTGTTCTAGATGGAAAAGTACTTATTTCTGAAGTAAATGATATGTTTGGCTTACATATTGATGAAAGCGACTTAGATACAATTGGAGGCTGGCTATTATCGCAAGCAGTTGACGTAAATATTGAAGCTGGCTACTCCATCGAATATGCCGGTTTTCAATTTAAGGCATTAGAACTTGATGGACATCAAGTGAAAAAAATTGCTGTACATAAATTAGATATAAAAAAGGAGTTATAAAGTGACTGTTTTCTTAACAATCTGTATCATTGCCTGTTTCATTATTTCATTCCTAGCTTTTATTTATCCTATTATCCCGGGCATCCTAGCCGTCTGGGCTGGATATTTCATTTACCATTTTGGTATAAATGGCGGAGAACTAACGATTTCTTTTTGGATTATTCAAGCTATTTTCACACTATTCATTTTCGTTGCTGATTTTATTGCAAATGGATATTTCTTAAAGAAATACGGTAGTTCTAAATGGGGCGAACGTGTCGGAATGATTTCGATCATTGCCGGATCTTTCTTCTTCCCACCATTCGGACTTATTATCATACCATTTTTAGCGGTATTTATAACCGAATTAATGCATAACAAAGCGCCAAAAGACGCTTTTCTTGTAGGAGTTGCTACTGTAGTTGGTTTTTTAAGCAGTACAGTAGCAAAAGCCATTCTCCAAATCATTATGATTATCATATTTGTATGTTATATCGTCTTTTAACCATCCCATTTTCGGGATGGTTTTTTAATAGGAAATACCTACCCGGCTATTCTCATATTGGTTTTCACTACACAGGTTCCACGTAAATTGCGCTGTATCACCAACTGTTATTTTTTCTCCTCCTTCTGGTAATACATCTTTTTCAGTTCGATATATACCTGTCACATCACCGTCTATTAAATGTGTCGGACAAACGACGGTCCAACATAGATTACTATTACTAAGCGCCTCATATGCAGCTAAATGATCTTCTGCTGCTGTTGTCGACTTTCTCTTTGATTCCGTTGATTGAAAACGATATAAATTTAGATTTGTTCTTGCTTGTAAAATACCGGCTGTTCCTATTGTAATGATTTTACGAACTCCTTCTTCTTCCATTTTCTTTATAATTTGTGGCATACTCTTCGCTAACGTCCCATTTTGATCCGTTCCAAGTGCACTAATTACTATATCGCTTCCTTCTATCGCTTTCTTTATATCATTTTCATTTAATACATTACCTTCTATAACTCGTAATCTTTCATGATTTATTTCTACTCTACTTGAATCACGCGCTAATGCAGTCACTTCTGCTGAATCTTTTAATGCTAATTTAATTATGTTTGAACCTACTCGCCCTGTTGCTCCCAATATACATACTTTCATTTGTTTTCCCCCTCTTTCATTCTTTCTCTATTTTTCAATAATCTCAATCAATTTACAACAAAAAAGCTTCCTCACATAAAAGAGGAAGCTCTATTATTACATTATTTCTTTTCTTTAGAATCCGTAGACTTCTCAGTTCCACTTGTTTCTTTATCCTTTTTATCCTCTTGTTGTGTTGTTGTATCGTCTTCTTTCTTCTTGTCCTCACCTTTACTACAACCTACCATTAATAAAGAACTTGCAAGTGCCATAGCAGTTAATGATTTAACCCATTTGTTCATTTGCGTTTCCTCCTTTTGATAGAATATGTACAATCCCATATTACTCTCTATTTTTAAAGGAAAGATTGAAAAATAGTAAATAAACGGTAAATATTTGTAAATTTTCTGATAATAACTATGTACATATAGTCATTTTTCTCCACGAAAAGTAAAAAACTAAGGCGCCTATCTTTCCGCCTTAGTCTCTTATGCAAACTTCTCATTTTCATATACATGTTTAATCTTATACTCTTTCTTCACGACATATTGCCATACACTATAGGCATAACGATTCATTTTCAGGAAGCAGTTTTCTAAAAACGAGCGAAATTCTGGATTTGCAACTTCAACTGCCACTTGAGCAAACTTTAACGCTAACCGTTTCAAATGCGAAATATAACAAGTTGCAATATAAATATCACCTGTATATTTACTATCAGTTTCCTTTTCCATTTCATGAAAATGAAATGAAATTGGTTCACAAGTTATATGCTGTACATTCTCTCCTTCTTGAAAATTCACTTGTTCATTATATGCTTGCAACATATATGGTAAATGATGCTGTAATAGCTCCTTTAATTCTTCGTCTCTTACCTGTCCTGTATACTCCCCAACCTTATATATAAGCATATAACTATACCTCATCAATTCTTTCATACAATCCATGAAAGTGCCTCCCTACTTTTTGTCTATATGCTATAAATATGATGCTATAACATTTGCTATTCTTGCTAAAAACCAATCCCATTTACTAATTTTCTCAAAATCTTCTTCCGAAAATCTTTTTGATTTATGGAAGTCTTCTTTTAGTCGATCCCATACGTCAGCAACAACTGTTTTATCATATACGACACAATTAGATTCACAATTTAAATAAAAACTTCTATTATCAAAATTCGCTGTACCTATATCAACAATTTCTCCATCAATGATTGTTACTTTCCCGTGAAAAAAACCATTCCGATATTGATAGATCTCCGCCCCAGCATGGTTCATCTCTCTCAAATACGGATAGGCAGCTTGTTTTAACAATACTGCATCACTTTTAAATGGTACGAGAATTTTCACATTGACACCGCGGTTTAATGCACCTTTTAACTCTTTCGTCATTTCTTTACTTGGTACAAAATATGGTGTAGCAATAATTAAAGACTTTTTAGCCTGCTTTAAAAACGCTCCATATTTTTCCCATAACCCTTTTCCATCTGAAAATAAATATTGATATTTTACATTCCCAATTGCAGGTAGACTTTCATGTACAGGCATTTTTTCTCCCGTATCTTCTTTCCAGTCAGCAGCAAATTTTCTTTCCATATCCGTGGCACCATTCCCCTTAACTCGCACATGATAATCACGCCACTGGCCAAATTTCGGATCTTGTCCAAGGTATTCCTTTCCGATGTTAAAGCCGCCGATATATGATACTTTTCCGTCTATCGTAACAATTCGTCTATGATTTCGCTGATGCAACGAATAGAATAAATGTTTCAATTTAGGTTTTTTACTAAACGTAAACTGGACACCATTGCTTTGTAGTTGACGAATTACCTTTTTCTTCAGCTTATATCCACCTATTCGATCGACTGACAATTTCACTTCTACTCCGCTAGATGCCTTTTTCTCGAGCAACTGCAAAAACTCTTTGCTTATTTCATCTTTACCTACAATATAAAAATGGATATATATGTACTTCTCCGCATTACGTATATCCTCAAATAAATTCGTATATAACTCTTCACCGTTCGTATACAGTTGAAATTCACCTAATCGAACTTGTCCTACTTCATATTCACTAGCCATTTTTTTCCCCATTTCCACATCGATGTTCATCCAAATGAATACACCTATTACACAAAGGATTACAACGAAAAAGTGTTTCATGGATATTTTCCTTTCTCCACTTACTGTTATTTCTATATCTTCTCTTTTTTAATACAATATCATTCAAGAAAATATGTCATTGCATGATATATGTCCATATCAAACGATAGCTCATTTGCATATTGTATGTTGTATCTTAAAATAAAAGGAGGAAATAACAATGGGCTTCGCACATGGTAATGGATTCGCGCTATTAGTCGTATTATTTATCCTCTTAATCATCGTCGGTGCTGCTTGCTTCTGCTAAGTAGTTATTGTCACATGATATGCGGATAGAAAAACTATAAAAGCGGACACCTATTTTTAGGTGTCCGCTTTTCATATGAAGAACATTTCGCTCTGTTATAATACCTTTAACAACTAAATATTCAATTCAAAAAGTTAGTAATGTAGCTACTTTCTTACTCTCTGCCTTACGTATATGACGTTGTTCTGCACGTAACACTGCAATGCGATGCAATTCTTTCTCTTCTTCTGTTTCAGGGATTACTCGCGGCACAGGAACTGGATTATTTTCCTTACTCAGTGCAACAAAAGTAACAAAAGACGTTGCTGCGATACGCTTCTCACCTGAAATTAAATCTTCCGCTACTACCTTCACAAATACTTCCATAGAAGTTCTACCCGTCCAAATTACAAAGGATTCATAACTAACACAATCTGAAGAGCGAACAGGATGTAAGAAATCTACCCAATCCATAGAGGCTGTGACACATTCTTTTCTTGCATGCCTCGTTGCTGAAATAGAAGCAACCATATCCATCTCGGCTAATATCTTTCCACCAAATAGCGTATTGTGATCATTTAAATCTGTTGGAAATACTCGGCTCGTTTTAAACACTCTGGACTCATTAGCTGTTTTTCCCTTTACTTCAGTCATTGTTATCACCTCTTTAATTATTTAACCCGCTATTTGTAGACAATAAGAATCCCACCACAAAATTCGGCTAGAGCAAAGAAGTTTGGCAAGAGTTCCCTTCCCCATTCACACTTGAACAGTATGAGCCTATTACAACTACTCATTTAATATTAACAACATTCAGAACTCTTAGTCCATAAAAAAGAACCGATGTGATCAATCGGCTCCTCTAAATACATATTGCTCTTTCGGCTGTTCAACTTTATTCCATTTCGTTACTTCTAAAACAGGAATATTCGCATGGAACGGCTGATAAAATTCAGTAGAAATTTCTCCCTCTATTTGAATCCAATCATCGTTTTTCCATTCTACCCCTTCTGGTTTTTTCACTAACATACCATATACACCCGAATCTGCTACACAATGTATAATACCGAAACGGAATAAGAAATATTGTTCTTTTTTAGAAGAATCATCTTTGAAAACAAAACCTTTAAATGATAATTTTTTCCCAGTAAATTCGCCAGGATAATTATAAATTGTTTCCATTCCCTTTAGAAAGTTTTCATCATTTAAAGTAACACTATCTTTCGTTACAAACTCTTTCTTCCCTTTCTCCATTACACCACGGTATCCTTCTTTTCCGTAGTATATACTCGTGTCAGGTCTTAAAAATTGCCTTCTCATAAATGGATCTGTACTTTCCGCTTGTGCAACAGGAAAGTGAAACCCTTTCGCTTTAACAATATCAGAATCTAACGTTGCAATCGGGAAAAATAATCCTGAAACAATCGGAAAACAAAACAATGTGTACGAAAATACTTTTTTCCACCATGTATTCTCATCTTTTGAGTGGTCATGCCCGCAATGGCTATGATCACAACTACAATCCTGTTTTCCTTGTTCTTTCTCATGTTCTTTTTGGAAAACGATAATAATTTGAACGATCGTTAAGAAACCTAAAATAATAGCTGCTGTTGTTGATAAATAGGCATACTTCATATTGATATACTTCGTAATATTACCTGAAATATGAAGCTGCGCGATTAAGATTGTAAAACCTAATAATATATATGCTCGAAACATAACCTACCACCCCATCGCATAAATGAGTAGTGAGCTTGCATAAACAACAAGTGTAACTGTAACTGTAACGACAATTACAAATTTCGTTTTAAATGTCGCAAGCATCATAAACATATTTTTAATATCCACCATCGGTCCATATACGAGGAACGCGACAAGTGATGCTGTTGAAAAAGTACTTTGGAATGATGAAGCAATAAACGCATCTGCTTCTGAACAAAGTGATAAAATGTAAGCAAGTCCCATCATAACAGCAGGTGAAGAGAACGGCCCTTGCCCTATAGCAAGTAGTGTTGAAGTTTGTACGAACGTTTGAACTGCCGCTGCAATTAACGCACCTAATACTAAATATTTTCCCATCGAGAAAAATTCCTCAACAGCATGCGTACATACATCCCACATTTTTTTACGTAATGGACGCTTATGATTCACTTCTGGGAAGTGATCATCTCGTAATTGATGTTCTTTAAACATAAATGATAATATAATTCCAACGATAATTGCTACGATAATCGCTACAATAGAACGATACCATACCATGTGCATACTACTTCCAAAGGCAACATATGTTGCAAATAATACGACCGGATTAATAATTGGCCCAGTTAACATAAATGCAATCCCAGCATATGGCGGAACCCCTTTTCCGATTAATCGCCTAACAATCGGAACGATTCCACATTCACAGCCCGGAAACATCATCCCTAAAAAAGTAGCCATTAAAACAGACAGAAATCGATTTTTCGGCATCCATTTTGCTACCATATCTTCTGTCACAAACATTTGAATGAATCCTGAAATAAATACACCAATGAGCACAAAAGGAAGTGCTTCGATCAATATGGAGATAAAGATTGTATTCATTTGCAGGAATGCTTTCGGTAATTGAAACAATTCCATGATGTATTTCCTCCAACTTTTCATTAACAATATGTAATTTTAACCCCATTTTATGAATTGAACAAGACTTATACGGAATTCAGCCCTCTCATATACATTACATTTTATAGGTTTTATTCTATTCGAAACTTTCGATTTCATAGCAAAAAAGCTGCTCTAGCGCAGTTATGCAACTATGCTAGAGCAGCTTTCTTACCGTTAAAAGTAACGTTTCTTCCAAAATACAAATGCTAAAGCGCAAGATAATGTTGCACATATTATAAGTACAATTACAAAACCTTGAGCCTCACCTTCAAACGGAACCTTTACGTTCATTCCAAAGAAACTAGAGACCATCGTTGGTAATGATAATATGATTGTAATAGACGTTAACAGCTTCATAACACTGTTTAAATTATTTGATATAACGGAGCTAAAAGTATTCATCATTCCACTTAAAATGTGACTATATATTTCCGCCATTTCAATCGCCTGTTTATTTTCGATTAATACATCTTCTAATAAATCTTGATCGTCTTCATACATTTTTAAAAATGTACTGTTACGCATTAATTTTTGAATTACAATTTTATTCGCCTTTAATGATGTTGTAAAGTAAACTAAACTTTTTTCAAGGCCTAGCAATGTGAAAATCTCTTTATTTTTCATCGATTTATTTAATTGGTGCTCTAAATCAATTGTTTTTCTGTTAATTTGCTTTAAGTATCTTAAATAATAAGTAGAAATCGTATATAAGAGCTGAAGTGCAAAGCGTGTCTTTTTAAACGTATAAAATTCTTTAATACGTTGATTAATAAAACGTTCAAAAATTGGATTTTCTTCTAAACAAATTGTCACAAAGCAATCTGGCATTACAATCATACCTATTGGAATCGTGTCATAAATCGAATTTCCTTCTTCATCATGTCTAACCGTTGGAATATCCACGATTATTAAAGTATTATTGTCTTCCTTTTCAATACGAGAGCGTTCTTCATCATCTAAAGGGTCTTTAATGAAATCTAAGTCCACATTTAAAGTTTGTACTAGATATTGAATTTCTTCTTCCGTTGGATGAAGTACATTAATCCAGCAACCCTTTTGCATTTCCTCAACCTCTTGTAGTTTTCCGTTTCGGTCTGTTAAATAAATATTTAACATACTATCACCCCGATTCTTTTTACATGTAGGAATCTACCTCTCTTACATAACAGTTTTTGAACCGCCATTCTCAGCATATGAAACATACGTTTAAATTTCAATAGAAAAATTATTTTGAAAACGTTTTTATAAGAAAAATATTATAAAGTGAAACTTTAATCAGTGGGGGGCTTCATCCCCCCACTGATTTTCAGCCCCACCAATCGGGCTTTTACGGGCAGCCCGCCCCCAACCAAACTTCTTTTCTTTCGCTGAATTTTGAGGTGAGGATCTTACTGCCCGTTAAAGCGGGATAAACAAAGAAAAAGACAGAGTGCTCTCTGCCTTAAAAAGCTTATGTTGCCTTTATAACATATTTAGAAAGCATCCACAAGTTAAAGCCAACTGAAATCGTATAACCTGCGTATGTTGAAATAATAAAACTTACATAATCGAAATACGGTAGCAATACAACATTTAAAATTATCTTCACAATAATACCAATCACTAATCCTAGCACTGTTTTCTGTTGCTGATTAATTCCTTGTAACATCGCAGCAGTTACTGTAAAAAGAGAAAATAGTATACAGGCAGGAGCATAATACTGTAATATAACTCGCCCCATCTCCGGATCATTTCCGGCACCGAATAAAAGAGTATATACTGGTTTTGCTAACACCATCATTCCAATTGTCGCTGGTACTGTAATCCCTACTACCAATAGATTCGTCCTCGTAAAATGTTTGTACAGTAACTTCACATTTCCTGCTGTATAAGCTTTTGTCATCTCAGGTACGAGAGACATACTAAAAGCAGTCGCAACGGAAACTGGAATAAGTACAACCATCTGAACAAGACCAATTATTGCATTGATTTTCTCTGCTTCTCCTTGCATATATCCCATTTGTATAAGCAATTTATTAATTGTAAATGTGTCAATCGTCTGATACAACGGAATTGCTAAACCAACCACAACAAATGGTATTGAATATGTAAAGAGCTCCTTATAGAGTGAGAAAAAAGATTTCGTTGTTTGTGGTATACTTGCCATTTCTTTTTTCTTTAAGTGCTTTCTTCTCCTTATGTAATACGCACTTAAAACAGTTAGTCCACCTACCGCTCCCATAAAAGCACCGAATGTTGAAATACCAACAGCTAGTGAGATAGAGGCTTTTAAAATATATATAACGACAAAACTTCCTATCAAAATGGTTAATACCCGAAAAAATTGCTCTACAACTACACTTAGAGCAGAAGGCCCCATCGATTGGAACCCTTGAAAAAAGCCCCTTAATAAACTCATTACTGGTACAAGTATTAACGCAAAACTGACAATTTGAATATTAGTAGTGACCGCCGCTACACTATTCCCCGTTTGATCATTTCCATCGATTACAAGTTTAGCCAAATGCGGAGCTAGCATATATAACGTAAAACACGAAATAACTCCCATTATAAACATAAACACCATTCCACTTTTCAGCACTCTCTTAACCGTATGATAATCATTTAGTTGATCATATTTTGATACCATCTTTGAAACCGCAAGTGGTAATCCCATCGTCGCAATGCTGAGCATAATCGTATATGGACGATATGCATACGTGTATAACACGTACCCACTCGTACCGACCATAGCTGTAAATGGTATAACATATATAAACCCTAACATTTTAGATATCATCGTTGCCATTGTTAAAAATATCGTTCCACGTATAAACGGTGACCCTTTCATCACATTCCTCCGCTACGCTTTATTATTACACATTATGGACAACTCCTTTTTTTTAGAACCGAAACAAACAAAAAAGCCAATGAAAAATCATTGACTTTAACGTGCCGCTTTTTTCTTTTTGAAATACTTTAAACCGAAGTATAGAGCAATAAAGAGAATCGCTCCTATAATTATGTAATGTGTATAATCAGATGCATACTCTTTAATATGTCGCCAATTTCCACCAAGCTTTTCACCTAAATATATAAATAGTATTGACCATGGAATAATCGCAACTACTGTATACAGTGTGAATAGTTTTAATGGCATCTTAGCTAATCCTGCTGGAATAGAAATTGCATGACGTACGACTGGGATAAAACGTGCCGAAAAGATTACTCCTGCTCCGTAACGCTTAAACCAATTTTCTGCTATGTCTAAATGGTGTTTATTAATAAGCAGATATTTCCCATATTTCTCTACAACTGGACGTCCTCCGTAGTATCCAAGCCAGTATAAAAAGATTTGGGCTAAAGTACCACCGATTGTTCCAGCAATAACTGCACCAACAAAGCTAATTTTACCATCTGCGACTAAAAAGCCAGCATACGAAAGTACAATTTCACTCGGGATAATTTCAATCATTAAAGCTAGTGCTACTCCAAAGTAACCTAAACTTGCAAAAAATTGCAATAACTGATCTATTATGCTTGCTAACATTTTATTTTCTATCTCCTTTTTTCTTCACATACCATCCCATTATTACATAAAGGTTGCATTCTGCCAATATCTTCATGCCGACAATATCACAGACATACGCATTATTAATCTATTACTATTTCTTTCTGAGGTTCTTTTATGTAGGCAAACATTTGTTTAATTTGCTCTTCTGTATTTCTAGCAATCGATAAATTAGGCAGTTCATCCTCACCAAAAAACTCCACATCATCTGTTTCAATACTAGTTTTCTTTTCACCACCAATAATTTTACAGCCAATAAAAATTTTATATACATGCGTTGCTGAAGGCGATGGTTGGTGTTTTTCTTTATCAAATATAGCGAGTAGCTTAAAATCATCTACTATAAACCCCGTCTCCTCTAAAACTTCTTTTGCTGCTACTTCTGTCGGCGTATAGCCGATATCAGCCCATCCACCTGGCAGTGCCCATTTTCCATCACTTTTTTCTTTCACAAATAATAACTTTTCATTTTGAAAAACAACTGCTCTTATATCAACTTTAGGTGTTTGATAGCCTGTCTCGCTTGCAAATAACTTCTCTACAACTTCCCAATCTGTCTTAGTGTAATGTGACATCATCGAAATGGAAATATCCCGTAATTGTTGGAAACGTTCTATATCATACACATCCTTAGAATACGTTAAACCCGCTTGAGCTATAGATTGTATTTGTTTTGCCCACTCAATCCATTTTACTGTCATGTTTCCACATCCCATTCTTTATTAAGTACATATTACGTCAATTCTACCAATACATCTTTATTATACAAAAAAAGAGATTGATAATGTTCCAATCTCTTTCAAAATTAATCCAATTCATGTAAATGATCTTGTATATACTTTCTTCTTTTATTTATATATTCCTCAATCATATCAGCTTCTTGATCAAATGTTTCTAATTTTTCTTTCATATATGGATCTTGTAGTAAATAAGGACGAATCGATTCACACAAACTTTCTACTTTCGGCATCATAAATGAAACGGTAAATTGTTCTGCTAATATTTCTTCTAAAATACTTCGGTATTGTTTTCTAAATATAGGTATATCTAACAATCTTGCACTTAATGTGTTATAACCTTGAATACGAATATACTCATGATTAAGTGGTCTCCCTTGTACATCTCGCCCCCAAGTCGCATCATAATCCCACGGTATCACTTCAAATAAGTTCGTTTCATCGTTATGATATAGTGCATAGTTATGAACAAAACCATCAAAGTTTTGCGTAAAAATGACGCCAGCTAACCACCTTAAATATTTGTCTACATGCAAAAACTTTCCAATTTCTTTTTCATAAGCTTCCCTTGACAAAGCGTTCGCTTGAAATACAAATTCACTCAGCTGTTCTTCACTATTTTCATTCGAATATTTAAATTCATAACCTGCAAAAAGCTCGGTCTTAACATCTTTATCTCTCTCACTCATTAAAGAAAAATTCGCATCATCATCTATCGCATAATAAATAGAACCACTCGGTAATCCTCTATTTTTCAAAAAATTTTCATCCACTGATTCTAACTGTAAATATACACCTTGAATTTGACCATTAATTTTTATAAACACATGTTGTGATTTCGGTGAAAGTACACCAATATCATGAAAAAAGTCTAAAGATAATTTATTTCGTATGAGAGACGGATCCATAAACTCAGAATTTAAATGAAACTCTTTCGCACCTTGAAATTTTTTCGGTTTATAAAACATAACATGATAAGATTTCTTCTCAAATTCACGAATATGAGCACCCCGATATACGATATCAATGTCATACTTCTTTTTTCCATAAGTTAATTTTGCTGGCACTGGACTGTCTGACCAAATGTCTTTTTTCAATTCCACTAGGTTCATTGGATGAATAAAAAAATCATATGAAGGTAGCATATTTTCACATCCCTTCTCAGTTCTCTTCATTCAATGTATGCACTTTGCCTTGTCCATACATCCGCTATCAACCATTTATATAAAATTACACTCTTGTCCTGTTCAGAAAGATACCTATATACATATCCTGTTAATGAAAAAGAATACCTTTTCACCTGAATACATGATAAGGAGGATTTCTATGAAACGTGATATTAGAAAAGCTGTTGAGGAAATCAAAAGTGCGGGGATGGAAGATTTCTTACATCAAGATCCAAGTACGTTTGATTGTGATGATGATTGCACTACAAAAATAGAGTGTAGCGAAGATTGTAACTGCCCTACAACAAAATGTACTCGCGTGAAACATTGTACGTTCGTTACAAAATGTACGCATGTTAAAAAGTGGACATTTGTTACGAAATGTACGCGTGTGCGCGTTCAAAAATGGACGTTCGTTACGAAAGTAACACGTAGAAAAGAATGTGTGTTAGTTACAAAACGCACTCGCAGAAAGCATTGTACGTTCGTTACAAAATGTGTACGCTTTGAAAAGAAATTTTACTGGACAAAACGATGTTACTGTAAAAAATGCGAATTCTTCCCTAATGGACACGGTGGCTCTTGCGACGATTCGTGTGATGATGGAAATAAACGGAACGACTGCACAGGTGGCAGACATAAATTCCCATCTTGCAAAAACAAGAAATTCGATCACTTCTGGTACAAAAAACGCAATTGCTAGTTTTTCATACAAAAAAGGCCGTTTTCACGGCCTTTTTTGTATGCTTACTGAAAATGACTTATATCTGCAAATTGCTTCACTTCACCTTTATCTTCTTCAAATTCTATAATACTCAAACTAGCACTATGCATAAATGGATCATCCCACACATTTTCTATTTCAATACCTGCAAAATGTCCTACAAGTAGCTTTGCCGCTGCCGCATGTGAAACAATTAATATACTTTCTCCTTTATGCTTTTCTAAAAGAATCTGCATCCCCTCAATTACCCTTTTATGAACAGCCTCAAAATTTTCTCCTGATGTTGACTGAAAAAGATGTGGTTCATACCAAAATAACTGTATGTCGTCTGGGTATTGCCTTTCTATATCATCAATTGTCTGTCCTTCCCATATACCCATGCTAATTTCATAGAAATGCTCATCCGCGATTATCGGTATATCACGTTCTCCCTTTATTAACTCTGCAGTATGAAGGGTTCTTTCACTCGGACTACTATAAATCGCATGAATAGATAAATCTTTCATCCGCTCTCCTAATTGCTTAGCTTGCAGTATACCATTTTCAGTTAAAGCAGAATTTTTCCGTCCTTGCATTCGCTTCGCTACATTCCATTCCGTTTCACCATGCCTTGTTACATATACCGTTGTCTTCACTTCAATTCCCCCTTACCATGTTGGCCGTAATTCCCACGGTTCTACTCGTCCTACAATCCATTCATCACATTTACTTTCAATTCCTTTTATTACCCCATCCGATATTTCTTCATGAGTAAGCCATCTTGCGTATGTATCTTCTAATATAAAACCTAAAATTATTCTATGATAGCTACATCGCTTACCCCCTATTTTGTGCGAGGCTATTCTCGACGCTTTACTGCCTAAAATATGAAAAACATCGTATGTTTCAGACGACAAGTCTAATTCTCTACAAATAAGTGATAACGCATCTTTTGCACTTGCGTGTATCCATGCGACAACCAATGTTATTGGGCCATTCCTCTCAATTGTGTTTTTAATAGCTAACTTTACACCGTCATCATTATGATAATCTAACGGAAGGTATGTGATACTTTCAGGTGTAGTACTCTCCCGTTTAACATTTTCTAATTTCACTTCATCTCTTCCAATAATAGAAACATGAAACCCTTGCTCACAAAGCCATATAGAAACCCTCTTTAGCATTCCTGTTCCACCAATTACTAGCGCATGCAACTTTCTTTGCCCCCTTAATAAAACGTCATATGAGGTTTATCTTCCCTATAATAATTAAGCCTGTCTTGCAATGTCCCTGAATGAAACTCAAATTTGTGGCCGTCAGGATCAACAAAATATATAGATTCACAGTCCCTTACATCCCGTTCTCTTCCTTGTAAAATATGAACATCGTTTTCTTCTAATCGCTGCAGTAGACGTTCAAAGTCTTTTTGTTCAACAGAAAATGCAATATGCGTATAAGATTGATGAATCTCATTTCTTGGAATATGTATTTCTTCATTAAGCGCTATCCATACTCCACATATATTAAAATATGCAAGTTTTCTCCCTTTAACTAATAATTCTCCTTCCAATACTTTTTCGTAAAATGTAATAGAATCTTCTAAATTAGATACTGAAAAACAAAGATGATTGATTCCTTTTAACAACTCTAATTCCTCCTATACAAATAAAAGATGAGCGAAAATTCACTCATCTTTTATTATACTATTTTTTTGTAATATATGCCCATTTATAACTGAAGTCCCCACCAAACGTATGATTTGCAATTCCTTTTACGTATGGTTTCTCTAAGTATGCGGTACTTTGTTGGTACGTAGGAGAAATGGCAGCATCTTGACCAATTAAGATTTTTTCCGCTTCTGCAAGTGCATTCCAGCGTGCTTTATCATCTTTTAATAGTTCTCCTTTTGATTTCGCTACTAACTCATCATACTTCGGATTAGAATAATCCATTTCATTAAATGAGCTTCCAGTAACAAACATATCAATATAAGTCATTGGATCTGGATAATCTGGACTCCATGCAGATAAAGAGAATTCATATTCAAATTTCTTTTCTAAATCTAACTTCTGTTTATATGGCTGTTGTTTTAAATTCACTTTAATACCAGGTAAATTTTTCTCTAACTCTTCTTTAATAAAGTCTCCTACTTTTTTACGACTACCGTTATCATCATTTAGTAATTCGACTGTAATTGTATCTTGGCCAAGTTCTTTCTTTGCTTCTTCCCATAACTTTTTCGCTTTTGCTGCATTATCTTTACTGTCACGGAAATTTTTATTTACAGTACGGAAATCTTTCCCATCTGGTCCTGTCGTAAATTTTTCAGGTACTAAGAAATATGCTGGCAGTGATCCGTCATTTAAAATAACATTTGCAATTCCTTTTTTATCATATGCTAGGTCAATTGCTTCACGAACCTTTTGATTTTTAAACGTTGCATTTTTTTGGTTAAATCTTAAGAAATACATACGTGGATCTAACTTCGTTTTAAATTCATCTGGCTTATTCTTTTTATATTTATCAACAAATTCAGAAGTTAAAATAACACGGTCCGCTTGATCACTATCATATAAATTTACTCCTGTGCTTGTTTCCTTCACAATATTCACATTAATTTCTTCTAACTTCACAGTATCTTTATCCCAATAATTAGGGTTTTTCTTTAACTGATAACTTCTTTCATGTTTCCATTCACTCATCGTAAACGGTCCATTATATAATAATTTATCTGCTTCTAATCCGTATTTATCTCCTTGTTCTTTCACATATTTTTCATTTAAAGGGAAGAATGTTGGGAATGAAGTAAGCTCAAGGAAATATGGTGCTGGTTGTTCTAATTCTACTACTAACGTTTTATCATCCTTCGCTTTCACTCCTAATTGATCTAACGGTAACTCTCCTTTATTTACTTTCTGTGCATTTTTCACATCAAATAAAATAAATGCATACTCAGCTGCCATTGCTTTATCTAATGTACGTTGCCATGCATATACAAAATCTTGCGCTCGAACTGGATCACCATTTGACCATTTTGCATCACGTAATTCAAATGTATATGTCTTTTTATCTTCACTAATTTTCACGTCTTTTGCCATACCTGGAGTTGGTTTATTATCCTTATCCAAACGATATAATCCTTCCATTGCATTTACAAAGGCACGGAATGATACAGAGTCTGTTGATTTTGACGTATCCATTGAAGGAATTTCAGCTGTTTCTAGTAAGTTTAATACTTGCTTATCTGCTGCCCCCTTACCTGTTTCTTTCTTCGTTGTAGATGCCTTCTCCCCATTTCCGCAACCTGCAACTAATACACTAGTCGATAATGCAACTGCAGCAATCGTTGTTACCTTTCTCTTCATTGTTCCTTCCCCCAATCTATATGTATAAAGTGAAACTTTAATCAGTGGGGGGGTTCTTCATCCCCCACTGATTATTAGTTGAACCAATCGGGCTTTTATGGGCAGTTGCCCCCCCACCTAACTTCTTTGCTTCCACTGAATTTTGAGGTGGGAGTCTTACTGCCCATTAAAGCGGGATAAATGAAAGCCAGTATAATACATATTATTATACAAAAGATTCAGATTATTTCAAATATTATTTTCGTATATACAAAAAAAGAAGCGGATAGAGAGCTCTACTATCCACTTCTTTTTCTTTTTCTTTTACTTGTAATCCATCCTCTATGTCAAATGGATTTTGAACTTTAAATATTTCGTCCATTATCTTTAAAAATTCTTCCTCATTTTTAGATTCGCCATTAATCATAAGTGAGTATGGCTCAATCTCACCCAATTTATAATCAACAACAAATTGGATCGTAACCTTTTTCCTTGGCATATCCGGACTATCCCCTTGGAACTCTACCAATTCTAATCCTTCAGTGCCACGATAATATGCCCAACCCGGATTTCTAAAATAATTTTCAAACGATTCACCAATTGAAAAGAATGGATATTCATATAGAGAGCTTGTACGAACTTTTTGAATAATATCTCGATCAGTCGGGAAGAAGAAATGGCTGATAAAAATACTAGCAACCGCTAAAATTGTAACAATTGTTGCTCCCATTTTACTCGTTCCACCACTATCACGAATGAGGTACTTTTCAACCGATCCATCTTGAATTTCTCTTGCTTTTATTCGATATATACGCCTTTCTGCAAATTGATAATATAATCCATTCGCAAAAATCGCCATTCCAAATAAAATAAAAACAAGTAATAGAAACGTAAGAGGCACCATATTAATGATCGGCAATGCTACGTTGAAGCCCATATAATAAGAAAACGCATCACACGCTAATAATAACACTACAAATAAAGCTGCAGGTAAATAATACTTACGATATCCGAGCCAACCTACATTGAAAATAGCTGCCCAACCATTCCAGCTCCACCTAGCAATCCGCTTTTCCTCAAGCTCCCATTTCCTTTTGTAATACGGATATTGTCTCCCTACATATACTTCTAATTCCTTGTCTATTAGCGAACTTCCTTCACCCTGTTCAGTATGCAAAGTCCGCTGGCAACTTTCACAATTTAACTGATTTCCCTCGCAAAGTTGCCCACAATTTATACATTTCAAAACAATCCCTCTTCCCATCCATACGTCATTTCAAAATACCTTCGTGTTTTAATAACCACTCTTTCCTCCATAAACCGCCCGCATACCCAACAAGTTTCCCGCTCTTTCCTATTACACGATGACACGGAACGATTATTGAAATCGGATTGCGACTATTTGCTCCTCCTATTGCTCGTACAGCTTTCGTATTTCCGACTTTCTCTGCAATATCTAAATATGAAGCACTTACGCCATAAGGAATCGTATAGAGCGCATCCCATACATTTTTTTGAAATGCTGTTCCCTCAGGAGACAACGGGACTGTGAACTCTTTTCTATTCCCCTTAAAATATTCATCGAGCTCATTTATACATTGATCTATCATTTCATTTGTATGTTCTTCTTGTCTCTCATCAACAAATATAACAGACGTAATTCCTTTATCGTTCGCTGTAATTTCTAGCAAGCCTAATTCACTTTCATAATAAGCTTGGTACATATGTCATCCTCCAATTCAATTCATATTCATTATTGTAACACGAATAGACAAAATTTTTCGTATAAGCGTTTTATTCGAGAAACAAAAACGAGAATGATACAATGTAAGAAAATTCAATCTAGGAGGCTATTGGATGAATTACAAACTTTTTTCACCTTATACAATTAAAGACGTTACATTAAAAAACCGGATTGTTATGTCACCTATGTGCATGTATTCATCGAAAAACGAGGATGGCCAAGTAACGAATTTCCATCTTATTCATTATGGAACAAGAGCTGCTGGTCAAGTTGGTTTAGTTATGATTGAAGCAACAGCGGTGTTACCTGAAGGTCGAATTTCAAATAAAGACTTAGGCATTTGGGATGACAGTTTAATTGAAGGCTTACATAAAGCGACAACTTTTATACACGATAATGGTGCAAAAGCTGCCATTCAACTCGCTCATGCTGGAAGAAAAGCAGAATTAGAAACAGATGCGTTAGCTCCTTCAGCCATTCCATTTAATGAAACAATGAAAATGCCAATAGAAATGAGCAAACACCAAATTAAAGATACTGTATTAGCTTTTCAGCAAGCTGCAGTACGATCCAAACAAGCTGGATTTGACGTTATTGAAATACACGGTGCTCACGGTTATCTTATTAATGAATTTCTTTCTCCACTTACCAATAAGCGGACTGATGAATATGGTGGTTCACCTGAAAATCGATATCGTTTCTTACGCAAAATCATTGAATCGATAAATGAAGTTTGGAACGGACCGCTATTTGTTCGTATTTCAGCAAATGATTATCATCCTGACGGGTTAACAGTTCAAGATTATGTACAATATACAAAATGGATGAAAGAACAAGGAGTAGATTTAATCGATTGTAGCTCTGGGGCTGTTGTACCTGCGCGCATCGATGTTTATCCTGGGTATCAAGTACAATATGCTAAACATATTAAAGAGCATGCTAACATTGCAACTGGTGCAGTTGGATTGATTACTACCGGTGCACAAGCAGAGCAAATTTTAAACAATAACGAAGCAGATTTAATTTTTATCGGACGTGAGTTACTTCGCAATCCTTACTTCCCAAGAATAGCCGCCAATGAACTTGGCTTTGAGTTAGAAGAACCGTATCAATACGAGCGGGCGCCTGGGAAAATCAGTACAAATAAATAAAACCGAGAAGCTTTTCTTCTCGGTTTTATTTATTCTATCGTTGTAATTTCATTCGAATTATAAATATGGATACCTGATTCTTCTCGCAATGCAGTTATATACATCCCTTTCGCCACATCTTTAGCTGAAATTGGTTTATACTTTTTGAATGCCCCCTTAAATATAAAAGGAATCATACGAGATAATTTTTCCGCCATTCGTTCACCAAAGCGAAATTCTTGTCGGTTTCCTACTAATAAAGATGGCCTAAAAATGTGAATACCACCGATTACTAACTTTTGCAATTCCTCTTCCATTCTTCCTTTCACTTGTGAGTAAAAGAAAAACGATTTAGGATTCGCTCCCATTGAGGACACAACAAGGAAATTTTGCACCCCTTGTTTTTCAGCTAAACAAGCCGCTCGTAACGTATATTCATAATCTACCTTTTTGAAATTAGCTTTCGTTTTTGCTTTTTTAATTGTTGTTCCAAGACAACTAAATACGTCATCTACAGCAAAGAACTCTTTATATTCCTCTAATGCCAAATAATCTACTTGCTTTTGCTGTAACTTTTCATGTTGCCATTGCATTGGTTCTCTTACAAAAATAGTAACCGAATCGTAGTAATCTGATTCAAGTAATAGACGCGTTATCTCTTGTCCAACTAAACCACTTGCACCAAGTACTAACGCTGTTCGCTTATTCATATATGCATATACCTCTTATTTTACTTTTCTCTCCTTCAGTAACATACAACTTTTAGGAGTTTCCTTCTCTCATTTTACCACAAGTAAAGCACTATGCGTACGCATAGTGCTTTACTCACTCTTTTTTCTCATCTTTCTCTCGTAATTTTGTGACTGTTGATGCATCTCCTAAATTACTTATTAATCTTCTTAAAAAAATTAAGACTACGGCTAACGGTAATACTACCGCTAATATCAATAAAATAGCTTCCATTAAGTAACCCAAGCACTCATCCCCCTCTACACCCTCCTTTCATATATATGAACACAGCGTTGTCACATATGCATGTATCCGCAAAAATAACACATCTATATTTGACAACTTTATAACAAAATCAAATCGGAATGATTATTATTTATTGCAACTTTATAAAAGATGTATTATACTAAGTTCGCAAACTAAAACGTAATTATTCCGTTTTGTATTAAAATGATATTTTTTTCTATAATCGGGGAAAATATATCCGTAAAAAAAGAAAAGAGGAGAACTTCATGCCTAAAAGATTGACTATACTTTCATTCTTACTTATTTTCACTTTAATTTTTACTGGCTGCTCAAATACAAAAGAAGGTAATGCGAAGAAAGACGGAAAGCTAACTGTTTATACAACTATTTTTCCTCTTGCAGATTTCGCAAAAAAAATTGGTGGCGACTATGTAACTGTTGAAGCAATTTACCCACCTGGTGCAGATTCTCATACATTTGAACCAAGTCAAAAACAAACAGTGCAAGTTGCAAAAGCCGATTTATTCGTTTATAACGGCGCTGAATTAGAACCATTTGCTGAAAAAATGGAAAAATCATTACAAAAAGAAAACGTTAAAATTGTAAATGCATCAAAAGGTATTGAACTGCGTACTTCTACTGAAGAAGAGCATCATGATCACGGAGAGGGCCATAAAGAGGATGAACATCATCACGATAAAGACCCACACATTTGGTTAGACCCTACTCTAGCAATGAAACAAGCAGAAAAAATTAAAAATGCACTTGTAGCATTACAACCTGACCATAAACAAGAGTTCGAAAAAAACTTTGCAGCACTTCAAACAAAATTTACTGATTTAGATGATCAATTTAAAGCAGCAGTTGCGAATGCAAAAACGAAAGATATTTTAGTTTCTCATGCGGCTTATGGATACTGGGAACAACGCTATGGCCTGAAACAAATTGCTATCGCCGGTATTTCAGCTTCTGATGAACCATCTCAAAAACAACTTGCTGACATTACAAAAACAGTAAAAGAACATAATCTAAAATATATTTTATTTGAAACATTTTCTACTCCAAAAGTAGCATCCGTTATTCAAAAAGAAACAGGTACAAAGATTTTACGCTTAAATCACTTAGCTACTATTTCTGAAGACGATGCGAAAAATAATAAAGATTACTTCACTTTAATGGAAGAAAACGTAAACACATTGAAAGAAGCTACTAACTAACCAACTTTTGATAAGAAGCTGAATACGACATTCAGCTTCTTTTTTATGTGTTTCTGCTTGACTTGACCAAAATAACAAGTAAAATTATCCATATTAGCTTTCAAGCTATATCATTTTAGAAGGTGAGTTGGAATTATGACTCTTCACATTTGTGAAGTAACAGAAAAAAATTGGCGTTCGGTAGCTGCTTTAAACGTCGCAAAAGACCAGCAGCAATTTATTGAAAGCAATGCGTTTTCTCTAGCAGAATCATTATATGAGGGAAACGGAACGTCAGTAGGTTTATATGATGGAGAAACCCTTGTAGGATATGCAATGTATGGATGGTATTGTGAAAAACGTAAAAGCGTATGGTTAGATCGCTTTATGATTGACGAGCAATATCAAGGAAAAGGATACGCAAAACGGTTCCTTCGCTTGCTCATTCAATTCTTACAAAATAAATTTGAATGTAAAACAATTTATTTAAGTTTACATCCAGATAACAAACTTGCAATGGGATTATATGAATCATTTGGATTCCGTTTAAATGGCGATATTGATGATGAAGGCCCTGTTGTAGGTGTTGTAATGGAGTTACTTTTAGATGAACATACAAGCCTGTGAAAACAGGTTTTTTTAGTCCTTCGTTTTTGGCAATCTAGTATTTTTCTACAAAACTCTTAGTTAAGTCCAAAAAATAAGTCTGCAATAAACGCAGACTTATTTCACACACTCCTCAAAATGTTCTTGGAACCATTCTTTATTAATATCTTTTCCGATGAAAACAACTTCACTTACTCGATCTTCGCCCTCTTGCCACTCTCTATCGTACGAAGCGGCAAATAACGTATGTACGCCTTGGAAAACGATACGTTTATCCACTCCATCAATCGATAAAATTCCTTTGTAGCGATATAAATATTCTCCTAGTTCTTGAACGACAGCTGACATCCACTCATTTAGTTTTTGTAAATCTAACGGACGCTCTTCGCGTAGTACAAATGATTTTACACCTTCTAGATGATTATGCTCTGTATGAGGATAAATTTGTAACGTATCTTTCGTTTTAAACGTTTGAATTTGTAGTAATGATGGAATATCTACATCACAGTTAGTCGACTGAATTAACTTCGCAGTCGGGTTTATTCCTTGAAGTTCATGCAAGAGGTTTTCTTTTTCGCTCTCTTCAATTAAATCTAACTTATTCACTAATACAACATCAGCAAATGCAATTTGCTCCTTCGCTTCTAACCCTTTTTCAAAATGTTTATGTATATGATAACTATCAACCACCGTTACAACGCCGTTAATTTGGTATGCAGATTGAATGACTGGATCTAAAAAGAATGTTTGAATAATCGGGCCTGGATTTGCAAGACCAGTCGTTTCAATTACTAATCCATCAAAGTCCATTTTCCCTTCTGTTTTTACATCCAGTAATTGTTTTAAAGCAACGAGTAAATCTTCACGTACAGTACAGCACAAACATCCATTCGTCATCTCCATAATCTCTTCTTCGACATTCATAATCAGCTGATTATCAATACCAATTTGCCCGATTTCATTTACAATCACCGCTAATTTCTGACCGTGATTCTCTGATAAAATGCGATTTAATAATGTCGTTTTCCCTGATCCAAGAAAACCAGTTAATATTGTTACTGGAATCATTTTGTACCTCTCCTTATAGCTATATGTTTCTACATTATATCATATAGAAATAATCGTTTTTGTAGCAAAACATATTTATTGTTTGTACGCCCCTCTAACTATATAATAATATATAGTAAGAAAGCCTTTTCAAAAATAATCATTCATCAAGGGGGTACTATAATGGAACGAGTTCAAATGGCCGAAACGCTAGAATTTTCTCGTATTATTCAAGGTTTTTGGCGTTTAGCAGAATGGAATATGAGAAAACAAGAATTACTTTCTTTCATTGAAGATTGTATGGATATGGGAATTACTACTTTTGATCATGCTGATATTTATGGTGGCTATACGTGTGAAGGACTGTTCGGAGAAGCGTTACAACTAAAGCCTTCCTTACGTGAAAACATGCAAATCATCACAAAATGTGGAATCGCTCCCCCATCACCGAAATTTCCAGAGCGATATGTTGCTCACTATAACACTAGTGCAGAACATATTATTCAAAGTGCAGAAGCATCACTTAAAAATTTACATACAGATTATATTGACGTATTACTTATCCATCGTCCTGATCCTTTCATGGATCCAAATGAAGTGGCAGAAGCGTTCTCACGCTTAAAACAGGAAGGAAAAGTTCGTCATTTTGGGGTATCTAACTTTTTACCTTCCCAATTCAATATGTTAAGTTCATACTTAGATTTCCCGCTTATTACGAACCAAATTGAAGTATCAGCTCTGCAGCTTGAGCATTTTGAAAAAGGAACAATTGATTTATGTCAGGAGAAACGAATCAACCCAATGATTTGGTCACCTCTTGCTGGCGGAGAAATCTTTACTGGTCAATCAGAACGCGCTGTACGTGTACGTGAAACCGTTCAAAAAGTCGCTACTGAACTAGGTGTTACTAGCATCGATACTGTTATGTATGCATGGTTACTTGCACATCCAGCTAATATGATGCCGATCGTTGGCTCTGGTAAATTAGATCGTGTTAAAACGGCCGCTCTTGCTACAAAAGTTAACTTAGACCGTCAACAATGGTTTACAATTTTCGAAAGTTCTAACGGACATCCTGTACCATAATACACAAAAAGAAGAGCCGTTTCTTTACAGCTCTTCTTTTTCATATGTATTTCTCGTCATAGCAAAGACACACATATCTCTTAATCCATTTCCATCTACTGCAACACTCGCACTTTCTAACGTACCTTCTAATTTGAAGCCCAATTTTTCAGGGATCGCTCTACTCTTCTTATTTAAAGCATCACAACGAATTTCTATGCGGTTTGCTTTTAGTTCAGAAAAGGCGAAATCCGTTATCCCCTTTGCAGCCTCTACCATATAGCCCTTTCCACTAAATCTTGAATCAATCCAATACCCGATTTCAAATTGAGGTATATCCCAATTAATACGGTGTAATCCACTAGAAGCAATAAATTCACCTGTTTCTTTCGAAAAAACTAGTAACCTTAAATCCTCACGCTGCAAAAATTGAATATGCGATTTTCTAATGCTCACTTCTACTTCTTCCTCTGTTTGCTCTTTCTGTGCAAAAACCATCCAAGGTTTTAATTCTTTCATAGAAGCTTGAATGGCATCGTATACAGCTTTACCATCACCTGGTTTTGGCATTCGAATCAATAGCCTTTCAGTATAAAATTCAGAAGGAAAATCGAATAATAACGGATTCACTTTCAACACTCCTTATAATTCTTTTATATATAATAATATCCATCTCAAACTATACAGTAAAGAAATTTCTGAATTTTATACATTTAATTCATTTACATCTACCGCAACACGAACGCCAGATTCAATTGCCCCTTGTATCCATCCGTGATATAACGTTGTATGGTCTCCAGCAAAGAATATTCTTCCCTCTGGTTTGACAATCGCTGGTTGCAACTCTGATTCTTGACCTGCCTGAAATAGAGCAAACCCTCCAAGTGCATATGGATCCAACGTCCAACTTTTTGATATACCAGATAAGAATTCATCATATACTTGACCGCCTAATATCGTTGCTAAGTTTTGTAATGTGTAATAAATACGGTCACCCTTTGATAACCCATCCCATAACAACGCATCATAAGACCATGTATAGCTGCCTAACATTATAGCAGGTCCTTTTTCTCCAATTCCATGACTTGGATAATATGCGTAACGAATTGGCAAATCTGTTATAATTCTGCCACCTAACTGTCCTTGTTCTTCCCAAAATCGACTTTTAAATTGAATTCCTATTTTTGTCGCTGGCATATAATGCAATTCACGAATTGCTTTCCATTTCTCATGAGATATAGAATCAAATGGATCTACTTCTACAAACCGCATTGTCGAAAACGGAATGGTAACAATAACTAAGTCCCCTGTAATACTACTATATTCAAACGTTTCTTCGTTTCTATAGAAAGCTGTCACACCATTATCATGCTGATGTAGCTTCATTAATTTTTGATTATATATAATATCTTCCTCTAATTGTGGTAAAAAAGATTTTGGCAATCTATCATTACCGCCTATTATTTCACAAAATCCGCTCTCCTCTTGCATAATGTATAAAAAACGTAATGTCTCAACGAATGACCTTTCTAAAAAACCTTCTAAATCCAACAAAACGCCAATCATCTCAATTGTTACTGGTGAAAAGTAAGTATTATATTGATAAGGGTGATATTTTAAAAATTGTCCTGTAGAGTATCTCCCAAAATCCTTTACTACAACATCCCAATTTTTCTCTGGGTTCTTTTTAATAAAATTTATAATAGGCTGTACCGCTAACAATAATAGCTCCTCAGACGTTTTCCCAACTTCATTCATTTCCACAGGATACTTTAATATACTTGGCTCTTTTTCATATTGTTTTAATGTCGTTTTTCGGCCGTTTACGTAAATAATATCAGTCTCATTCCTATTAATAAAAGGGCTTACCTGTAGCCCAAATTTTCTTATATATGCCATCGTTAATGTATGCGAATACGGAATTCTCATCGCCCCTACATCCAAATATAAACCGGTATCTTCCATTCTAACTGTCTCTATGCGGCCACCTACCCGGTTGTTTGCCTCAAAAATCTTCACTTCATGTCCCGCAGCTTTTAATAAAGATGCCGAAACTAATCCAGCCATGCCGGCCCCTACTACAATAATTTGCTTCGGGCTCGTCGTCTTCTTTAATCCTTTATCTATAATTTTTAATGTTTCATCCATCTCCGTGTTATACATTATATCTTTCTGCACAATTCCACCCCTTACTTCATCAAATGGGCATTAGTCGTTTAGTGCATTTTATTCATAAATTTCTATAAACATAACAACAGAGCAAGTTGAATATTCACTAAAAATACATAAGAGATAGCTCTCACATCTCTTTACGCTTCGTATAATATAGCAACAGCAAATAAGGAGTGGTTGAAAATGAAACCAACTTACGACTACAATGCTACAAAAAAGTATTTAGAAGAAAAGAAACAACAGCTATGCAACCAACTTAGTAATATGCATCTATCTAAAAAAGAACGTGAACAACTAAAACTTGAGATTGATAACTACGAATATATTTTAAATGTAGTCGAAATGAATCATTATGAACGAGGATTTTCACGTTAAAAGTGGATATGTAATTTATCCACTTTTTATTTTGAGCATTTTATTACGCATTTTTCGTAAGTAAATATATAATAGGATGTACATTAAGATTGAGAGGTATATTCTATGATCAAATTAAGTGTATTAGACCAATCCCCTATTTCAGATGGTAGTACAGCAACCCAAGCTTTTTCACATACAGTTACGCTTGCGCAAGAAGTTGAAAAACTCGGATATACACGCTTTTGGGTATCAGAGCATCACAATTCTGTAAGCCTTGCTGGTTCAAGTCCAGAAATACTTATTTCTCATATTGCAGCAAAAACGGAGCGTATGAGAGTTGGTTCGGGTGGTGTTATGTTACCTCACTATAGCCCGTATAAAGTTGCTGAGAATTTCCGTGTTTTAGAAGCGCTTTATCCGAATCGTATTGACCTTGGTGTCGGCAGAGCACCTGGCGGTATGCCAATTGCAACTCGCGCACTTCAAGAAGGAAAAATGGTCTCACTTGATCAATATCCAGAACAAATTGCAGATGTTGCAATGTACTTACATGATCAAGTACCAGAAAACCATCATTATGCGAATTTAAAAGCTACTCCTGTGATTCCAACATCTCCCGACATGTGGTTGCTTGGCTCTAGTGGAGAGAGTGCAAAGATTGCTGCACAACAAGGTGCTTCTTTTGCATTCGCACAGTTCATAAACGGATACGGTGGACCCGAGGTAATGGAGGCCTATCAAAAACAATTCCAACCTTCCTATTTAGGAGATAAACCAAAATCAATCGTAGCTATTTTTGTTATTTGCGGTGAAACAACTGAAGAGGCGGAAAAAATTGCTTCTAGTTTAGATTTATCAATCTTATTACTAGAACAAGGAAAGCGTACAACTGGTACTCCTTCTATTGAAACTGCTCAAAATTATTCATACAGCGCGTATGATTTATTCCGTATAAAAGAAAATCGTCAACGTATGATTGTCGGTGATCCGTCTTCTGTAAAAGAAAAAATTATAAACTTAAGCAAAGCGTATAATACTGAAGAATTTATGATTGTCACAATTACTCATCGATTTGAAGATAAATTAAATTCTTATCGCTTATTAGCAAATGCTTTTAATTTATAATTTTAAAAAGGAGATACATCACATATGATGCATCTCCTTTTCTTACTACTTATCGTTTTCATTCCCTATATATTCAATAGCTTCTTTCAATACCTCTTCAAAGTGAATAGGATAATCATGATTTAAGTTAGGTATAATTTTATACTTATGTTCTATATTCTTATCTCTTAATAATTGTACAAATTGCTGTGCGCATTCGAAACAATCTTCATCTTGATCACCGCAGACTATATATCCCTTTATATGTTTATCCTGTAGTACTCCCAGCAACTCATTCCATTCTTCAACCTCTGGAAGCCACGGTGCCATAAAAATAAACCCATCCACAGCTATATCTTTTTGTAAAATTGTATATAGAGCTACTCTTGCTCCAGCAGAAAAACCGCCAATTATTACATTTTCTACTGTACGGTTCTCTATAAGCTTATCGTAATGCTCTTTTAGTTCTTCTTTCCCTCTATGTAAATCATCCCATACAAACCCATCTGAAAACTGGATTTTCGAAGACTGTGGTAAAGCTAACGTATAATTTTGTGCCAAAACAGATTTCCAATATGGTTCTACTATTGCTATATTTTCTTGATCACCATGCATTGCAATAAATAGTTTTTCTTTTTTCTTACTGTCTATATATTTCACATCTGCTCGTTCTGTTTTCTTTGCTAACTCTTCTCTTTCTTTACATAATTGAACCATTTGATGAAACTCTTCAAATTTATGTAGTGGTTTTAAATCGTCGTCCGAAATTAAATACTCATTTCCATACCAAAAACCCTTTTCTATAATAGCTTCCTTCATTAAATGCAACGCTTCTTCTTCAAGTCCTGCTGCACTCGCTAATGCATATTTAAAATTATATATTTGAGCCTCATTCCCTACTATACCTTTAGCATGCTCCATTATATAAGTATATGCTTCCAAACTTCCTTTACTTGCATAGCAATGTAACGTTTCATTTAATAATTGAATGTAAGTCATACTATTTTTCATACACCCATTCCCCCGTAATCTTTTATCATATTTATTTCTAAACCTTTATACCATTCTGTAATCACTGTATGTAACTTATGCTAACACTACTTACTCCTCTTCTTTCAATAATTTTAGTATATAGTTAAATAAACTGAAAAATCAATATTTTAATGAACAAAAAAAGACAACAATATATTTATTGTTGTTTTCCATACATCTATCCACTTTTTTGTTTTTTTCTATCTGGTTTACTTGAAACTAAATAATGTTTTTCTGAAATATATAAGTCTCTTTTTAATATACGATCTAAGTAAGGTCCTAGTTTCATTCCGCATATGAGGCGATCTTCACTACCTTCTACAATTGGAAACATTTCTTTTTCTGTTACATATTGATCTACTGCCTTTTGTACAATATCAATTTCTTTAACTAGGTTTAGATTTTCTTCTGTATGTTCAAATACCTCAAGCGTTTCCTTCGTAATAAGAAAATGGTTTGTTGGAAATGCAGGTAAATACGGCTTTAACAAATCATAATTCACTGTATAATCATCATTTACTAATACTGTATAAACGATATTAGCATTCTTTTCTAGAAACTTGGCCATCGCTTGTTCCAATTCATCTTTCGTAATTTCACGCTCTTCTTTTCCAGTTTTGAAAAAGCGAAACATCGCATCGCCTCCTTTTTACTATATTATAGCATAAAAGAAAACTGAAAAATCACAAAAAAGTCATTGAAAGAATTTTTCAATGACTTTTTTCTTTATATTCTTATATTTATCCCGCTTTAATGGGCAGTAAGCCCCCCCCACTGATTAAAGTTTCACTTTATTTTAAGAACGCACTTAGCATCCATACATGTTGTTCTAATGTTGTATGAATTGCTAACAACATGTCCGCTGATGTTTCATCGCCCGCTTCACCAGCAACTTCCATGCCTTCTTTTAATTCTTGAATCAATGCAGAGTAATCATTCACTAATGTTTGCACCATTTCTTCTGCAGATTCCTTGCTTGTCCCTTCATTCACACTAGATGTTGCCAAATATTCTTTCATTGTCGCTAACGGCTTACCTTCCAATGCTAAAATACGTTCTGCTAATTCATCAATATACGTTCCAGCTTCATTGTAAAACTCTTCAAATTTCTCATGTAATGTAAAGAAGTGTGGTCCTGTCACATACCAATGATAATTATGTAGTTTCACATATAACACATTCCAGTTTGCTACCTGCTTGTTTAATACTTCAACAACATTTGTTTTCGTACTCATACAATCCACTCCTCTTATCATTTCATAATGTTTGTCTTTTAAGAACCTAGTTACATATTACCATACTTTTCCTATCCTCTCGAACGATTGGCTCATATGTAACAAAGTTTTAACACCTTTAATACTTCCCTAATATCTTTTCATTCATGTATGTTTTCTAACAGTTCATACGTCTAATTGTCCAAGCTCATACATATGCATAATAGTAAATCAAGCTCATCGTAGTAGAAAGAGGGATAACATGGACAATCAACAATGGCAAGTAGCAAAGAAAGTCGCTGCTACTTATATTGGAACAGTCGTTGGAGCTGGATTTGCTACTGGACGAGAAATTGTTGAATTTTTTACAGTGAACGGATTTTATGGAACTATTGGTATATGTGTAAGTGGATTTTTTTTTATTTGGCTTGGCACAAAAATGATGTTACTCTCCTCGCAAATCGGTGCATTTTCAGCGCAAGAATTTAACAAATACTTATTTGGGGATGTATTTGGAAATGTTGTAAATACACTATTATTACTCGTATTATTTGGTGTAACGAGCGTTATGTTATCAGGCGCTGGAGCGGTATTTGAAGAGCAACTTCGTTTACCAAGACAACTCGGTATTTTCATTACAGTAATCGCCTGTCTCATTATAGGTAGTCGCGGATTACAAGGGGTTTTTGAAGTTAATACACTTGTCGTACCTATTATGATGATTTTCATTATCGGACTTGCTATTACAACGTTTTTTCACGGTACAACTCCTATTCGTAACACTATTCCTGCAGAAAGCTGGAATATGAAGTGGATAACTAGTCCTATTACATATGTCGCCTTAAATCTTTCTCTCGCCCAAAGCGTCCTCGTCCCGTTAGCCAGTGAAGTAAAAGATCGAAAGGCCATTTTATGGGGCGGTATTTTAGGTGGGGCAGGACTTTCTTTAATATTATTATGTAGCCATTTAGCTATCTTATCAGTCGACCAATTTTATCAATATAACATTCCAATGGCTGAAGTCATAAGAAAATTCAATGCCACTTTTCACTTTTTCTTTGTTCTTATCATTTTCGGTGAAGTATTCACAACTTTAGTTGGCAATGTGTTCGGAATGACAAAACAAATGCAATCCATCACTGGCTGGAAAAATAACAATATTATTTTCTTCATTTTACTAATAAGCTATTGCTTTAGTTACGTTGGTTACAGTGAATTACTCCACATTCTATATCCTATAATCGGGTGGGTCAGCATCGTTTTACTTCCGATTATTGCTTTTAAACAACTTCAAAAAACATAAAAGAAGCATCCATGTTATTGGATGCTTCTTTTATATGTTCATTCACAATCATCACACACTTCCCAGTACGGCCCCATTTCGAGTGCTAAATACGGCTTTAATTGCAACCGAATCATCCGACTAGGCATACGTTCTAAAACGAATTGAATCCCTTCTTCTTCTTCATCTAATTCAACTTTTGAAATCGCAATTCTTTGCATCGTCGAAATAGGCATTCCATCTCTATATAAAGTGATTTTCACCTCATCATATTCATTAAAATACAATTCAACACTCATTTGATTTTTCAACATTTCATTAACAATTTCATATTTATCATTTCGTTCCTGGATTATATATTTCCAGCCGCCTCTACCTTCTTCTTTCGGAGCTGCTTGAAACAATGTCATCAAATCCTCGTATAGCATAAGATAACCCCTCTCTTACTAAAAAACGATGAGTATTTTATATACCCTTTATCTCTATTAATATCCATATGTATTGTACCATATATCGCCGTTTTTACCGTATTCATTTGCTTCATAAGTATATAAAACACTTTATTCAGTCTTCATTATTATGTCGCTTACTTTATTACTTAATCCCCCTTAAATTTTAAACCTATTCCCAATCATTATTTGCTCACATCAAAAAAAGAGAGTGACTTACATCACTCTCCTTAAAAGAACTTTCCAGTAGCTGCTAATGCTAATACTAGTATTAAAATTGTAAATACTAATGATACAATGAAACTAAAAATAGGTAATGCTTTCTTTTCATTCTTCTTAAAGAGTAACTTTAAACTAAGAAAGATGTTTACTGGTACAAATATAAAATAAAAGTATTTAACAATTTGCACCGAACTATTTGAAAGTGCTTTTAAAATAAACACTTCAATGAGAAAAACAATGAAAAACGAAATACTTAACCAAAATGAGACATAACTAAGCCAAGAATGTCTTTTGGTCCCCCAGTACACTCCCATATTAATAATCTCCTTTATTTGCATTCTATATGATTATAATTATACATAAAGTTAACAAATACCTCTATTTTTCGACAAATATTATACATGATATACCTTGAAACATCATAAACATACTCTCTATCACATTTCATGTTACATAGTAAAAACAGACTACCCCAAAATCGCATACTGCTATTTTTGGGTAGTCTGTCCTTTATTATACTTTAAATCTTTCAATTAACCCTTGTAATTCTTCAGCCATTTGAGATAATGTACCCGCCGCAGAACTAATTTCCTCAATGGACGCTAATTGTTCTTCTGCTGATGCTGCAACGTTTTGAGTACTCGTCGCATTATTCTGCGCTGTCATTGCAATTTGTCCTACCGAAATAGACACTTCATTTGCACCTTTTGACATCCCGTTAGCCGTTTCAACCATCGTTTTAATTTGATCGGCAATTTCGTTTGTAGATTGTAAAATCTCAGTAAAGTTTTGCTTCGTTTCATTTGCAATAACAAGTCCAGATTGAACTTCTTCATTTACATGACCCATAGACTTTACCGTCTTACTCATGTCATCTTGTATTTCACATATTAATTTACTTATTTCACTAGAAGATACGCTAGACTTCTCCGCCAATTTACGTACTTCATCTGCAACAATTGCAAATCCTCTTCCGTGTTCTCCCGCTCTTGCAGCTTCAATTGCCGCATTCAAAGCTAGAAGATTTGTTTGATCTGCAATATTTTGAATTACTTCTAATATGTCACCAATTTGCTTTGATTTATTATTTAGTAACTGAATAACCTCATCTGATTGTGAAACAGATTCTGCAATTGACTGCATTTGATTTACTGTTTTTCCGACTAGTTTTCCACCATTCTCTGCTTTTTCACGAGTATGAGCAGAAGCCGTACTAATTGATGATGAACTATTTGCTACATGCTGAATGCCTTCTGTTACATCAAATAGTAACATTGCACCATTTTCTACACTTGTCGTTTGCGTTGTTGCCCCGCTTGATATTTCGTCCATTGCCATCGTAATTTGCTCAGTTGCTTCACTCGCCTGTCTTACACTTGCCGTTAGCTCTTCTGATGCTGCTGCAACATGTCCAGCCGAAGTATTAATTCTTCCGATTAATGTTCGCAATGCATCTGTCATCTCATTAAATCCTTTTGCAAGTTGACCGATTTCATCATTAGAATGAATATCAATTGTTTGCGTTAGATCTCCCTCACTTATTTCTTTAGAAGTGACAACTAATCTTTTTAATGGCTTCGTTATAGAAAGCGTCACAAAATAAATAAGTGCCCCACCTATAACTAATGAAATGAACATAACAATTAACATATTATAAAATACAGGCTGCGCAGCTTCAATTACTTCATTTGAGTACATAGTCCCGCCAATTTTCCAACCTGTTTTTACATTTGTAGCAAATACCATTTGTTTTTCGCTACCATCATACGTATAAGAAAAAGCACCATGATTATCTTCATAAATTTTCTTCGCCCAAGAATCGGCTGCTTTTTCTCCTGATTTTTCTTGAGGGTGTGCAATTATTTTTTGTTTCCCATCTAAAATGAAAGCATATCCCTTTTTACCAATATTAATTAACTTCGTTGTTTTTAATAAATTATCTAAACTTAAATCTACCGCTACAACACCGTTTTTATCTTCTGCTTGTTTTGCAATCGTTACGACAATATGTCCATTTCCTTTTGCCTTATACGGCTCAGTAATTACAATACCACCTTGTTTTGCCACTGCATCTTTATACCAAGAACGTTCTGTTGGATCATAGTCTGCTGCCATTTGTATATTTGGTTCTTGTACAAATTTTTTATCATTGCCCGCAACATATACTTGTTCCACATCTTTATTCAAATTGATATATTGAGATAGCATTTTTCTTAATTCATCCTGATTATCCCCTTGATACATATTACCTTGAATCACTCGCGCAAAATTATTTACATCATTAAATTTCGCCTCAATCATTTGATTAATTAAATTATCTAATATTTTTATATTGTCGTGAGCACTACTCGTAATTTGTGATTCAAAATTCTTTTTAGCTGTTTGATAAGACATGCCTCCGATAATAGAGACAGCCGCAATTAAAATGATGAAAAATGAAATTAGTAGTTTTTTTGCTACTTTCATATCACGAAACGAATTTAATAGTCTACCCATTACAAACCTCCTGCTTTTCAATTTTATAAGGTAAATATTGTTAATTGCAAATATTTCCCATTCCCGAATTATTATTTTCATAACCTATTATGATGAATACTTTGTAAAGTTTAAACAAATAAATTCTATTTGTCTATATATTTGAATAATATTATTATAAAATTTACAAATGTAAAAAACCAAAGGAATATTCCTTTGGTTTCTTACATTTTTTTATGTTGTTTGGAAATCTTCTTCCACTTGTCACGCTCTGCTCTTGCAAGAATAGTATCTTGTTTTCTCATAAAATACGCCAGTTCTCTTTGTAATTTTTTATAGCTTTGCAAACGATTTATCGTAATCATTCCGTTATCAATTGCATTATGCACTGCGCACCCTGGCTCATTTTCATGCTTGCAATCCCTAAAACGGCACGTTTTTGCTAGTTCTTCAATATCAGAAAATGTCGTTTGAATTGCATCGCTTCCTTCCCAAAGCTGCAACTCCCTCATACCAGGAGTATCAATAACTAAACTACCACTCGGTAATCGGAACAATTCACGATGAGTTGTCGTATGCCTTCCTTTACTATCTTCCTCACGAATATCACCCGTTTTTGCTACTTCAATTCCTATAAGTGCATTTAACAAAGTGGATTTTCCAACCCCTGATGACCCGACTAAAGCAATTGTTTTTCCTGAAGTAACGAATTGCTGCAACGATTCAATACCGGTATGCTCTACACTATCAACGACGAAGATTGGAACACCAATTGCCACAGCTTCCGTTTCAACAATTTTCTGCTCTATGTCCTCACATAAGCTACTCTTTGTTAAAACAATTACAGGCATTGCACCGCTTTCATACGCTAATAGTAAATAACGTTCCATTCTTCTTACATTAAAATCATGATTAAGTGCATTCACTAAAAATAGATAATCTACATTTGCCGCTATTACTTGTTCTTCCGTTCGATTACCAGCCTCTTGTCTAGAAAAAGAGCTTCTTCTTGGAAAAATACGATGAATAATTGCTTTCTTTTCATTCTCTATTTTCTTTATATACACCCAATCACCAACTGCTGGATAATCTCCCTTCATTACTGCTTCATGCCGAAACTTTCCAGACAGTTCTGCCATATATTCACCATCATTACAAATAATTCGATATATATGCTTATGCTCAAGTAAAATACGCCCTACCTCAAAGTTCTCTACAGCTTGTTCCTCAAAGAAAGAATCCCAGCCGAACGATTCTAAAATATTTTGATTCAAATTGATATCCTCCCTAATGTAAGCTAAGTGGAAGGATCGTGCGCTCACTTATATAGTATCGCCCTTTCCATCCACCTTTGTATTTGGTTTATGATTCATATAAGTTATTTTCGCCATAATACATCACCCCGTTCTCATTTTAATTACTCTCATTATATGGAATATTTATTTAAAAAGCTACCTTATTTAACGTAATTTTCAAATAATTTATTTTTCATCATTCTAATTTGCCCACGGTGACTAATCTCATCTTCTAGCACGTGAAACTACAAATAGTACTGGTTATGCCGCTACACCATTAGGCCACTTTCTTTCTGACATAAGCCATCCATCACCTTGTTCACTCAAATACTTCAGTGATTCTTCTCGAACACTTTGTAGAAGCTGTACATAATACTTTATTTCATGACCACGAATCGTTTTCCTCGATTCTCCTAAATAGAGTGCGTCTTTCCATATTTCTAATTCTTCCTTTGTAAAGTCACGCTCTTGAAATGAAATAAGCTGATGTGCTTTTTCAATAGCTGCTATATGCTTTAGTAACGCTCCAATGGAATTCCCTCCACTCGGTATCATTAAATCTAATTGCTCAACCGATAGATCTCTTATTTTCAGGAATGTTACAGCCCTTGTATGCTCCAGCATGCTTACTAATTCCCCTATATTTTTTGTATAACCATCCACACTTCTTATTCGGTAATCTATATTCATATCACGCACCCCTTTCTGTATTCATATTAAGGAATAACAGCTTCATATAATAGACTGAAATATATCAGATTTTTCTGTTATAACTAAATTGAATACGTAATACCCCCAAACAAACTTTCTCAATATGTTTCTATGAAATATTAAAAGGAATCGATATAAAATAATCGAATCTTATTCACTAAAAGGAGTGGATTCGATGGAAATGTATCAATGGCTAACTGCTGTTCTCGTTGGTGGCATTACCGGTTTCGTTTCCCATCTAATCAATAACCAAGGTAAGTTATTGCTTCCACGCCGTTTGAAAACTTTTTTTCACTTTGGGTTTTTGACTGATATTTTCACTGGCAGTCTAGCTGCACTTCTTGGACTCGTTTTATTCGATGTCACCTTAATAAAAGAAATTATTAAAGTATCCATTGTGACTGCTATTTCTGGTCAGACTTTCTTACTACATCAAGCGCTTGGTGGTGAGCAGGCTAAAAACACACAAATTGGGAAAGCTGATGAGAAGATTCAAGAAATTGACAAATTATTGCGACGTTAGTCTATACTTTTTTTAAAAATTATTGCTATAATAAACAATAAATATTTTCTATTGCGTCGTTTGTCAGAAGAAAGGGTGTTTCGTATGACAAAAAAGAAAATAGAAGATTTCTTAACAGACACTGAAAAAGAGGAACTGCTAGAAAACTATAAATGTTTACGAGAAGCCCGCACAAAAAGCGAAGCTAACTATTTTGGAGAAGCAGTAAACCATCTATTAAATAAAGCAAAACAACGAATTATTAAAGATGCAGGCATACATGATGAAAATGCAGCAACTGTTCAATCAAAGAGAAAAGCACTGTTTTAGTTCATTAGCTAAAACAGTGCTTTTTATTATGTTATTTTTCACATTACTTTCACATCTATTTCACAATTATAAGTAGTCCTATATGTTATACTCAGTATATCCTTTTCCAAGGAGCTATATGCCGATATATTAATCCCTATCTCTATAGGGATTTTTATTTTTGGGCTTTTTTTATTTGTAAAGACTTTATGACGCAATTCCTGTTTCACGATTCTCAGTTAGTCTTTCACTTTTTCTAAACAGAAATAAAGCTAAAATATATAATAACGCAGTAAAACTACCTACAAATATAAAATTGTGAGACGCTGCAAATAACATTCCTGCCATTGCCGCTCCAATCATTTGACCAATATACATAGAAGCATTAGCTAGAGCCGCTCCCGTTCCTCTTGCTACGATAGATATGTTTTGTAAGTGCCTCATCATTAATACAAACAAAATTCCTGTCACAAAAAACAAAACAAAGAATAAAAACTCCACAATTATAATGTTGTTTACATGAGGAAGTAATGTATATAGAACTGCTGTAAATATAATTCCACCATAGAATGAAAGGTTATAACCAATTTTATTTACGATTCTAGGCCCCAAAATATTACCAGTTAAATTTCCTAATCCTAATACGAGCATAGCTGTTCCTATTTCATGAACTTGCAAGCCAAATTGAATAGACAGCCACACACCGAAGAATGAAAATGCAGCAAAATTACCAGTTTGAAAAACAAAATATGCAAAATAAGAAAGTGAAACCTTAGAATCTGAAAGTAATTGTTTATAGCGCTTTAAGATATTTGTTTTCTTTTCTCTTATATGAACCGGTTGTATTTCTGGTAATACTCCATAAATAGCAATAACAAGTAGCGCTGATAATATACCAATGATAAAGAATGGTGTTGTATAGTGTATCATTGCTAAATATGATCCAACTGGCAGTCCTAAAATTTGAGAGAGTGACAATCCTGCTGTTGCAATCCCAATTGCCTTTACAATTTGTTCCTTCTCTATAAGCAGCGGAATAGATGCCCACACTTGTGGAGATACAAAGGCTGCACTTACACCTGCTAAAAATCTAAATGCTAGCATCCATCGAAAACTCGGTGCAATTCCACATAAAAACGTACTTAACGCAAAAAAACTCATTCCTATTACCATCACTTTTTTTCTGTTTAAACTATCTGATATAGGACCAGCGATAAGTGCAAATGCAGCATATCCTAAAGCATATGAACTCACCATCCACCCTGACAACTCAGTTGAAATATGATACACCTGTTGTAATGTGGGTAACAGTGGTGAAATTAAGAAAGTATCTGTACCGATCATAAACATGATTGTAAAGAATACAGCTAGTACTCTTTTCATTTAAATCTTCTCCTTTCAACTAATCTTCTAAAATAGATTCAATCTCTTTCATGACATCTTCATTCATTGAAACTTCCACCGCTCTTACACTTTCTCTTATTTGCTCCGCTCGTTTCCCACCAGGAATAACAGTATCAATTCCTTTTTGGTTTAATAACCATGCTAAAGCTAAATGCGATAATTCGAGATCCTTTTCTTTAGCTATGTCTTTTAACTTTTCAACTTTCTTAAAGTTGCTCTTATATGTATTCTCTTCAAATAGATTTACACTTTGACGCCAATCTCCTTTATTCAATTTGAAATCTTCTGTATATTTACCACCTAGTATCCCAAAAGCAAGAGGCCCGTAAGGAATAAATGAAATACCTGATTCTATACAATATGGCAAAAGTTCTTGCCCAGCAGTACGATCTAACATATTATACGGCGATTGTACAACATCTATGTGCCCATGCTGATTCGCTTCTTTTAATTGCTCTACGTTTACGTTAGATATTCCAATTGAACGAATTTTCCCTTCTTCTTTTAGGCGAGTAAGTTCTCCAATTGAATCTATGTAACTTGTTTCTGGGTTTGTAAAATGTAAATAATATAAATCAATATAATCAGTTTGTAATCTTCTTAAGCTATTTTCTACAGCATTTCTTAAATAGCTCGGTTCATTATTCATATAAACCTCTCCATTTAATAACGGTTGTATTCCACCTTTGGTAGCAAGTACAACTTCATGGCGTTTTCCTTTCAATACTTCTCCCACCAATTCCTCTGATCTACCGAAACCGTATGAATCTGCTGAATCAAAAAATGTAATCCCTTGCCCCATAGCTTCTTCTATTAATCGTTTTCCTTCTTCCTCATTCACATCAGCATATAAATTATGTCCCCCTACAGCGTTTGTTCCTAACCCCAATTTTGAAATATGTAGTCCTGCCTTTTGCAATTTTGTATACTTCATTTTTTCTCCCCCTATATTCTATTGTTCGAATATATTCGAACAATAGAAATATACCACTTTATATGTTATAGTGCAAATATATTAACTTATACAAGCAGGTGAAAAAATGCGTACTCTCTATCATCCAAATCGAGAAGAAATTCAATTCTCTTCTGTTCTATATGCACTTAGCGATCAAATTCGTTTACAAATTGTAACGATGCTACTAGAAAAAAACGAACAATCTTGTGGCGCGTTAAACATTCCAATCGCGAAATCAACTTTATCACACCATTTCAAAGTTTTACGTGAATCCGGTGTTATGTATACACGCCTTGAAGGAACTCAACGTTTCATTTCAATTCGTGAAGATGACTTAAATGCTAGATTCCCCGGTTTATTAGATGTCATAATACATGCGACAGAACCATACTAAACAACATCTCATAGGAATATGAGATGTTGTTTAGTTTTTCTATTCTTTTAATACTGTGAGGTTTTATTCATTGAGTATTTTGTTCTTCACTATAACTACCAAGTCCCTTCCTAAATTAAATTTTGAATAAAACGTTTGAACGCTGATATCCCTTCTTCATCTCGTTTAAAAACACCAGCATCTTCAAGCGCCTGTATAAATTTTCTGCCCACTTCTTCTCTTATAATCTCCTGTACATTTTGTTCATATATCCGATTGTCATATTTGATTTTTAATTGTTCTGCCCATCGTATATGAGGCGTTGGAATATCACTTGGAATGTTAAGTAAAAATTTTTCCACTTCCTGAAGTTCTGTTTTTAAACGCGCAGGTAGTACAGCTAACCCCATTACTTCAATTAGACCGATATTTTCTTTTTTTATATGTTGTATTTCCGCATGAGGGTGGAAAATACCTAGAGGATGTTCTTCACTTGTACGATTGTTCCGCAAAACAAGATCCAATTCGTACATACTATTCCGGTAACGAGCAATTGGAGTTATCGTATTATGCGGAACATCATTCGTAAATGCAAATATATTAACAGACGGATCATCATATCTCTTCCACCTTTCTAATATGTACTCCCCTGCATTTACTATTTGTTCTATGTCGTTACTTCTTAAGCGAATAACTGACATAGGCCATTTAATAATAGAACATTGCATTTCTGGAAATTTAGTGAGTTCAAAAATGAAGTCATTTGATGCATTTGCCATAGCAAATTCATAGTTTCCACCTTGATAGTGATCATGTGTTAGAATAGATCCTCCTACAATTGGCAAATCTGCATTGGACCCAAGGAAATAATGTGGGAATTTTTCTACAAATTTTAACAAACGTAAAAATGTTTGACGGTCGATTTTCATATCACGGTGTTCTGAAGACAATACAATGCAGTGTTCATTGAAGTAAATATACGGAGAATACTGTAGAAACCAGCTTTCATCTGTAAGATTCATACGAATCATACGATGATTCGAGCGTGCTGGATGTCCAGTTCTGCCTCTATATCCTTCATTCTCAATACAGAGTAAACATTTTGGATAATTTGTACTTTCCGATACTTTCTCTCTAGCAATTTGTTTCGGGTCTTTTTCCGGTTTTGATAAATTAATTGTTATATCAATGGCACCATATTCCGTATTTACTTTATAATTTATATTTTTGGCAATTTGCTTTATTTGTATATAGTTGCTGTTTTTACTTAATTCATAAAAGTAATTTGTCGCAGCCCTCGGATTTTGTTCGTATTTTTCATAAAAAAGAGCATTGATAATGGACGGTTTGGACATAAAAATATCCATAATTGCACTTGCTAAAATCTCCCTCTCGTCCATTACTGATTCAATGACTTTATGCATACAAGCATATTCAATCAACTCTTCCAATAACTCCGAAATTGCTTTCTTTGTAGATGTGGGCGCTGACGCTTCCACTACAAAATCACCTAAACGAAGTAAAGAAAGAATTTTATTCCTTGTATATATTTCATCTTCTTGGTCAATTAATTGAATTTCAATAGCTCGATCAATTAACTGCTGGATAGCTTGATATATCATCAGTATATACCTCCTCTAACCTTTTAGCTGTTTATGTTGTCACGATGCTAGTTCTATGTGTCTTTTATCATTTTATGAACAGACGTATGGGCCACCATACTAATATACGTTTTTCTTTCTCCAAAGAAGCTATTAGCATACTTGAATCGCCTGTTTAGCAAGCTATTCTGTTACATTATACGTACGTAAAAAAACTTCTACAATCAACATCTTGTCGTATTTTTTAGACATCTTGCTTTTCACTTTTAACATCTCACTAAAACATAAAAAGGAACATTTTTTGAAGAACGATTTCCGGCGATTTAAAGCTTGCTCTTTACCTCTTTGTCTCTCCCCCTAAAGCCACCATTTGAATAATAAATGTACTTGCTTTAGTATCACCGCCCCCTTATTTTCAGCATTACAAAAAACAATATTTCTAAAAAACAGAGCAATATCTCTCTTGTGTAAGCGTTTTACAAAAAGTAATCTAGTGGTACAGATAGACACTGGAAACTACTTCTGGTTTTGATAGATTCTCAACTACTATGCTGGTTTCACTTTCTATCAAAATATTAATTTTCAAAGGTAAAAAAGTGCTCTATACCTTTGAAGGATCATCAATGTCAAAAGTGCAAAAATGAAAACGAGGGGGTACATATGAAAAAATCAAAAAAGAATTTCAGGAGGACAATCGCAACACTTGTATCGGGTTGTGTCGTAGGTTCTACTTGTTTTACAAATGCTTCCCTAATCCAAGCTGAGGGAAACACAGAAACTATACAAACTGAAAATCAAATTATTTCTCAAAATCCTAATACAGTTATTTCATCTAATCAAATGAACGTTCTTGTTGATGCAAATTTTCCAAGAGTCATTCAATACGATTTAAAATCTGGAAATGGAGCAGGAAAGACTTTTTATGGACAGACTGAGGCATTAGATACAATCCTTATTAATGACGTAGCAGTAAAACCAAAAATAAAAGCAAAAGTTTCATCAGATAAAATCGTATATGAGATGACGGTAATAGACACTACTCACAATATCTCTGCGGTTATTACTGCTGAGATGATTGTTAAAGAAAATATATTAGAATTCAATATTACAAAGATCATCGACAACAATATCGTAAAAACAATTGAAATTCCAAATCATCATTTAATTTCTGTAAATAACAGTCAAAAAGATGCAGTGCTAGACGGCGTACAGATGTCAACAAATACACATATTAATGGTGACAGACAAGTAAAGGTGGATGAAAATTTAAATACGAAAGATGAAGAGCAAAAAGGATATATGTATGCTTTTCTTTCTACTGATGAATTAAGTGCAAGTATATGGTCGAATACAGAGAATAATTTAGCAAAAAAATTAGCTCCAGATTCCTATGCTGCAAAGACTGACGCTCAAAGAATTACAGCAAATGCTACAACTAATAGTGCAGGTAAAAAAACAATTGGTCTAAGTAGTACCTTCTGGACGTATCAAAAGTCAGAAGAACATCGTAAAGAAGATGGCACTCTAGAGCTAGAAGATGGGACAGTTAATAAAGTAGATGAAATGCCGTCTGTGAAGGTTATCATTACTGCTGACGCTAATGATGATAAAAAGATAAACTGGCAAGATGGAGCAATTGCTTATAGAAAAATTATGAACGAACCTCTAGGAGCAGAAAAAGTTCCAGACTTAGTTGGTTATCGTGTTAACATGAACTTTGGCAGTCAAGCCCAAAATCCTTTCTTAATGGCTTTAGACGGAGTAAAAAAATTCCACTTAAATACTGATGGACTAGGACAATCTATTCTCCTGAAAGGGTACGGTAGTGAAGGGCATGATTCTGGTCATTTAAATTATGCTGACATTGGAACCCGAATTGGCGGGGCAAAGGACATGAAAACATTGCTAGCAAGGGGTAAAGAATATGGGGCAACTTTTGGTGTTCATGTGAATGCAAGTGAAACGTATCCAGAGTCAAAATATTTCCAAGAAGATCGTTTATTAAAAAATCCAGATGGAACTTATAAGTATGGTTGGAACTGGATCGATCAAGGAATAAACATTAATGCTGATTATGATTTAAGAAATGGCAGAGCACAACGATTCAAAGATTTATATGATGCTCTTGGTGGGAAGAAGAATGAATTAGATTTTATTTATGTAGATGTTTGGGGTAATGGACAGTCAGGTGATAATAGTACATGGCCGAGCCGTCAATTAAGTAAAGAAATTAATAGTTTAGGTTGGCGCTTAGGCAGTGAGTGGGGATATGCGAATGAATATGATTCCACATTCCAACACTGGGCAGCCGATTTAACTTACGGCGGGTATACCTTAAAAGGCATTAATAGTACCATCACTCGTTTCATTAAAAACCATCAAAAAGATGCATGGATTGGCAACTATCCTAAGTATGGAGGCGACGCAGATGCTCCATTATTAGGTGGATACAGTATGAAAGACTTTGAAGGTTGGCAAGGTAGAAGTGACTACAAAGCCTATATTGATAACTTATTTGCGGTGAATGTTCCAACCAAATTCATTCAACATTATAAAGTAACACAGTGGGAGAATGGCAAAGCAGTTGAAATGATAGATGATAAACAACAAACTTACAACTGGGTACCAGGTATGAAGACAGTATTAAAGGACGAATCTAATGAAAATACACTTACAATTGAAAGAAAATCAAATGATTTTGCAAATGATAAAGATGGCTATCGAACAAGAACTATGACATTAAATGGTAAGAAAATATTTGAAGGTAAACCTGGTGACGAAAAGTATTTATTCCCATGGTCTTGGGATCAAAATGGTAAAAAATTATCAGCAGATAATGAAAAATTATATCACTGGAACACAAACGGTGGAAAAACAACGTGGACTGTCCCTACTGGTTGGCAAGGTACCGTTAAAGTGTATGAGTTAACAGAATTAGGTAAAGAGAAAATGAAAAATGTTAAAATTGAAAATGGAAAAATCACATTAGATGCAAAAAAATCTACTGCATATGTAATTTATAAAGGGCCAAAATCCAATAAAGATGTTAAATGGAGTGAAGGAATGCATCTTATAGATACTGGATTTAACAGCAATTCCCTTAAAGATTGGAAAATTAAAGGAGACTCAAAAGCAGTTCAGATCACGAAGAGTGAAGGTAATAATAATATGCTAACAATCTCCAACAATAAAAAGAAAGTAAATGTTACCCAAAAATTAACAGACCTAAAACCTAATACAAAGTATGCTGCATATGTTGGTATAGACAACCGAAGTGAAGCACGAGCAAGCATCACAATTACTTCTAACGGCAAAGATTATACAAATAGTACTGGTAAATCTATCGCTAAAAACTATGTAAGAGCATACGCACATAATACATTAGGCTCAGAGCAAGCAAAAGCTGATGGTCAAATGACTTCAACTGTGGATGGAACAAGTTACTTCCAAAACATGTATGTGTTTTTTGAAACTGGTAAAAAAACATCCGATGTAACGATTGATTTATCAAGAGATGCTGGAAATGGGGCAAGTTACTTTGATGATATCCGCATCGTGGAAAGTAATGCCGCAAACCAAGTAAGCGATACCAAATTCGTACAAGACTTTGAAAATGTTGTACAAGGCATCTATCCGTTTGTAATTGGTAATATTGAAGGCGTAGAAGATAATAGAACCCACCTTTCTGAATTCCATGCACCATATACGCAAAGAGGTTGGAATCAAAAAATAGTAAGTGATGTTATCTCAGGTAAATGGTCACTTAAAACGAATGGATTAACGGAAGGCGATACCCTTGTGTACCAAACGATCCCTCAAAACTTCACATTTAAACCAGGAGTAACGTATAAAATTACCTTTGATTATGAAGCAGGTAGTGATGGAACGTATGCGGTAGTGACAGGTAATGCTCCATTTGAGGAAAAAGGGGTATTAACTAAAGAGGAATTAAAGTCAACCGCAAGCAGTGATAAGAATGCAAAAGCTGGCACATATTCCTTTACTTTAACAGGCGATAAATCGGGGCAAAGCTGGTTTGGCATTTATTCCACTAATAAAGCAGCTAATACTAGCGGTGTGAAAGGCTCACAAGCTAACTTTAACGGTTACAAAGATATTATGCTTGATAATCTAGTTATTGAAGTAGTGTCAAATAACTAGATTCAGTTACTTTATATTAAAAGAAGTTGTCTCAAAAGGTCCTTAAAAATGATCTTTTAGAGACAACTTCTTTTTTATACTTTATAAACTTAAGAGAATCGTTCCTTTCCGTCCGTAATTTTGTTGTGGTGATATACTTATATGAAAAAGAGGTTAACCCATATAGCTATTCAGCTACTTTTAGGTCAACCTCTTTTCCATTCACAATATTACTTGAACTATAAAACTACCTTTATCTTAATTCGAGATCTTTATCTCTGTGTCTCTTCCACTATAGTCACCTTTTTTCAATACGTAAATTATCTAAAATAAACGTACCTGCTCCAGTATCCCCGTTTAAATTCGTTCCATCACTGAAAATTCCAACATAAGTTTGACCGTTCTCAGAACCTGTCACAGTAAACTCTGCTGTTTTTGTGTCAGTAGATGCAGTAAGAGTGTTATTCACACTCAATCCTTTTGCACTCGCAATATCTCGAACATCAATTTCTTGATCCCCTGAAATAAAGCGGAATGCATTTGCTGTCGTTTGGTAGTCAAATGATACTTTATAAGTTACGCCAGGTTCGAAACGATAATTTTGAGGAATCGTGCGGTACAGCAAACCTTTATTTCCAGTGTTCACTTTAACGGACCAATTCCCCCCTAATACATCATCGACTAATTTTTTACCTGCCCATCCTTTTTGTGTATATGGAGCATGCAGTTCAGACAGATGAATTCTGTTGTCTTCTACCCCTTCTGTGTTACCGATAACGAATGGGTAAATACCTTGTACTACCGATTCAAAATCTTGTTTGAATTCCGTTGGTGAGACATAATTTTTTAAGGACTTTTGAACGATCCGAATATCATCAAATTTTGTGTTTCCTTTTCCAGCATCACGGCTTAGAGTTAATTTAGCTTTATTCGTTACAGCTGTAAAGCTTACTTGCATAATTTGCATTTTACTATTGTATCCATCATTTGAAGCATGTGAATCTGCCTTAACATAGTTCTTTTGCAGGCTACGAAGTGTGTAATTGTTAACGTCTTCTTTCCCACCTGTTACTGTAATTCCCGCCTTTACATCACTATTGTTTTCAACATATACCTCTGCCACATAATCTTTACCTGGTTCTAAACCAGTAAGAACACGAGAAACAGTTGTATCTTTTGACGGACTATCGATATTCAAATAGTAATCTCCACTACTTACATTACGGTTGCTTCCAGTTTGATTCGTTCTAACGGCGCTTACAGCTTTATTATCACCTTGAATAGTTGTATAAGCACTTACTTTTCCTGTATTGAATCCCGCGTCATATATATGAGCACCTTTGCTCCAATCATAGTCAAGGATTTCCAAACCTTTATCTCTTTTTGGTACAACAACATAAGGAGTTGCAGCACTAGCTGTCAAAGTTACCTTATTATTTACAACTTTGACTTCTTTCATATCTGCTCTACCTTGATCTGTCAACTTGTATACATAAACAGTAGAAACATCTTTATATTCATCTGGAAGTGCCCAAGTAGTTGTACCACCTTCCAAATTCCAGTGATATAGTTTATCAGAATTAGAAGTTGGATTTTTAAAATCTTGTTTCACCCAAGGAATTAAATAAGTGTGTCCATCAAGTACAACGTTTCCATTCAGTTTAATCACACGTTCCCTAGAATTGTCTTTTCTAGTTACATCGACAACATCCCCATTACTTGGGTCTTTCAATTTTATTTCCTTTTCTAAGTTTGTCTTGCTTTTATCCCCTTCTACCGCTGTCCAATTCGTCACATAATATTTTTGTAAGAATTTAGTAGGTAGATTCGTATCAAATGTCATGCGAATAAAATTATCAAAATTCTTATCAGATTGCCATCCTTCGAAACCAGCTAATTCAAATCCACCAAGTAACGGATGATCAGCAGTTCCTCCTACTTCAGGCCAGTTCAACACCCAAGAATCTCTTTGGTGATTGCTAATAAAGCGTAGTACTTCTGAGTTGATACCTTTACTTTCCGGTCCACCGTAGTTTTTATCGGTAGCCCAGTGTTGCCACGTTGAATAATTGGCCATAGAACCACCAAATTCCGTTGTTAACCTCCAGCCTCTATCTTTAAATTGATCTGCTATTCTATTTGATTCCCATTGATTTTGATACCATACATCTAAATAAATAAAGTCGAGATTTGGAACAGCAGCTTTCAATTCATCTAGTCTTTTCGCACGCGCTCCAGAATACAAATCTTTTAATTTATTAATTGTATAAGATTGATCTAGCCATCCCCAACCTAAAGAATTTGGACGATCAATAAAATCATTGTTGAAAGCTTTCGCTTCAGGATAAACTTCTTGCGCATTGATATGGACACCAAATTGGGTATTATACTTACGTCCCTCTTTAATAAGCGTATCCAAATCTTTAGCGCCACCCATACGCTCACCTACATTACCGTAATCCGGATGACCGCTGTCATGTCCTTCGTTTGCATATCCTTTTAATAAAACAGCCTGCCCTAATTCATCTGTAGCAAGTGCAACCTTTTTAATATTATCGGCTGTTTTTAAGAACGGTTGTTGTGCTTGTGATCCGAAGTTCATTGCAATACGCATTCCAACATTATTATTTACATCTTGATATCCTTTAATATCTTGCATAATATCACGGTATGCAATCGCCGCATCTTGCCAATCTGTCTTATTATCAGTATTCAAATCTTTAGCAATAGCTATTTTAATAGTTGGTTTATTTTTTTGTGGCTCTGGCATAAACTCTCTTTGGTAATAGAGTGCACTAGAACCTATTCCCATTGCTTTTGCACCTTTTTTATTTACATATCGATTCGCAACTAAGTTTTTATAGCCATCCACTTCTGAACTGGACCATACACCTGCACTCAATTCGTCAGTTGACAAAAATGCTGTATAATTTTTGGTAGATGTACCTATTTCTCCCATAGAAGAATCTACGCTTACATCTACATCACCTGATTTCCTAACATCAGTACTAATATTCGTTAATTTAGCTTTTGCACCTTTTTGTTCCGAATTTACTGAGATAACGTTCATATCAGCAAACTCAACTGTTTCAATTTTAGCACTACCATTATTTTTAATTTCATCGAAACTATAAATAACTTTATTATCATTCACTTTCAAAGATACCTTAAATGTAGCATCAAAGTTTTTCATTTCATCCACAACTTTTAATGTATATAGCGCTTCACTATCGCTTAACTTTTCAAAGCTTACTTTAGGATAGTATAAGGAACCATTTACTTTTAATCCGTACACAGGTGATTCTTGTCCATTCATTACTTTATCGTCAACCTTGTATTTCACAATTCGCGGGAATACTTGGTCAATAGTAACATCCATATACTTTGACTTTAATGTATCTTCTACTGGCGTGGTATCTGGAGGTTTTGGCGCACTGTATTCTTTGATTTTGATATTAGAAATCGTAATATCGGCAGCACCTCTGCTTTTTTCAAACCCAAGTCCGCCTGCTTGATCTACACCACCAGTTAATGTCCAAGAGTCGACCTTTTTATCATCAATGTATAACGTCGCAACATCGTCCATGAATACTAAACGTAAATGGTATGTTTGTTTTGCTTGTAACGGCACGTTTGAAGTCATCGACGTCCAATTGTTTATAGGTCCAAATGTTTCACCAAAATACTGATCGTTCGTATCTCCTGTTCCTACATATGTGTATGCAGATGCATTTTGAACACGATAAATGAATCCAAAACGATTCATCTTATCAGTATTCGTAGTAACATCCGCTTCAAAAACACCATTTTTAATCCCTTTCATTTGGTTGTAGACAATTCGATTTTTTTGGGTAGATGTAACACTAAAAGTTGCTGAACCATCTTCATTATAGGTAACTTTTCCGTCACCAGAGATAATTTTCAAATCGCCTTCTTCTAGTTTATTATCCGTAATGTCGACAAGTTTTTCATCTCCTGGATTCGTGCCTCCATCCCCAGGTGCATCTCCTAATTCAATGAGGACTTGACTTTTTTTATCTCCAAAAGCACCAAGTTTAACTGCTTCCTTACCTGTAAGGAGGTTATTTACATCATTGGGTAAAGTAACCGGTCCAAATAAATCTTTTCCATCTAAAGTAATGTTCATAGTGGTTCCTTTATAATCAATTTTTATGAAATGTGCGGTCCCAGCCTCTGGAAGTGGAACATTCGGTCTTGTTCTTAACCAATCACCTTTTTCTTGATATTTGTATTCATAGAACCATCCAAGTGAATCGTAGCCTACAAAAACGAAGTTATTATTGTCAATATAATGAGGATAGAAACCAAATCTAGTATCTTCGCCCTTGGTTTCTGGAGTAAAGGTATACGCCATCGTTCCCGCTTCTTTAGCGACTTTATTTTGTTCTTGAAAAATTGCAGCTTTAGCCCCGTTATCGTTTCCAGCACCTGCTCCAAGCCTTGCATAGGACTTTCCATTTTGTTCTATTAATGCATTAATTTCGTTTCCACCAGATGAAATTGTGACCCAAGGATTAGACACATTTGCTCCTACATGCAATGGTACAATCATGCTCACTAAAAATGTCGGCACAATTAGCACAAGTGCAAGAAGGATATTAAAAGCTCTCTTGAAATGCTTACTCTCCAATTCTTCTCCCCCTTTGGATTTTAAAATTTAGTTAAAAACAATACCTGCACATTCATTTTTAAAAATAGACCAAAACCTGAAAGGTACCGCTTTCACTTATGTTTAGAATAGTTTTTTTTAAGTGCCCACTCAATAAAGATATTGTTTCTTTTTTTAGTTATATTGTCTTTTTAAAACGCTTACAAAACAAGGGTATTATCACCTTTTCAAGGGTGTTTTTCACTGAATTTTATACGATAATTATTATTCTTCGGTTTATATATAAAGGTTCTTCTCCTCCCTATAGTCATGAACTGTTCTGGGCTTTTAATCTAGGATTTGCGACCATACTGGACGCACTAAAAAATGAGCAGACGAATGTCTACTCATTTTTATTCATTCCATTTAAAAAGTCGTTCTGGTGCAAATATTTGTTCAAGAAATGAAGGACATATGAAAGAAAAGATATTGTACTAACTTTGAAGCTCAGCTGTTACTTTTACTTTAGCAAACCATGAATTCGCCGTCTCTTTCAACACGAGATTCAATTCTTCAATATTCCTTTTACCAACATCTTTTAACCAATGGCGACCTGCTTGTTCACCGCCTATAGCAAACGGCATGACACCGTCTTTCCAAGTTGCCCGACCACATAATACCCCATTAAAGGTAGAACCAGATTCTTTAGCAAATTTTAATGTTTCTTGAAATAATTTTGCGCTTACTCCGGCACTAAGGAAAATAAATGGAAGCTTCGTTGCTTCACTCTGTTCTTTGAAATAAGAAGCTGCTCTTTCTTTACTGTAAACAAATTCACCTTCTGTATATCCTTCCACATAGTTCATATCTACTGGAACTTCTACTTTTAATACATCTACTTTATATTGCGGCTTTGAGAATTCCTTCATGGACTCAATCACTTTATAAGGTTTTATTTTTGCGTATGCTTTACTTTTCACATCATCACTTTCAGAATCATACGTAACAATCTCTAAGAAAAATGGTATGTCTTCAGCTGCACATTCAGATCCGATACGTTCCATATAAACGTGTTTATAGTTATTAATTTTTTCATCTTCATCGACATCATAGTAGAGTAAGAATTTAATTGCATCGGCACCGGCATCCTTTAATCGTTTCACTGACCATTCTGGTAATAAATCTGGTAACCGTCCTACTTCTGACGCATCGTATCCAGTTTTTTCATACGCTACGATTAAGCCTGATTCTTTATCTCGGACTTTAGCCGCTGGCAAACCGTATTCCGGGTCCAAAAGGATCGCTGTTGTAAATGGTGTTAATTCCTCAGAAACTACTTCTTTAAAACGGGTAATGCCCTCATCTCCAACTTGACTCGCACCGCCAGACGCAATCATTTTTTTCAACGATCCACGTTGGTCAATAGCCAATGCACCAATTATTCCATTTTCAGCAGATAAACGTTTTAGAGCTTCCAATTTATTTTTGGTTAGTTCTAGCATTAACATTCTCCTCTATCAATCTATTTTTTCAACTTTAACGAGATCAAAGTATTGCTTAAACTTATTCACATTAATATAACCGGTTTCAGCTTCCATCGTATTTAACATTCCTGTAGTCATCGCCGTTTTCAGAACAGTCTCGACCGTTTGATGTTGATGTAGTGCCACAGCTAATCCTGCAACTGTTGCATCACCAGCCCCTACAGGATTAACCACTTCTATTTTCGGGACCATAACTCTATAATAGTCCTCACTATGCTTAACAAATGCACCTTCACTACCCATCGACACGATAATCCACTCAATTCCAGTAAATAATTCATTGTTTAATGCTTGCTTTAGTTCTATAATTCCCGCTTTCATATCAATGCCCAACAGTTGTGATAATTCCGCTGTATTCGGTTTGATGGCAAATGGTTTTTCTTTATGAAGCATCGCTTGTTTCAAAGATTCCCCTGACGAATCCATAATTACTGGAATTCCATTTTCATGACAGATTTCTAACATTTGATAATAATAGTTAGTCGGTAATCCTTTCGGTAAACTGCCCGAAATTGTCACAAGTGAAGCTGTTGTAAGTAGAAATTCAAATTTCTTTAAAAAACTAATCCCTTCTTCTTTAGATACTGTCGGCCCTGATTCTAAAATCTCTGTTTGCATCCCTTCATGAAGAATGGCGATACAATTTCTTGATTCTTTTTTGATTTTCAAAAAGTCATTTGGAATATTGGCTTTATTTAATTCTTGAATAATGTATTCCCCAATCGTACCACCAAGCACACCTGTCGCTAGGACACCTTCTTCCATTTGAGCGATCACTCGCGCAACATTCAAGCCTTTTCCACCAGCAGTTTTATGAACCGCTTCTACACGGTTAACAACATCTAACTTTAACTCATGAATCGGATAGGAAATATCGACCGATGGATTCATGGTGACAGATAGTATCATTGGTAATCCCTCTTTCAGAAATTTGTTTAAGCTTGAAAACGGCATACACCGTCAAGATAGGTAGCAGTTACATCCATCTCTGGCGTCATCACAATAAAGTCAGCATCATATCCCTCGGCAATCTTCCCGCATTCACCATCGAGCTGCATACTTTTAGCTGGTGCCGTACTCGCCATGTAAATTGCTTCCTCAGGTGAGGCAATTCCCCACTCGACGACATTTTTGACAGCATCTTTTAATTGCAAAATGCTACCTGCTAAACTTCCGTTTTCCAAACGAGCCATCCCATCTTTTACTTTCACAGGAAATTCTCCCAGCTGATACATTCCTTCAGGCATACCTCCAGCCATCATACAATCAGACACCATAACAACCTTTTCTCTACCGCGGATATTCATTAAAATATTTGATGCAACGGGATGTACATGATGTCCATCACATATGATTTCGGCAAAAACATCTTTTAAATTCATGGCCGCTCCGACCATCCCTGGCTCACGATGATGCAATGGACTCATTCCATTGAAAGTATGAATAAAAATGGAAGCTCCTTTTTCAACCGCTCGCTTTGCTTCTTCATACGTTGCATCACTGTGGGCCAATGCTACTATAATCTCTTCTCCTACAGCATATTCAATGAATTCCGCTGCTCCTTTTCTTTCAGGTGCAATCGCAATTTTTTTAATAGAATCATTTGATAATTTCTGCCAATCTTTCAACATATCAACTGATGGGTCACAAAAATATTTCGTGTTTTGTGCTCCTTTATGCTTTTCAGTAAAAAACGGCCCTTCTAAAAAGATCCCTTTAATTTTTGCGCCCTGTACTTTTTTGTAATTGGCACCAATCATTTCAACGACATTATTCAACGATTCTATTGAGGATGTTAAAGTTGTCGGTAAAAAGGCTGTAACGCCGCAAGAAAGGAGTCCTACCGAAATTTGGTTCAGTCCTCCAAAATTATTGTCCATAACGTCGTGATTTCTAAATCCATGAATATGTGTGTCTACTAGACCAGGAGCGATCCAATGCCCTCTATACTCAATAATTTCTGCCGCTTCCTTCGGCCTGTATTCTGAAAAAACACCGAATTTTCCGTCTTTTATCTCTAAAAATCCAGGACCTGTGACCATCTCTTCAAGAAAAAACTTATCTGCAAAGATAAAAATAGACATGTATGTTTCCCCTAACCTAGTTACTCATATTCGTAGATAGTAACACCTTTAACGACACGGTTCACCGTTCCTGTCGGTGAAGGTGTATCTGGTGTATTACCTACTTTCACGGAGGCTAACAGTGATATTGTTTGCCCAATCATAACAAAAGGTAATGCTAAGTAAGCATCTGGTACAGACTGTGCCTCGCTGCCAAATACAAACCTATTCCCAGCGTAATTCGTTTCTCCATTAACCTCGATGGCACATATATAGCTGGCAATGTTGTCCTGTTGCATTTCGTTTAACATATCTAAATCATATTGACGTGTATACGGATTGTTAGAAACAAACACAAAAACTAATGATTTTTCGTTTACAAATGATTTTGGACCGTGCCGGAAGCCAAGCGGTGAATCAAATGCGGTAACAATTTTTCCAGCCGTCAGTTCTAATATTTTTAATTGTGATTCTTTTGCTAAACCTTCTAAACTACCGGAACCTAAGTAAATAATTCGTTCAAAATCTAAATCTACTATCTTTTGGATAACGTCTTCTCTTTGAATGACACTTTCACCCATTTGATGGATTTTTTTCACTATCATCGATTTTTCTTCTATCGATATAGAATCAAAAATAAGTAATGCTGTTAAAGCCATGCAAGTATAACTTCCTGTCATTGCAAAACCTTGATCATTTGACTTTTCAGGCATTAATAGTAATAAATTTTTTTCATTATTCACAGCCCTTTTAGCTAATTTCCCATCTTTCGCACAAGTAATCGTTATTTGATACAAATCGGTTACTATTTGCTCAGCTAATTGTACAGCAGCAATACTTTCCGGACTGTTTCCGCTTCTAGCAAATGAAACGAGTAAGGTCGGAAAATCCTTTTTGAAAAATTGGTAAGGATTTGAAACTAGAGTAGTGGTCGGAATACTTAGTACTTCCCATTGTTGTTCATCGACTTTTTCTATTAAATAAGGGGTGACTGTATCACCGACATAGGCAGACGTTCCAGCCCCTGTAAAAATAACTCGAACCCGGTTGTGTTTCGTTATTATTTTTTGTAAAAACTCATCAATCCCCTCGCTTTTCTCCTTATATAATGCAAATGTTTCATCCCATAAATCAGGCTGTCGTCTTATTTCCGCCGTTGTTATCGACGCGCCTAACGAAACTAATTTGTCTTGACTTAATGTAAACATATTCGCCCACTCCTCTACCTATTTGCCATCATTTTCTCCATAAATGAAGACCGGCGCCATCCCATTACTTTCCTTCAAATACTCGTAATCCTGCACCAACAACTCCATTATTTTGTGCCAATGTACTGATACTCATCTGCTCCAAAAGATGTTGTTGCTCAGGAAGCTGATAACTTTTTAACTTCTCTTTAATCAACTCCAGTAGAAATGGATTTTTCACAATAACACTTCCGCCAAAAACCATTTTATGCGGATCTAATAAACAGGAAATCTTATAAAGACCTTGTGCTAAACAATCAGCTACCTCATTAATGATGGGCTGATATTCTGGTACACCATTTATATAACTAGCAAAAACATCCTTTGTTGAAATCGTATCTACCTGTAAGTCCCTTTCGGCTATTCTCTGAATCCCAGGCCCAGCAGCAATTTTTTCTAATCGTTCATTGCCCCCCTTCATGAGGACAGGAATTAAACCAAGTTCTCCAGCAAATCCTGCCCCCCTAAAAAATGAGCCTTTATGAATGATGGAACAAGATATTCCCGTACTTATAGTCACATACACAAAGGTTTCATTCCTTTTTACATGCGCTGCTCTCCATTCGGCATAAGCTGCCATATAGACATCATTGTCAATCGTAATCCGCTGAATACGAAATTGCTCTTGTAAACGAACTGAAATGGGAAACTGTCTCCAAGGTAAATTGTTTTGAACAATGGCAATTCCTTTCTCGCGATCTACTTTTCCCGGTACCCCAACGCCAATCCCCTCGATATTAGCGATGGAAATCGATGATTTTTTGAGAACTTGTTCCACAGATTCTACAACTCTACCAAACATTTTTTCTCGGTCTGAAGGATCACTTTTTATTTCCACGCGTTCAAGCAGTTCGCCTGTATCCGAAATGACTCCCGCTGCAATCTTCGTTCCCCCAATATCAATGCCGACTGCCTTTTTCATTTGTCCGCACCCCTAGGTTTGTATTTGAAGTATTGAGTAAATTTCTATACTTGTTATCGTTGAACATATATGTGCGATTCCTTAATCAATTCACTTGCCTTAGTCAATTTATACGTATTTTCGATTGTAGTCATACAGTAGCCCTAAGAGACCAGCCAACCCAACCAACATCATACCTAGTTCGAATTTACCAGCTGTCTTTTGGTAAAAAATAATTAAAGAGAGGCATACGATAAACACAACAATTTTAATAATGAATAAAATATTAGCCTTCATTTGAAAAATCCTCCCATCTAATTTCACTAGGTGCTAACGTCACTTCTTTCCTATTTCCTTGTCCGTCGTAGACAGCCGTTGTTTGTTCAATCATTGAATTGTTAACGATTGCCATTTTTTGAATAGATGGATATGCATGGACTTCACAATAAATATTGCTCGCATGATACTTTTGGAATTCTCCTTCTTTATTAGCAGCATAGTATAACGCGCGCATGAGCAAACGTGTATTTTCTTCACTGTATGGCAGCCCTGCAATATAAACAGCTCTGCCTTCTCCAAACGAATGACTTGAAAGGTGGACTTCTCCATTCAAATATTCGATTATTTCGGTTTTATCTGACAACGCATAAATGTTTTTCATTCCTTCACCAAAATCAAATTGGGTGCTATCAGCAGAAATAAAGTGTTTCTCAACAGGGTTAATAAAATATTTATCTGTTGATAAGCTAAATCCTAATTCTTTGTCAACACCTAAGACGTTCGCCAATTGAAAATAATGTCCTTCATGCTGATAGGCTGTCGGTTCGCCAATACCTATGAACCCCCCGCCATTATACATCCAGGCCCTAATTGTAGTGACTAACTTTTCATTAATCCAATTAGCACCTCCTGAAAAAGCTGTGCCTACATCGCCGGCATTTATGATAACGTCAATATCCTCATGTATCCCCTCGTTAATGACATCATCAAAACTAATGAACGAAACTTCTACAGCTGCCCCGCTTAACGATTCTAAAACACCTAAATAAGAATAAATTTGTTTATACCATAGAGCGTGTGCAACCATATGTGTTTGCCAAGTTCTCAACTTGCCCCATGAATTCAAAATTGCAACTTTCAGACCGCTGTATGGTTGAACACCTTTAATCGTGTCGTGAATTTCACGAAATTCCTCAGTAACTTTTTCAATGTAGGAGATAAATTCCGGGAATTGATAAGCTAAACTTAAATAACCACCATAGCCGATACGATCAACAGGGTTCCGCAGTAAAGCTCTTCGCGCCGTTAACCAGTTTTCATTCGCTTCAATCGTTGGGTTGTTACCTTCGTAAAACGTGTCTGGGAAGAAATATGGTAAGAAACGCCCTTCTGTGTAACGAACATGTGGTATATCTGCAATCATACGTAATGTAGCTCCGCCGCCCACACTTCCTACAACTGCATCCAATCCGATATTTTCAAAGTATTTTCCATATGGCTCTGTACCAATCCAGTTATCACCAAGAAACATCATTGCTTCTTTTCCACTTTCATGGACGATATCCACAAGTTTCTTTGCTTCTTCAGCAACAAACTTATGAACAAAATCTATATAATCTAAAAATGCAGGAGTTGGAATTCGAAACGCAGTATTATAATAACCTTGATCAACTATGTCCTCTGGCCTTAAGCGATAGCCCTTTTCTTTTTCAAAGGCATCCAAAGCAGCAACTGAAACACTAGCACCATATCCGAACCAATCAACAAATTTCTCTTTGCCAAGATTATTAAATACAAGAGTAAAATGATAGAAAAACGTTGTAAATCTGACCACATCTGTATCTGGATTTTCTGTCAGCCATTGTTTTAAATAGTTTTTCATAAATTCGTTAGAATGTGGCTGCCTAACATCAAAAGGAATATCATGTGGTTTATCGCCCCAATTATTCGTTATATGATTGTACATTTGAGTTGGATCCCAAATCGCATAGACTAGGAATGAAACTGTATATTCATGCCAAGGAATCGCCTTCGTAATCAAAACACAATTTTTTTCTTCGTTTACTTCCCAATCATTAACATCAACAATTTCTCCTGTTGTCCGATCGATTACCTCCCAGTATTTTTTAGGACTGTGAATGTAATCCGGCTTTAATTGTTCCTCAAAGTAGCCTTTCATAAAATCAATTTCAAGGGTGTCAGTAAGCGCCGTATTGAACAAGCTCATTAAATACAATTGCTGGCATTCGTCCATGTGCTTCTCTGCGAACTCATTGTGAGCTCGTGCAACAAAATAGGTCGTATAAATTTTCGCATCCAACTGTTTAATTTCATCATCTAGTTTCGTTCCATCACTATCGCGAATCGCATCCGCACCCCATCGTTCCATCAATTCTTTTGTTTCCTGTAGGAAATTTTCTTCACTCGGTAAAGTAACACGGCCTATTTTCTTTTTCATGTAAATCCTCCTCTAATCCTTTAAACCACCAAGGGTCATTCCTTGTGTTAATTTTTTTTGAACAATGATGTATAAAATCAAAGTTGGTAGCATGACTAGAACCATCCCCGCATACATTTGACCATAATTCGCAGCAGATTTTTGAGCTGCCATCAAGTTCATTAACCCAACAGGTAACGTTTTATTTGGTCCTGGAATTAATGTTAAGGCAATAATGTATTCGTTCCAAAAGGCAAGAAAATTAAATAAAATGACGGCAATGATACTTGGACGAGCTATCGGAATCATGACTGAAATCATTGTTTTAAAATATCCGGCACCATCGACCAATGCCGCTTCCTCATACGTAGATGGTAGGGATTGGAAAAAACTAGACAACAAGTAAATGGTAAATGGTAACGCTGTCGCCGCATATACCAAAGCTAAAATAAATAAATTGTCTAGTAGAAATCCTTCACCAAGCTGGCCTTGTAAAAAGGTATCTCCGTCCAATAACATTAAGAATATTGGAACAACAATGTAGTTCACATTGATGAATAACCCAGCTTTAAAAAAAGTATTTATTAATTTGCTTCCTCTAAAAGTATATCTTGCCAACACATAGGCTGCTGGTAAGGCCACAATCAATAAAATGACCAGAGCCAACGCAGTTACCATGACTGAATTTAACATGTAAGTACCCATGTTAGCCTTTTGGAAAGCATCGATAAAATTTTGAAAATAGAAGCTTTTCGGCATGGCCCAAGGACTTCCATAAAACTCCGAATTTTTCTTCACTGAGGCTAAGAAAACCCATGCAACAGGAATAATGATAGAAATTGCTAACGTAATGAGTGCTACATATATAAAACAGCGATATATTGCTTCTGTAGTCATACCTTTTTGGGGCTTAACTGTTTTTGGAGCTTTATAAGCTGCTTCTACAATCAGTTCTTTTTCGGCTTCCATCATTTTGGGATCTCGATAAGCTGTTTCTGTAGTCATTCTTTTTTGTGTTTCCATCGTTTTGGACCTCCTTAATACTCCAACACTTCCCTTTTAGTGACACGGCTTATAATTGCAGATAATGCGAATGAGAATAGGAAAATGACCACTCCAATAGCCATACCGTAACCGTAAGAAGAATTCGTGTAAGCTTGCTTATACATGTAGCTTAAAAACACTTCCGTCGATCCGTCAGGTCCCCCGCCAGTCATTGCTTGAACGAGTAGAAAACTTAAATTAATCGTACTAATAACGAAGAAAGTTAACGTCGTCCGAATGTTATTCCAAATTAATGGTAAAGTAATACTGAAAAATTGCCTGATCCGTCCAGCCCCTTCCAAAGCGGATGCTTCATAAAAACTTTCCGGAATACTTGCCATTGCCGCCATATACATGACCATATAGTAACCAATTGCTTGCCAAATGAGTGCCCCGCCAATGCTGTAAATAGCAATTTTTTGATTGCCGAGCCACATCTTTTGAAGATTTTCCAGGTTAAATAAAGCAAGTATATTATTTAACAATCCTGTAGTCGGATCATAAACTGCAGAAAATATTCCCGCGATAACTACAACTGATAAGATATTAGGGAGGTAAAATATAATTCTAAAGAAGCCTTTACCTTTTATTTTTTCTCTCGTTAACAAAGAAGCAAACAAGATCGCCATCACCATCGTGATAATTGTCACAATAACAATTAATACGATACTGTTTTGGAGAGATCGAAAGAAATTCATATCATTCCATAAAATCTTAAAGTTATCGAGCCCAACGAATACCTTATTATTAGAAAATCCTCCCCACTTATATAAGGACATCCTGAACACCTCAATCGTAGGAACAATCATAAAAATGGCTAACAGGATTAGTGCGGGTGCAGTACAAACAAAAATAAAAATTCTTTTTTCTGTCGTCTTATTCATGCCATCACCTCAGTTAATAAGTACAACGGTGAGACTAGACGACTCACCATTGTACATAGTGAAAACGAATTTATTTTAATGCAGACCGTAATTGGTCACTCACTTTTTCAACAGAGCTTTGCCAATCTTTCACCTTTTTATCACCAGAAACAACACTATCAATCGTTCTAAATAATGTATCTGGCATACTTACACCTTCAACAGCTTTCGTTGCAGCAAATCCACCTATTCCCACTTTCACTCCATTATCATAGATACTATAGAATGATTTATTTTCACCTGTCAGTTTATTAGAAAGGCCTTTGATAGGCTGAATAGCACTCGACTCAGCAAAAATTTCAGCTGCCTTATCCGAATAAACAAACGTCATGAAATCTTTAGCAAGTTGTTTATTTTTAGCTGCAGAAGGAATCCACATTTGTTCAAAGAAAGTAAATGCATAACGGTCCTTATTAGCATCAATTGTCGGTAAAGCCATCATGCCCCATTCAAACCCTTTAGATCGAGGAGCTTCTTTCATTTCACCAACTACCCACGTACCATTTGGCATAAACAAAGCTTTGTTATCGAGAATCAACTGTTGATTTTTCTTGTAGTCTTTATCATTTGCATTCGCAACGGTAGTTGGCTCTGTATACTTTCCTAATTTTCCGATAATTTCAAAAGATTTTGTTGCTTCAGAAGTTTCCCAAACACCATCTGTATATTTCATAGCTTTATTAAATAACTCAGGTCCACCCACCCCCAGTAGTAAAGAGTAGAAGAATGTATCAAAGTAGCCTGTAGTAGGGTAAGTAAATAATGAAATTCCTTCCGCTTTCGCTTTATCTCCTAAAGCCCACATTTCGTCCCAAGTCTTCGGCACTTCCCAACCTTTTTCTTTTAATAAACTAGCATTATAAAATAATCCAGTTGGACTATAAAACATCGGTGCCATATAAATTTTACCGTCATTATAAGGATTAGTGGCAGGTGTACCAGTAAGCCCAGGTACTAACTTATCTTTAACTTTAACATCTTCACCATAAACATTTTTATCAAAAACATCGGTAATGTCTTCTAATGCTTTATCTTTAATCAAGGTTTCTGTTAGCGCCTGTTTTCTACCGGTTGCCAACAACACAACATCCGGATACTTTCCTGCTTTCATATTTGAACCTATGACATCCTCAAGATTTTTGTCCACTGTCAATTTAACATCAACTTTTGGATTAGCAGCTTCATATGCGTCAATCACTTTGCTCCACATCTCTTTACCATAAGCCGATTCAAGTGTTGCCACATGAAGGGTTTGTTTTCCACTGGAGCCCTTACCATCCTTAGCGTTATCAACTTTTGTAGTATTACCTTGGCAAGCTATTAAACTAAAAGATAACAAAGCTGTCATCCCAGACAACAATAACTTTTTTTTCATCTTTATCTGACCCCCATCTCCTAATCTACCTTTCATAATTAAAGAATACAAAATAGATAACGCTTTCACAATAAACATCTTGTTCTGTTTTTTAGATATCTTGCTTTTTACTGAATATCCCACTAAAATCTTTGTCAACTACCCCACTGAGATAAAGCCTTTCAGTGGGAGCTTGAGTTCGAACGCTAGACAGTTTGACGCTCTAGCATTCATGCTACCTTATGGTAACACCCTAAGTCTGTTTTTGGTTGGTACTGACAACGAACGATTGTTTCCCCACTTGTACCACCCTTTCGAAAAAGAGCAGTTTTCCCTTGAGGAAGAAGCCGCCACTCAGATGGATCCGGCGTGTGCTACAAGCCCCGACGAGTCGCGTACACATGGATGGTTGACGCACCCACTAAGCTATGCACGAAGCAACAGCCTTACGTTTTTGTACTTCTAATAGAATTGGCGTTTTCACTTTGAGATTGTCATACAATTGTACAACTCCTGATTTTTTTCAATGTATTCAGCGCACCATTAATATCAGGATGGATACATGTTCCTGCTTTACTTTGGTACAGACCACGAGTGATTCGTTTGCCACTAAAGCGATAACGGGTCCTATCATCCTTAGACCAAACTGGAACTGGATCTTTGTCTAAGAAACTGGCTTTTGAAGTATAGCTTTCTTCTTGTTTCAAAAATCGAATGCCTTCTTTTGCACATTTATTCTCAATTGCTGCAATCAATTTTTGAAATGGGATTTGAACAAACTTTTGATAAAGGATAAAATAAATAAAAAGTCTACGAAGGAGGGATTCATTTGTCCAATGAAGTATATGAGATTCCACAATTTCAACGAAACCATCTTCCAGTTAAACTTCTTTATATAACAAAATCAAAATACGATAAAGATTGGCATAGTACCATTCACGCTCATCACTTTACAGAGCTATTGTATATTACTAAGGGCAAAGGAACTTTTATCTTTTATAAAGAAGAAATCCCTGTCCAAGAACACAATTTGATTATCATTAATCCAAATATCGAGCACACGGAAAAGTCTGATACGGATTACCCGCTTGAATATATCGCACTTGGTATTCAAGGTCTGTCCTTTTCATCCATAGAAAATCCTAGCCCAGTCACTATTCATAATTATAGTCAGGATCAAAAAAACTTTCTCTTCTATCTTCAGCAATTGGTGGAGGAAGTGGAAAACCACCAAGAAGATTACGATTTAATTATACAAAATATTCTAGAAATTTTACTACTTAAGATGATGCGAAAAAAATCTTTTAATGTAGAGAAAACATCTACTCAAAAAATCAATAAAGATATTGAATTGATTAAAAACTATATTAAGCAGCATTTTCACGAAAATATTAGCCTAGATACATTAGCAAGAATCAGTCATATTAATAAATATTATTTATCCCATTCTTTCAGGAAATTCGTCGGTGTTTCACCCATTGAATATTTAATTCAAACTCGTATTAGAGAAAGTAAAATATTGTTAGAAACTACTAATTATTCGATTTCTAACATTTCAACTATTACCGGTTTTTCTTCCCAATCATTCTTTGCACAATCATTTAAACGGGAAACGACTCTATCACCTTCACAATACAGAAATGCTATAAATTCTAGCAAAAACAAACTAGATTCTAGTGCGAAAATTTAAAGATAATTACAATGAATCTATACTTCTTTACTATATTGTTACTATAATTTTTGAAAGAAGAGTGTTCCTATGATTCAACAATTAAAAGCATATTATGGTGAGGATATCAAAATCAATGAAGCTGTGTTGTCTGAAGATTATAGCTGGTTTTTAGTTGATGGAAACAAAATCGGGATTCGAAAAATCCGATTACACCAAAGAGAACATCAATTGCTTTCATCCATCTTAACCCCTATTCATACTGACACATTTTATAAAACAAAAAAAGAAAAATTGTGGTATGAAGCATTATACAAAAATAGCAACATTTCTATACTATCAGTTCGTTTTTTACACTTCTTCACAACACAACCTATAGTAGAGAGAGATGAATTTCAAGATGCTTTACAGTCCATGTTTTCTTTTCCTACTACAATGATATGGGAAACTTCGCAAGCAGGCGTCCTCATCTTAGAAGAAAACTTGCTAGAATCTGTATTGCAAACAGTTCTAGATACACTAGAAACGGACTTTTTTATATCCCTATCCTTTTTTGTTGGAAAGCGCTATTCGCAAACAACTGAATTTGCTTATCTGTATCAATGGGAGCGGAAATTATTTTCTATTCTCTCTCCCTATTTATATAAAAAAATTACATACATTGAACAACTGCTCCCTTATCAATTAATAATTTCATTACCGAAAGAAGAAAGAAAAAAATACACGAATCAATTATTAGCTCACATTTCTAATGACAAAGAACTAATAGATAGCGTTAAAGTATTCTTTGAATGTAACTTAAATGTATCTCTTGCAGCGAAACAATTATATTTACATCGTAATACTTTACAGTATCGAATTGATAAATTTATTGAAAAAACAGGAATTAATATTAAAACTTTTGAAGGTGCAGTAGCAGTTTATATGGCGTTTCTTTCTTTAGATGTCTCATGAAAGACAATATTCAGTTTTCTTATACCATAATCGTTATATAAACTCTTGCATGACTTGGAAGCTCTTTTCACTTATTCCTCTTATCTATAGATGAACTTATATCTAAAGAAGCTTTCTCGTATCTTCAATCTGTAAACTTGCATAAAAGTCCCTTATTTTTTTGTGCACACTGCCAATTTACTTACACTTTAAATAATCTTATAATTCGATTAATTATATAAAAGGAGTGAATATGTATGGCCGAACTTGTATTAGATCATATTTTTAAAGTTTATGATAATAAAACTACTGCTGTTTCAGACTTTAATTTACATATTGAAGATAAAGAGTTTATCGTATTTGTCGGTCCTTCTGGATGCGGGAAATCAACAACTCTACGTATGATTGCAGGTTTAGAAGATATTTCTGATGGTTCGTTTTACATTGATGGAGAGCGTATGAATAATGTTGCCCCAAAAGATCGCAACATTGCGATGGTATTTCAAAATTACGCACTTTACCCGCATATGACTGTTTATGATAATATCGCGTTTGGCTTAAAACTACGTAAACTTCCGAAAGATGAAATTAATCGCCGCGTAACAGAGGCAGCGAAAATCTTAGGGCTTGAAGATTACTTACAACGAAAACCGAAGGCATTATCAGGTGGACAACGCCAACGTGTTGCATTAGGAAGAGCTATAGTCCGGGATGCAAAAGTATTTTTAATGGACGAGCCTCTATCGAATTTAGACGCAAAATTACGCGTAAGTATGCGTTCAGAAATTTCTAAACTTCACCGCCGTTTAAATACGACCACTATATATGTGACACATGATCAAACAGAGGCAATGACAATGGCATCACGCCTTGTTGTTATGAAGGACGGACTCATCCAGCAAGTTGGAACTCCAAAAGAAGTATATGATACTCCTGAGAACATATTTGTTGGCGGATTCATTGGTTCTCCAGCTATGAATTTCTTTACTGGGACATTACAAGATAGCTATTTTCACATGGAAGATATACGCTTCAAAGTACCAGATGGTCAACTAAAAACATTAAACCAAAAAGGGTATAATGGACAAAAAATCATACTCGGTATTCGTCCTGAAGACATACATGATGAACCTATTGTTCTTCAATCTTCTCCTGAATCCACAGTCGAAATTACAGTAGAAGTTGCTGAATTATTAGGTGCTGAAACGATGATTCATGGAAAACTTTCAAACCAAAACTTTATTGCGCGAATTAACGCTCGTTCCGAGATTAAAACTAACGATACACTTCTATTAGCTTTTAGTTTAGCGAAAGCACACTTTTTCGATATCACTACTGAACAACGTATACGTAATAATTGACGAATGTCTTTTAAAAAAATCCGGATAGAATTGTCCCGTAAGTAAATCAATCTTTTCATTTTTAATGTATGCATAACTTCTACTTCAAAAAATAGATGTAGCTGCGACAAACATTTCTTGAAAAAGAATGCATGACTAGATTTCCCGTTACATGCGACAGAATCATACTAAAAAACATCTCATATGAATATGAAATGTTTTTTAGTATTTTCTATTCTTTTAATAAAGTGAAACTTTAATCAGTGGGGGTTTTCTTCATCCCCCACTGATTATCAGCCCTCACCAATCGGACTTTTATGGGCAGTTGATCCCCACCTAACTTCTTTGCTTTCGCTGAATTTTGAGGTGGGGGTCTTACTGCCCATTAAAGCGGGATAAATCTAATAAACCATTCCCTTCAGATGTACGTTCATATCCTAAAGGTACAGTTCTTTTAATAAGTTGTGCATATATTTCTGGTTCTGATAACTTTCTACCATATTCCCTTTCACACTGCTTTATGAGCAATGCCAGCGCTCCAGCGACATGCGGTGTGGCCATAGAAGTTCCACTTAATACCGCATATTTCCCTTCAGGATACGTAGATAATATTTCATCGCCTGGTGCCACTAAATCAATTTCTTGATTTGAATTACTAAAACATGCGATTTTCCGCTCTAAATTGACGGCACCGACTTCAATTACTTCTGAGTATGCACCTGGGAAATCTAGTTCCTCCGTATTATCATTACAATCTCCATTATTCCCAGCAGCACATACGACGAGAACATCTTGCTTTACCGCATTTTGAATTGCTTCATGTAATTCTGGAACATCTTGCGGGCCACCAAGTGACATGGAAATGACTCTAACTCTTTCTTTATTAGGCCCTCTCCAATTTACAGCATAATGAATCGCCTCAATAATTTGCTCATAACTTCCAGAACCATCTCCTGCTAAAACCTTTAACACTAACATTTTAGCAAGTGGTGCCACTCCTAAAACACCAACTCCATTTTCAGTCGCTGCAATTGTCCCAGCTACATGAGTACCATGTCCGTTATTATCAAGATAAATATTTGGATCTCCTTCGTAATCTTTCGTGAAATTTCTTCCGCCGATAATACGATCCTTTAAATCTATATGATTCATATCACACCCTGTATCTAATACGGCAACAACAATATCTTTACCTTTTGCACTCTTCTCCCATACTTGTGGAGCATGAATGAGTTGTACACCTGGTGGAATTTCATTTACTTGTTCAACTACCTTATCTACTGTAAAAGGAATCAATTGTATACCTTTTTGTTTATTCGCTGTACTACTGTTCATCGTAATCCCTCCTGAAAATATATTATTTTCATTTCAGACCACTTTTGAAAATGCTTACATGTAACATTCGTTTTAGTTGTTTCGTTTTCCTTCCTTAAAAATATTTCTCAATAAGGCTTACGAAATTTATACTACTCTTTTATTTATCTCGTAATTTGTAGACATCAAAAATCCGATTGGTACAACCAATAACCAAAATAAAAGGACCACTAAATTGGTCCTTTTATTGTCTTTCAAGAATGATATGAAATTTTTAAAATAATATAAATTAAGACTAAGCCCCACTCTTGTTTAAAAACTTCTCTATTTCTTTTATTAAATATTTCGCTCCATCTATACTAACAGTAATGTTTCCATTTGCTAATGATATGTTTTGATTTGAAACATCACCTGTTATTTGACAAGCATTGTAAGGTTGATATTTTTGTAAAATGACTTTGTCTTCTTCTACGAAAATTTCAAGCGGTGATTTAATTTGTATTCCCAATACATCACGTAATTCTTTAGGAATTACAATTCGTCCTAATTCGTCTACTTTTCGAATAACTCCTGTTGCTTTCATATTACTTCCTCCCTTACTATTTATTAATTTTTTCACCTCGCTTTTTCCATTTTATCACTTTTTGGTAATACCTGCCTCTTTTTAGAAAATTTTGTACTCAAGTTAAAAAAACACATTTAACGAATACGTAATCTCTCTTTCAATTGTTTTAAATAACGAAATCGAATCAGTAAAAAATATACAACTTGAATTACTATGAAAATACTTAATACAATCGCATTTTCTTTAAATAGTGAGTACTCAAACATCTGTCCGAGTGCAGTTAACGCTACTGCCCCATGTAATGTTGCAACACCTATTGGAACGAAGAATAAAAGTCCCAACCTGATTGTAACTACTTTCGATAATTCTCCACTTGTTAAGCCTACTTTTCGAATCATTTCAAACAAACGAGTATCATCCTCCAAGTCAGAAAACAAACGGAAATAAAGGAAGCTTCCTGCACATACGAAAAATACAATACCGATAAAGAAACCTACAAATAGAATTGGTCCTGCAATTTGTAAACTTTGGTTTTGTTCGTACTCTTCTGCACTAAATGTTATATGTTCTTCATAAGGCTTCATCTGATGCGTTAGTTCTTTACCAACCTCAACTTCATCTTTCGTTCCTTCTGTTTTGTACACATAATCTTTTTCCTCTTTAAATCCATCTTGTAATGCATCATATTGATTTTTAGAGATTACATAAACGTTACCTCTTATTATTTTACTTAATGAAGACGTATTAATTTTTTTCACTTTTAAAGGTTCATTCAAATGCGGCAACGTAATTTCTTTTCTTTCTTTCATCGGTGGTCCTGGTATATCAACTGCCAAAAATAAAACTTCTTTTTTTGATACCGCATGAAAGGGTTCTCCTGTTAACTTCGCATATTCCTTATAGTCTGATTCCTTTATAAACGTGGCGCTTCTTAACGACTGCTCCTCCGTTTTCTTCGTTGAAATATTAGTTTTTGAAGCTGCTATACTATGTTTCTTTAACCCTTCGTCAATCATCTTCAAATGCTGTGATTCATTACTATTTCCTTGCTTAGAATGATAGTGAAACGCAATTGGTCTCTCCATAATCCCTTTCGTCATGGACGTGAAACCAACTAATGTACCTATTGCTGAAAATGCTACAGTTGAAATAATAGTTACAATAAAGAACATTCTTGCGTTATCTCTCATACGGTAAGCTAAATCTGACAACGTAATAATATTTGTCTGTGTCCAATAGAAACGTTTACTTTTTTTACATAGTCTAATAATAAAAACACTCAACTGCTTGTATAGCAAATACGTACCAATAATGACTACCGTTGTAACAGGAATCATCATGATAAATACCATTGCACCGTGCGAGAGAAGTGCTCCTGCATATCCCGCACTAAGCAATATAACCGCTAATATAGAAGAAATAATGGATGCTTTCGGTTCCGGCTTCGCTTCTGCGGACCCTCTAAACAATTTCATAATTTTATTTTTTCGAATCATTCCTGCACTAAACAATGAAATAATCATAAATAATACGAAAAACATAATACTCGTTACAACAATGGCTTTCATTGGAATGTAATAAGCTAAAGTAAAATCTAATTTTAATATCATTGGAGCTACAAATAGTAATATTCCAGAAAATAGCATTCCAGCAAGTATTCCAAAAATAATTGCCCCTATCCCAATCATAATATTTTCAAAGAAGATAAGACGCTTTAATTGATATTTCGTCATACCTAACATCATTAAAATTCCTAATTCACGCTTTCTCGTTTTTAAAAACATTCCCATCGAATATAAAATAAAGAAAAATGTAAATAAGTAAATAATGGACTGTGCAAACGACATACTTACGAACACGTATTGTCCCAATTCTCCAGCACTTAATGCTGGATGAAACGCAAAAAACGAATAAACAAAAAAGGCCATAATAGCAAATGCACTACTTAAAAAATATGCTGAATATGTTCGTCTATTTCGCGTCACATTCCGATATGCGAGTTCTCTAATATTCATATTACTTCTCCGCCCTTCTACTAACTATGTTCTTATATTAGTAAAGTACGGAAATCCCTTCCATTGATTCAAATGACAAAAACCTTACATTATTGAAAGGTTTCAAAAAAATTGCTTAAACGATGCAGTTTCATTATAATGACTACATTCATATTCATACACACATCCTATTGTATATTCGTTAATTTTGCGAAATAATAAAGGATAGAAGTATGTACCAATATACATATAAACTTATTTACCGCTTTAATATGAATAGGAGGAAAACATAATGACATTGCAAGAACAGATTATGAAAGCATTACACGTTCAGCCTGTAATTGATCCGAAAGCAGAAATCCGTAAACGTGTTGATTTCTTAAAAGATTATGTAAAAAAAACAGGTGCGAAAGGATTTGTACTTGGAATTAGTGGCGGACAAGACTCTACATTAGCGGGACGTTTAGCTCAGCTTGCAGTGGAGGAAATTCGTAATGAAGGTGGTAATGCAACGTTTATCGCCGTGCGCCTTCCTTATAAAGTGCAAAAAGATGAAGATGATGCGCAATTAGCATTACAATTTATTCAAGCTGATCAATCTGTTGCATTTGATATCGCTTCAACTGTTGATGCTTTCTCAAATCAATACGAAAACTTATTAGATGAATCGTTAACAGATTTCAATAAAGGTAACGTGAAAGCACGTATCCGCATGGTTACACAATATGCAATCGGTGGACAAAAAGGGCTCCTTGTTATCGGAACAGATCACGCTGCAGAAGCTGTAACAGGATTCTTTACAAAATTCGGAGATGGTGGTGCAGACCTATTACCATTAACGGGATTAACGAAACGCCAAGGACGCGCTCTATTGCAAGAATTAGGTGCGGACGAGCGACTTTACTTAAAAATGCCAACAGCTGATTTATTAGATGAAAAGCCAGGTCAAGCTGATGAAACAGAGTTAGGTATTACGTATGATCAACTTGATGACTATTTAGAAGGTAAAACAGTTCCAGCTGACGTTGCAGAAAAGATTGAAAAACGTTACACAGTGAGTGAGCATAAAAGACAAGTACCAGCATCAATGTTTGATGATTGGTGGAAATAAATAAAACATAAAAAAGAAGCTAATCTCATTTAGCTTCTTTTTTATATGTTAACGATATACCCCTACCCTTTTCTCCAATAAATCTTGCAGGCAATCTTCATGCTGTTTACAAAATAACGGTGGCATGTCGTCTAACGGGAAAAACTTCAAATCCAACGTTTCATCACCATCTGCTTTTTTGTCGCCTCCAACTATTGAGCATGAAAAACACATCACAATTGACTGCGCCTTGTCTCCATTTGGATATGATTGAAAATATTTTGTATACACTCCAATAAGTTCATTTATTTCTACATCATACCCGGTTTCTTCTTTTATTTCTCGAATTGCAGTTTCCGCAGCCGATTCTCCTATCTCCATTGCCCCCCCTGGAAAGCCCCAAGCGTTAAAGTCGCCTCTTTTTTGCAGTAATACTTCTCCTTCTTTATTAAATACAAAACCACCGGCAAAGTTTAAGAAAACATAATCATGCCCTACTTTTTCGCGTAATTCTTTTATATAATTGGCCATTCTCTTTCCTCTTTTCATACTTCTTTTATCGCTATTCCTTATCTTTTTCAAGCAATTCAATAATTCGATCTAGCTTCTGATTCATATGCATCAATTGTTGTTTTTTTGCAGCACTGCTTTGCAATACTCTTCTTATAAACAAAGTAAATGATAGGAAAAATAAAACGACAAGTCCGATTACTAAACAAGTATATATCAATGTAAATATATTACTTTCGAACAAGTTCATTCCGCATTCACATCCTTATCCTTTTATTTTATCACATAATTCTTAATATTAAAAAGTAATCAATAAATAAAAAAAGCATCTTTTACAGATGCTTTTTCCCATTGCTTAATACGTAAACGTAATTGTAGCTAATGAATAACCCGCCAATGCACTATAAGGCGCTACTTGATAAGACACACGCTTTGCACCTTTTGGCCAATTTATTTCATTTAATACTTTCTTTATATCTTGCATCGTCCCATCCATGGACTGCTTATATCGCACTTCTACTTTTTCTGGTTTAGCTGCAAACTGTTGCTGTAACTTTTTCTTAAATTCATTATAATTTTCTGCTCCGTATTCTGCAGATAAGTATTGTAGATTTGTTTCTTTTAACATCTGCTCATATACGACAGTTTTTGAGCTACCAGCTTTTATTTTATTTGTTAATTCACTGAAATAACTTGTAGTTGCCGCTGGATATTTGCTACGATCCCATTCGTGATCTTTACTTAACTGCTCGTCAGACATATTAAAATATGAATATGTTACACGTCCAGCTTTATCTGGCACTGGATCATCGAATGTAGTATCAAGGTGGTACCATTTGTTTTCAATGTTCACTAAATTCCATGCGTGAGCTTGTCCATTTCCTGTACCTGTTACAATATGGTTTTGAATGCCCGCTTCTTTTAGTAATTCATATGTTAATAACGTATATCCTTGGCAAACGGCAGAACGATTCGCTAACGCTTCATATGCTGTATATGCTCCATAAGACGTATCATACGATACATGTTTTACAACGTAATCATGAATAGCTTTTACTTTCTCATGTTCATCCATTCCTGGTTTTACAATCGAGCCTATAATCGCTTTCGCCTGAGATTTTACATATTGTGTTTGCTCTTTTGATTCACGGTACTTAACTTGCAGTGTAAACGTATAGTTTCCTGGTAATCCTTTAATAGAATATCTAGTAGACGCTACATTATATTTTACATACTCATCTGCATCTACAACTTTATTAAACTCGCCGTACAATTGGTCCATCACATTTCTAGCATTTCCATCTTTTGTTTTATATGTGATTGTAATATTTTCTTCTCGATTATCAACCTGTTTTTTTAATTCTTTTCTAAAATCATTTAACAACTTTGCATCTGATTGTGATGTCGCTACAGTTGAATTCGTAGCAGCATAAGATACAGATGAAGCCTGTAAGCCCCCCATTACTATCGTTGAACAAAGTGCGGCAGCTGTCACATACTTACTTGTCTTTCCCATCATGTCACTCCTTACATTCTATAACTATACGAAAAAGTATCGTATAGTTTCAGAGTATACAATACTTTTTCGTATAGGTCATATGAGATTATGCATATTTAACATTGTAAAAAGGCTGTTCTTTTTATAAGAACAACCTTCTTCATTAACAAGTTTGTAATACACAACATGCATTTTCAAAACGTCGATTTTTCAAGTCTTCATTTCCAATGCAGAAATAAAGCATCCCTAAATCTCCCCACATCATATTACAATTTTTAGTATCTGAGTCAATTTGGAATAAAAGCGTCATTTGCTGCGGGTCTATTTCCATATACTGTCCAGTTTCGTACAATACCTCATCTTGTACAGAAAATGGCTCACCAAATATTTGATGGTTATCGTAGTTATCTGGGATTAGCTCTTCAAGTAATTGTAAGAAACGATCTGAATCATTCTCATCTTCAATGAAAAGCTCTGGCAATTTATATGTCAGTTCAAAAGTAGTTGTACACTGGTTATAATTCGTTTGCAATTCATCCGCTCTCCGTAATTGCTCAACAGGAACATCATAATAAAGTACACGTCCCGCTTCGGTTGGATTCACATCTGCTTCAAAGTAATTTTCAACGCTAAAGAAATATAACATCCCTGTCTTAGGAAGATTATGATCCATACCAACATTTTGTAAATCCTTTAAATTAAATTGTGCAATAAACTGTAACGTATTTCCTTTATGCGTTGGATATTCAAATGTAAATGGCAAGTCAGGAACCCCTCCCATTTTCGAACTACCTATCGCTACTGTTTCCTCCTGCTTTGGCACAACTCTTATACAAGGAAATACAGTATTCATAAGTTCCTCTTTTAAATGCGTCAGCCCATATTTATCAATTAATACTTCAATTTGTTTATTCATACATTCTCCTTATATTTACATACTTATTTGTATCATCGCACAAAAATTATACTCCATTCTTTATAAAAACAACAAGCCTCCAAAAAAACGGGCTCTTCCTTCATACGCGAACAAGTTTAAAAAAGCATAGTATACATTGTTCCTACAAACACGATAGTTCATTATTTCTTCCAGTACATTTTCCCCTCGTTCATTTTTATTTTTAATTTAAGGAGGAATTCCACATGGGTTACGGATATAGTTGCGGCGGTTACGGTTACGGCGGTAGTTGTGGTGGATGTGGTTATGGAGGCTTCGCTTTATTAATCGTTTTATTTATCCTTCTAATCATCATTGGAGCTAGCTGTTGGGGCGGCTTTGTAGGCTGCTAGTAAATTTAAAAACTATTGTAAAAAAGCACGTACAATACGTGCTTTTTTGCCATTTTCAAATATTTTATGTGAAAGGAAGTATGATGGATGAAGATTGATGGTGTTTTTGAAGGAGGCGGTGTACGCGGAATTGCGCATGTAGGGGCAATTTGCGCGTTAGCTGAAAAAGGCTATGAATGGGAGCGTGTAGCTGGAACATCAGCTGGTTCCATTATCGCTGCGCTCCTAGCAGCAGGATATTCTTGCTCAGAGTTAAAAACGATTATAACTGACATTGATTATAATAAATTTACGAAGAAAACCTTTATTGACAGAATTCCATTTATCGGCAAAGGATTAAGCGCATGGACTAGTCTTGGTATTTACTCTAATATTTTTATAGAAGAATGGATTGAAGAATTACTGCGAAAAAAAGGAGTTCACTTATTTACAGATTTACCTGATTTAAATAAGCTTAAAATTATTGCTTCTGATATAAGTAATGGTAAAATGGTTATCTTTCCCGATGACTTACCAAACTACGGATTTTTAAATTATCGCTTTTCTATTGCTAAAGCTGTAAGAATGAGTAGTACAATCCCCTTCTTCTTTGAGCCCGTAAAATGGAGAACCCCTAAATGGAAGCAACCTTGTTATATGGTTGATGGAGGAATTTTAAGCAATTATCCAATTTGGATTTTCGACTCTCCTACTTCTCCCCGCTGGCCGACTTTTGGGTTTCATTTCGTAAAAGATGAGATTCAAGCTGACCCAGCCCACTACAACGAGCCTATCTCCATGTTCAAAGGACTTTTTAAAACAATGATGCAAGCCCATGATTTACGTCATTTAGACAAGGAATCAAAAGCAAGAACAATTACAATCCCAACAGGGTCCATTACTAGTACAAACTTTGAGTTAACAATGGAAGAAAAAGAGTGGCTATACAATTCTGGTTATAACGCCGCAAATAAGTTTTTACAATCGTGGAACTTCAGACAATATATTGATAACTATAGAAACGGAAATCAGGATCGAAAATCAAATCGTTATTTCCGCCAACTTGACTCATAATATTATTATCTTTTATACGAGAACACGTAACGCTTTCAAAAAAATAAGCCTAGTAATATAATATATTACTAAGCTTATTTACTTTCTGCATCATTATTATACGTTGTTTAAGGATAAGTTAACCCTTCTGCTTCCTCTGCAGTAATAACGGTGTATCGAGTTCCCGTTCGTAATCCTAACAATTCTGCTTTTTCAATTGCTTCCTGCTTCGTCTCCGCATAAGCAGCTAAATATTTTTTTCCATTGATAATTTGACAAATTACATATTGTTTCATTATATTCTCCTCTTATGGATACAAATTTTCATTTCTTCTATACAATATACACTATCATAATAAATTTAAATAGGAGGTAATATGATGAGTGAGGCAATTATTCATGGTATCATTCTTGCATTTGGTCTTATTATTCCATTAGGCGTCCAAAATGTTTTCGTCTTTAATCAAGGTGCGAGCCAACCAAACATTTGGAGGACAGCCCCTGTCGTATTAACTGCCTCAATATGTGATACGTTACTCATATTGATTGCGGTGCAAGGTGTTTCCCTTGTACTCCTTACTTTTTCTTGGCTAACTAACTCGTTATATATAATTGGATTTTTCTTTCTCCTATATATGGGCTTTGTTATTTGGAGAAGTAACCCTTCCAACGATATAAAACAAGAAAACAGCATGCCATTAAAAAAGCAAATCCTTTTTGCTGCATCGGTTTCGTTATTAAATCCACATGCAATTTTAGATACAATCGGTGTAATCGGAACAAATTCTATTCAATACATAGGAAGTGAAAAATGGGCTTTCACACTTGCAACTATTATCGTTTCGTGGATTTGGTTTATAAGCTTAGCTTTCGCGGGGAAATTTCTAAAAAGAATGGACTCAACCGGAAAGACAATCGTGTTATTAAATAAATTTTCTGGTCTCATCATATGGGGTGTCGCGCTTTATATGTTAAAACAAGTTATTTATTCTTAATGAACGAAAGAGAATTGCATGTTACTGAAAACATCATGCAATTCTCTTTCAAATTATGAAGTAGGTTCCGGTTTCTGTTTTACGTTCTTTGCATCTTTTGCTGGTTTAATCCAAATGATCGCTATAACAGCACCGATAACAGCGCATATACTTGTTACATAAAACACTTCATGGTCAGCACCTTTCATGAAAAAAGAATATAGAGGTGGTCCAGCTGCTACACCGATAAATCGCATAGAACTATAAAATGACGTAACCGTCCCCCTTTGCTCCTTTTCAATCCCTTGTGTAATAAGAGCATCTAAACATGGGAGTGCCATACCAATTCCTATCCCCATAATAACGAGACAAAGAAGTAGTAAATAAATCCCTTTTATAAATAAAGGAATGATAACTGATGCAGCAGCCATTAAAAAACCAATATAAATACACTTCTTCATCACATTTTGATTATCTCCAATTTTTTTGCCAGCCATATATGAACTAAGTGACAGTACAAGTAACGGAATCGCAAGTACACACCCTTTCCATATACCATGAATGTCATACTTTGATTCCAGTATAGTCGACAGATAAAAGAGAATTCCGAATAAAATAAGCATAATAATTGCACCTAATGCAAAAATGGCAATCAACCATCTTCCCTTTTCTCGAAACGTAGCGAGAATAGATTTGATAAACTCTTTAAGTGGCGGTACTTCTCCTTCTTGTTTCTTTGCCTTTACTAGAACAAGTAATAAAACAATTGATACTACGCATAAAACTGGAATCGCCCAAAACGGCAAGAACCATACAATGGCAGCCAGAGCAGACCCTAAAATAGGGCTCAACACTTTCCCAAACGTATTGGATGTTTCGATGATTCCTAAACCTGTGCTAACTTGCTTTTCATCTTTGTATAAATCACCAACACACGGTATAACAACTGGCATCGCACCAGCAGCACCAATACCTTGAATCGCTCTACCGATTAATATCCAAGTGTAGGGATTATCAACTTTCCAAGATACCCAACCAGTTATCGCTCCTCCTATAGCCGCAATCAGCAAACTCGGAACCATTACCATCTTTCGTCCCCATCTATCTGATAAATAACCAGCAATCGGTATAAGTAGAATCGCTACGATAGAATAAATGGTAATAATCATGGATACTTGAAACGATGAAATATGTAATTTCTTTTCAATAGTCGGCAGAATTGGAATGAGCATTGAATTCCCTAATGTCATAACAAGTGGAACTGATGCAAGCGCAATCAAACAACAGTTTTCTTTTTTTAACATGTTGGCTTCGAAACCTTTCATCATATATTTCTTACCATATAATAGCCCTGCTGGAACGTAACTTTTCATTCCACCAGGGCTATTACATTTTTACTACTTTCCATTCACAACAAAAGAAATTGGGGAAAATATAGTATTATTCCTATTCTTTGAATCCAGTTCACAATATATCCATACCAATTAATTGAAAAAAAAAGAAAGGAAGAATCCTTCCTTTCTCCTATAACCTTCTACAATTAGCGAGTATATCCGCCACCAAGTTGTTGTTCTGCCATCGCTACAAGGCGTTTTGTAATTTCACCGCCTACAGAACCGTTTGCACGTGAAGAAGTATCAGCGCCAAGTTGTACACCAAACTCTTGTGCAATTTCATATTTCATTTGATCTAAAGCCGCTTGTGCTCCATGTGATGCTAATTGATTAGAATTACGATTTCTAGCCATTACCAATCACCTCCTTATTTATATATAAATTGTGTTAAATTTTAATTTAAATACATGGTAATTTTTGGTTATTTATATTTTTAAAAAAGAGTCTCTACAATGAGAGACTCTTACATCATTTTATACTAAGAAGTTACTACTTCTAAATTTCTATTTGTTAGTACTTTCATTTCTTCTTTTCATATATCTTTCGCATTATGTCCAAACCATTCGAGTGAAACAAAAAAGGTATACTTTAATTGGTATACCTCTTTCAAACATACACTTTACATAATAATATTATTAATATCTTTCCAACAATACGCTGTCTCTTCCACCTGTAATCTTTCTAAAAATTTTGTATCAATTTTTTCTGGATTAAACTTTTCATAAAACTTTTTAGAAGGATTATTCGTAACAACCCATACTAAAAGTGATTGCATATCATTGTTTTTACAATCCGATAAGAAAGCTTGAAATAACTTTTGTCCTATTTTCATTCCTTGATACTCTTGTAAAAGGTAAATCGCATATAATTCTCCCTCGCAATTATATGTACCAGTTCTTTCTGCTCCTCCATCGATGAATCCAACTATTTCTCCATTTAACGTCTCTGCTACAAATCTAAATTGATGATTACATTCTTTTTGAAAAATATTTTCCCATTGTTTTTCCCGTTGCTCATATGTTATATTTTCTAAAATCTCGTTAGGGAATATGCCTTTATATGTCGTTTTCCAACTATCAGCGTGGACCTTTGCTATACATGGTATATCATCTCTTATCGCTCTTCTAATATGTATTTCCATCATTTCTCCCCCCTTGCTTACTCATCATTATATCAATTTACTTCCTTAAAAATCCAAACAAAAAAAGAGTGAATTCACTTCAACTTCACTCTTTTTTCTTACAATTATCTACTTTCCACTTCAACTGAAACAACACGATCTATCTCTTTTAGTGAACTATATAGCTCAGTTGTATATAAATCTTCTGGAGCTAAAATAACCATCTCTAATTGCTGAAATGCTCCACTATCTATATCTTTAATCTTCACGCGTTTTACATGCATTCCTAAATTTTTAATCTGCTTAAATATACCATCTAACTCATGATGCTCTTTTACAGTAATTTTAATAGACAAGTCCTTTTGTCTTAATGAATATGGTCCTGCAATTTTCACAAGTTGCGGAAGTACATTAATTGCTAAAATAATTAAAATCATAGCAACCGTCGCTTGTAAATAAAATCCTGCTCCAATCGCAATACCTAAAGCTGAAGCAGCCCACACCATAGAGGCGGTCGTTAATCCAGAAATAACGTCATTACTTCTTCTTAAAATAACACCTGCTCCAAGAAAACCAATTCCACTCACAATTTGAGCAGCTAAACGCATGGGATCCATATTTGTATGCCCTGGAACAGAATATACATGTACAGATTCAATTGAAACCATCGTAATTAAACAACTTGCTACAGAAATAACCATACTTGTTTTCACACCAAGTGGTTTATTCTTTAGCTGCCTATCTATCCCGATGAATAATCCTAAAAAGAGTGCTAAACCTAATTTGAGTAAAAATTCATATGACATATTTCCAGTCTCCTTACTTTACAATGTTTCCCTTGGAATAATTCACTATAACTCTTTTATGATATCAATTCCAGTCTTTTCTATTCATTTAACATAAAAAACCGAAAAAACATTTGTGACGATGTTTCTCCGGCTTTTTATTACTCTTAAAACTCTTCTTTATTTCTTATCTTTAATCTTAATCTCTGCATTTTTGTAGAATGCTAATTTACTGTCATTATACTCTTTTGTAAAATTGTTAAATTGCTCTTTTGATTTTTGTGCTTCCATAGTTAATTCATTAACAGCCTTAACTTTTTCACCAATCTCTTTTAATTTCGTTTCTTTTACTTTTAATTTTTCATACAATTCTTTTTCGGTCGCTAACGCCTTCGTATAATTTTCATTCATCTTTTGGAATGCATCATAACGATTTTTATACGACTCTTCTACTGCTTTCGCTTGTTTTTGTAACTTTTTATCTTCAAGCTTCTCTATATTTCCTTGAACAGATTTCGTTTCTTTCTGAGCTTTTTCTAGCATTTCTTTCTCATTTTTCAAAGCTTTTTCACGATTATCTACATTGGCAGTAGCCTGCTCTATTTTCTTCATAACAGCGTCATTATGATCTTTACCTTCTTGTAAAATTTGAGAATATAGTTCTTGGCCTTCCTTCTCTAACTTCTCTAATTTCTTCGCTTCATCAACTAATGATTTCTCTTGTGTCGCCGCTGTTTCAAAAGCTGTATATAGGTTTTCTTCTGGTTTTTCACCGAAACAACCTGTTAATAGTCCTACTGATAGTGCTCCAACTACTGCTACTTTTCCATACTTCAACGTTCATTCCTCCATTACATACGGTTATCATGCCAGAAATTCACTGGGAAGTGACTCTCTTCATGATAAGCTTCAAACTCATAACCCTTTTCTTTTAACCCTTTTAAAATTGCTGGCACAGCAGCAACTGATTGCGGATGAATATCATGCATTAAAATGACTTCTTGTGGTTTTGTTGCATTTGTTAATACATTTTGAGCAATTTGTGCTGCAGCTGCATCAACTTGCATTTTATTATATTTCCAATCTAATGAATCAATTGTCCAATCCCACACTTTAAAGCCGCCCTCTACCACTTTATTTCGAAGACTTTCATTTAATCCAGGCATTGAACCGTATGGTGGACGTGTTAATTTAGGTGATTTCCCAATAATATTGGCGATTAAGCTTTGATCTTCTTTCATCTCATTTACATACTCGCCATTTTTATATAACTTTGCAAAATTATGCGTCATACTATGCATTCCTACATAATGACCTTCTGCATTTTCACGTTTCACTAAATCTGGAAACTCTTTTACATTCGCTCCAATTAAAAAGAATGTCGCCTTCGCATCATGTTGTTTTAACGTATTTAATAATTCAGCCGTATATTTCCCTGGCCCATCATCAAATGTAAGATAAGCAACTTTTCTTTCCTTACCATTAAAACGACTTGGTGCCGTTTTATTCATTTCTACTTTCGGTTGTTCACTTGCGAGTTGTACTACATTTTCTTGTTTTGCAACAGCCTTTGCTGGTGAAGTAATGGATTGAAACATGAAATACCCAATAGCTACTGCTGCAATCGCTATTAAAACGAATACTACTCGTTTAATTTTAAAAACTTTTTCCATTCTATCGAATTCCTCTCCCTATTAATCTTATATATAAATCACCCAATATAATTATACATCTATTTATTTTATTACACTATATAAACAGATTTTATATGTATTATAATGGGAGTTTTATCAAAATGGTCGTTCCTATTCCTTCTTTACTTATAATATTTATTGTACCTCCATGAAGCTCCACCATTTTTTTACGATGGCTAAACCAAGACCCGCACCTGTAGCATGATTATTAATCTGGTAAAATGACTGTTCTATATATGGTAAATGCTCTTTAGCAATTTCCATACCTTCGTCTTTCACCTCTATCACTGCTTGTCCCTCACTTTTAGTCGCTTCAATATATACTTTACCATTTTTATGTGAATATTTAATGGCATTTTGAACAATATTCAAGAAAATTTGCTTTAGCCTATTTCGATCTCCTATTAATGCAATTCGTTCTATAGTTTTGATGAATTGCATTTGCTTCTCTTCAGCATTAGGAGTTAATTGCCAAATCGTCCCCTCTAGTATATCGTATAATTGCACCTTTTGTTTATATAAATTGAAATGATTTAAGTATAAAAAATCGTTACAGAAAAGTTACAAATCCATCTCGATAAAAAAAGATTGGCAAAGGCCAATCTTTTTTATTATTCATTTCGAACTGGCTTTGGTGTTACACCTAAATGTTCATTTAATTTTTCCGAAATATCTTTCACATTTTTTTCATTTGGAATGTAATAATAAATGCCTCCGATACGTTTATCCGTACCTTCCACTTGCATTTTTTCCATTTCCAAATTAGATCCTGCCATATTTTTCGTAATAGCAAGCATATCATCGAAAGTTAAGTTCGTTTTCATATTTTTATCAACCGCATCAAGTAAAGAGCCCATTTTGCTAATAGATTGAACAGACATCGCTTTTTTAGCAATTGCTTCAATTACAAGTTGTTGTCTTTGACCACGCATTGCATCACTGTCAATTTTACGCGTTCTTGCAAGCGCAAGTGCCTGTTCTCCATTTAAATGTTGGTAGCCTTTCTCTAAATGAATCATACCTGCTTGGTCTTTACTATCTTGTTCAGTGAAAGTAACTGGTACATCAATATCAATACCACCAAGTGAATCGACAATTTGTACGAATGATTCAAAGTTAAACTTCACATAATAATCAACAGGAACATTTAAAAATCTTTCCACTGTATCGCGTGTACTTTCAACACCACCAAATACGTGTGCATGTGTAATTTTATCTAATTTCTTTCTAGATGGAATATATACACGTGAATCACGCGGAATACTTACTAATTTAACTGATTTATCATCTTTATTAATTGTTGCTAATAAAAGTGCATCTGTTCGAACAGCTTCTCCGTATTGACTTTTTCTCATTTCACTACCATCAACACCCATGATTAGAATTGAAATGTTATCCTTTAAAGGTTCAACTTCTTTATCACGCTTCGATGATTTATCAATTTGTGCATATGCATCACTTACTACTGCTTTTGCTTTATTATATATTAACGATCCATATCCTACTCCACCAAAAATAAGTAGGAAAAACGGAATTAAAATGAACCATTTTATTGACTTTCTTTTAGAACGTTTTTTACTGCTTCTCGTATTCTGTTCTAATTCAGAGCTCATATCCATTCGCCTCTCTTTCTCTTTCCCAATTATAATGCAAGTCTATTAACCTTCATATTGAATTTCCTTTCAATTACCTTACAATTTTGTAAGGTTACTGCGCAAATCCAATATGTACTCCATTTCACATTATACTCTCGTGCTTATTTTTGGCAAGTCACTATTTATATAAAATTGTTTTTTAAATTCATATATTATAATTTTATTAGTTTGGTGTATACATAGTTTGCTTTCCATTATTAATAATGAAAGCTGATTTTGCTTTTATTTTCGTCTTTTGTGTTTCTATCTCTTCATTTGAGAAATTCACAATAATTTCAATGTTTTTTCCATACGAAGCTGATTGTACTAACTTATCTTCTGACAAATATGCAAAGTTCGTCATTTCTTCTTTTACTGCCTTTTCATGAACTTCATTCCAAACTTTCAGGTGCTGCGTAATTTCTTGTTTATGCTTATTCCACTCTACTTCATCTAAATGGTACAACGGAGGAACGTTATACAATAATTCGTATAGCATACGGTTTCCGACCTCATCTTTTACTTTCAAGCTTCCCCATTCCCAGTGATGCGTTGTAATTATAGAATCATTGTATACTAATTTATATAACGGTACTGAATATACAGAATTTAAATACACTTGTTTATACTCTTCTTTTAACGGTACTTGTTTTGCATATTTTTCTGGAACATTTTGATTCGGTGACCAATATCCGCCTACATAATACGGACTTGTTTTGTTTTTCCTCATATCTTCATCGTCCCATTTAATTACAGGCGTTTCAATACCATGAGCAAATGCAATCGTACTACTAGCAAAATCATTTCCGCCTTCAGAACCAACGACCATACCCTTTTCTTGCGCAATGTAGTCCATTCGTTTTAAACGTGCTTTTAAATCTTGCTCTTGTGTCGTTATATGTTTCGCTGAATAGTCATCGTAAATTTCACCTGTCGCATCACAATCAATAAACCATGAATTATATTTAGGACCATTTTGTAATATATCATTCATGCGTTCTTTTACACTAGGCAGAGATAAAGTTGGATTTAATTTTCGCCCTCTACCTAAAAACCCTTGCACCTTTTCTCCATTTTTCTTCGTTACAGTAGCCTCTTCGTATAATGATGGGTCATTAAAGGATGCTGTGTTCCAATTTTTATCACTTTTTTTGTGAATGGAATGATACGAGTCATACGGACCAACTAAATACCCCATTTCCTTAGCTTCTGTCACGAAATTAGGTTGCATAAATCCTTGTTCCCAGTTTGGCAGACCAATCCACGCTTTTTCTATTCCTGCCTCTTTCATTTCCTTTAGTATGTCCGTTCCATCTGCATTACCCCATTTACTTACCTCTTCAACCGCATCACCAAGTAGCGACTTTAATAAATGCTTATTTAAGCTATACAATTCTGTATTCGTTAAGTGACCTACACCTTTCTTTAATAGCACACTAGCTTCCTGATTAACGTTTTGAAAAATATCATCTTTATAAAATTCTTTCATTGATAACACTTCGTTTATATAACGTAAAATAACATTTTTTTGATACTTATCAATGAAATCTTGTTTACTTACTTGATCTAATACATTCAATTCCCCAGACTCCGAACTATTCTTTTGGATAAGTTCTTTTATATGGCTAAATACAGGACTATTTATTTGCTCTCTTATCTTCGGCCAATTTACATTACTGTCAGACAAACCATTTTGATTCCAAAAATAAAAATGAGCCGCACCGTAAAGCTTTTCTATCTCTTTATTTTTTCTAGCCTTTTCTTTTAATGTTTTAAATTCACCTTTTCCAGCAATATTATCCTTATACAGTTTAGCAATACTGACTGCATCATTATTTGTCACATATAATTGAAATCCATATGTTTTACTTTTATTTATACGCGGGAATTCATGTGTAAAATCAAATCCTATTTTCGGATCCGAATGAAATTTTAATTCATTATTAAACATATTGTTCGCAATATATACAATCGAATAGTTAGAACCATTTAACGCGAAAAACTTCATAGAAAATGATTCAGCAAATGAATATGCATCATCCTTTAAAAACTTCTTCCAATTTTCATCATTACTCGGAATTTGCTTCCCTTCCCATAACGGAAGTGTATAATTTTCAGCTTGTACTTTCGGCCAAGTAAAGCTTTCTGCACCAGTCGATTCTACTTCAATATTTAAGTGATCTTTTTTCTTCTCTAGACTCACTTTTACTTTTTGATCTGGATATTCCCAAGATGTACGATCCTTATCTTTTTTTACATTCGACACCTTCATTTTCGGCAAGGGCTGTGACGCCTGTTCCTTTACACCATCATGTTCTACAGTTAACGTGAAAGTCTCTGGATTGACATCATAAGTAAATTCTTTATACGTTGCTTTCTTTATTTTAGACTCTTGAACAGTATTGCTATCTTTTACATCACACCCGACTAAAGTCGAAAATGACATCGTTGTAAGAAGACATATCGCTATCATTTTTTTCATCTTCTGCACCTCCACCACCGAATATACAGGGGCTTTGTTACAGGAATGTGGCAAAAAAATAGAACCAGCATAATGCTAGCTCTATTTTGGGGATTAAAAATAAATATATATGGACAACTATAATCTGCTTAATATATATAGTACAATAACCGTGTTTTTTCATCCTCACTAATTATAAAAGCAAATCATTCAAAGCTTTAACATGCATTTCTTAACTAAAAAAATAAGTGTATATAATATACGCTAAAACTAGCACTAAAATTACTAGCGCTGTACCTTTCCAATTCATACCACCCGCCATATCAACTGGACTACCCGTTTCAGCTCTGTTGAGCCCATCATGTAAAGAACCGGTAGAATTGTTTTTCAATTCACTTTGCCTTATACGTTCTCTTTTTTCTTCCGGTAACTCTTTCTTCATATGATCCATTCACCTCCAAGTTAATATACTCTTTACTAAATTATACATTCATATTTTTCTTTTATATGCAAACATATTTACAACATAAAGAAAGCTAGCGATACTAGCTTTCTTTATAATCCAATATGTTCTTCTTTATTTACAGTAATCCCTCTATGATCAATTTCTAGCTCACACACTTTCATAGACGTAAATACTCTCGCTAATTGCTCAGCAATTTCTTGACGTTTCTCATATGGCGTTAATATAAAAATAGATGGTCCTGCACCGCTAAGCGCTGTACCGTATGCACCGAATTCTTTTGCACATTTACGAATAGATGGTAATAACGGTACAAGCTCTAAACGATACGGCTCGTGAAAATGATCCCTTTCCATCATTTCGCCTACAACTTTCCATTTCTTTTGACATAAAGCAGCTACTAATACATTACTTATTGCACTAGCCTTAACAGCTTCATGAAACGGGAATACATCTGGTAATACAGATCGACTTTCATCTGTATTTAGCTCTTCATTTGGAATAAGAGAAATAACACCTAATTCCTTACTTTCAATTCTTACAACCGAAACATTCTTCCCATCAAGTGCTCCGATTACAGTTCCTCCTAATATAGAAGCAGCAACATTATCGGGATGTCCTTCAAAATTTGTAGCAATTTGAACTTTTTGATCAGTCGTTAAGTTCAATTTTCCTAGTTGATTCGCAAGCTCTATCCCAGCCACAATTGCTGATGCGCTACTTCCTAGACCTCTTGTTAGTGGGATGTTACTAGTAACTTCTATTATATGGGGTGATAAAGAAGGACATACTTTACATGCCGTGCTAACAATTAAATTTTTATCGTCTATCGGAATTGAATCTTCAAAGGAATGGATCACTTGCCATTTATCAGCTTTTTCTTTAACTACTACATGTAAATATAATGACAAAGCTATTCCTACTGAATCGAATCCAGGTCCAACATTCGCTGTACTAGCAGGAACACGAATACTTAATGGTATCACGACATAATCACCCCTTTAATATGCTCTTTAATTTGTTCTATATTATTTGAAACACTTGCAATATCTAATGTATTAGAAGAGATTGCGATATCAGGATCTTTCAAGCCGTTTCCAGTTAAAACTGCAACAACTGTTTCTCCTTTTTTGATTTTTCCAGATTGAACATGTTTCATTACGCCAGCTAATGAAGCATTTGATCCTGGCTCAGCGAAAACCCCTTCCGATTTTGCTAATAATCTATACGCATGTAAAATTTCTTCATCTGATACCATATCTATTTCACCGTGAGATTGCTCAGCAGCCTCTACTGCATATGACCAACTTGCTGGGTTACCGATGCGAATCGCTGTTGCAATTGTTTCTGGCTCGTCAATTACATGCCCTTTTACAATAGCAGCTGCTCCTTCCGCTTCAAATCCATGAATTCTTGGCTTCTTATAGCCTTTTTCTTTTTCATATTCACAGAAACCTTTCCAGTATGCTGTAATATTTCCAGCATTTCCAACAGGAATTGCTAACACATCTGGTGCACTTTGTAATTGATCACAAATTTCAAATGCTGCTGTTTTTTGCCCTTCAATTCGATAAGGATTTACCGAGTTAACTAATGTGATTGGCTCTTCCGCAGCAATATTTCTTACAGCCTTAAGTGCATCATCAAAATTCCCTTCTATTGAAATAATTTCAGCTCCGTAAGCGACTGCTTGCGCTAATTTTCCATGTGCAATTTTCCCTTCTGGGATTACGATAATACATTTCATTCCAAGGCGTGCCGCATATGCTGCGGCCGATGCTGATGTATTACCAGTTGATGCACAAATAATGGCCTCTGACCCTTCTTCTTTCGCCTTTGCAACTGCCATTACCATACCTCGATCTTTAAAAGAACCTGTCGGATTCGCTCCTTCATACTTACCGTATAACTGAATTCCTAATTGTTTTGATATATTTAATAACGGGATAAGTGGTGTATTCCCTTCCATTAAGCTCACATCAGGTGTATTTTCATTGACCGGTAAATAAGAAGCATACTGTTTTAATAATCCTTTATACATATTGTTTTTCCTCCTCAATAATGTAGTAACTGTTTATTTCACTTGCGACATCTTCTATCGCTCCTAAAACTTGTTCGAATTGATACTTTGAAGTTTGATGTGTCACAACAACGACTTCTGCAAGTTCACGATTTAAAGGTAACTGAATAACTTCTTTTAAACTTACAGAATAATTAACGAAACATTCTGTTATTTTTTGCAACATCCCAGGTTCATCTCGTAATGAAATACGTAAGAAATATTTCGAAACAACTTCTTCATCTCCCTGTAATTCATATGGTTCTGGCTCTTTTAACGCACTTTTATTTTTCGGAACTTGATTCATATTTTTAACGATTGAAATAATATCACTTACTACTGCAGAACCAGTCGGTAATTTCCCAGCTCCTGGTCCGTAAAACATTACTTCTCCTACTGCTTGACCGTGAACATATACCGCATTAAATTCATTATTTACATTCGACAATGGATGATGACTTGGTAAAAGTGTCGGTTCTACACTTAAATGAATGGCTGATCCTTGTTTCTCCGCTTTCCCAATTAACTTCATTGTAAACCCTAACTTTTCAGCCATTTGTAAATCTTCTTTTTCGACCTTTCGAATCCCTCTTACTTGCACATCATCTAAAGAAACATTCATCGAAAAACCTAAGTTTGCAAGAATCGCTACCTTTCTCGCCGCATCTAGCCCATCTACATCCGCTGTCGGATCTGATTCTGCAAAACCTAATTTTTGTGCTTCCTGTAAAGCTTCTTCATACGACCATCCATTTTGACTCATCTTTGTTAACATGTAATTTGTTGTACCATTTACAATTCCCATTATTTTTTCAATCTGATCTGATGCTAATCCGTCTGTTAACCCTCTTAACACCGGAATACCGCCCGCTACACTTGCCTCATAACACAAATCACAATCATTATCATTTGCCAGTTGGAGAAGTTCTGCACCGTATACAGCCATTAAATCTTTATTTGCTGTCACGACATGTTTCTTATTTCGTAAAGCCTTAACAATATGCTGCTTCGCTTCTTCAATTCCGCCCATTACCTCTACTACAATATCAATATTTGAATCATTTAGAACTTCATCGACATGACTTGTTACTACGATTCCATCAATACAAACATCACGTTCTTTTTCTAAATCACGTACAACAACTGTCTTCACTTTCACTTCATACCCTGTATCAAGTGCAATTTTTTTACAATGTTCTTTCAAAATATGGACAACACCACTTCCGACCGTACCTAATCCTAACACCCCTACATTAACAACATTATTCATCTTCTAATCTCCTCCTACAATTTTATTTTTTATCTTTATCAATCACCTTGCTCTGCTTTTCAATCATGCAGGTGGTGGTTATTTCCGTACGTACAAATCGTTTCATGTTACAGCACCTCCTTTCAAAGTAATAAAAAAACACACTCATCCCTAGGAAAGGGACGAATGTGTTTTCGTGGTTCCACCCTTGTTCCAACCTAGACGTATTTCTCTCTAGATTGCTCAAGTTCAGATAACGGCTGATTCCGTCAATAATTACTAGATTACTCGTTCACTATTGAAGTTCAAAGGTGGTAAAATCATTTCTCGTGTTAGGAAGCTCACACCCTTGACTTCCCTCTCTGTAAACCGTAAAAATGATTTCATGTCCTTATCGTTACTTTTCGTTCATGTTTATTTGTTAACTCATTATACTCGCATAAAAAACAAAATCAATACTATTTTTTAATTATTTTCAATTTTCAATCTCTAAAACTATAAAAAAACACACTCATCCCTAGGAAAGGGACGAATGTGTTTTCGTGGTTCCACCCTTGTTCCAACCTAGACGTATTTCTCTCTAGATCGCTCAAGTTCAGATAACGGCTGATTCCGTCAATAATTACTAGATTACTCGTTCACTATTGAAGTTCAAAGGTGGTAAAATCATTTCTCGTGTTAGGAAGCTCACACCCTTGACTTCCCTCTCTGTAAACCGTAAAAATGATTCCGTGTCCTTATCGTTACTTTTTCGTTCATGTCTATTTGTTAATTTATTATAGTTATCAACTTTTTAAAAAGCAAGCCTATTTTTACTAACTATTTTCAAAATCAATTTTTATTATATTTCACAATAACATTATGCAACGCCCGATCGATTTACCTATTTTGTTATTTCTCCACTTTGTAAATCAACGCTTCATATATAAATATTCCATTCTAAACCACGTACATATCTACCTCACAAAACTATATTAATAAAATTTTATTAATACAATCTTTTCGTATAACTTTCTTCTAAAGAACGTGCAACATCTTCTTCAGAAGCATTTACTTTCGCATGTTCCAGTAACATTTTTGCTGCTGAAGGTAACTCTTTTTTATTCAACCATGATTCTGGATCCCACATCTTAGATCGGATAAAAGCTTTTGCACAATGAATATAACACTCTTCTATTTCAACGACAATTCCAAGTAACGGATTGCGCCCATTTGCCTGCATTTCTTGCAAAATGGCTTCGTCGTTTGTAATATACGCTCGGCCGTTTATTCGGAGAGTCTCTCCAAGTCCTGGGATAAAAAAGATTAATCCTACACGTGGATTGGAAATAATATTCAAAATGGAGTCTATACGACGATTGCCTGGGCTTTCTGGAATGATAATTTTATTATGATTTAATACGTAAACAAATCCAGGTGCATCTCCTCTCGGTGAAGCATCACACTCTCCTAATTTATTTGCTGTAGATAATACTAGAAAAGGAGATTTGGATAGAAAATCTATACAATGGTGGTCTAGTGATGAAATAACTTTCTTTAACGCTCTCTCACTTGGTTGTCCCAATATTTTCCGTAATTCTTCCTCTGTTGAAATAATCGATTTTATTTCCGCCCTCTCTATACCCACTTATACCCTCTCCTTTTTTCTTTATTTTCCCAAAATTAATTACAAATATTGTATAATAAAATTTGCAGAAAGGGGAATTTAAATGACAGAGTGGTTAACAATATTTGATACTGAAAAAAATATACTTGGGAAGAAATTACGTGATGAAGTGCATCGTGACGGTGATTGGCACGAAACATTTCATTGTTGGTTTGTAGAAAAAGATGATGAAGATATGTTTTTATATTTCCAATTACGCTCTAAAAATAAAAAAGAAGCTCCGAACATTTGGGATATTACTTCCGCTGGACATATTATGCATGATGAAGATGTACAAAGTGGTGGTCTTCGTGAAATTGAAGAAGAATTAGGGCTTTCTTTTCAAACGACTGATTTAGCATATAAGGGCATCTTTACAATAGATTATGAAATTTCAAATCTTACAGATCGCGAGTTTTGTCATATGTATTTCCACAATGTCATCAATCCACTTCCATTCGCACCAGGTGAAGAAGTAGATGATGTGATGAAAGTACATGCAACTTCTTTTCTACAACTATTAAAAAGAGAGATTTCATCTTTTACAGCTATTTCTGTTTTAAACAATAAGCCGATAACGATAACATTTGAAGATATTTATCCATATGATATTGCATACTATGAATTTGTTATAGAGCAAGGAAAAGAATTACTAAAAAATAATGATTTGTAAATAGAATAGGACTCCCTACTAATATCGGTCGGGAGTCCTATTTTTCATTATTGCTCAAGTGTCTTCAACTTTTTCTCTACTCGTATGAATAAGCGAATAATTAGTACTAGCATAAAGATTATTATCGCTAACGTTGTATGGGGATATTTAAACAGTATACTAATAAAACTTCCTATCAACATCATAATGAATCCATTTTGTTTCATCACTTCTGCGCTATACCTGTTCCCCGCATCCCATAGTCCCTTATTTTTCATAGATCGTTTCGTACGGTAACCATATGCAGCGTTAATATCCGTTGGTGGATTTTTCCGAAGAATAAGTGCAGCAAGTATAAATATAACACCAATCAATATGCTCATTCCTATGTTTACTAATGCATAGCTCAATTATATCCCCCCTAACTTACACTCTTATTATACGATACGACCCTATTTTTTCCAATTCATAACACATTCACTTTCTTTCTTTCGATGTCTGAAACATGCTTGGAAGTGTTACAAAACGTGCTCCTTTCGTTTTTAACTGCGGAATCATTTTGTCTAGCGCCTCTACAGATCCTTGCAAATGTCCACCTGGAGTTGAATGTTGAAGTATGATACTACCAGGAAATGAGTTCCCTAACACATTATTTGTAATCGTATCAGCACTTACACCTTTCCAATCAACTGTATCCACACTCCACTGTACAATCATAAAATTTTTCTCAGTTGCCCAATGCAATTGATTTTCAAGTATTTCACCATACGGCGGGCGTATAAATTTAGGAGCATAGCCGGCTATACGTTTTAATATTTCTTCCGTTTTTATAATTTGATTATGGTACTCATCCTCATTTACTTTCGCTAAATTAGGATGGCTATACGTATGATTACCAATTACATGCCCTTCATTCGCAATACGCTTTACTACATTTGGAAACTTTTCTGCATTTTCACCAAGCAGGAAAAAAGTCGCTTTTACATTATGTTGTTTTAACTTATCTAATATTTTTGGCGTGAATTCTAAATCCGGTCCATCATCAAATGTAAGAGCAACTTCCGCTTTATTGTACGGTCCTGAAAATGCGTACGCATATTTTTCAACCCAAGAAAATGGCGTCCACGATCCACGCTCATCTGCTTTCATTTGTACTTCACAATTTTGAGGGGTATATGCGTACGGCAATGAGTTTATATAGTCTCCATAATAAAATGAGTTATATGGCATATAAGCATACGAAACCTTTCGTTCTAGTCCCCATTGATATGGAGTAAACATTTGTGGCGAATAAAAATAATACATGATAAAAACCTCCCTAAATTTTCATATGTGATTCCTCTGCACTTTGTTAGAGAAATTGTTATTCATAAACAAAAATAAGACTGTCCGTCATTTGGACAGTCTTACTGCTTACTATTATTAATAAATCGATGTACTATCTTTCGGTAAAGCTTTCACATGTTTTAAATAACTTGTCACTCTGTCATCATCACCTTGCGGGTACGGATATCCATAAGCGTTAGCAATTTCATTCGCTACTTCCCTAAATGAATCGCCCATAACAAAGAATGACTCCCATATGTTTTCATATTCTGCATTAGAAAAAGTTCTTTTAAATTGCTCCCACATATCTTTTTCCATATACTGTTCAAAATGCTTTCCAAACTTCCCTGCATTACCTGTAAAGTCTGTTTTCATACCAATATGCCATTCTAGCATTACGATGAACATATCTCGCACTGGACCATCAAGCATTCCTTTCGCATAAGAAAGCTCTTCTCTCCATAATCCTTTTGCCACATTCGTACTACACCACCAAAATTCATTACAGCAATCCAAAAACTCTTTTTCTGTAGGCTTTTTTATTAAGTAGTCTTTATCGCTTGCTGGTGGAAATTCTTCCATACAATTATCTTTATCGAGAAGTAATTTACTTAAACTATCTTGCCCAACGAAATGATTTATTAATTCAACTGGAATTAGTGTTAAATCAATCCGATTTCCATCCATGAACTGCATTAAATACGGAAACTTCCCATCTTCATCTGGTGGAACTACTGACATTTCTTCCGGCATTTGTACAATCATTATTTCTCCAAACCTATGAATCCAATTATGATTAGACGTAAAAGAGCGTATATCTTTTACAACATATATAATATCGTAGTCTTGAAAACAATCTCTTTTCACATTTGGATTTACACGCGATCCATTCATGATGACAGCTCGAATTCTTTCATCCTCTTTTGCTGTATTTATAATTAAGTCCAGCATTTCTTTTTCAGTTCTCATCTATTCCTAACCTCCAATTTTTAATATAAACTTATATTTTGAAGTACGTTGGAGGTCCACGAGCTAACTGCGTTGTATACGATACATGTTATAACTTTTCAAACATCTTTTTCATTCTATTTATCTCCTTTCGTTATTCTTTTACGACTGCCATTATAAATCCATCGTACCCTTTACTTCCGACTGTTTGAAGCGCCGTAGCACTTACACGTGGTTCAGTAGCTATTGCTCATAGAAGCGACGTATCCCTTGTACGCGAGGGTCATTACTCGTATTGTCAATAACTTCTCCTTCACGTACTACGTTATCCCCAATAATTACAGTACCAGGGCGTGATAGTTTCAGTGCCCATTCAAAATAAGCAGGGTTATTTTTTTATCAGCGTCTATAAAGATAAAATCAAATGGTTCATACTTCTCATTTTCTATTTGTTGTAAAGAATCTAAAGCTAATCCTGTTCGCACTTCAACTCTATCATTCAAATTAGCGCGTTCAATATTGCTACGCGCAATGTCAGCATGCTTTTCTACTATCCACTTTTGATTATACCGAAAATTCTGTCTCATATACAAAAAATAAAGAAGGGACATCTACTTCATTACAAAATAGATATCCCTTCTTTTGTTTATACATGTATCCCTTACGGATTAGTAGACCAAAGTCCTGCTGATTTAATAAATGTACGTTTATTTAATTTCAGCTGCGCTACGATAAACTCTGCAATATCTTCTGCTTGCATTACTTTCTCAGGATTTCCGTCAGTTAATCCTAAATCTACAGCCATATCTGTTGCTACTGTACTTGGAGTTAAAGCAGTTACGCGAATGTTATGTTTACGAACTTCCATCGCTAACGATTCTGTTAAGCCAAGAACACCAAATTTAGAAGCACTATATGCACTTGTTACAGGTGCACCTTTTTGTCCCGCTGTAGATGAAATGTTAATGATATCACCAGATTGTTGTTCAATCATGCTTGGTAAAGCTGCACGAGTTGCATAGTATACACCCATTAAGTTTACTTGAATGATTTTTTCCCAATCAGCAACGTCTAGTTCTAAAAACTTACCGAACTTAGAAATACCAGCGTTATTAATTAAAATATCGATAGATCCTAAACCGTTTTTTAACGTCTCAATCGCAGTAGTCACTTCTTCATATGAGGAAACATCAGCAGTCGCAATAACAGCTTTTACGCCTTCTGCTTCTACTTCTTTCGCTACAGCTTTTAAGTTTTCTTCTGAACGAGCTAAAAGACCGACATTTACGCCCTCTTTCGCTAAAGCGATCGCTACAGCACGACCAATCCCTCTACCTGCACCTGTAATTAAAGCATTTTTGCCTTGTAATAATTCTGCCAAGTATAACACTCCTTAATCATCTCAGTTATGTATTATATTAAAATTGTATCTATGTTTATGTAAAAAGGCAATGATGCACTTTCATGTGCGTAGGTTACTTGTAGGTAACTACAGAAATTTTTTATTTATAATTCTCATGTTTTTTCCATAATTCATGTAAAATAGAAATAAATCCCACACAGAAGGGTGTATGTGTATGAAAAGAAAGAAGTGGTTCTTGTCACTAACTGCAGTCGGACTATGCATCATATTTTTGGCTATGTACTTTATATTTGGTAATCCACTACATTATAAAGTAATAGAAAAAGATACTAACGAATATCTCCATACTATAAAAGGATATAAGCAAAAAGAAATACAAAGCATAACCGGAAAATATACTCCTCTTTATAATATCGGCTATTATGCGGAAGTCGTATATAAAGACGAACCTTATTTTACATACTCTTATACATACGATAATAATAAAATAATACAAGACAACGGCATTGTAGGAAGACATACTGAGTCATTTGAAAATCTTAATTTAAACTGGTCATTGTTTGACGAGTTAGTAGACGGTATTCATACAAACTTGCAAGAAAGAGGTTTAAGTAAAAAGAAAGATTATTCTATACGCCATGTTCAATTCGTTGATATTGATGATGATAAAAACGGTGCAGAAGCATACGTTGACTTTAAAAAAGATAAAGAATCTGATTACTCATACCGTATGAATAGTGAAGGAAAAGCTTATCAGTATAGCTGCAGCAATGGTAAATGTATGTATAAAGAAAAATAGTGTTAGAAGATATGCCCCTAACACTATTTCTCTTTATACTTAGGAATACACACAATAAATTCCGTACCCTTCCCTTCCTCACTCTCGACTTTTATTTCCCCCTTATGAAGATCGAGTACTTTTTTCACAATCGCTAAACCTAAGCCACTTCCTCCATAAGCACGATTTCGTGAAGAGTCTGCTTTATAAAAACGCTCAAAAATATGTTGCTTCTGTTCTTCGGATATACCAATTCCCGTATCACGTATACGCACTTCCACTAATGTCTCATATTCTTTTAGCTTGATTGAAATCGTACCGCTACTTGGAGTAAATTTAATACTATTATGAATTAAATTAATCCAAACTTGACTCATACTTTCTTGGTCAGCAGTTATATGCACTTTTTCTAAATCAAGGTCTAATTCAATTTCTTTCTCAGCCCAAAGCGGTTCACTATTTAATACAATTTGTTTTAACTGTTGATCTAATCGATAAGTTACTCTTTCTGGTGTATATTCTTCCGACTCTAAAAGAGTTAGTTTCAGTAAATTTTGACTTAGTTTAGATAATCTCGTCGTTTCTGTTTCAATAATGGTAAGATAATGCTCTCTTTTTTCCTCAGGAAGATTAGTATCTTGTAGTGCTCTAGCAAATCCTTTTATAGAAGTTAATGGTGACTGTATTTCATGAGAAACATTCGAAACAAATTCCTGGCGCATATTCTCCATCGCATTTAGTTCATCTGTCATATCATTTATACTTTTTACGAGCACACCAATTTCTCCATCATATTTCTCTTCATTTCGTATTTTTACGGAGAAGTCCCCTTTTGCAATTTTTTGTATCGGTTCAATAATAGTCCAAATCATCGCCTCTCGCTTCGGTCTCATTAATACCCCAATCAACACCCAAATAAGAACAATAAATACAAAGCCGACCATATCACTAATTAAAAAAGTAACAAAAGGTGATACTTGTATTTCAAGAGCATTTATTACACTTGATGATACATAAAAGGCTATAGACCAAATTATTGTGAGAAAAGAAAAGAGAGCTAGTACCGCTCCAATTATTTTCAATATCTTCACCTTATTCATTCGCTCTCTTCTTCTCATTTACTTACCTCTAAGCGATATCCTAAGCCTCTTATCGTTTTAATACTAAATTTCGACTTCTCTTCTTGGAACTTCTCACGTAACCGATTTATATGAACGTCTAGTGTACGCTCATTCCCTTCAAAATCATATCCCCATACATCTTCAATTAATTGCTCTCTCGAACAAGTCCTTCCCGCTTTAGAACCTAAAGTAAAGAGCAATTCGAATTCTTTTAGCGGTAACGTAACCGTTTGTTCTCCAGTTGTAACTTCAAATGTTTTACGGTTTAACAGTACATTTCCAACTTGAATTGATTGCGACACTGTAATTTGATAACGTTTCAATAACGCCTTTACCCTCACTACTAGTTCTATCGGATCAAATGGTTTTACAAGATAATCATCCGTACCAAGATGAAACCCTTTTACTTTTTGAGATGTTTCTCCTTTAGCAGTTAGCATCAAAATCGGAATATCATAGTATTTTCTTAATTCAAAACATACATCAAATCCATCCATATTCGGCATCATGATATCAAGAATAACCATATCAACTTTCACTTCATCTATTTTTTGAAGTGCATCTAGACCATCAATTGCTTCATATGTTTGAAATCCTTCCCTCTCTAAAAATACAGAAACAAGTTCTCTAATATGTGGATCGTCATCTACTATTAAAATTTTTGGTAGCAAAGAAAACCTCTCCTTTCTACGTAGCATCTTTTATATAACTTTTAAAAATGAATCACCAGCGGAGTATAAGCCCCACTGATGATTCATTTTATAATACGCCCTCTTTAATTTTCAATTGTTGCGTTGCAAATTCACGATACATGTCATGTGTGCGTAACAATTCATCATGTGTACCGCTTCCTGTAAGATTTCCTTTTTCTATAAAGATAATTTTATCTGCATCTACTACAGTAGAAAGTCTATGTGCAATAACTAACGTTGTTCTGCCTTTCATTAAGTTATTTAATGCCTTTTGAACGACAGACTCTGATTTACTATCTAAACTAGAAGTTGCTTCATCTAACATAAGAATTTGTGGATTTCTAAGTAACGCCCGGGCAATGGCAATTCGCTGTCTTTGTCCTCCAGAAAGTTTCACACCACGTTCTCCCACTTCTGTTGCATATCCATTTGGCAAGTCATGAATAAATGCATCCACATATGCCATCGCTGCTACTTTTTCAATTTCTTCATCTGTCACTTCTCCCTCAACGCCGTAACAAATGTTATCCCGAATCGTTCCATCAATTAACGGACTATCTTGTGAAACGTAACCAATTTGACGTCGCCATGATTGTAATGAATAGTTCGTAATTGCATCTTTCCCTAATTTAATAGCACCGCTAGTTGGCTCATAAAAACGTTCTAATAGTGAAAATAATGTCGTTTTCCCGCTACCACTTGGCCCTACGATCGCTGTTACTTTTCCTGATTCAATTGTGAAATCAATATTCTTTAACACTTGCTCTTCTTCGTTATACTCGAAATGTACATTTTCAAGAACAATTGGTTGCTTAGCATTTGTGACTTTCACACCAGTTTCATGATCTTCTACTTCATACTCTAAAATTGTATTAATTCTTTCCGTTGCACCAATTGCCTTTTGGAATTGTGTAAAGAACATAGATAATTGACTCATCGGCATTATAATTTGAACTAAATATAAAATAAACGCTACTAGTTCCCCAGTTGTTAATGCACCGCTAGAAACTCGCATCCCGCCATATCCTACGATAATAACAAGCAATGCCATTAAAACAAACGACATAACTGGTGAAATTAACGCTTGCACTTTTCCCTCTTTCAAACCAAATTGCAATAACTTCTCTATACCTTTATTTCCAGTTTCATATTCTCTTTTTTCTGTGTTCGAAGATTTCACTAAACGAATTTCTGATAATACTTGCGTTAGCACACTTGTAAAAGAAGCAGTTTCATCTTGAAGTGCTTTTGAAATCTTATACATTTTTCGTCCTAGTGGAACTAAGATCAGTACTGATAATGGAATAACCGTTAAAAGTAAAAGTGTCATTTTCCAATCTAAAACAAATAATACGATTAATGATCCGACAATTGAAATACCGCCTGTTAATAAATTTGACAAATGCTCAGAAATTAATGTCTTCACAACACCTGTATCATTTGTCATTCGGCTAATTGTATCGCCTGTTCTATTTTGATCATAATAAGATACTGGCAATATAAGTACCTTTTTCCACAAACGTTCTCTCAGTCCGGCTACAATCTTCTGTCCTATATAATTTAGTAAATATATAGATAATCCTGCAGCTATAGTTTGCATAATAAAGAATGCAACTAGCCCAACAATTTGTCCTGTACTAATTGACGAAAGTGAAAAATTATCTACTAATCCTTTTGTTAACATCGGAATAAATAAACTCGCTCCCGTAGAAAGCAAACTCATGAATAACGCAAAAACAAGAATCCCTTTCGGAGGATTTGTATCTTGAATAAGGCGTAAAAACTGCCTCCAACTCCCTTTTTTCTTTATTTCATTTCTAACTTCCATTTCTGTCATCTCCTCGTGTTAAACAAAACTGTTCTTTCTAAAAATAGAATACAATACAAATGTAAACTGAATGTAAACACACTTTTTCTATTTTTACAAAATATACATAAAAACTCATCTTTACAACAGATATAAATATCTGATATTATTACCTGGTACTCAATATTGTTCTATGTGAATGATAGATAACTAATTTACAATACTATATAAATCTCCAGTTATTGAAAGGAGTATCCTTTTTGCAAACAAATATACATTCTAAAAAGGAAACAATTATTTTTATTCATGGTTTAGTCGGCAATCGTCGTGCTTTCAAAAAAGAGCATAAACGATTTTCCGCCTCTTACAACATTATCACTTATGACTTATTAGGTCACGGCGATGATAAAGGAGAAGCTATCGAATTTTCATTACAGCGTCTCGTTGATCAATTATTGAATTTATACGAAAAAGAAGGCATTCAAAAAGCTCATATTTGCGCTTTAAGCTACGGCTGTTATATCTCTACCATTTTTGCACAAATGCATCCAGAAAAAGTTTTGAGCATTTGTCATATTGGTGGACATTATAATAACCCTTCCCTTTTATATAACGTATTTCAAAAGTTTTGGGAGAAGCGAGGAGACGATTACTCTAAATGGCTCTCTCAATACGCAAATACCATTTTTCCAAGTGGCATACTAAAGGCAAATCCGTTCGCAGTCATTTCAAGAAATATTTATTATCGGTTCGGATTGCAATTACATTCATCAATTATTGCTCAATCATTACGTCACCGGTTAGAATTCGATTTAAAATCTAAATTAAAATCACTTCCCCACCCTATTCTATGGGTAATGGGCGAACATGATCATCTCTATAAATCTTGTCTTTTTGATTTAAAGTCCATTCTTCCTAACGTTTTATATAAAGAAATACCGTTAGCAGGACATGCAGCAAACTTATTCCGCCCCAACTACTTTCATGATCTATACGCTCGATTTTTAAACGGGAAGTTACAGTAAAAACTATTACATCCCAATTTATTAAACTATAAAAAGGCTTCCCAAGTTTCCCTGGAAAGCCTTTTCTCTATACGAAAAGTATATAATCTACTTTTTCTTAGTATGCTTTTGTGTAACCTAATAGGTGCTTGCTCCAGTAAGAGTTACTCACAGAACTAATACGTACACCAGTTGCATCAGTTTCTGCACTAATGAACTGACCGTTTCCTAAGTAAACACCCATGTGAGAAGGACCTGATTTATAAGTGTTTTGGAAGTATACTAAATCACCTGGTTGTGGATTGCTAGTTTTTGTTTTAGAGCTCCAGTATCCAGCAACTGTTTGACGAGCGCCTTTATGACCAGTTTGATTTAATACGTAGTGAATGAATCCACTGCAATCAAAACCAGCAGGTGTTGTACCAGCTGTTCTGTATGGTGAACCATTTAATGATCTAGCGAATCCAGCGATTGAAGATGTATCTCCACCAGTTGTTGGTTTTTGTACGTCTTTACCTGGTTGTTGAACGTTATTTGTAACGTTATTGTTATTTGTAACGTTGTTTACTCCGCCTTTTACAAACTTAACGAAGTCTGCACTTACGTAACCTGTGCGGCCGTTATGGTTAATTTTGTACCAACCATTTTCAGCGCCAGTAACGTTTAATACTGTACCGTTTGTTACACCACCGATTACAGCGTTGTATGTAGCTGGGCCTGTACGTACTTTTAAAGCACCAGTGTTAACAACATAAGAACCACCAGTTTGAACTGTAGTAGTATTGTTGTTTGTAGTTGGTTGTTGTGTTTGGTTAGATACAGCAGAACCACCTTTTGTTACGAAGTCTTTGCTTACGTATCCAGTTCCACCATTGAAGTTGATTTTAAACCAATCTTGTACTTCACCAACAACTTGTACTGTTTTACCTTTATTTACAGAGCCTAATACTGTATGAGATGTACTTGGGCCTGTACGTACGTTAAGTGAAGAAACGTTTACTGTGTAAGTACCAGTTCCTTGTTGAACAGTAGCTCCTGTTTTACCACCAGTCGTTACGAAGTCACCACTTACATAACCAGTTTGACCGTTTACAGTTACTTTGAACCAACCGTTTTCTTGTCCAATTACTTGTAGTACTTGACCTTGTTTTACTTTAGAAATAACGCTATGTCCTGTACCAGCACCTGAACGAACATTTAATACATCAGCAGTTACTGTGTATTTTAAGTCAGATTTTGTTTCTACAGTTTTTGTTTCAGTTACAGTCGTTTGTGTTTGAGTTTGTCCATTAATTTCTTTTAGCGCTTCGTTTGAAACTTGTGCATGAGCAGAATCCATACCTGGAACTGCAACACCTGCTACTGAAGCTGCTGCTAAACCTGCGATTACTTTTTTCATAAGTTGTCTTTACTTCCTTTCCCTACTATCCTCTTAAAAAAAACTTATAAACTTAATACTTTACAATATTATCAAAGTAAAATATTCATTAAGTTCCATTTTTTAACAAGAGTTTTATTTTTCACACAGAGTTCATTTTAAACGAGCGAAGTGAAATCCGTGTGAACTTCATGTGAACTTTACCATTAAACTTACTCTTTTTGCAATGCTTTTTTTATATTCCTTATGTATTTTATTGAAAATTCGACATACCATTCATTATCTCAGTATATATTTTCTATCCAATTAAAAAAATCTATTCATCTAACACAATGCAAAGAATGTATTTCCTATTATAGTTCCTCCTATGAAGTATACTCTTATCATGACAAAAAACACTTTTTTTATCAATAGTATAATATTTTTAGAAAACTATTTTTGATACTATCTATCGCTTTTAAAAGATTTGACGATTTGTAAGATTTAACTTCAAAAATTCTGTTCTAATTTGACGAAAATACACATTCCGCTACCCATTTTTAACTGTCTATGGAATTTATAGGGTATTTATATTATCATATATATAGTAGCGTTTTAATCTATACACATTTTATTTACCCTACACGGAAAGCAATTGAATTTTAAGATGAGCGTTTTATTGCTTGCAAATAGTGGAATCAAAAGGGAGGTATATTTATGAAAAACATAATAGATGATCCTATAAATAAAAATATAGAACTGTACTATGCTTTTTTTCAATTCGTTTCAATTATTACCTTACAAAAAATATCAACTATTGAAACACGTAAAAACGAATTAAAAAATCAGATGAAAAATTCCTATCAAAAAAATCCTTACTACTTATAAAAAGGTGAACAGGTTGTATCCCTGTTCACCTTTTTATAAGTAGCAAAACCCCGATTGGTTCAAATAATAATTAGTGTGGGATAAACAATTCCCCCACTTGTTCCTACATTATTTATAAATTTTCACACGGTTTTCTAAAGGCTGGTATTCTTTTTCACCTGCAGGTACAACCGGTTTACCAAACGGCATTTGCGCAATAAGCTTCCAATTTTTTGGAACTCCCCATTCTTTTCTCACTTCTTCATCAATTAATGGATTGTAATGTTGCAATGTAGCACCAAACCCTTCAATTTCCAAAGCTGTCCAAATTGCAAATTGTAACATTCCAGAGGATTGCTGAGACCAAATTGGAAAGTTCTCTTTGTATAATGCAAATTTTTCTTGCAGTTGTTCCACCACTTCACTATCTTCGAAGTATAGAACTGTTCCATAACCACTTTTAAATGCATTCATTTTTTCTTCCGTAGAAGCGAAGTTATTTTCAGGTACAATTTTTCGTAACGTTTCTTTCGTAATATCCCGTAACTTATCGTGTTGTTCCCCAAGCAAGACGACAACGCGAGCACTCTGAGAGTTAAAAGCTGAAGGTGTATGTTTTACAGCATGATAAATCACTTCTTGAATTTTTTCATCAGAAACTACTTGTTCTTTACTAATTGCGTAAATAGATCTTCTGTCTTCAATTGCTGAGTAAAAATCTTTTGCCATCATAATTCCCTCCAATTTTCATTTGAGGCTTTTTCCTATGTACACATCATATGCCCCTCAAAACTTATCATTAATAAGTTTCTAACTTTATAATATAAACAAACAATAATAAACTCAAATAATAACACTCACATTTTTTACCTTTTTACTTTATTAGTGCTAAAAAATAAAAGGCAATTTGTTGTTACCGATAGTACGTAACAACAAATTGCCTTTCTTATATGTGATCCAACTCAGTATTTCACTTAATTAACTAAGCCAAATGCATAAGACATTAGCTTATTCGTCTCTGTAAAACGCTTTGTTTTACCTTTTGTTCCCATAACAACTGTAATAATACGAGTATCACCTTGTTTTGCTGTACCCGTAAAACAATACCCTGCGCTATCTGTAAATCCTGTTTTTAATCCGTCTATTCCTTCTATATATAAAGCTTTATTATTTTTGTTTAACATATCATTTGTACTTATAACATTAATATTATTAAATGCTAACTGACTTTGACGTAAGTGAGTCACTTCTAATATTTCTGGGTAATCTTTTATAAGATGATACGCCAAGTTTGCTACATCACCAGCCGTCATTTTTGTTTCACTTCCATCGGGCTCTTGTAATCCAGAAGCATTTGCAAATTTAGCATGTTCCGACATTTTTAACTGTTTCGCTTTTGCATTCATAAGCTGAACGAAATCTTTCTCCGATTTTGCCATATGTTCTGCTAAAGCCACAGCTGAATTATTAGCTGACTCAATCATTAATGCATGATATAAATCTTTAACAGTTAATGTGTCATTAACTTGTACTGGGATTCTCGCTCCCTCTGTTTGTGCCGCTTTCGCACTCATTTTCACCGGATCTTCCCAGCGAACTTTCCCATTATGTACATTTTCTAATAGAAGATATGCTGTCATCATCTTAGACATACTTGCTGGCGCAAAAGCCTCATTTTCATTATGTTGATAAATAATATCTCCATTACTCGCATCAATAATCATAGCTGCTTTTGCATCAATTTCCGGTGGTATGTACTTTGGTGGGACTACTTTTTCAACTAATTCTGTTTTAGGTAGTTCTGCCACTTGTAAAGGTTGTCCCTCTATACTTGTTGCACTCTTTTGAGTTCCTTGGAATAAGAACCAACATATCCCTAAAACAATGACTAATAGGACTGTCAGCCTTCCCCATTTTAACCGCTTCATTTCAAAACTCCTTTAACAAACCTTTTATACACTCACATTTAACCATAACAACTTTCCCTTTATATCGTCAAGGTAAAAAGCATATTTATTCATCTACAGCAATTATTATTTCAATGCATGTATGTTACAATAACAATACCGAAATATAAGAATATTCAATGACAAATCCTTATGAATAAAACTATTAATAGAAGGGATTCATACAAATGCCACTTCCAAAATCATTAAAATACGGAGACACAATTGGGATTTACTCACCTTCTTCTCCAGTAACCTACACTTCTCCTAAAAGATTTGAACGAGCGAAATCTTACTTACAACAGAAAGGATTTCATATATTAGAAGGTTCACTAACAGGTCGATATGATTATTATCGTTCGGGTAGTATACAAGAGCGTGCTGAGGAACTAAATGCTTTAATAAGAAATCCTAATGTTTCTTGTATCATGTCAACAATTGGTGGCATGAATTCAAATTCCTTATTACCTTATATTGATTATGATGCTTTTCTAAATAACCCTAAAATAATGATTGGGTATTCAGATGCAACAAATAAAACGATACATATTATAGAATCTTGGAAAAAATGAATACATGGCTTTTATTGTTTTACAATAAAAGCCATGTTACTATATAATTTGGAATGTGAAAGATTAAACTAAATACGTTCCAATATCTATCATTAGAAAAATTAGGTATAAATATATATTTATATGCAAAAGAGAGTGAATAAATGAAACCAACTATTAAAAATTACTTATTTTTACATGTAGCTTTTTTGATATATTCTATCATTATGGTTTACATGAAATGGGCGGCTAAATTTCCCATTGCTTCCATCTCATTTTTTATTGCTTATTTCGGACTAGTTATACTTTTATTTGGATATGCAATTTTATGGCAACAAGTAATTAAACATTTCGAAATATCAAAAGCATATTCACATCGCGGGATTATTATACTATGGTCAATGCTTTGGTCAGTATTTCTATTTGGAGATACGATTCAGTGGAATCATTTACTTGGTGCAGCTATTATTATCGTCGGAATTGTGGTGGTGACAAAAGATGAATAGTTATATGTTATTATTTATTTTCGGGATAATTTTAGCTAATTACTCACAAATATTATTAAAAAAAGCTACTTTGCAACAATACGATTCTAGAATAAAAGAATATGTGAATCCTTATGTTATTATCGGCTACTCTTTATTTGTAATTAACGCTGGATTAAATGTTATCGCCATGAAGGGCATGGCATTAAAACAAGCATCAGCATTAGAATCCTTAAGTTATATCATCATATTAATTTTCGGTTGGTATTTCCTAGGTGAAAAAATAACGAAACGTAAACTCATCGGCAACATGATTATTATCGTTGGTGTAATCGTTTATTGTATCCAATAGTAAAAGGCTCCGTTTATCACAAACGGAGCCTTTTACTATTGACCTAAATTTTGCACCTTCTCTTTCAAATCTCGAACTTGATCTACCGTCTGCATAAGCTCCGAGTTTTTAAACTCTTCTACATTCACTTTCCCTTCTTCTATTTTTGTCATCGCCGTATCAATTAACGTATTTAACTTTTCGTTATATCCGACGATTTGCTGATGAAGATCCTTTGCTACATCAGGCGGTGTTAATTCATTAAAAGCGGGTATATCTTGTTTAATTTCACTAAGCTTCGTTTCTAATTCTTTCCGGGCTTCGCTATCATTAACGGCTTTTTCAGCTAATGCTGGTGCATCATTTGCAAACGCACTTATTTCATTTACATAGTCTGTCGCTTTTTGAGCATAATCTATGGAGTTCTTTCCTTGTTCTACTAGCGAACATCCCATTAAGCCAATTGTAACTATAAATACTACTAAAGTTGATTTTATTTTCATTTTAGGCTCCCTTCGTCTTTATAATTGTCTGTAATTGTCTGTAAGTTTCTCTATCCTAACTTCTAGCTACATTACTTATAACCTTTTTTCAAATAGCTATTTACCCTCTTACATGCCCGATTACTGTTACAACATCTACTTCTATATGTACGCTAATAATATCTTCAATTATATCCGTATATCCTTGTCCTATAGCTGTTCCATAGTGTAATGTAAGCTCCTTCTTTTCATACACTGACTTTGGTACTGAAAAAATAAATCTCCTCAAATTTCTTTCATCAGCCGGTTCCATAATTAAAACAATCCCATCCTCATCAAACATATACGCTCGCCCTCCAACTTTACATTCACTATGGCTCAGTATTGCCTTGGTCAGCAAAATTTAAAACATAATACGTTTATATACACACTCTGCTGCACCATAAAAATAAAAAACATTCCTTCTTTTTTGTTAAGAATGAATGTTTTTTAAAAAATCAATTTCTAACTCCAGCATCTTTCTTTGACGAGGTTTTATTTTTCTTACGGGAACTCCAGCATAAATATACCAATCTTCTAAACTCTCTTTCACCATACTCATCGCACCTACTGCTGTGCCTTCTCCTATAGTTACATTTGGAAAAATAATAGAATCAGCGCCAATAATCGCATGTTTTTTAAAAATAACTTTTTCTGTTTCCACATTCCTATATTGATTCGGGACAGTTGGCCCCATTAAAGTATTTCCACTGAAATCATCAAGTACCGCATATACTAAGGTTTTAGCTGATATATTTGCAAAGTCATGCATTTCAATTCCAACTTCCCCTCCATATAACGCTGTATACGCTGATATATGCGAATAACTTCCAATTGTGATTTTGCCACTTAAAATGCAAAAATCATCAATTCTTACATGATTACCAACTGATATAACACCTGGATTATATATACTTGCTTTTTTACTAATCAATACATTTTTCCCAACAGATAAAAATCCAATTTTCTTTAGCTCTTCTTGACTATAAAAACTATTCATCTGCCGACACCACCTTCTGTCCTAAACAGATTACAATTTGTTCTACTATTTCTTTCGTCATTCCTTCCCATAAAGGCAAACTTACTATTCGTTTTGCTATTTTATTCGTTCTTGTTAAATCTGTAGACTTATAGTTTCTAAAAAGAACTTGTTGGTGGCAAGAGGGCGAAAAGTATAATCTAGCTTCTATTTTCTGTTTTTTCAGGTCTTCTATTACTTGTTTGTTGCGAACTTCTTCCGGACAAAGAATAGGCATAAATTGCTGAATAACTGCTTCTGTCTTTTGGAGTTGCCACCCTTTTTTCATTAACCCATTACTTTGTAACAATTGTTTATACCATTCAGAAATACGGGTGCGTTCTTTTAATTTGTCATCCCATTTTTTCATAGTTGCAATCCCAATCGCGGCCGCATATTCAGACATTTTACAATTTAACCCCATCATCGTACATTCACGATTTGTATCAAATCCGAAATTCCCCATTCTTTTAATATGTTGTATATCTTCTTCATTTTTACTATATATGAGCCCTCCTTCACCAATTCCGAAAGGCTTTGTTGCATGAAAGCTATATATGATCATTCCACTAAAATCTTGACCGTAATGCATCCCTCCATTCATTAATCCAAATCCCGGTGCCGCATCTACGACAACCGGAACACCTTTTTTCTCTAATTCTTCATATTCTTCTAAGTTCATCCATGAGCCAAAAGTTGCGTACGGGACAACAATCGCAACCTCTTCTTTTAATTCTTCAATCTTATCCCAGAGTACTGTTTTATCCATATACCAATCATCTATTGAAATATCAATAAAATAAGGTTCCAACCCACACCAAATAGCCGCTAATGGAGTTGCAGGGAATGTAAAACTAGGCATGAGGGCATACTTTCCTTTTTTTCTTTTCTTAAGTTGAATGGCCGCCATTAACCCTAACGTTGCGTTTGCTACTGTTGTAACAGCTCCCCTGTTCTGAAAAAATCCCGACATAATTGTTTGTTCAAAACGTTGATTTATAGGTCCATAATTCGTATATATGTGCGATGCATCAATTTCCTTCAATTCATCTAAATACTCAATTACTGGTACAGTTGAAGCACGTAAAAAAGGAATATTCTCCATATCTATTTATTCCTTCCTATCATTTTCGGACAATATAGAGCATATCTGTTTCAGATAATCCAAATTTCCTCGCACTTTTCATTCCTTGTCTTTCAGCTATGTTATATAATTCCACCTTAAATCCTGCATTCGTTAATCGTTGAATGAATCCCGATTGATTATAAATTCTCACATGATCTTCTTGACCAAAAGCTAATTTTCTCAATTGTGGTGTTACAATTAATTTATTCTCTATAATAGAATCTACATTCATTACAATTGGTACTTGAATAATTCCCCATCCATTTGGTTTTAAAACCCTATATAACTCTCGCATTGCTTTATCATCGTCAAGAACATGTTCTAATACATGGCTACATAAAATTACATCAAACGTATTACTATCATATGTAATACTTGTAACATCAATTTCCTTCATTAATGGATCCTTTGGTTCTATATCCCCACATACATACGTAATATTTTTATACTCGTTAAACCAATCCCTTAAATTTGCTTCAGGTGCAATATGAAGCATAGTATATTTTCTACTTAACAAGTCCGTTTCCGTTTCAATGTACGCACGATACAATCTTTCACGATCCATTGAACTACAAACTGGACATATCCCTGTATCTTTATTCCACATCTCAAATTTATATTTCGGAAAATCATAATGTGCTGGCCAAGGTAAAAATTTTTCAAATTGTTGATTGCAATATTGACAATAACAAGATTCTTTCTCAAACATATGAGCAACTAGCTTGTTTAATCCTTTTTTAATCTTTTCGTTATAAATTTGATCTACTTCTCCATTTCTTACTGCATCCTTAACTATAAATCCTGCATTTTCTAGACAATAAGATAGGCTCTCTTTATAATCCCTCTCAGAACTTAAAAAACCACTATTATATGCATCTATAATTAATTCAATCCACTCGTCAATTGTCATTAAAATAAAATGCATTTGTTTTTGATTTTGTCCACTATGTTGTCTAAAATAACTAAGAGGCTCTTTTATATAAACTACTTTCCCTTTCCTCATCATATCTAACCAAGTTGCAATGTCATTAATAGCAGAATAAGCCTTCCCTTTAAAATACCCAAACTTCCCTTCAAACATATCTCGATTAAATAGAACAGTTGTCGGCTCACCCACTATATTTTTTAAATTTTTCAATATGTAATTCCCTAACTCTTTTCCTTCAAAAAGTGTAGTTTCTTTCGCAATTTTCATATTCAAAGTTGAAGGTGGTAATATCTCTCCGTTCTCATCAATCAGTTCACGATAAGACGTCACAAATGAAATATTTTCTAACGTCAAAAAGTATTTCATCATTCTCTCGATCTTTTCATGATGAAATAAATCATCATCTAATAAAAAGTTTATATAATCCCCGTTCGCAAGTTCTATACACTTATTAAAGTTTTCAGCAACTAACGGAGTTTCATTTTTAACATATGTAATACACTCATATTCACGTAAATACGGTTGAATCATCGCATTGACTTCATTATTTGTACTGTCGTCAGAAATAATAATTTCAATATTTTCATATGTTTGATTCAGAGCGCTGTTAAGCGCCAATTCCAAGTAATACGGCCTATTGTACGCAGGAATCAGTATACTTACTTTCGGTAAAGGCGAATTATTATTTATATGTTGTTTTTTCTTTTCTATGTTTATTTTCTTTTCTTTAATTTTTTGATAATAGTCTAATGTATATAATATTGATGATGGAACTATCCTTCTTGCATAATCTAGAAAATTAGTTATCGCTTTATCTAACTCTTTTTCGTTAGATAAGAAACCATATTTTTCTCCTGCTAAAATACTATGTGAAAAATCTTCTAATCCATCCATCATTTTATTAGATTCATTTAACTGTTGATCTGGATGTAATCGAAAGTAACTAAGTGTCTCTGCTATATATACAGCTTTTCCTTTACTTAATAAAGATAACCATGAAGCTATATCTACGTTACATAAATACCGCCTCTTATCAAAAATCCCAAACGGTTCTTGTAAATCATTTTTACGAAATAAAACTGTTGTCGGTTCTCCAATATAATTTTTTTGATCCACAATTACCTTATTTCCTAATTCTGTTCCCGCTATAATGGTATCCTCTTCAAATAAACGGACAGTCGAATAAATATGTCGTAGCTCTTTCCCTTTATCATCAATGACTTGACGATGAGATGTTACAAGCTTAATTTCATTATCTAAATCATCGAAAAAATACTTCATCATTTTTTCAATTTTATTCACATGAAATACATCATCATCCATTAAAAAATTTATATATTCACCGTTCGCTTCATTAAATAACATGAGCGCATTTTCAAATTGTCCGAGAGTTGATCTGTTTTTTATATAAATAATATTTGAATGATCACATAAGTATTTTTGTAACACTTTTTCTGTTTCATCATTCGTGCTATCATCTCCAACTATAATTTCTATATTAGGGTACGTTTGTTCTAACACACTACATAGCGCCTTTTCAAAGTAACGAGGACGATTATACGTAGGAATTAATACACTTACCAACGGAAGTTGCTCTACCACCTCTTCAGTTCTTTCAATACGAGTTCTCATTTTAACTCTCTCACCTCTTCGCATATTATTTATATACGCGACACAAAAATCACATTACTTTAACTGTATGGAGCCTATATACTTTTATGCAAACATGAAACAAATTATCATACTTTTCGTTCCTGAATAAACATATTTAATAACATGGACATTTTATTTGCACCTTTTTTATTCATATGATCACTATCATAAAAATCATCATCGCAAAATAATGGTGAATCAAATAAATCTATAATTTGAAAAGAATATTGAGATTGAAAATCGTTCATAACATTATAAAAATCTTCTTTTAATTTCTTACTACTACAATTGAAATAATGTGAAGTAACAGGAAATACAACAATTAGTGGTTTTATATCATGTTTTAACAGTAATTCTAAATATTTTTTAAAAATTATTTTATTTTCAACTAAAGTTTGAGGATACGCCAATTTAGCATGTGAAGCCGCTCTTATTTTCCCGTGTTCTTCAAAAGGAATATGAAGAGGAGTAGTATTCCATTCAGCATTTATCCAGGGCAGTATCAATGATTCATCTTTTAGTTTATCTAATAAAATATATTCAAAATGCAAATTAAAAATAGAAAGAAGTGGTTTCGGAGTATTTAGATGGGAGAATCCATCAGTGGGTAGAGGAGAGTGAACTACAGTATGATGACCATCTTGAAACAATGGATAATATACTTTGTGAATTCTATATGCTTCAGATGATAACGACATGTCAAAGTAAAAAGAGAAATAGGCTATTCCTATCAAACAATATTGAAAGGAATGATCGTTTGATAGCAGTTGTGACGCTATTAAATAATCATAGTACAGGTCTTGCGATGGAAGTGTAAATTTTATTGACTTTTTTGAGAGGATCTCCGTACTTATACCACAATGCGGGTAAGATAAACCTGTCGCAAACAATTCATACGTTGGATCACTCTTTGCTTTTTTCATAGCAATATATAAAGACATAAGATCCGGATTTATTTGATAGATAGAAATTAATTTATTCCTCCATTCATACATGTATTTTGTTAAATTAATAATTTTTGAACTTTGCACGCCCCTATTTATCAATTCATTTGTAAGTTTTTCTGCGTCCATTCTCCAAATGACTATATATTGAAAAGAATTTTCTATTTGAACAATAGCTGAAACGTCTACAAGATGAACGATTGTTTTACATTTATTTTTGTCTAATGTATTTTGAATCTTCTCCCTTGATAATTCATCACTTAAAACAATAATTTTATACTGCTCCTTCACGTATATCCCCTCCATTATATGTATAATATGAAATTCATTTTTCATTCGTAACAATCCTATACATTTGCCATCCATCAAAAAAAAGAATAAAATAATCATTTCAAAATAAAAAATAGCTTCACCATTAGGCGTAGCTATTTTTACAATTATTACTTATTCAAACTATATTCCTTTATCTAACTCATATAGTCTTCGATACTTCTCATTTTCTTTCAGAAGTTGTTCATGACTACCTTGCATCACAATTTGACCACGATCAAGGAATATTACTTCATCAACATGCTCAATTCCTACAAGATGGTGCGTAATCCAAATTACTGTCTTTTCTTCCGTTGCAGAAAACATCGTTTCTATTAAAGATAATTCTGTCTTTGGATCTAAGCCGATTGTAGGTTCATCTAGTACAATGATTGGTGCTTCTTGCATTAGCGTTCTAGCAAAAGCAACTCGTTGTCTCTCCCCGCCAGAAAACCTTTTTCCCATCTCATGCATTTTCGTTTGTAATCCATCTGGAAGAGTAGCAATATGCGAAGCTAATTGTGCTTTCTCTAAAGCTTTCCATATCTCTTCATCCGTAGCCTCTGGTTTGCCGATTCGCACATTATTTCCAATTGTCGTATCAAATAAATGCGGCTTTTGATTCAATACAGAAATATATTTTGATAAAAGATTCGTATGAGCATGTTCACTATTCAATAAAACTTCACCATGTAATGGGCTTAGTGCACCTGTTAACAATTTTAACAAAGTAGATTTTCCAGTTCCGCTTCTTCCTAAAATGGCGATTTTTTTTCCTGCTTTTATTTGTAATGATACGTCTTTCAATACAACTTCATTACTATGTGGGTAACTATACGATACATGATTTAATTCAATGTCTATATGTTTAGATGCAATATAATCTTTATCTCTAGGTAATTCCTTTTCATCCTGTAAAACACCATTACCTTCTACTTGATTGAGACGATGTGCAGATTCTACATATGATGGAATTCGATCGATAGCATCTGAAAGAGGAATTAACGCGTTTGTGACAGATAACGTCATTAAGACGAAAGCTGCAATAACAGTAGGTGCAATCTGTTCACTTGCCACCTCATTTCCAGTCCATATGATCATTGAAATGACTACAATCCCTACTACTAATTGAATGATACTGTCCCGAATATGATTCCAGCGCTTCATTCTTTTCTCAATTTTTAACAACTGATCATTTTGCTCTACATACTTATCAATGAATTCATCTTTTCTACCACTTGCTTGCCAATCAGATAATCCAAAAACAGCATCTGTTAGTTGTTGGTACAAACGGTTTCTTCCTTGCTTTAAAGTAACATGATGTTTCTTCATTAAAAGTAATGATATAAATGGAAGAAGAAAAACGATAATAGCCAACATACATGCTGCAATAAGTGCAAACACTACGTCAAATGTACCGATAACAAGTACGAATATGCTATATACGACTAATGCTAATATGCTAGGAAATATTGTACGTAAATATAGGTTTTGTAAATGTTCTATATCTTCGGATAATACCCCTAACATATCACCCGTTTGGAATCGCGAACGGAAAAATAACGCCTGTGGTTCTACTATCCCATATAGTTTCGTTCTCATCTTTTCTAATATGCGTAATACAACATCGTGTCCAACTAAACGCTCTAAATAATGAAATACCGCTTGTCCTATACTAAACGCACGTGTTGCAACGATAGGTACATAAACTGCCATTACATTTTCTGGTCTAAGAGCAGATTTAGAGATTAAATAACCTGAAATAAAAAGTAACATCGCCCCTGAACTAACTCCAAGAAGACCAAGGAAAATAGTTACAGTCATTCTACCTTTATTTTGCTGTATATACGGTTTAATCCAGTTACTCATCTCTATCCCCTCTCTTTCCTAGGAAAATGTAATGCCTCATTCTTTAAAAGCTCTTCATACGTTCCACTTTCTATCATTTTCCCTTTATTTAAAATAAAAATATGATCCATCTGTTTCATCCAGTGAAGACGATGCGTTGCAAGAAATACTAACTTACCTTCAAACAGACGTAACATCGCTTGCTTTATTTCAAATTCAGTTTCAATATCAAGATGTGCTGTAGGCTCGTCTAATAAAATAATTGGCTTTTTACTTAAAAGGGCTCGTGCCATTGCGACACGTTGTTCTTGTCCGCCACTCAGCATACGCCCACCTTCTCCAATTCTTTCATACATTCCATTTGGAAGCGATGTAACAAGTGAACGAAGACCGACTTCATTAATAACTCTTTCCACTTCTTCATCAGTTGTATTTGTTTCATAGAAACAAATGTTATCTTTTAATGAAAGCGGGAAAATATAAGGTTGCTGCGGAATATAAGCAATATTCTTTTGCCACTCTTCACGAGTAGACCCGTCAATTTCCACACCATTTACAATCATCTTTCCACCCGAAGGAGTTAAAAACCCTGCTAATACGTCGATTAAAGTCGATTTCCCTGCCCCACTTTCACCAATTACACCTATAGCGCCAGTGCCTTTCCAAGTAAAATCAATTCCCTCTAATATAGCTTTTTCAGATTCATCATTCTTTACTTTTACATCTTGTAATTTCAAGTTACTAGTTGAATTCCATATTAAGTCTACATTAGATTCTTTCTTCCCTATTTCTTTTTGTCGCTGTAAAATCTCTTCTATTTGCTCCATTGCAAGTTGTCCATCTAACGTAGCATGATAATTTGCTCCAACTTGTTTAATCGGTAAGAAGTATTCCGGAGCTAAAATTAAAATCGTAAGGGCTGGCAATAGTACAATTGTTCCATCTATTAAACGTATCCCTAATCCGACCGCTACAAATGCAATTGATAAACTCGTAAAGAAATCTAATGCAAATGAAGAAAGAAAAGCAACCCGCAAAGTACGCATCGTTGCTTTTCTATATCTTTTACTTACTTTTTCAATCTTTCCTTCGTGTTGTTTACTTTGACCTAAATACTTTAATGTTTCTAATCCTTTTAGCGTATCTACAAAATGATTAGAAAGAACACGATATGTTTCATATTGGCTATCCGCCATTTTCTGCGCTGCTAATCCTAGTAGGATCATAAAAATAATTACGATAGGAATCGTTACAACTAAAATGATTCCTGACTCAATATCTAGTGTAAAAACATATAGTACAATTAGTCCTGGTACGATACTACTTCTAATCATTTTAGGAATTGTTAATTCAATATATGTTTTAAATTTCTCAATACCCTCTATCGATAAGGTAACCAGATGACCTGTTCCAACAGTTTGAACATACCGTGGCCCTAATGTGAAATACGCCTCTATTAATTGTTTTCTCAGTAGCGATCCTGTTTTTTCAGCGAAACGTTCCACTAATATTTGTGACATTCGAACTAGCAAATGACGTACTGCAAACGTGATTCCAAAATAAACAGTTTCATTTAACATAGATTGCACTGCTTCTCCCTGAAATAAAAACGTAATAGCCCTCGCTAAAAACACTGTTTGTGCAATAATACTAAAAGCTTCTAACATGCTAATGATTGTTAGCACTACATATAAAACTCGGCTACCAGGATACGACGGAAGTCCTCTTTTTCTTTTCATTAGTACTCCAAATCTTTATCTGACTTAACAGGTTGTCTAAACACATAGAAACTCCATATTTGACTTCCCAAAACAAATGGCAATATAGCAATTGAAAAATACGTCATCAGTTTTAGTGCATAATCGCCTGATGCTGCATTATAAATTGTCAAATCGTATATTGACCCTAACGAGCTAATTAAGACACGTGGGAACATGCCAGCAAACACACTTGCACTTAGTAAAATGATTGTTAAACTTGTCATAAAGAAAGCCCAACCATCTCTTCTTCTTTTGTTTAATAATGTTGACGCACATAACGCTACAAAAGCTCCGATTGGAACCATAATCCACTCTGTACCATGACCAGTGAAAATATCTGTTTTCCATAACCCTACACCGGCAAAAATAAGAAGTGCTATAATTGCAAGTGGTGCAATTTTCAACGCAGCAATACGTGCACGTTCTCTTAACTTACCTGTTGTACGTATAGTAAGGAATTGCAATCCGTGAACAATACATAACAGAAGAAACATAACTCCTCCAAGTAACGCAAATGGATGAAGTAATTGTAAGAATCCACCTACAGCATTTTTAGTCTCATCAATTGGAATACCTACCATAAAGTTAGCAATGGCAACTCCCCAAAGGATAGGAGGTAGTAAACTCCCTAAAAACATACCCCAATCCCAAAAACCTTTCCATTTATGATTATCTATTTTCGCACGGAATTTAAAAGAAACACCTCGTATAATTAAAGCGAGAAGCATAAATACAAACGGAATGTAAAACCCGCTAAATAAAGTTGCATACCAGTGCGGGAATGCTGCGAACATAGCGCCACCTGCACAAACAAGCCATACTTCATTCGCGTGCCAGAATGGACCAATTGTATTTAAATATATTCTTTTCTCTAAATCGTTTTCTCCTAAAAACCTTGAAACTATACCTACACCGAAATCGAAACCTTCAAGAACAAAGAAACCTACGAATAAAATTGCAATAATAATAAACCACAACTCATTAAGAGATAACATACTCATCCTCCTTATCAAATGGATCATGGCTTTGAGAATCCTGTTTCGCTTTCTTATTCTCATGTCCTTTAATAATACGAACGAATAAGTAAACTGTAATTCCACCTATAATTAAATATAATGATGTGAACGAAACTAAAGAGAATAGCACTTCTCCGAACGTAACATTTGGAGATACAGCATCTTCCGTTTTCATAACACCGAAAACTACCCAAGGTTGACGTCCCATTTCAGTCATAATCCATCCTACTGTATTACCGATAAACGGTAGTGAAATTGCATACACCATTAATTTTAAATACCAAGTTTTTTCAACTAATCGATCTTTTCTTGATAAGAACCATCCGTACGCTCCTAGAAGAAGCATAAATGTTCCACTCATTACCATCGCTCTAAAACTCCAGAACATCGTGTGTACTGGTGGAATATAATCTCCAGGCCCATATTTTTCTTCATATTGCTTTTGAATTTGATTCATCCCTTCTACTTGACCGCTAAATTTATCATATGATAATAGACTTAGCATATAAGGGATTTGAATTTCAAACGAATTTTCTTTCTTCTCTGCATCAATTTTCGCAAATACTGTAAATGGCGCTGGATCTTCACTCGTATTCCATAATGCTTCAGCTGCTGCCATTTTCATTGGGTGTGTCTTAATTAATTGTTGCGCTTGCGCATGACCGAAGAATAATACTAGCGCAGTTGTAAGTGTTCCAACAATGATAGAAATGCGGAATGATTTTTTAAACACTTCCGTTTCTTGCGCTTTCGTTATTTTCCATGCACTCACACCTGCAATAAAGAATGCACCAGTTGCAATTGCCGCTGTAATGGTATGCGGGAATTGTACCCATAATTGTGGGTTTTGAATGATTGCTAAGAAATCATTCATTTGTGCACGTCCATCTGCTGCCATTTCATATCCTACTGGCGATTGCATAAATGCACTTGCAGTTAAAATCCAAAATGCTGATAACATTGTTCCAATTGAAAGGAGCCAAATACATAAAAGGTGAATTCGCTTCGGTAATTTATCCTCACCGAATACCCATAAACCTAAAAATGTAGACTCAATGAAAAATGCTAATAAACCTTCAATTGCAAGTGATGGACCAAACACATCACCTACGAAACGTGAATAGGTTGACCAGTTCATACCAAACTGGAACTCTTGTAGAATACCAGTTACTACACCTACCGCAAAGTTAACAAGGAATATTTGCGTCCAAAACTTCGTCATCTTCTTATAAATTTCTTGTCCCTTTACTACATATAACGTTTGCATTAACGCAATGATAAAAGCTAAACCAATAGACAGCGGAACAAAAAAGTAATGGAAAATCGTTGTTGATGCGAATTGTATTCGTGCCAATTCGAGCGTTTCCATACTACAATCACTTCCTTCATAGTTTTTATAATAAAAGTTAATTGAGCAATCTTATCAAGCTCAATTATTAAGAAATACGAAAAGACAAAAACATTTTGTATGTATTGTCGAAAAATACGAAGTTTCAGTTTTTCAAACTATTTTAATGCTATTTTTTACCTTTTCACTATTTCTGTAGTGTTTTATTCGTTAATCGAATTGTATAATATACCTGCATAGTAAATTCAGCTGATTTTTGACGTATTATTGACATCATTTTGTCTGAAATATGTCTTTTGGTATTTTTTTGAATTAGATTTTTCTTATCGATAAAATGTGTTTTTTTAATATGAGACTTATCTTTGCATCAATAAAATAATCGTTCCTCTCTTTATACACTTGACTTTCCCACGAAAAAATGTCCTATTAACCAATGGATAATTTCGTTGTTTTTTTGTCAAGAGAAAAATGTATTTCTAAAATTCAAACATGAAATATTGTTATTCAAAAATAGGAAATAACCTCCTCTTTTCAGATTAAAAATTCACTTTTTTGTCATTTTTTCAAACTAAAATAAATTAAAAAATACCGAGAATCGATTAGACTCTCGGTATTTTTTAATTTATTTTGCTGTATGTTTTCTAATAGCCGGTAAAATTTCAGTAGCAATTAATTCGATGTTTTTCTCAATTTTATCAAATGGTACGCCACCAAAATCAATTTGTGCCATAAAGCGTTGTTGCCCAAATAATTCATATTGGTAAAGCATTTTTTCAATAATTTGTTGCGGGCTACCAACCATTAACGCGTCACGGTAATCTATTGCATTTGTAAATTGTTGTTTCGGATACCCGCCACCGCGTAGCGTAAGCATACCAGCATTAATGTGAGGGTAGTATTCACTAAGTGCATCTTGTGAATTTTTCGCTGTATAAAATAAACTCGTTGTTGCAACTGGCAAACTCGCTGGATTAAATCCACTTTGAGCAGCCGCCTCACGGTAAGCATCTACTGATCCTTTAAAGTTAATAGCTGGGCCACCTAGTGTTGTTATCATCATTGGTACACCTGCACGTCCTGCTTTAATCGCACTAGCTGGTGGGCCACCAACTGCACGCCAAATTGGTAAGTTATTATTTTTAGCTCTTGGAATAACCGATGCATGCGCAAGCGGTGCTCTGAACTGTCCATTCCATGTTACATGTTCCTCTTTATTAATTTTTAATAAAAGATCCATCTTCTCTTCAAATAACTCTTCATAATCATTCACATCATAACCAAGTAAACTATATCCCCCAATACGAGATCCACGACCAGCCACAATTTCTGCACGTCCATTAGAAATCAAATCAAGTGTAGCAAAGTCCTCGTATACTCGTACCGGATCAGATGTACTTATTATCGTTGCTGAACTTGCAATTTTTATATTTTTCGTTGCTTGCGCAATCGCTCCTAAAATAACTGTATGAGCTTGCGTTGTAAAGTGTGTTTGATGACTTTCACCGACAGCAAATACATCAAGTCCAGCTTCATCCGCTAACTTTGCTGTTTTAATTAATTCATGAATTCTTTGTTCAGCACTAATTTTCTCTCCGTTATGTGGATTTAAAACATGATCCCCAATTGAATATAATCCAAACTCCATTCCTTTACTTGTATTCATACAGTATTTTTCCATCATTACTCTCTCCTTTAATGAAGTGTTATTAGTTTCTCTTTTAAAAACTTTTGTAAGTCCAATGTTTTTCTCTATTGTTTACAACATCACTTGATTAGTCAATTGATGTTGTAAAAAAAATTACTCTTTCGGTAATTCTTTTTTTTCACTGTGCTTATGAACTTTCGTCATTAGCTCGTATAATATTTTCTGTTCTTCTTCATTCAATACATCATCAAAAAAAGATGATTGAAATGCAAGTTGCTCTGGCAATGCTTTCTCTAAGGCAGCTTCCCCTTGCTCTGTCAGACTAATTGTTTTCGTTTTCCAATCTTGTTTTCGTACTATATATCCTTCTTTTTCAAGACGCGTTAACATTCGAGAAATGCCGCCTTGTGTAACAGTTACCTTTTCAGCTAACTCCATTTGTGTTAGTGGTTGATACGTACGTATTTGCAAAAGCACATCAAATTGAGCAGTCGTTAAATCAAAACGTTTTAAAAACTCATTTGACATCTGATTACTTTGGTTCGTAAATCGTATTAAACGTAACCATATTAATGATCCTATCGTATTATCACGCATGTTTGATCACTTCCTATCGTAAATCTTACTATCACTTTACTACGCAAGTGATAAAAAAGCAAGAGAAAAAGTGAAAAATATCTCATTAAAGTATTACATAAATAACGATAAGAAAGAATTCATGTTTAAATGAATTCTTTCTTATCGTTATTCTTAACTTTCCATATCATTCATTGCTATATGTAAAGCGCCTACTGCTTTGGGCCAACCAACATAAAAAGCCATATGTGTTATTAATGCAATCATTTCATTTTCTTTAATTCCATTTTGTTTGGCCAGTCGCAAATGAAATGGTAATTGTTCTGTATTACCAAGACTGATTAATACCGACACTGTACATAAACTCCTTTCTCTTAATGTTAAAGTGTCATCTCGCCACACTTCCTCGAACAATATTTTTTCACTATAATGAGCAAATGCAGGTGCCTTTTCTCTCATTTTCTCTTGAATACAATATTCAATGGATTCATTCATCATTTCACTCCCCCTTCACTTTTACCAATTGCGCCAATCCTTGACCAAACGACCAATTTTCAGCGGCTGTCTCGTTAAGTGTAATAAAAATGTCTACACTTTTTATACTAGAACATTCAGAAACCCTCAAAGATATTGACTGATACAGATCGCGTTTCTGCTTTATCGTTCTTCCTGGTCCACATGTGATAGAAACATACATCATATTCTCTGTTCTCTTTTCTCCTCTTTCTAATAAATAATATGGATCATATAAAAAATGATTTTGTTGATAAGGTACAAACATTTCAAAAAAATCATTTTCAGGGATGTTAAAATGTTTAATTAATGAAAGATGAATACATTCACCTATCTTTTTCAATTCTTCTTCATTTAATATATTTTCATGATAATAAACGTTCACAAAAGGCATATATTTTCACCCCCTTTACTTAATTTAGCATTCAACAAGATATCATTGTGAAATGTGCAAAATCTCATATACTGTAGTACCTTTATTCGTTACCATATCAGGCTTTTCTTCATAAAAATTAAACTTACTATATCCCCATTTATCTGGATTATATACTATTACATTTCCTAAACAATTTTCTACCTTTTGATCCACAATGATAGATTGAATCCCACTCAATGATTCACTTGCAGAAATACTTCCTTCATATTCAACAACATATCTACATTTCTTAAAATCACCCTTTACATTAACAACTAATGGAACACCTATATTTATTTGTTGCCATCCAAAAGATTGTAAAATATTATCGTAATACCCTTCAAAGATAAATTTGTTCATTCCTTCATGACCATTCCAAATATATAAAGGTGCATAACAGTTATAGAAATTTCCGTCCTTATCTGCCTCAGTAATTAAATAAGCTTTAAAATTCAGGTCTTGAAAACCATCCGTTTTATACCCATTATCCTTTACCCTTTTCTTAATAATCTCCATATCATAATCTTTCGGCAAAATGACCTTATATTGCATTCCAATCATGTTTATCACTCACTTTCCATCTTATATACACAATGATAAACCGATGATTGACTAACGTAAAATAGGTATAAATTATGTTTGGTATCATTTAAAAATGATAAATTAGTACCAATTGAAGATGTTCCAATTGAGAAATTAGCTGTTCATTTCTTTACGAATCAAAATTCTTTCAAACAAATCCCTGATGAACTATTTAATTAATATAATATTTATAAAAGAACTAAATTTACATACAGCAATAAAAATCCCTCCTTTCCGAATCTAAAAGAGGGATTTTCATATTCTATACAATTGATTTTTCACACATTTTGCTCCACTTCTGCACTTTTCTCCTTCTTATTCCGTTTCATATTCTTCAGTCCCTTAACCGTGCCAACTAATCCTTTCGGGAAAACTAGCAATACGATAATGTACAATACACCAAGAATAATCGTCCATCGCTCAAAGATCGGATACTCTGTAGCTAGTTCTGATAAATAATATTTTAGGGATTCAATAATTCCAGCTCCTGCAATGGCTCCTATTAACGTTCCAACGCCTCCAATCATCGTCATCAACAATGCATTTAATGTCATTTCAATTGAAAATACAGTTGTATTAACAAAGCGTAAAGTGATAACAAATAAACCACCGCTAATTGCAGCTACTACTCCTGCAACAATGCTAGCAATAATTTTATAATGAAGAACTTTATATCCTAGTGCTTCAACACGTTGCTCGTTTTGTGAAATTGCCTTTAATACTTTTCCAATAGAAGATTTTGTGAAAAGACGTAACAGAACAAAAATGATAAGTAAACATATAAGTGTTACATAATAAAACGTAAAACGATCACGAAATACGTCTGGTACACCAAATGTAAAACCATCTCCTCCGTGAGTGAGCCCACGCCATTTTTCAGCAAGTACGAAAAACAACTGTGAAATAGCAAGTGTTAACATTGCATAAAAATGACTTTTCAGCCGTAAAGAAAGCAAACCAATTATATAACTAACAATGGCTGAAATGATAATTGCAGCTACTATCCCTATTAAAAAGTTCGTTATGGATACTCCTTGTCGATCAAATAAAAGTGCTACGCCATATGCTCCTATTCCAAAGAACATACAATGGCCGAATGATACAATTCCTGTATATCCAAGCAATACATCAAAACTCATTGCAAAAATAGCAAAGATGAAGATTTGAGTGAACAAAATTAACAAGCTCCGTGAATCATTTACGAATGGAAATACACTTAAACAAATGAGCATACATACTCCGAAGTATACTTTAATTCGATTTGATGTGCTGTTCACCATTTCACCCCTTTTCACCAACAAGTCCATTTGGCTTCACGATTAAGAAAAACAGTAGCATTAACATATTGATTGCAAGTGATAAATCCGGTATAAAATACGCTGTAAAAGCACCCGCCAATCCGACAATTAAAGAAGCGATTGCTGAACCTTGTACGCTTCCTAACCCTCCAATGATTACTACTATGAAAGCCAAAATCGCATACTGCATACCCATCTCGGCGAAAATAACGCCTGAATACGGTGCTAATAAGAAGCCTCCCAACGCTGCCATTCCTGCGCCTAATAAAAAGACGAAAGAAAATATCGCTTTTACGTTAATACCGAGCGCTTGAACCATCTCTTTATCCATTACGCCTGCGCGTATCATAAGACCTATCTTTGTTTTTTTGAGCAATAATAATAATGCAATGTATATGATAACCCCAATTATGATAACGAATAGACGATATTTAATTAATATAACGCCTCCGAACGTAAAACTTCCTTGTAGCCATAACGGTAACTTTGCCCCAATTGGATTTGGTCCCCAAAATACTTTAATACATTCACTAAGTACAAGCATTCCTCCAAGCGTAACAAGCAGCTGTCGAACATGATTTCCATATACCGGTCTAATAAGGAATCTTTCTAAAATAAATCCAAGGAACATTCCCATAGCTATTGCTCCAATTAAAGCTAACACATAACTCCCTGTCATATTAAATAGCCAAACACCTGTAAACGCTCCCCACGCAAATAAACCACCATGTGCGAAGTTTAGAACACTCATTAAACCGAAAATAAGTGAAAGACCTGATGCTAATAAAAAAATGAGCATCCCTGTTGAAATCCCATTTACAAATAAATTGATTAACACATCCATCCTTCTCACCCCGGATTCATGTTAAGAGATTCCTAAATATTTGTGACACATTTCCTTATCCTCTTTTAATTCATGCATAAAACCGTTATGAACAATTTTTCCGTTATCCATAATATAAAAATAATCACCAATTTGACTAGCCATCATAAAATTTTGTTCAACGAGTAAAACTGTTGTTTTCTCCTTCATTTTCAAAATAGCTATCATTAATTTTTCTATCATAATGGGGGACAAGCCTTTACTCGGCTCATCAATAAGTAGTAAACCATCACTATTAATAAATGCTCTTGAAATTGCTAACATTTGCTTTTGTCCTCCACTTAGGAGTCCGCTTTTTTTGTGCCAAAATTGCTTTAAATCTGGAAATAGTTCAAGCATCCATTCTATTTTTTCTTCCGCTTCTTCACCCTTACCTCTAGCAAGAGCGAATGTTTCTTCTATTGTCAGGTCGTGAAAGATACCTTGATTTTCTGGTACATACCCTATTCCTTTCCTTGAAATTAAATGTGTAGACAATCCATTTACTTGTGTACGATCATAATAAATTTCACCATGTGCGATATGGTGAAACCCCATAACCGAACGTAACGTCGTAGTCTTCCCTGCCCCATTTCTTCCAAACAGTACAGTAATCGTTCCTTTCTCGACAGTAAGAGATACCCCTTGTAAAATATGAAACTGATCTAAATACGTCTCTATATTATTCACTTGTAATAGTGCCACTATATAATCCCCCTAAATAAGCACTTTGTACACGCTCATCTTTCATAATTTCTTCGGGTAAACCTTCAGCCAATAACTCTCCATGAAATAAAACGATTAGATGGTCTGACAAACCTAGTACCATATCCATTTTGTGTTCAATAAGTACAATTGTACTCTCTGGATGTTTCTTAATATTTTCAATCACTTGTAGTATAGCTGGGACTTCCTCAACCGAAATACCTGCCGTCGGCTCATCAAGTAATAACACATCTGTTTTTAAAGCTAATAACATCGCAAGTTCTAGCTTTCTTTTCTCTCCATGTGCCAAATCTTTCGCTAATACATTCTCTTTCTCCTGAAGTAATACTGTTTTTAAGAAACGTCTCGCCTCTCCAACTTGTTGCTTTAATTTTGCTGGACTCGGGAAAAAACTATAGTAATCTTGTACGAATGATTGAACACTTAAACGGACATTTTCAAGTACCGTTAATTCTGGGAATATGTTTGTAAGCTGAAAAGAGCGACCGATTCCTAAGCGTGTTCGATCTGAAATCGATAGTTTTGTAATATCTTGCCCTTTAAAATACACTTCACCTGTTGTGGGTGAAATCTGTCCACTTAGTAAATTAAATAATGTTGTCTTACCCGCACCATTTGGCCCGATAATAGAAATGAGTTTTCCTTTTTGTACAGTTAAATTTACATCTTTAATAACATGATGCTCGCCAAAAGATACACTAAGATTTTTCGTTTCTAGCAAATGTGTCACGAAATTCCTCCCTTTAAAGCTTTCAGTATGAAAGAAATACGTATAAAGAGGGTGTACCCCTCTTTATACGTAAACAACAGAAAATTCAGTCTATTTATTTTGAACTGGTGGTTCTGTTTCTTTCATCGTTAATTCTCGCTCTAACACTGGCACCGGATAATCAACACCATCTTGTTTTTTCAATGTGATAGAATACAGCGTCTGCATCGCTTGATGATCCTTCTCTCTAAATTTCATCTTTCCTTTCGGTGTATCAAATTCCATTCCTTCCATTTTCTTAATTAATGTATCTACATCTGTATCACCTTTTGTTTTCTTTAAAGCTTCTACAATTGAAATTGCCGCTGACATTCCTCCTGCTGTAAATAAATCTGGCACCGCACCATTAAATCGTTTTTTATGTTCTTCCACTAACCAATCATTCACCTTATTTTTCGGGAGTGTATGATAATAAACAGAAAAACCTTGCATTCCTACTAATGCATCCATCGTTTTTAATGCTGGTATATCTGGCGCACCTGTGGAGATTTTAATACCTTGCGCTTCCACATTCATATCTTTCAACTGTTTCCAAGGTGAATTCGCCCCTGCCCAAACGATAAATAAATAATCTGGTTTTGAGCTAATGATATTTTGAATATTAGCTGTGAAGTCAGTCGAATTTGTATCTGCATATTGCTCGTTTACAATATTTGCCCCTAATTTCTTCGCTCCAGCTTTAAATGCTGCAATTCCCTCACGGCCGTAAGCATTATCTTGTGCTAATGTTGCTATTTTCACATCTTTTTTAGCGATTGCCGCCGCACCAGCGACTGCATCTTGAGATGAATTTCTACCTGTTCTAAAAATATATTTATTCCAGTTCTTCCCGGTAATACTATCAGCTACTGCTGGTTCTACAACCATTATTTTTTCATATTCTTCAGCTAGTGGTAAAACCGCTAATGTATCACTTGAACTAGACGATCCGACTAAAAAATCAACTTTCTCTTCTTCTAATAACTTCGTAGCTTTTTTAACCGCTACATCAGCTTTTGTTTCTGTATCTTCTACAACAAACTTAATCTTCTTTCCTTCCACTTTCCCAGTTCCATCCGTCGCATAGTCTAACCCTAATTCAAATCCGTTCACTGTTTGTTTTCCATATGATTCTAACGGACCTGTTAATGATGCAAGAACCCCTACCTTAATCGTCTTTTCATCCTCTGTACTTGTTTTCTTTCCTGAACAAGCTGCCGTTATTAATAACGAACCTAAAACACAACCAGCAGCCATCATTTTTAGCCATTTACGTTTTTTCATCGACATTGTGATCCTCCCCATACTTTTCTTTCTGATAGAATCAATCTCGCCAAAGTTATCCATCCGTAATTATGACTTTTTCTTTGAATCATACAAACAAATTTATTAAAAAATTAATGAAGTACCATTACATTCGCCGCCCCTTTCCAAATACCTCCATTTCCCATATGTTCATTTGGAATTTTTCACCACCTAATCACAGTAGCTGCCCACGTATACCCAGTTCCTGCACTAACTACTACTGCAATATCTCCGGCCTGTAATTTTCCCTGTTCATTTGCAAAGTGAAGACCAATGCAAGGATCAAGCGCTGACATATGTCCATAATGATCTAAATATACAACTTGTTCTTCTGCTAGCCCTAGTCCCTGTATCAATTCTATTAACATAGAACGTTTTGTATGCAGTGGTAACAATACTTTAATATCTTTAGGAGTTAACCCACTTTTTCTTAACGCCTCCCGAATCACCTTATCAAAATTAGGGATTGAAACCTGATCTAGACGTTCTTTCATACTATTAGGATCTATTACATCAATATAATGCTGTCGATTCTCAACTGTATCATAGCTCGCAACCTTCTTCGATCCACCAGCTGGGATACGAACATCTTCATGAAATGAACCATCTGTTATTATCGTACTTCCTAATATTTCACCGTTTCTAGCGTCTTTTTTCACTAAAGCTGCACTTCCGCCATCAGCGAAATTAAACATAAAACGCGAACGTGGATTATCATAATCTACAATTTGAGATTCTTTACATCCACCTACTAATAATATATTTTCAATTGAGTTATCGGAGTAGAGCATATCTTTTGCGACTTTGAGAGCGATTGGAAAGCAAGAACTAACATTCATAATTTCGAAAGCATAAGCATTTTTCAATCCAAGTTCATGCTGAATTTTTGGGGCACTAGACCATACGTGGTAATCTTTATGTGGACTGCCAAAATAAATGACTACATCAATAGATTGAGGATCTACTTGTGATAATATTGGTTTTGCAGCAGCAATAGCTAAATCTGATGCATGCATCGTTTCATCTGCGACATGTTTTTCATATAATCCAAACTTTTCTATAATAATATGCTCAGGAATACCTGTTTTTTTAGATAGGTCTGCAGCCGTCTCTACGTCTTTTGGGAAGAAAACACCAGTCGCTTCAATCCCAATATTCATTAGACTACTCCTCCTTCTTTTGGCACCATCATTGTAGCTACACCTGTTAATACTAAATCTCCTTTTTGGTTATGACACTCTGTTAACAATTTCAAAACTCTCTTTTCCATCATAAATTCTTGTACTGTAGCCGTTGCTGTAATTGTATCTCCTATAAAAACTGGTGCTGTAAATTTAATAGTTTGCTCCATGTAAACGGATCCTTTTCCAGGTAAATGAATACCAAGCAATTGCGATAATAGACTAGAAGTTAGTAAACCATGTGCTATTCTTTGATTAAATCTAGTTTGTTTCGCATACTCATGATCAATATGGATTGGGTTAAAATCCCCACTCAAACCTGCAAATAATACAAAATCCGTTTCTGTAATTGTTTTACTACATGACGCCTGTTGACCAGTGATATATACCGTCATCTATTCACCTGCTTTTCAATTGATTTGCTAACTGTGCTTTTTGAATTTTACCAGTTGCATTTTTTGGCAATTCCTCTAGAAAAACAATTTCTTTCGGTATTTTATATTTTGCTAGAAATAAACGACAATGCTCAATGACTTCTTTTTCAGTTAATACACTGCTACTCTTTTTCACAATAAAGGCGATTGGAGTCTCTCCCCACTTTCCATGTTGCCTACCAACGACCGCTACCTCATATACGTCCGAAAGCTTATTAATGACTTGCTCTACTTCAAGTGGATAAATATTTTCACCACCGGAAATTATCATTTCTTTTTTTCTACCGACAATGTATACAAAACCATCTTCATCAACTCTAGCTAAATCTCCCGTATATAACCAACCATCTTGAATCGCTTCTTTTGTTGCATCTAGCCGGTTCCAATACTCTTTCATTACATTCGGTCCTCTTATTAGTAACTCCCCAACTTCACCAACCTCAACTTTATTTTTGTTTTCATCAATAAGTTCATACTCACAAAACAGAACAGGTTTCCCAATCGAGCCTACTTTACGTCTTGCATCTTCTTCTGAAAGCATAAATACGGTTGGTGATGTTTCAGTCATACCGAATCCTTGACCAAATAAAAATCCTCTATTTATAAATTCTCTCATCAACTCTTCTGGACACGGAGCACCACCGTTATAAAACCAGCGAACTGCTTGTAAATTTGTAGTTTCAAACTTTGAACAATTTATTAATGCTTGATGAATTGTAGGTACTCCCATCACAACAGTCACTTTATGTTTTTCTATCATAGAAAGAGCTTTGGTTGGCTCAAATTTTCTTGGAACAATGATTACACCACCTGCAAATAAAGTTGGAAATGCGAATAAACCAATACCACCAATATGAAATAAAGGCAATAATACAATAGAGCGATCGTGCATAGTTAGATCAATCGCAAATGTATTATTAAGCGCATTCCAAAACATATTTTCTTGTGTAAGTACAGCTCCTTTCGGTTTTCCAGTTGTCCCTGAGGTATAACATATAATAAAGGATGCGCTTTCATTTATCTCTTCAAAGTTATCAATTTTTCTATCTTCTATTTCTTTTAAACTTGTAATCGAAATAACTCTTTGTACATACGATACCTTCTGCATTGACAATGCCATATTTTGAAATGTTTCCTCTACAAATAAAACTGTAGTTCCACTATCCTTCAACTGAAATATAAGTTCATTTTCTGTTAACCGTATATTTAGTGGAACAGCAATACATTCTACCTTTGCTATAGCGAATAAAAGCACAATATATTCCAAGCTATTTTGCGATAAAATAGCTATCCTTTCTCCTTTTTGCACATGTAAGTCGTAAATGAAATATGCGGCTACTTTATTTACATACTCATGTAACTGTTTATATGTCATTTCCTCCTCATCTGTAATAATGGCAATGCGATCTGGATGTAAATAGGCCCGTTTTTCAATCCAATAAGCAATGCCTTGCATATGTTCCCCACTCCCTTATCTCTTTCTCAATCCTTCAAATATTAATGACATCGCTGCTTCAAATACATCTTCTGGAACATCTTTCTCTTCCCAATAACCCCATCGCATACCTAAAAATTGTCCAATTGACATAAGACAATACGCAATTGTTTCTGTATCAAGTTGTTTAAACTCTCCCGCTTCCATACCAGCTGATAAACTTTTTAAAAATCCATTTGCGAGCTTTGCATAGTACCATCTATATAAATTATCATCAACTACTACCGCCTGTTGTACAATGTTATATAGATTAGGACGATCTTTCACCCACCGAAAAAATGCCTGAAAACCTCTTCTTTGTGCCTCTTCATAACTTGATATCCCCTTCATTTCTTCTTTAATAATTAAGCGTAACTCACGGTTCAATCTGCGAATCAATTCATCAAATATATCTTTTTTAGATGGAAAGTAATTATAGAAAGTTCCGTGCGCTACCTTTGCTTCTTGTGTAATATTCACGATAGAAGCCTCGTAATATCCTTTACTACCAAATACTTCTTCTGCAGCACACAATAATTTCTCTCTCGTTTCTAGTCCTTTTGTTGTTAAGTTTTTTACATCCATTATTATTTTTTCTGACACCTGAATCACCTCTTAGATTTGATTATAAATATATTTCCGAATTTTACAATTATTATTGTTAGACAAAATCTGCAAGTGTTTTTCTACATACAAAAAGGCCTAACTTAAAAATAAGTTAGACCTTTAGTCTTAATTAGAATTATTTTCTACTTTCTCTAACCCTTCAGCCAATTGTTTCTTATCTAGCCCTTCCCCTATTACTACTAAGTTCGTCGGGAACCCGAAGTCTTGTTCCAGTAAAGTCGGTACCCCGAACGAGTATTGGAATAAGTGAGGATATTTGTCCCCATGGAATTTCACAAAACCTTTCACACGATAAATACTGTCTGGTAAATTTGAAAGCCATTCATATAAATTGTCTTGATCAATCGATTTCGTAAATTGATACGTCATCGTTTGTATATGTAAATGCTGTTTTACATGTAGTGTCTCACGTTCCCCATCATTCGTAAATTCAGCTTCCTCTATGTCTTCTAAAGATATATTACAATATTTTGTTTCAAACAATTTTGCATGATTATTTATTGCTTTCACTTCTTCAATTACTTTGTTCTTATCCGCATCTGTTAGTAAATCTGATTTATTAATTAAAATGTGGCTACCAAACTTCAGTTGCTCATGTAATAATTGCTGAACGTTTGCACTTAATATACTTCGATTTAACCACCTTACTGCATCTAAAACGACTACAATTGATTTCACTTCTAAGAAAGGTGCTAAAATTGGTGATACACATGCATCTAGCACTTCAATTGGGTGCGCAACACCTGTCGTTTCGATATAAATGACATCTGGTCTTTCTTGTTGATATAACGAATGCAACTGTATTTCAAGCTCTTCTTTTAGCGTACAACAAATACATCCTTTCAGAAGTTCCCTTAAAACATTCTCTTTTCCAATAATATCGGTATCTACCGAGTATTCACCAATTTCATTCATCAATACTGCAACTTTTCTCTTCTTCTTTTTTTCTGCTAACAATAAATTTTGTAATAATGTTGATTTTCCACTACCTAAAAAGCCACCTAATATATGAATTTCTACTTTATTCATTTGATCGACCATCCATTTCTTTATTTCAAGCGTATTCAAAGCGTAATAATTACGATTTATATTTATTATTTTATTAAAAGAGTCGTGATTTGTAAATATATGTTTACTGTTCATTTACTTCATATGCAACTCGAATTCCAGACTCTATTGCTCCTTGCATCCATCCATGTGTTAATGTCGTATGCTCTCCTGCAAAATGTACTTTTCCAGATGGTGATGTAATATACGGAAATAACTCGAGCTCTTGGCCTGGTTCGAAAGCTGTAAATGCACCGCAAGAATACGGATTTTTACTCCAGCTAAAAGATGTTCCAGTGACAAACTCACTATAGACAATGTCACCGTATATTTCCGCTAAATTTTTTAATGCGTAACGAATACGATCTCTTTGCGGAAGACAATCCCATGTTAACGCCTCATCTGCCCACGTATAACTTGCTATAACGATAGCTGGTCCTGGAGTATGAATGCCATAACTCGGATAGTATGTAAACCGTATCGGTAAATCAGTAATAGATTTACCACCACACTGTCCGGCTTTCTCCCAAAATCTACTTTTAAACTCTATCGCAATTTTAGTTGCAGCAATATAATTTAATTCACGAATTGCTCGTCTTTTAAAATAAGAGAATAAATGGTATGGCTGAACTTCTACAAATCGTAACGCTGAAAATGGAATTGTAATAATAGCAAAATCACTTGTTATTGTAAATTGCTCTAACGTTTGTTCATGATTTCCTTGTAACATTACTTTATTATCTTCTTGTATGATTTTATCAACCTTATACGGCATTAAAATATGTTCTCTTAATTGTGGTAAGAATGCATTCGATAACTTATCCATTCCACCAGTTATTTCATAATATTTCGTTGTTGAAGTAAAGAAAATCATTTCACGTAATACTTCAATTAAGGACATTCCCATATAAGCTTCCATATCAAGAAGTACCCCAATCATATCTATTGCACCATCTGAATAATACTCCATTAAAAATGAACCAAGCGAATACGTTTTATACTTTTTTTCAACGATAAGCCAGTTTTTATCAGGATCCTTCTTAATATAATTTAGTATTGGTTCTAATACCTCTAACATTAACTCTTCTGCCGTTTTTCCTCTTTCTTTATCCAAAACCGGATATTCAAGTACACTTGGATCATTTTCAAACACATTCAATCTTGTTTGAATGTTATTCGTGTAAATGATATCTGCAAAAGTTTTATTTATAAAAAGGTTTAAAGGTAGTTTAAATTTATGAATATACGCTAAGGTTAACTTATGGGTATCAGGAATTCTCATCGGTCCTGCATTAAAATATAAACCCACACTAAATGGTTTCCGAATCGTATACACCCTGCCACCTATTCTGTTATTTGCTTCTATAATCGTTACTTCGTGTCCAGCCTCTTTTAATAAAGAACCTGCAACTAATCCAGAAATCCCTGCACCGGCAATCGTAATTCGTTTTGGGTTATTCTTTTTAACAAGCCCTGCATGAATAATATGAAGCATTTCTTCCATTGCTAATGGGTTCCCCATGCCATTTCCCCTTTTACAAAGGATTTTACTGAATTATATTCAGTTCACTGAATTCCTATGTTTCATGCAAAGAATTGCACGGATACATTTTCAAATACTTGAATATCTTTTATAAAATGTAATAAACTAGATATGAATCTATAGAAGTAAGACGTATTATCTTACATAATAAAATCAATGAAATTGCGAGGAATTTTGAAATGAAAAAAGGGATTAACCGTGTTGTATTAGTAGGAACAGGAGCAGTTGGATGTAGTTATGCTTACTGCATGATTAACCAAGCTGTAGCTGAAGAATTTGTTTTAGTTGATGTAAACGAAGCAAAAGCTGAAGGAGAAGCAATGGATTTAAGTCATGCCGTTCCATTTGCTCCAGCTCCAACTAGAGTATGGAAAGGTAGCTACGAAGATTGTAAAGATGCTGACCTTGTAGTCATTACGGCTGGATTACCACAAAAGCCAGGCGAAACACGTTTAGATTTAGTTGAGAAAAATGCAAAAATCTTTAAACAAATCGTGCGCAGTATTATGGATAGCGGATTTGATGGTATCTTCTTAATCGCAACTAACCCTGTCGATATTTTAACTTACGTAACTTGGAAAGAATCTGGTTTACCGAAAGAACGCGTAATTGGTTCTGGTACAACACTTGATTCTGCTCGTTTCCGCTATATGTTAGGTGAGTACTTCAATATTGGTCCACACAACATTCATGCTTATATTATCGGAGAACATGGTGATACGGAACTTCCTGTTTGGAGTCACGTATCAGTTGGTATTCAAAAACTACAAACACTGCTTGAAAAAGACAATACGTATAATCAAGAAGATTTAGACAAAATCTTCATAAACGTTCGTGATGCAGCTTACCATATTATTGAACGAAAAGGCGCAACATACTATGGTATTGGTATGTCACTTCTACGCGTTACTAAGGCAATTTTAAACGACGAAAATAGTGTATTAACTGTTTCAGCATATTTAGAAGGTCAATACGGTCAAAAAGATGTGTATATCGGTGTACCTGCTGTTTTAAATCGCGGCGGTGTTCGTGAAATTTTAGAAGTAGAATTAAGTGAAGACGAAGAATTAAAATTCGATCACTCTGTTCAAGTGTTGAAAGAAACAATGGCTCCTGTTCTTTAATCATATATGTGAAAAAGCAATCCAATTTATTTTGGATTGCTTTTTGTTTATTTTCTATTTTTTAATCGATTCCTCATTATTTACATCAAGTACATCTAATAAAAAGATGAAGATTGGTATCCCGATAATAAGCCCCCATATTCCAAGGAAATGTTCTGAAAAGATGAGAATCATAAATGTATAAAAGATTGGTAAATTTGTTTTCGCAGACATAAACTTCGGGTTTAAAAAATAACTTTCAAGAGCATGGATGACTGTAATGAACACAAGTATGTACACAACGTATATAACTCCGCCTACGTTATAAGCAATAATACAAAGTGGAAATAAAGAAATAATCACACCTGCAACTGGAATCAACCCTAGTAGACAAATCATAACAGCTAATACGAGAAGCTGCGGAAATCCTAAAACAATTAATACAATAACAGTAAGAATACAATTTACAACCGCAATTAAAAACTGTGCTTCAATTACTTTACCGAACGATCTTGCAAACCTTTCGCCAAAATATGCAATCTCCTCATAAAAAATCTTTAGCTTACTCTCTTTAAATTTAGAAGTAAAGGTAATAATACGCTCTTTTTCTAATAAGAAAAAGAGACTTAATATGAGAGACAATAATATTTGTAAACTTACCTTCCCTATATTTGCTATCGATTGATAGATGACATCTACACCTTGTTCTATATACTTTGATACTTCCATTCCGTTAATTGTCGAAAGTGCATATTTAATGATTTCATTATCAGGCGGGTTTTGAAAAAACAATTTAAATTGATAAATCAATTGCGAAATTTGTATCGTTAACACAGGTAAATATTTATACAATGTCGTGCCAATAAAGGAAACTAATATGATATACAAACATGCGATAACAATTTTCCGATTCACTTTCAATTTCTTTGAAATAAAACGTTGAAATCGATCCATTAAAAATGTCAGTATAAACGTAATTAATATTAAGTTGATCATACTTTTTAATCCATATAATACAAGCGCTAATATTATTAAAACGAGAAACCGTTGAAACCCTCTACTTCGAAAGAAATTTTTCACTTCATTCATTAAGATTTAACCTCCCCCTTCAATGGATGGAAATTGAATATATTACATTTTATGAACTTCTATAGACAATCTTTCTTACTAATTAGGAAGAATCCTTTTTTTCTTTTTATATTGTTAGATTCTATTTATATTAGCCCACCTACTTACTTCAGTTGAGCTCTTTTTTTCGTTTAAACTTTTACAGTTTAGGTGGTTTTCTATTTTTAGACTGCTGCTCATACGCATATCCAATATTGAAAAGCTCTTTTTCACCAAACTGTTTCCCTACAAACACTACACCGATTGGTTCTCCATTTTTATCATATCCAGCAGGAACCGCTAATTCCGGATAACCAGCGACAGCGGATAGAAGAACTTCATCGTTGTTAATCATAACTAGAGCATCCAAACCTTTTTCTACTAAATATCTATCTAGCTCTTTTCTTGCATTTTCTTGACTCGTTTGCACTACTTTTTCAAACTCATCTTTCGTTATAGCAGATTTTTCAGATCCCTCAATTAATGTTTGTCCATATTTTATTCGTCTATTACTATCCTTTTTATTAAACGCTATAATCTCTTCTAACGATTTTACCGGTACATTTTTTTGCTTTGAAAGAAAATCGTTAACATTATGTTTGAATTCATATTCTAACGTTTGTAGATTATCTACACCCTCAGCGTTTAACTGAATATCATCAGTCAATATCGCACCTGCATCTTGAAGGTCTTTTCTAATCTTTTCTGCTACTGCTTTTCTATTTTCATCTTGTTGGTCTACAGAAAAAAGAAGCCCTATCTTTTTCCCTTTTAATCCACCTATTGATAAATCCTTTGTATAATCAATTCTTTCTTTATCTTTCACTTTTTCTGTCATAACATCTTTTTCGTCATAACCTATCATTGCATTAAATAACGTTGCTGCATCCTTTACCGTTCTTGCCATAGGTCCTGCTGTATCAAGCGTTTCAGCTAACGGAATAATTCCTGATCTACTCACCATACCTAGTGATGGACGTAACCCAGCTACTGATTGCTGCGTCGCTGGTGCTACAATTGATCCAGTCGTTTCTGTCCCGATTGCAAGCGGTGCAAAATCTGCCGCAACTACTGTAGCAGATCCAGAGCTTGATCCTGATGTATCAAACGTAATCGGACCATACGGATTCAAATTTTGTCCTTTTTTCCCGCTATATCCGCTAGGCATTGTAAAGGATAAATAATTTGCCCACTCAGACATATTCGCTTTTCCTAAAACAAAAGCACCTTCTTCTTTCAACTTTTTCACAATCGTCGCATCCTCATCTGCAATCCAATCTTTTAACACATACGTTCCTGCACTAGTCGGCATCACTTTTTCCGTCTGTACATTATCTTTTACAATGACAGGAATACCATATAAATTCGATTTTTTATTTCTACCTCGCTCTTGATCTAACTTTCTTGCTTCCTCCATCGCATTAGGGTTTATCTCTGTAACAGCATTTAATGTTATTCCATTTTGATCATGTTCTTGTATTCTAAAAAGATAAATACTCGTTAATTCTTCATATGACAACTTTCCATCATCAATCATTTTTTGAAGCTCATCTATAGTCGCATTTACGACTTCTTTTTCTTTTATCTTTACATTTTCTATGTTAATTCCTTTTAACTGGTTATGTATCGGTTTTAACACTCTATCTTTATCATATACGATACGCTCAGGTTCCTTTGGAAAATAATTTTTATATACGTAATATCCGCCAGCACACGCTAATAAAACAATGCCTCCAGCGATAGACAGCGTTACCTTTACCCATTTCTTCATGTTGCTTCCTCCACTCTATAAGATGCTTAGCTATAAGAAAAAGAGAGTTACCTTTTACTTAACTCTCTCCAATCAAAATGCTAAATGAAAAAATGAAAGATTTCAATCTAATTACTTCTTTTTTTGCATTTGCTTTGCTAACATTTCTTTCACTTGATTATACGTTAACCCTGAATTTTTATTTAAACGCTTTACTTCCTCAACATCAGTACCTACCACTGTATATTTTTTCTCATCATTCATTTTCCTAATTCCCTTCTCAACGGATTATTTCTTATATTTCTTCCCTAAATGCGCATAATTTAACACCACTACAAAAAAGGAAGCTGTTCTTAAGCACAGCTTCCTTCTCGTTACATATTCTATTTCTTAATAAAATTTCACTACATCTTCAGTAGGCAAGAACGTTCTTTCTGCTGGTTGTTCGTTTGGTTCACCAAATGGCATTTGACCTACTAAGCTCCACTCTGCTGGAATGTTCCAAGTTTCTTTCACTTCAGCATCTACGATTGGGTTGTAATGTTGTAATGACGCCCCAATTCCTTCAGCAGATAATAACATCCACACAGTATGTTGTAACATTGCATTTCCTTGATGAGACCAGAATGGGAACTGATCTTTATATAATGGTGCGTTTTCTTGCATTTTTTCTACAGTTGCTTGATCTTCAAAGAATAGTACAGTCCCTACACCTGCATGAAAACCTTTTAGTCTTTCTACAGTCGCTTCAAAGTTTTCTGCTGGTACGCGGGCTCTTAATGTTTCTTTTACAATATCCCAAAACTTTTCATGCTCTCCATCCATTAATACAACCATACGACCACTTTGCATATTGAAAGATGTTGGTGCGTGTAAAGCTGTTTTTAGCACTTCTTCAATTCTTTCTTTCGTAATTGCATCGTTTTTTGTTACTTTACGAATCGAACGGCGGTTCACGATTGCTTCTTTTAAGTTTGTTGTAGTTGTTGACATGTTAATTCCTCCAAATATTTATTTTATAATTTATTTTGTTATTTCATAACAAGCGAATTAGCAATATCCATCGGTATTACATTGCATACCTTCAAATGAATTTGTTTTTTCCTTTTCAATTTCTTTATCAATGACTTTTTGTAGCGTTTCTTTACTAGCAAGCCCTTGAATGACTTCATCACCAATCATGACAGTTGGAACAGCCATAATATTCGCTTCCTCATATGCGTGCTGAATCGCTTCTTCATGTTTTTCTTTATATTTACGAGTTACTAAAGCATCCTTAAATTCAGCCTCAGGAAGTCCTACTTCTACCGCTAATTTTGTTAACACATCAATATCTTCAATATTTTGCTCTTCTTGGAAAAATGCTGTGAATACGCGGTGATGATACTCATTACCTAGTCCACGTTCTTTCGCAAATTGACATCCTTCAAAAGCTAAATGTGTATATGGATGTGGTGAAACACGTGGCAATCGCATTTCAATTCCTAACTTCTTCGCTGTCGGAAGAATGAAAGCATCCCATGAACCTAATTTTTCTGGTTCATTCCATGGATCTATTTTGGAATATGGACTTGGACGCAGCTCAAATGGCATCCATTCAATCTCTACATCGTTCTCTTTCGCTACCTCATCTAATGGACCTTTTGCTAAAAAACAAAACGGACATATAAAATCTGAGTATACTTTCATTTTTACAGTCATAACTTTTCCCCCTTACCTTTATGGTTGTAATCAAATTAGTTACATTAATAACAAAAAAAATATAAATATGATTTAAGCATTCATTTTTTCTTGCAAAGTTTCAAATAAATGCCCCATCGTAATATTTCTCAAAACTTCTTCCATCGCGGATTGCGCTTGAATTAAAATAATTTCTAACACCGCTTGAATGTTCGCCCCAATTGGACAATCTGGATTCGGTTGCTCGTGAATATGAAATAACTTGTCTTCTTCGACTACGTTCACTGCATGATACACATCTAACAATGTGATTTCGTATAAATCCTTTAGTAATCCCGCGCCACCCGGTCCACGATTTACGTAAACAAAGCCAGCTTGTTTCAAATATGACATAATTTTACGAATGACTACTGGATTTGTATTGACACTCTCAGCCATATAGTCTGAAGTACAAAGTGAAGATGGATTGTTTTTCAAAATAGATAAAATATGAACAGCTATGGAAAAGCGGCTACTAATTTTCATCGTAATCACCACCTCGATGTAATCATTATAGTTACAACAAAAAGATAAGTCAACCCTTTTCGTAGATTTTTTATAAGCAAATTAAAAGTGTCCCATTATGATATATGAGACACCTCTTTTTATTCTGCAAATAGCGCTTGAAATTCTTCAATAAATAGCTGCACAGCGATTGAAGAATCCTTTAATGAAGGAACAGCTAAAGCAATTTCTCTCCATACTTGTGGTTCCAATTCTCTCGTTTGCACATTCTGTGGTAAATTCGTTAAAGATAATTGAGCTAATATTGCAATGCCTAATCCTTCTTGAATCATATTTAAAGCTGTCGTAACTGTCGAAATTACATACTCAGCCCGAAGTGGTACGTTTGCTTGTTTAAACATATCGATAATGGGTGGTTCGTATCCGCCCTTACATAATATAATCGGCTCATTCTCCAAATCACGAATTGTAATAGCGTCCTTCTTGCAAAGAGGATGATCCTCTCTTAAAATAACAACCATTTTCCCCTTCGTTAATGGAACAATCTCCATCTCTTTATTAGGCAAAATAACAATTCCTATATCAACAACCCTCGATACTAACCAATCTTCAACTTCCTTAATCGTTCCTTCACAAAGAACGACTTCTAAGTTCGGATACTTCTCCTTAAAATGGTTTATCATTTTCGGTAAGAAATGTGCAGAAGCACTCGGAAAGCTCCCAATTCGAATCGTCCCAACTTCGTGCCCTTTCTCCATTGCAACTTCTTGTTCAATCTTCTCTACACTGCCCAAAATCTCTCTAATATGTACAAGAATTCTGTTTCCTACATCCGTAACGAGTAACCCTTTTCGTTTATCCCGTATAAGAATCGTAACTCCTAACTCCGATTCTATACTTGAAATCGCATGACTTACAGCTGGCTGCGTCATATTTAACACCCGAGCAGCCTTCGTAAAACTACCTAACTCAACAGTTTTTATTAATACTTGTAGTTGTGTAATGGTCATAACTAATCACTTATACTCCTCATAAAAAAGATTCATTTTATTTATTACAGTCGATATCATATCATAGTGAAATGAATAACAACAAGGAGGTCTTACAGTGACACAGCTTTCTCGAACTAAGACGGCCATAATCCTTACCTTTCTCGTTTTCATGTGGGGAATCAATTGGCCTTTATCTAAGTTTGCCTTGCATTATACACCCCCCGTTTTATTTGCAGGCATTCGAACTTTAATTGGAGGATTCATTTTACTCCTTTTCGCTCTACCCAAATATAAAGAATTACATTTAAAAGAAACGTGGCATTTATACGTTATTTCTTCTTTACTTAACATCATTATATTTTACGGGTTACAAACTGTAGGTCTTCAATATATGCCTGCTGGTCTATTTTCCGCTATCGTATTTTTACAACCTGTTTTACTTGGTATTTTCTCATGGATATGGCTTGAAGAATCAATGTACGGTTTAAAAATTTTCGGGCTTGTACTCGGATTTATTGGTGTAGGTGTTATTAGCTCTAGTAGTTTAACTGGACATATTTCTGTCATTGGCATTCTTCTTGCATTAGGATGTGCGATTGGCTGGGCACTTGGAACAGTATTTATTAAGAAAACTGGTCACCGTGTGAATGCCATTTGGATGGTAACAATTCAGCTTCTTATCGGTGGTCTTTGTTTAATCGGATTTGGCTCAGAATTTGAAAGTTGGTCTAGTATTGCTTGGAGTATGCCATTTGTTAGTGTACTACTCTTTATTTCATTCTTTGTTATTGCAATGGGGTGGCTTGCATACTTCACGCTTGTTGGAGCTGGTGAAGCAAGTAAAGTTGGGGCTTATACATTTCTCATTCCTCTAATCGCTATTATTGTAAGTTCAATTTTCTTACATGAAGCCATTACTATTAGCTTATTCATCGGACTATTATTTATTGTAGTGAGTATTTGTTTCGTAAATATAAAGCCGAAAACACTTGCTGTAGGGCAGCGGGTTGAAGTGAAGTAAATTGACATAAGAAGGAGCCTACTGATTGTAGGCTCCTTCTTATCATTATTACTTATTTTTTACGACGTACCATAAAAACACACGTACCTACCGAAGATACAATCGCTAAAATAGATAAAACAATTGCTATCAATTGCATATTACTAGTACCTTCATTCTTTTCTACACTAGACACTTCACCATGTTCTCCTGTTAATGACGTACCTTTTGCAATTGTAGTAAGTGAATGCGGTTTTTCAGCTTTCTCATCGCCTGTCCATTCCACAATTTCACCGTCTTTATATTGTTGGTATGCATCCCAAGCTATTTTTTGCTCTTTATCCGGATTTTTAGCGACGAAAGTAAACCGCTGGAATTGGCCAGGTAAAATCCCTTCTCCTGTTGCTTCCCATACTACAGTTTTCACTTTTCCGGCACTATCTTTTTGCTCTTCCATTTTCCACCCTGGCACTGGTTCATACTGTTGGAATTCCACACCAGACGGTATTTTCAGTGTAACTTTTGTTGTTGCTACATTCTTTTCAACTGGTACTTTTATCGTGTAAGTCTCCCAAGAGCCGATGTCAGAAGTTGCTGGCTTCACAGTGACGTGCGCACTAACAGGTAACGAAAAAATTCCCATTGCAATTACTGTTGCGATCATTGTTGTTCCTAATTTTTTTATGCGTTTCATTTTCTATTAGCTCCTTTTTATCTATACCTACTCTTTATCCCGCTATTCGCCGGGTAGCCCAATTGATGAGGGCTGCTTAAAGTTTCACTTTATCTGCCACCTACAATAAATTTATAATCCGTATCGAAGCTATCAAGCGATTTCGTTAATCCATGTACTTGTATATTCCAGTTGCCTGTCATGTTAATATACATACCTTCTGCTTCATATTCTCCCGGTGAAACTGCCGAAACTTTAAATGATCCTTTTCCCATATTCATATCTAACGATTGAGTCGTTAATATAATTTGTTCCATATCAGTAACGGGTTGTCCGTTCTCATCCTTTAAAGTAATATGGAATATATTTTGTCCTACTCTATTAGGACTTACATTTAGCGTCATTTCATATCCATTATCTAATTGTTTACTCTCTGTAAAAGGTCCAGTAGGAGGCATCGGTGGTGTTTGTACGTTTGTCATAAAAGCTACGATTACGAAAATGATAATTCCAATGATAAACTCTACTTTCACCGTAGCACCTAATCCTTGCTCCGCTCTCATTTTCCCTTTCACATAATGAATAATTCCCAATATCCCCATGAAAACGAATAAAAGTATCTTTGCTAGTAAAGCTAATCCATACTTCGTATCAAATAACGAGTGGATTGTTGGAATAAAAAATGTACTGTTAAAAAGACCAGTTATTAAAATCACAATGACAGCGCATGTTGCCCACGGTGAAAAACGCTTAATCATATCCCAATACATATTCCATTTGTTATCCTCTTTACGTAACAGAAGAATAATGGACGATAAACCACCAATCCATAATGAAGCTGCGAATAAATGTAAAAAATCCATAACAACAGCAATATCTTTAAACTTTAAACCATATGCGTGACTATTAAATGCTTTCATAACAAGTATTCCAATAAACAACACTATTGGAATACTCCATACTTTAAAAGACGATAGCTTCTCACGCCTCATCGCAAAATACGTAACGATTATAAGCGAACTAATTAGAGCCATTTGAGTAATCCAAACATAACTAAAAACAGAAAGCTGTAACGTTTCTTTTAATAGTAAAGGATTGAATGCTTCTAGCCATGAAACATCAGCATTTATTTTCGCTTGCAGTGGTAGATTGAATAACAAGCTAATAAATATCCCTAATAAGGAAATCCATATTATGTTCTTACTCCTTGATCGAACCGAGGTTGCATTCCCTTTATACATAATAAGATTAAAGAATAGCACTCCTATAAATAGTGAGAAACTTGTATATAAAATTCCACGTTCCATGATCATATCAATTTGCGGAACATATCCCATCTCTTCTACTTGTATGTCATCTGCTCCAGCTTCCGCTAATCCAATACGGAATGGAATAACTCCTTGAATTGGATGTCCATCAGCTGAAATCACTTTCCACTGAATAGAGTAGAGACCATTTTTAAGATTCTCTTTCAATCCAGCTTCTAATAGCTTTTTATTTTTTTTATCAATATGAGCATCTTTTAAATCGACCCTTTTACCTGATGTATCTCTCACGTACAATGTATTAAAACTTGAGATTTGTATGTCCTCATCGAACTCGATTTTCACAACAGACGGTGCTTTCTTCAATGTTTCATTTTCAGTAGGGTTTGATTTCACAACGTATGCATGAGCAGATGCACTTTTCGGTATCAATATGATAAGCACACATACAATGAATAACAATATCCCTAACCTTTTCATTACTTTCACACTCATTTCACTTCTTTCTTCCTCATCGCTATATTTTCATTATTTTTACTTCCCGAGTTGGATTCTCGGACGAAATATTAACCTGATTAAATATAATCTTCTATACAGTATAACTATTTATTTCTCTCTCACCTCTAAACTTCTAATACAATAGTAACTACCTTCATAGATACAACTTACATTTTTAAAGTCGATTGTTATTATATCATAAAATATATTTATGTAAGTTCCTGAAGAGGAAAAGTTATCGTGAATCATTTGTGAAGAAAGTGTGAAATGCATAAATAAAAAAGTATTACGTTATTACGTAACACCTTCTTAAAAATATCCTTCTTCTATTTCTCTTCCGGATAATCACAATACTCTATGATTGTTCCCTCTGTATCCGCTGGATTAAGATAGATTAATCTTCTGCCGTGTTTATTAATTCGAAGCGTATGCTCTAACGTTCGAATGTCTTGTTCTTTCAATTCCTCTAAAGCTACATCTAAATCATCTACTCGATATGCAACGTGATGAACACCTTTACCTTTTTGTTTTATAAATCGGGCAATTGGTGAAGTGGTGTTATTTGTCGGCGCAAGCAATTCAATTCTATCTCCATCCACTTCAAGAATGGCTACTTCACTTTCAACACCAGGCGCTTCACTTACGTAACGATCTATTAAAGTTCCTGACAACACTTTTTCATAAAAACGTATCGTACTATCTATATCTCGAACTGCGATGCCGATATGATCAATTGTTTTTTTCATTTTATTTCCCCTACTACTTTATTTTCTTTCATTATTAATAGTAACAAAAAAAGCTATAGAAACAAGTTCTATAACTTTTTTATTTAACCTATTTTCTTATTCGTATTTGCTGCTGGTTGAATTTGATTTTTTAATTTTAAAACGCTAATGCCATATCCGATACATCCACTGATAATCGCTGGGAAGATCCAGCCTAATCCTACTTCCTGCATCGGAAGGAATTTAGTGAACACTTGGGTTACTACTTCAACGTTAACTCCAGCTGCACTTAATCCATCGAATAAGCTGATAATAAATGTTACAGTTAAGCTCACTTGATAAACTTCAGCTCTTCCTTTGAATAATGAATGGAAGAATGTTAAGAAAATCAATACGATTGCTAGTGGATAAATTGCTGTTAATACTGGAACAGAAACTGCAATTAATTGTGTTAATCCTACATTTGCAACAATTGCACTAAATATACATAGCGTGATTGCAATTGCTTTGTAAGGAACATTTGGGAATAACTTATGGAAGAATGAAGAACATGCTGATACAAGTCCCACACTAGTTGTTAAACAAGCTACTGTAATCATTAACCCTAATAATACTCCGCCATATGATCCAAAATAGTAGTTAGAAACTTTCGCTAATACTTCTCCGCCGTTCTCTAAATGTCCAAGCTTTGCAACACTTGAAGCACCCATATAAGAAAGTGCTGTATAGATAATTGCTAAAATAGATGCTGCAATGATTGTTGCTTTTGCACAAACGACCATAATTTGTGTTTTCGTTTTTGCACCTTTTTCTTTAATTGCATTAATGATGATGATTCCGAATACGAATGATGCAAGCGTGTCCATCGTTAAGTATCCTTCTTGGAACCCTTTAAAGAATGCATGTGATGTATAAGCTTCAACTGGTGCTTGCATTTCTCCAATCGGATGAATAAAAGCAACGATTACTAAAATACCGATGAAAGTTAACTTAATTGGCGTTAAGATTTTTCCAACAATATCGACAATTTTCGCAGGATTTAGCGAAAAAAAACAAGTGATGCTAAAGAATACAATTGTGAAAAGAATTAAAGGTGTAGAACCTAATCCCTCTGGCATAAACGGTTTAAGACCAATTTCATAAGAAACATTTCCTGTTCTTGGTATTGCAAATAACGGGCCAATCGCCAAGTATAAAACTGTTGTAAACACAATCCCGAACACTGGGTGAGCACGACTTGCTAATGACTGTAAATCATCTTTCCCCGAAAAACCAAATGCTAGTACACCTAGTAATGGTAATCCAACACCTGTTACTAAAAATCCAGCGTTAGCAATCCATACATTTTCTCCTGCCGATTGACCAAGCATTGCCGGAAAAATTAAATTTCCTGCTCCAAAAAATAGTGCAAATAACATTAATCCAATAACTACTATGAACGAAAACGGTACTTTATTCGCCATAATATAACCCCCATTCAAATTTCCTTATCTCATTTTCCAATTTTAACTAATTGAATTTTCTGAATATTTAATTTAAGTATCAACTATTCTTGAACTCATTATAGTTTGCTATATAATATTTTGCAATACTATTTTCAAACTTTTCTTTTATTTTATAAATATACATTTTTTAACATGAAAAATAGACTAAAAAACCAACATGGTCATCCATGTTGGTTTTTCCATTTTACTATCAATTAATTAAAATTTCGCCGCTACTTTCTTAACCTTCTCTAGACCTTCTTCAACAATTTGTTGTGAGCGATCTGGATATTGGTTGTGCCCTTCAATTACAACAGTCTCTGGATTTGTAATTCCCCAGAATCCAAGTACAGTTGTTACGTAATTAACTGCCATTTCCATAGGAGCCATTTGTTCTGAAGAGTAATCTGAACCACGAGCACCTAACACAACTACTTTCTTACCACCAGCTAAACCTTCTGGGCCATTAGCTGTATATTTAAACGTTTTTCCAGCTTGAGATAAGTATGAAATATATGTGATTAATGGTGCTGGTACTGTAAAGTTCCATAATGGGAACGCAAATACCACTTTATCAGCTTCTAAAAACTGATTTAAATATTGATCTACTGTAGCAACTGCCTTCTCTTCTTCAGCTGTTAACTCCATACCTTGGCTACGTTTGTATCCACCTGAAATAGCAATATTTCCGTAATAAGGAAGATCTAATGCAAATAAATCTAACTCTGTAATTTCTGTATTCGGATTTGCTTCTTTATAAGTACTTACAAATGTTTCATACATTTTTGAACTAACTGCTTGCTCCGCTGGACGATCGTTTGCTTTTACAAATAATACTTTTGACATTGTTTTATTCTCCTCTACTTTTGTATTTTCTTCTTTTTTACCAAATAACGAGCTAAATAATCCCATTTTCTTCACCTAAACTTTCTTATCATATTCATTATTCATCATCACAAAAATTCTTATTCTAATAAAAAGTTCCAATAGATACCTTAAGTAAAGATACAAAAAACTTTTTGTTATTTAATTACCTTATGTAAGTAATTTTAATATAGTTGCTTACTTTAGTCAGGTAACTTTTAATAAGAAAATAAATCTCAAATTAAAAACATTTACTAAAATACAATCGAACACCAAATACGACTTTATTACTTGTATAATAAAATTAGAGAGGAAAATTCATATTTAGAAAGGATTCATTCATGAGCACGATAGAAAAGATTCAAACTTTTATTATTCTTTTTGCTGTTACATGCGGCATCATACTCGGGCAATTTAATTTCATACATATGTATTCAGAGCAATTTATTGTCCCCTGCTTATTTTTTATGCTTTATGGATTATTCCTCAGCATCCCATTGAAAGAAATAAAAAATGGATTTCGCAATTTAAAATTTGCTGGAACAAGCCTTACTATTAACTTTTTATGGACACCTTTACTCGCTTGGGGATTAGGAGCACTATTTCTTTCAGATCACCCTGCGCTTTGGGTTGGATTTATTATGTTAATGGTTACTCCATGTACAGATTGGTACTTAATCTTTACTGAAATAGCGAAAGGAAATGTAGCACTTTCTACGGCGATTTTACCAGTAAATTTAATTTTGCAAGTACTACTACTTCCCATTTATTTATTTTTATTCGCTGGTGTTATGAAGACTGTAGCGGTTTCTGTTTTAGTAGAAAGTATTGTTATCGTAATCGTCTTACCATTTTTACTTGCACACGCTACAAAATTCATTATGAATAAGCTGAAAAAAGCTGAAACGCTCGAGAATAAACTCATTCCGTTTTTCAGCTCTGCCCAAATTGTATTTTTAAGTTTAGCAATCGTAGCGATGTTTGCATCACAAGGTAAATATTTACTACAAAATATGAATGTCGTTTTATTATTACTCATTCCTGTTCTATTGTTCTTCATCATTAATTTTGTACTAGGACAATTTATCGGGCGCGTTATGCGTTTATCTTATAAAGATACAGTAAGTCTAAACTTAACAACGTTAGCAAGAAACTCACCTGTTGCACTTGCTATTGCTGTGACTGCTTTTCCTGACGAACCTCTTATTGCACTTGCACTCGTTATTGGACCGTTGATTGAACTACCAGTACTTGCTTGTGTTTCACAGGTGTTGTTGTTTATTAAGAGAAAACAGCAGTATACATAATAAAAAAACGTCCTACTTTAGGACGTTTTTTATTGAGAAATTATAAAATTAGCTATCCTTATTCATTATTAAAAATGAAATAACTGAAACTAAAAACGTAATGATACCAATTATAATGAATAAAATAGAAGCTGAAATTGACTCTAAGAAATATCCTGTTAGTGCAATTCCAACTGGAGTAGATACTAATAATAACGAACTTAAAAAACCGAAAAATCTTCCTTGCACTTCATTTGGAATTAACTTTCTATACAGTACCCCGAAATATACATTACTCACTCCAAAAGCTATCCCTGACAAAAAATAATAAACTGAAAATAATATTGGATTCAATGTCGTACCCATTGCAGCATTAAAAACCCCCATAATAGCAGTAAATATAAATGCTGTTGTTATTGTTTTATATGCACGAATTTTTTTAGTAATAAATGCCCCAATTAATATCCCTATCGGAGATGCCGCAAAGACGATACTATACCACTGCGTAGAAAGATTCATCTCTCTAACAACTATTACTTGCAGTGAAAGCATACACGCTGCTCCAAGTAAGTTAATAACTGCAGCGCTCATTAGTAAGATTTTCAGTGATTCATTAGTAATAATAATAGAAAATCCCTCTTTAAAATCTTCATAAAACAGCTTCTTCTCCACTTTCAATTCACGTGGAAATTTAATTTTCATCAAAATTAAAAACGATATAAAGAATGTAAGTGCATCTAACACAAATACTCCATGAAAACTAAAAATACTAATCAAAAAGCTCGCCATCAAAGGAATTGCGATCGATATGATTTGTATTGATACTTGTCTCAATGTAATCGCCTGCTGAACATGCTTTTCTTCCACATATGTAACTAACGCTGCATTTGAAGCTGGTGTAAATAAGGCACTTCCAATTGAGCGTAAAATTAGTAAAAGTAGTAATGGAATGTACAACATATTATTATGAAATGCTATTATAGCAATTAAAATCATGACAATACACCTTATCACATCTGCAACTATCATAAGTTTTCTTCTCGACATTCGATCTGCTAATGTTCCTGTAATAGGAGCAAACAGAATCGCTACCGTTGCAATTGCAATATTTACCCCCGAAACGAGTAATGGCGAGTTTGTTGATTTCATTACCCATAATGGTAAAACAAGTGTAACCATAGAATTACCTATTAAAGAAATACAACTTGCTAAGAAAAAATAAGAAAAAACTTTATTACTCCATATACTAGAGCTGTTCTCTGTTCTCTTTTCTATTTCTAACTTCACTATTCACTGTACTCTCCCTTCTACTCACATATTATTCTCCTTCTCTCTTTCTTCGTCACTCCCCTTTAAAATACAAAAAACCTTCTTCAAAATAAGAAGAAGGTTTACTTACACTCAATTTCTTATCTTTTAGGACTTTTAGATCCTACAGGATTTAGCACCTTTATGTAACATTAGGTTGCTGAGGTTTCAAAGGGCCAGTCCCTCCACCTCTCTTTATAAGAAGTCATTATTCAATTCTCTAAATTTACAATATATTACATCAACATACTTTCAATATATTTTTTCTATCCAATTAGCAAAGTCTTTCTAATTAAACATTATAGGAAAAGTAAATATTACAAATGCTGCCCAAAGTCCGTATATTGGCAAATACTTCGTAACGGCATCTTGGATAGCTGTCGGTCCTGATTTGTTTTGCAAGAAACGCATATAGGAAAACATAATCCAAATGAGATTTGCCCAGATCAGTATGTTTACACCTAAAACAGCAAGTCTATTAGGTGTAATCCCGTAAGAAGAAAGTCTGAATACGATGGCTGACAATGCGACAGTGTCAATAATAAGTGCGAGAACAATTAAGGAAAAATTTATATAATCTGAAATGCTCTTTTTCTCGTCTGAATCACTCTCAACGATAGAAAATATAGTAACAGCCAATACACCAAGGAGTATTCCGTTGAAGGCCATTAGGAAATTACGGTCCAAGAATGGATTTTTCCCGACCCAAATTACCGTTATAAGGTAGATAAACAATGTGATCAGGACAAGCGGACTAAAAATTTTAGATATGTATGGTGTAATATTTTTAGCAAGTTTAAGATTCAATGATACTAAGTATGCAGCCACTACAGCGAGAGCGGCAGCTCCAAATAAAACAACATTACTAAAATAGAACTCTCCTATATCTAAGTCAACAAAGCTAAATAATCGCATGGTGAATACTGCTAGTACCATTCCACTCACTGCCATGCTCGCGTAGAGAAGACCATATTCTAAATTAAATTTAATATACGCTAATCTTGTACTACCTTTTGAATATTCATTTCCCGTAAACGCAAGTCCCAATAAGACCCATAACAATATAGGAAGATGTAAATACGCAAGGATACTGCTGTCTTTATAATTTAATGGCAACATATTAAGATACAACCCAGCAATTAGGAACAACGCTGCAAGGAAATAAATAATACTTTTTTTCGGAGTATTATTGTAAATAAAATAAGCAGCGATAAAGGGAATTACACCAAAAGCCAAGTTAATTGGAGCAATTGCTTCCTGTTCGACAAAGTGGAAAATTATTCTGGTGCTTAGGCCAGCTAGAATTGCTAACATGCCCATGAATAAGAAACCTTTTTGAAACAACGATACTTTTTCTTTCTTTGCCGTCTCCTTGAAATGCAATCTTTCATACCAAGCAGCTATAACCTGAGAATCAGGTTTTTCATCCCATGCTTGTGAGAATGATTTTTTAAAAGCTTTCGGGTCTTTTCTATACATTCTCTCCAACTCATGAGGGTTATCCATATTTTCAATAATCAAATTGTGCTTGTTCATAGTTTTACCTCCTCTAATAAAAAACAGCGGTGTTATCTTTCTATAAAAAGCACCTCACTGATTTATTATGATATTGATTTTAATACATTATTTATTGTTTTACAATAAATAATTATCAATTATAAAGATTTTTTTATTGTATATTTTATTTTAAATAAAAATATATAGTACTACTTATTCAAAAAAATATCCTATAGAATAGACTTTTTTTAAGTGTCTATTCTATAGGATACAGTTTAATTATCATATTTTTTTATTTGTTGAAACAACTTAATTCTCAAACACAAAATTAATCTTATTATCTTTCCACTCTAACTTCGCATCAAATGTTTTCTCGCCTTTTTTAAAGCCTTTAATTAAATCGGTCTTTTCACCTTTTAAGAGCTTTGTCATATTCTTTTGCGAAATTGTTTTACTTAAAATCTTCTTCGAGATAGTAAAATCACATTGCGTTGTATTGTAGTTAGAACAACCGTAAAACGTTGACTTATCAATCACATCGCCATCGCATTTTTTACAACTACCAACCTTTTTACCAGTTGTAAATTTCGATCCTTTTCGCTCAATCGATTCAACATGTAATCCAGTGAAATCCCATTTCTCTGACATTTCCACTGCATCTTCAATAATTTTAGCTGATAGCTTTTTAGTTTGTTCCATAAATGTAGCTGGTGAAGCCGTGCCTTCACCAATTTCTGCAAGGCGTTGCTCCCATTTCGCTGTCATTTCTGGTGAAGCTAGTATTTTGTCACCGATTGCGGTAATTAATACTTTCCCTTTATCGGTCGCATACACTTGGTTCTTCTTCACATCTATATATTTACGGTCTTTCAGCATCGTAATAATTCCAGCGCGAGTTGCTTCTGTGCCTAAACCTTCTGTTTTCTTTAATACTTTCTCCAGCTCTTCATTCTCTAAATACTTACCAGCTGTTTTCATTAACGTAATAAGTTGTCCTTCTGTATAACGCTTCGGTGGTTGTGTTTTTCCCTCTTTCACTTTCACCTTTACAACTTTTCCTTCTTCACCTTCAGCTACAATTGGAAGAATGGTTTCGTCATCTTTATCGTCTTGGAAAATAACTTTACGCCAGCCTTCTTGAATTTGCTGTTTTCCTTTTGAAATGAATTCAGCACGTTCATCTACAAGCGTTACAATCGTTGTATAGTCAAAAATCGCAACTTCATAGTGGGCCGCAATAAGCCTTCTTACGATCATATCGTAAATTTTCTTTTCATCACCTGATAATCTACTTGGATTTGTAACTTGCTCTGTCGGAATAATGGCGTAGTGATCTGTTACTTTCTTTTCGTTCACATAACGCTTATTATTCATAATCGATTCAACTGGAGCTGGTAATAAATCTTTATATTCATCAAACTGACTTAACTTCTGTAAAATATCCGGGAACGTCGCTGCCTCTCCTTGGGTAATATAGTTGGAATCCGAACGAGGATAAGAAACAATCCCTTTTTGATATAGTGCTTGCGTTATATCAAGCGTCTTTTTCGGTGAAAACTTAAAGGCTTTATTTGCCGTTGCTTGTAGTGATGATAAGTTAAATAAAAGCGGCGGCTGAAATTCTTTACGCTCCGTTTTCATTTCCTTCACTACTGCCGGTTTACCTTGGCAAAATGCCGCAATTTTATTCGCCATATCAGGGTCTTTTAAGCGGGATTCACTATCCTTCTCCCATTTCCCCTCATACTTCTTTCCTTCTATATTAAAGGTTGCGAACACTTCCCAAAACGGCTCTGACTTAAAGTTTTCTATTTCCTTTTCACGCTTTACGATTAACGCGAGTGTCGGTGTTTGTACACGACCAGCTGAAAATACATCATTCATTCCTTTTTTCTTTAACAAAATACTAAACACACGTGATGCATTCATACCAACAACCCAGTCAGCACAAGATCTTGTGTATGCTTCGTAATACGTATTAATCGTGTCTGATTCATCAAGCAAGTTTTTAAATCCTTGGTAAATAGCTTGCTTCGTTAAAGATGAAATCCAAAGACGTTTCATCGGCTTTTGCACATTACAGAGATTAATAATGTTTCGTACGATCAATTCCCCTTCACGCCCAGCATCACCCGCGTGAATAATTTCTGTTACCCCAGGATTATGTAACAGCTGTTTCACAACGTTAAATTGCTTATACTTTGACTTTGTTACTTCAAATTGAAAACGCTCTGGAATCATCGGTAACGTATTAAGTGACCATTTTTTCCACTCGGCGTGATAATGTTCTGGATTACATAACTGCGTCAAATGACCAATTGCCCATGTACAGTACGCTCCATTTGGAAATAACTCATTCGCTTCTACTTCTAAATATCCATCTTTCCGGCGATATTTAAACTGTGAAACAAGAGCCAAACCTTGATCTGGTTTCTCGGCAATAATTAATTTCATTTTATAACTCCCTATCTGTATTCCAGTGTTACTTTCATTGTCTATCTGTTTAGAGGCGATGATAAAACAACAATCTTATTTATCATTCGCGGGTTACTCCCCATAATGGGATAACTATAATATTATACGCTTATTCTTTATGGCTTCACAATAGAAACTCTTCATTTAACTCTTACATTCACATGCTCATAATTAAAAAGACGTCCCAAAAAATCAGGAGCCTTATTACTCACATTAATTAAAATGTGCAGATAATATGCAGATATAAATAAGCATAAGTACTCTCTATATGAACATATGATGAAGTGAATGATAGGACAGGGAGGTATCATGATGTTTGCTTATACATTAACTGCCTTAACGCTTTGCTGTATCTCAATTATTATTACATCATATATTTCTAAACGTAAGGGTACCCTAATGGAGTATATGGTATTTATTATGTCTTTTAGTATGAGTATCGGGTTAAGTATTGGTTTTTATTTAGGTATTCTTTTTAAAGGGGAATTACTATATTCTACTTTGCTTGCCATTTTGATTAGTGGTTGTATCGGTTTTTTAGTCGGTCTACGGTTTCACCTATTTACTGCTTTAGAAGGAATGTTCTCTGGATTAATGGCGAGTATGATGGGAGCAATGATTACAGAAATGCTAAGTGCGCAACAAGCTCATAATATACTGTTCATTAGTCTCTTACTCACTATAACAATAACTATGTCATGTATAATTCAACTTTTATCAGAAACTTTTTCTGCTTTTATCCAAAGACGTTTTTTATTATTACTTTCCATTAGTGTGGTAATTATCGTTGCCGTATTCGTGACATTCCCAGATCATACTCCCCCACCTTCACCTGGGCATGATCAACATATACATTGACTCTTGCACCGAAAATGAATAAGCAGCTATCCATAGGATAACTGCTTCATATTATTCTGGCTTATTAGGAATGTTTGGGTTTGGAACATAATCAGATTTATAATCTGTATATTTCACTTCTGTTACCATCCCGGCGGAAGCATGGTGTAAATCATGACAGTGGAACATCCAATCACCCGGATTGTCTGCTACAAAGGCTACTTCATATTCTTCACCTGGTTTTAGGTTCAAAGTATCTTTCACAATTGGAGAACCTTCTACCGGTTTCCCATCTTTACTCAACACCTGGAAGAAGTGACCATGTAAATGCATCGGATGATCGTCCATTTTAGAACGATTTACCAATTTTACTTTTACTAAATCACCCTTTTTTACTGGAATCGGGTCAATGTCCGGAAATACCTTTCCGTTAATTGTATATACCATTTCATTTCCATTCATTTGCGTATTCAAGTCCATATTATATGTGGCAGTGTACTGCTGCTCTAACGTGAAACTACCTAATTTTTTAGCACCATATTTCGTCATATCTAATTTCGGTAATTTTTCTTTTTCATCTGCTTTATCTTTCATCTTTTTGCTGCCATCATATTCAATAACAGCTTTCATTCCTTTTGCACCTTTATTTTCTGAATGGTCTTCTACATACCATTTCCCAGGATTATTAGCAGTAAATTCAATATCATAACGTTCACCAGGTGCGATTGAAATTACTTGATCCTTTATAACTTTTGGATCGTTTATTGGTTGACCATCTGTCGCAATTACTTTTATATCATGACCGTGAACGTGTATATCATGTGATAGATAACCAGCATTAACGAGTCGAAGACGGACTTTATCCCCCTTATTCACTTTCAATGGCGCTACTAAATCACCACTTTTCCCATTGATTGTGAATAAATCATACATACTCATATCATGACCTTCCATCTTCATATTTCCATGGTCCATTCCTGCCATATTGCCAGAGTCTTTTTTATCACTACCCATGTTCATACCAGAATGGTCCATACCCTTCATATCATCATTCTTTTTTGTGTTGTCATTATCCATACTAGATTTTTTACTAGCTGCTTTTTCTTTTTTCCCTTTTGTCATTTCTTTTACTTGCTTATTAATTTCTTCTTTATCTGTAACCCATTCATCCAACATTAATGTGTAATCTTTATCATATTTTTCCTTTGTATCTTCTACAATGAGCGCTCCATACAAACCTCTATCTAATTGATTTACAGAATCTTGATGCGAGTGATACCAGTACGTTCCTGGTACGTTCGCTTCAAATTCGTAAGTGAAACTTTTTCCTGGTTCAACTGCATCTTGTGTCACGCCTGGAATTCCATCCATGTTATTTGGAACAGGATACCCATGCCAATGAACAGATACCGGTGCAGATAGTTCATTTTTCAATGTCACTTTCACCTTCTCACCTTTTTTCACCCGAATTTCCGGACCAGGAGATGAACCATTAAATGTCCAGACCGGAACATTAACACCGTTACTTAATTTTTGCTTTTCTTCTTTCGCTATTAAAGTAACTTCTGGTCCTTTTTCAAATTTCAATGGTTTTGTTGCTGTTTCAGTCTGCACAGTTTTTTTATCATTCATTTTTTTATGATCATTTGTTGTATTTGTGGTCACAGAACATGCAGCAATTAAAAATATTACAGAGACCGTAACAGCTGTTAATACAAATCGCTTCATGGAAAATCCCTCCTTTTTCTTTGTCAAAATCATTGTAGAAGATGATTTTCAAGAAAATATGGAGATTTAAAATGAACAAAATAAAAAGGTGCTCAAAATTGAGCACCTTTTTTACTTATTATTTCGTAACAACCTCATCTTCTTTTACATTTACATTATTTTCTCTCATAAACGCTTCAATCTCTTCCACTTCTCTAATGATATCTTTTGACAAGTTTTCGTATCCGTCTTTCGTTACAAGAATATCATCTTCAATACGAATGCCAATTGATTCTTCTTCAATATAAAGACCAGGTTCAATTGTAATAACCATGCCTTCTTCTAATACTCTATCTTTGTATGTCCCTACATCATGCGTATCTAAACCAAGGAAATGGCTGACACCATGATAATAATATTTAGACAGCTCTTCGTCTTCTTGTATTAAACCAATTGCTTTGCACCCTTCTGCAAGTACTTTTTTAGCATGCTCATTTAATGCAGCGAACTTTAAGCCCGGCTTAATAATCTCTGTTGTTTCTTTTAATGCTTTTAATACGATATTATAAATTTGTTTTTGGCGACTAGAGAATGTTCCATTTGCCGGGAATGTATAACTAATATCAGCGTTATAGTAGTCTTTTTGAGCGCCTAAATCTAGTAATACTAAATCACCAATTTGAATTTGCGCATCATTATCTTCATAATGAAGAACTGTAGCATTTTTCCCACTTGCCAAAATTGTATTGAACGCATGATGCTTAATGCCAGATGACTTCAGTGTGAAATCAAACTGGGCTTCTAATTCATATTCCATCATGTTTGCTTTTGCATGCTTAAGTACATTGTAAATACCTTCTTTCGTTACAGCAATCGCTTCTTTCATAATTTCAATTTCTTCTTCTGTTTTAAAGACTCGCAATTCACAAATATTCGGATATACATTACCAATTGTTACGTGTGGATATTGTTCTCTTACATGTTTAGCAAATGCTAGCGTTTTTGTCTCTGTACCATTCCACTCACGACGTTCTAAATCTAAATATAGATGCTTCACATTTTCTGTAAAAAGTATATTTGACATTGTCTTTTCAAAGCTATCTAAATATACAACTTTTTTTATACCTGAAATTTTCTCTGCTTCTTCGTTAGAAACTGTTTTACCAACCCACTTTTCCATTACTGGATCTGACTTTTCAATGAAAAGTATTTCTTCTACACTATTTCCAAACTTTTTCAACATGAAAATAACATTTGGTTCATCGATTCCTGTTATATAGTAAAAATTTCGATTCGGCACAAATTTATAATGTGCATCCGCTGACATATGAGGTGCTTGTCCAGCAAATAAAATAGTAATGGATTCATCTGGTAATGTGTTTAGTAATCGTTCTCTATTTTGAGCAAAAAATGTTGATTTCATAATAATCCCCCTAGCGTTCTATGTATGATTAAAAAACTAATGATCTAATCAATTCATTTTATTATTGTTACAATTTTTCGTCAATTAATAGTACTCATAGAAAAGGAAAATCCCCCTTACTAGTGCCCCTCTAATCTACATTGTGCATACCACTCCACAATTTCTTGACATTTATTCCATATACTTAAAATCTCATATATAGGAAAGGAGCCTACAAATTTGAAACATTATGTGGCAACAGGGTTAGCAATTACTTCCTTATTCATAATTACTGGATGTTCTAGCAACACCGAAACAGCACCTGTGAAGAAAGAAACGGTGCAATCTGAGTCAAAAAATATAGAAACAGCAAATACGAGTCCGCAAGACTTCTATAAAGAAATTACATCTGGAAAAATCGAGCACATTCACGGAATTGGCTATGCAGGAAATATGTCTGGGGTTTCTATCGCCACTCATAGCGGGATAAAAGTTTATCAAAATGGAAAATGGCTTGAAACTAAGACTGAATTACATGATTATATGGGATTTCAAGCAACAAAGAACGGGTTCTTTGCCAGCGGTCATCCTGAACCAGGAGCAGATTTAAAAAATCCTTTAGGATTAATGAAAAGTTCGGATGGTGGTAATACCCTTGAAAAGCTAGCGTTTTACGGAGAATCTGATTTTCATAACCTTGCTGTCGGATATAATACGGAAGCAATTTATTTATACAATGAGCGTCCAAATTCTAAATTACAACAAGGTTTTTATTTCAGTACGAACAACGGACAAGATTGGAAAAACAGTAAGTTAAAAGGTCTTTCAAGTACGATTCATTCCTTTTCAGTACATCCGGATCAATCTAGTGTAGTCGCGGTAAGTGCTAAAGACGGTGTATATTTATCTACAGATTATGGAAATAAGTTTGAACTATTCTCCAAATCACTTGAATCGACCGCAGTTACATTAAGTAATGAAGATGTTATTTACGCCCCTATCAATAAGCAAATCGTAACGAAGAAATCAATTGCAACAAATGAAGAAACAAACATACAAATTCCACTTTTAGATTCTAAAGATGCAATTATGTATATTTCACAAAACCCTCAAAATTCGGCTGAAATCGTATTTGCTACAATGAAAGCAAATGTGTTCCTTTCTACCGATAAGGGTAAAACGTGGAAACAGATTACTAAAGAGGGAACATTACAATTTAATTAGAAAGGTGAATATGACGTGTTTTCAACAATTAGTGAATGGAGCTATCAACTCATGTCTCCTTTAATAGATGTCGCGAATGCTACGAAATCTGTACCTCTTTTATTTGCGTTTTTATTAGGCATTGTAGGTACACTTGCTCCTTGCCAATTAACAGGAAACATTAGCGCTATTACACTTTATGGAAATCAATCTTTACAAAAGGGACATACCTGGAAACATATACTGTTATTCATTTTAGGAAAAGTAATAGCTTTTACGACACTTGGACTTTTAGTCTGGTTGTTAGGAAAAGAAATTCAACAAACATTAACTTTGTATTTCCCATGGTTACGCAAACTGATCGGACCTTTAATAATAATAATAGGTCTAATATTATCAGGGATTATAAGAGGCAGAAATTTCTTCTCTACCCTTTTCCCTATCAAATTTATTCGAAAACAAAATGAAGTCAGCTCATTTTTACTTGGTTTTTTCTTTTCATTAGCTTTCTGTCCGACTATGTTTGTGCTATTTTTCGGAACGTTAATCCCTTTATCTTTATCCTATAATTACGGGTACTTGTTTCCTACATTCTTTTCGATAGGAACTGCTCTGCCTATCGTCGTATTAATGTCCATCATCTCCTATCTGGGATTAAACGGGGCATTACTGAAGAAGAGCAGGAAAATAGGAAAAAGTATTCAGCGTATAGCAGGTGTTCTCCTTATTTTAATCGGACTTTATGATACTGCTCTATATTGGTAATACATACAAAAAGGTAAGTTCAATTCATTTGAACTTACCTTTTTAAAATTATATTTAACTCTTCTGCATGTCCTTTTGCTTCATCTCCCACTTTTTATACAGTAGTACTGCACCAAATAAAAATACTCCCGCAACAAATGAAGCTACTGGTAACATCTTTATCATTTCATCTGGAAATACGAGCGGCAATAGTGGAAATGCATACGCTGCTGGAATACGTACTCCAACGATTTTTAATAAAATAAGCATTAATATCATATTTAATAAAGTAACTACAATCCATGAATCAATTGCAAAATACAATAATGTTCCAACAGTTGCCGATGCAGTTAATACTAATATTTGTTTAAAAGCCATTTTTTCATTATACATCGGCTTTTGAAGTGATTCATACACACAACTAATATTGGTGGAATAACTGTTAATTGTTCATAACCAGTTATCCAGCATAAACTGATCCATACGAAATTTAGTATTAGAAATACAGTCATATATTTAAACTGTATTTGCACTTTTCGCTCAATACCGTTGTTCAATTTAAATATAAGAACACCTATCATTAAAATAAATGTTAAAACAAATACCGCGATAACAAATGACCATTCCGTCGCATTTGTTACTAATGGTAATAAACCTGTCGCAATAGATGGTGCTAAATTGGATTGAATAACACATAAAAACAACATCATTAATATAAGTGTTAAGCTAACTTTTCCTATATAGGAAATATCCATTTGATTCACTGCAAAACCAATAACAGCTGTTATTGACGGTGCAATAAAGATTTTTTCTGGTTGTCTTAACCATCCTGGCTCACGATACGCCCATAAAGCAATTGCCATCGCTGCTATTTCCGGCAAAATGACTTCCGGATCATTTAATAACACACCAGCTGTTACCATAGCTAAAATAAATAAAATAGCAATCGTATATGAGATAATTGTTTCTTTCTTTGAAATTACTGCATTCATTATTGCATACTCCTTTTTACTTATTACTTTCATAATGTAAAATAACAACTTTTTATACCCTACCATAGTATTGTATATTAGCATCTTTTCTATTTCAAGTATTAGTATTCATTTACATCCTCTCTCATCCATACACATACAAAACAAAGCATTTTATAGACATTGACACTTATTAAAAGATAGGTTACAATAACTATACATTAGTAAGTAGCTAATGTAATTAAATCTAACTAGAGGTGAAACAAATGAAAAACATTTTATTCCGTATTAACGAATTGTCAAAAAAAGAAAAAGCAAATGGATTAACAGTTGATGAAAAACAAGAACAACAAATGTTGCGCCAAAACTATACCCAAACATTTCGTGGAAGCTTAGATTCCATTTTATTAAACACAAAAATTGTTGATCAAAATGGACTTAACGTTACACCTGCTGCATTACAAGATGCTCAAATACGTTTAAAATTAAGCAAATGAGTTCCGAGCTAAAGAATTCTAATAAAACATAAAAAGAGCTGGATTTCCTATATAGAAATTCCAGCTCTTTTTATTGTCTTTTTTAATTTGGCATACGAACGATACATCGTAATTCTCCACGACACAATCATCGCAAATGCAAGTAAGAAAAACATTCCACTTAACTCCGCTAAATCAATCGATTGACTTAAATATGATTTTAACGCTACTCGTACAGCTAATAATCCGACTAAAATAAATATAAATGCTTTTGACGGTTTCATATATATTTGTTCACTTCTTATTTCAAACTTCGTTGTTTTTATAAGAAATACAGAGAAAATAAGCCCTGCAATAATTGCTTCTATTATTTCTAACGACGTTAATCGGAATTCCGGTAAAAAGTACATCATTGCTCCAGTACTCATAAAAATTGGCGGCAATATAATTTTCTTTTTCGTTACCGGTTTTTTCGCTGCTTTAAAACGTAAAAACATTACTCCAACAGCCATACAAACCGCTACTATACTTGATAAAAGTGCTATCATACTCTTCCCACTCCTATCTATTTAAAAGACTTTTTGAGCAAAATCATAAACCAAACGAGCCCGATACTTATAATAACATGACCTAATCCAGCCATATGGCTTAAACCGTTAAAGTCAGTTCCATTTACTTGAAGAAGACCTCTCCATAGCATTGTAGCAATAGTAAAGATTACTCCTACATTATAAACAACAAACCATGCACAAAAGCTCTTTGTTTCTTGTACATGAAACACTTTACATAAAGTGAAAGCAATTAAAAAGAATACAAAACCGAGCACTAATACATGTGTATGCACTAATTGCAACATTGTGGATCCTTTAATTCCTTGTGCTTTCGTATACTCTCTTGCAAATACACCTGATAATAAACCAATAATTAAGTAAATAAATGCCGTATTATATAATTTTTTCATTCTATTCCTCCTGTTGTAAACTTTCTATATTCGCTGCAATCATTTTACGCAAAGTTTATGAACGGAATATGAACAAAATATTACATTCAACTTTTGAAAATAAAAAAGCCATTCCACAAATGAACTGCACCTCCAATTGTTAGACACAGTCTAACAATTGGAGGTGCAGTTTTTTTATGACAAAATTTACGAAGGATTCAAAGTTAACGCTTGTTCAAGGATTTAATCCAAAAACAAGTTCTCAAGCAGAATATGCAAAACAGATGCATATTACAAAGGCACAATTTCAATACTGGTTGCGCTTATACGAACTTCATGGAGAAGAAGGTTTACACGAGGTCTATACAAATTACACCGTAGAGTTTAAACTAAACGTACTAAATTTTATGGCTCAATCGGGTATGTCGTTAATGGATACGGCAGCTACATTCATGATTCCTTCTTTTTCAACGCTTTATCAATGGAAGAAGCAATTTGAAGTAGGTGGTTTAGATGCCCTTGAACCAAAGAAAAAGGGGCGTCCATCCATGAAAAATAAAAACACAAAACAGGATACGAAAAAGATTCCGGTAGAAGGTTCAGTTGAAGCGTTACAAGCTGAATTAGAACGCTTACGTATGGAAAATGCGTATTTAAAAAAGTTGAATGCCTTAGTTCAAAACAAGGAAAAATCACGAAACAAGACAAGGCACAAGTAGTCTATGAATTAAGGCATGAGTTTCAAGTAAAAGAATTAGTAAGGTTAGCGGGTATCCCTCGAAGCACATATTACTTTTATGTAAAACAAATGGATAGAATCGATCCAGATGCGGATTTAAAAGTAGAAATTAAAGCGATTTATGATGAACACGAAGGTCGTTATGGATATCGCCGTATTCGTGATGAATTAGTTAACCGTAATCGAATAGTGAATCATAAAAAAGTGCAACGGATTATGAAAGAGTTAGGTTTAAAATGCCTTATACGTATGAAAAAATATAAATCTTATAAAGGAACAGTTGGTAAAATTGCACCCCATATTTTAGAACGTAATTTTACTGCATATGCGCCAAATGAAAAATGGGTAACCGATATTACGGAATTTAAATTATTTGGTGAGAAACTTTATTTATCACCTGTATTAGACTTGTATAATGGTGAAATTATTACCTATACAATTGGCTCTAGACCGACTTATTCACTTGTTTCAGAAATGTTAGAGACAGCATTAGAACGTTTACCTGAAAGTCACCAATTATTGATGCATTCAGATCAAGGTTGGCATTATCAAATGAAACAGTACCGTCACGCATTACAAGAAAGAGGTATCGTACAAAGTATGTCTCGTAAAGGCAACTGTTACGACAACGCAGTAATGGAGAATTTCTTTGGCATCATGAAGTCTGAATTTCTCTACATAAAAGAATTTGAAAGTGTAGAGCATTTCAAAATAGAATTAGAAAAATATATAGATTATTATAATACGAAACGGATTAAGGCAAAATTAAAAATGAGCCCGGTACAATACCGGACTCACTTTTATCAAGCTGCCTAATGAAATAACCGTGTCTAACTTTTAGGGGTCACTTCAAAATAATAATTGTAGAATGACTTTTTTATTTATTTTAAATCTTCTATTGAGAAAGCACCTGGCAGTAACTGCTCAACAGTCACTTCTTTTTCATCACCTTTTACATTCGTTAATAATACAGGCATTTTCGGATCACAGAATTCAGCAATTACTTGTCTACAAGCACCGCACGGTGAAATCGGTCCGTCCGTTTCTCCTGTAATAACTAAGTAACTAAAATCTCGTTCCCCTTCTGATACTGCTTTAAAGATCGCTGTTCTTTCTGCACAGTTACATAAGCCGTAAGAAGCATTTTCTATATTACAACCAGTATAGATTTTACCTTCTTTCGTAACTAACGCTGCACCAACAGGAAATTTTGAATACGGAATATATGCTTTTGCTAACATCTTATTTGCTTCTTCAATATATTTTTTCTTATCCATATTATTTCCTCCTCAAAGTAAGTGTACTTATGATTAGTCAGTAATAACTGTATGCACTAATTTAGGAGCCTCTGCTGTTTCAGCGATAGAAATGTTCTCATAAATTTTAGCTTTTACATCTTCTACATTTTCGCGATTTGCATAGATTGTTACGAATGGCTCGCCTTCTTTTACTGCATCGCCCACTTTTTTACGTAACATTAGTCCTACCGCTAAATCAATTTCGTCTTCTTTCGTTGCACGGCCAGCACCAAGTAGCATAGCTGCGATACCGATTTCATCTGCAACAATGTTAGAAATAACACCTGAAGTTTTAGCAGGTACATCAATTACATACTTCGCTTGTGGCATTTTTTCTGGATTGTCTACAATTGAGCTATCTCCGCCTTGATTGCTTAAGAACTCTTTAAACTTCTCAGTTGCTTTTCCGTTCTTCATCACTTCAATTAGCATTTCACGAGCTTCTTCTAATGTATTTGCTTTTTTCGCAAGTACGACCATCTGACTTCCTAATACGAGTACTAATTCTGTTAAATCTTCTGGACCTTCACCTTTTAACGTATCAATCGCTTCTTTCACTTCTAGAGCGTTACCAATTGCAAAACCAAGTGGTTGTGACATATCTGAAATAACAGCCATAGTTTGACGTCCTACATTATTTCCGATACGTACCATTGCATGCGCTAATTCTTTTGCATCTTCTTCTGTTTTCATAAATGCGCCAGCACCTGTTTTTACATCAAGTACGATTGCGTCAGCACCAGCTGCAATTTTTTTACTCATAATTGAACTTGCGATTAAAGGAATTGAGTTAACCGTTCCTGTTACATCGCGTAATGCATAGATTTTTTTATCTGCAGGTGTTAAGTTTCCTGTTTGTCCAATAACAGCTACTTTGTCACGGTTTACAATATCAATGAACTGCTCTTTCGTAATTTCAACGTGGAATCCTTCTACCGCTTCTAATTTATCAATTGTTCCGCCCGTATGTCCTAAACCACGACCAGACATTTTTGCTACTGGTACATCTAAAGCAGCTACTAATGGTCCTAATACTAATGTTGTTGTATCACCAACACCGCCAGTTGAATGTTTGTCTACTTTAATTCCTTCAATTGCTGATAAGTCGATCGTTTCTCCAGACTCCACCATTGCCATCGTTAAATCTGCACGCTCACGATCTGTCATATCTTTAAAGAAGATTGCCATTGCAAGTGCACTCACTTGATAATCAGGAATACTTCCGTTTGTATATCCATTAATAAAGAATTTGATTTCTTCAGTCGTTAATTCTTTACCGTCACGTTTTTTCGCAATAATATCTACCATTCTCATTACAATCACCATTCCTTTTTATATGATATGAATCTATTAAAATAATAAGCCTACGATTGTTGCTGATAAGAAACTTACTAATGTTGCACCGAAAAGTAATTTCAAGCCAAATCTTGCGACTACATTCCCTTGCTTTTCATTTAAGCTCTTAACTGCCCCTGCAATAATTCCAATTGAGGAGAAGTTTGCAAATGAAACTAAGAATACAGATATAATCGCTGTCGTTCTATCTGAGAAATTAAAGTTTCCTTGTGCTAAATCTGTCATAGCGACAAATTCATTTGATACTAATTTTGTTGCCATAATATTTCCAGCATTAACTGCTTCATGCCAAGGTACACCCATAATAAATGCAAATGGTGCAAATACATAACCAAGAATTTCTTGGAATGAAATACCGATTACACCTTTAAATACTGCATTAATGAATGCGATAAGAGCTACGAAACCAATTAACATAGCTGCTACTGTAATCGCAACTTTAAATCCATCAATAATGTATTCCCCTAATACTTCAAAGAAGGTCTTCTTCTCTTCTTCTTGTACTTCTAACATATCTTCTTCCTCAGTAACTTCATACGGGTTAATGATAGAAGCAATGATGAAGCCGCCGAATAAGTTAAGCACTAAAGCTGTTACAACATATTGTGGTTTTAATAACACCATATATGATCCAACGATAGACATAGAAACGGTAGACATTGCTGATGCACATAATGTATACATTCTTTTCTCTGGCAATAACCCTAATTGTTTCTTAACTGAAATAAATACTTCAGATTGTCCTAAAATCGCAGATGCAACAGCGTTATATGATTCTAGTTTCCCCATTCCATTTACTTTACTTAATGCTAGACCGATAGATTTCACAATAATAGGTAATACTTTAATGTGCTGCAAAATACCTATTAAGGCTGATATAAATACGATTGGCATTAATACACTTAAAAAGAACGAAAACTCTTTTTGATTTACTAATCCACCAAATACGAAATTCACACCGTCAGCGGCATATTTTAAGAGCTCTCCAAAACCATCTGCTATTCCGCTAATTAATATATTCCCTATACTTGTATTTAATAATAAAAATCCCAAAATGAATTGTAATATAACCATCGTTATGATTGGGCGATATTTGACTTTCTTTCTATCATTACTAGCAAGCCAAGCGATACCTAAAATCAATACGAGGCCAAAAATACCAATTAAGTATTTCATAAGCCGTCTCCTCCCATCCGTATCCGCTTACATTCTTTTCAATTGTTAAAGCAATAGATACACTTTACTTTGTGTATCTATTGCTTTTGACTTCATTAATGATTAGTAGTTATCTGTAGCACCTTTTGCATCATTTAATACGATTGCAACACTAGCACTTGCTCCAACGCGAGAAGCTCCAGCCGCTACCATTTTGTCTGCATCTTCACGTGTACGAACGCCACCAGATGCTTTTACACCAACGTTTGGTCCTACTGTTTTGCGCATTAATGCGATATCTTCAGCAGTTGCTCCACCCGTTGAGAATCCAGTTGAAGTTTTTACGAAATCAGCACCAGCTTTTACTGATAATTCACAAGCGCGTACTTTCTCTTCATCTGTTAATAGGCAAGTTTCAATGATTACTTTTACAAGAGCTTTTCCTTTTGCTGCTTGTACTACTTCATAAATGTCTTTTTCAACAAGTTCGTTGTCGCCATCTTTTAAAGCACCTACGTTGATTACCATATCAACTTCCGTTGCTCCTTTTGCGATAGCATCTTTTGTTTCGAAAGCTTTTGTTTCAGTAGTGCTTGCTCCTAATGGGAAACCGATTACAGTACAAACATCTACATCATGTCCAGCTAGTTCTTCAGCAGCTAGCTTTACCCATGTAGGATTAATACAAACAGAAGCGAATTTATATTCCTTTGCTTCTTCGATTACTTTCATAACATCTTCTTTTGTAGTATTAGCTTTTAAAATTGTATGGTCAATTAACTTTGCAATATTCATTATCTTCACTCCTCATATCTTTTAACAACTTCATTCTAACTCTTAGTTGAACAAATGTAAATACACTTTTGAAATTTTGTTCATTCTTTTTAAAAAGGAATTTTCTTGCAGTAAATAAAGCGCATTCTAACAAAGAACACTTCATATATAATCAATTTTTTTATGTTAACAATGGTAGTATGTATCTCCATATCCATAATTATTTTTAAAAAGGCAATTTGTGTTCAAAAAAGACTCCTATCATTCATACATATTCATACATAACAAAATAAAAGGCGTTCTCAAAATTAACATCTTGAGAACGCCTTTTATTTCTAACCTTTTTCATAATGCAACAGTTCTTTTGCTGTATGCTGATCGATAATTAATACATTTGCATACCCGCCACGTAACGCACCATCAATTGCTTTTATTTTTCTATTACCACCTGCAACTAAAATAGAGCGTTTCTTTAATTTCAGTTCCTCTAACTCAATTCCAATTGTACGCTTATTAATTTCTTCGCTACTAATATTTCCGTCTCCATCAAAGAAACGTGAACAAATGTCACCGACCGATTGTTTTTTGAGTAAACTTGTTTCATCCTTATCGAAATAACCTAATCGGAATAATAGCGCTTCGTCTCGCACTGTTCCTACAGTGAAAACTGCAATATTCGCTTGTTTCCCCATTTCAATAATGTGATGAATATGTCGATCCTGCTCTACTAATTCTTTTGTCACTGCATTATCAAATATAACTGGAAGAGGTAGATTTCGTGGCGTCGTTTGAAAAGCATCTGCAAATAAAGCTATCGTCTCATTCGCATATGTATTTACACTCGAATGACTAATACCACCTTTTAGCTGGACAACTTCTACACCTTTTACATGTTGCGGTACAATTTTTCTAGCGATTTCATACATCGTCATTCCCCAGCTTACACCAACGATATCACCGTTTTTAACTGTCTTTTCCATATACTCAGCAGCATATTTACTTATATATTCTGTAATCGTTGCATATTCTGGAACTGGTGAAAATACGACATGTGCCTCTAACAAGTTGTACTTTTCTTTCAGTAAATTTCCAACGTTATCTAAATCAGCAAATGGATCGGCTATACTAATTTGGACAAATCCTTTTTCTTTCGCGTACTTTAATAATCTAGAGATTGTCGGTCTTGAAATATTTAATTTATTTGCAATTTCTTGCTGACTATAATCTGATTGATAATATAATCTCGCAACTTCGACACTTAATTGTTGTTTATCTTTATCCATAGTAACTCATTACATATCCTTTCCTGCATTTCCTTTTCGTTACAAGCATTATACAGCTTTATGCAAAAAAATTCGACTACCGAATTTTATCTAACTGAACTTCTATTCTACGTATTATATACAATGAAACCTTATTGTGTAGATTTACAAGCTCAATAAGAAACATGAAACATCATCTAAAAACTATTCAAATACCCCTTATAAACAGAAAATCCTGTTTATAAGGGGTATTTATTCAATTTAAGTCTATAAAAGTTGAATGAAAACACTGCAAGTTCTCACTTATTTAGAATAAGAGAAAAGATGATGTTTTATTTGTTCAATAAAATAATGATGGTGTATATTATCGTTAGATACTCGACTTGCCATAATAGCCCCCTCCATTGAAGATGCAAGAAAGGAAGCGAGTGATATAACCTCTATATCTTCTTTAAATTCTTGTTTCTCTATTCCTTCTTTTATGAGAGAAGCCATTAACATTACTGTATCATCATAACCTTTTGCTGCTGCTTTTTGTAATTCTGGAAATACCCCAGTACTTTCAATGGCACTATTAAGTAATGGACAGCCTCCAGCAATAGGAGGATTATTAGCTGCATCTTGATATACAAGGAAAATTGCAAGAATTTTATCAATTGCTGTCTTTTTATTTTCCATTGCTTTATGAAAATGACTCCACATAATCTCACCACTTTTGTCGTAGGCAGCAAGGACAATTTCTTCTTTACTTTTGAATCTACGATAAATAGATCCTTTAGGTAGTTCAGTAGCTGTCATTATATCCTGGATGGATGTGCGAGTTATCCCATTAGTATTAAATAAATATAAAGATGTTTCAATAATTTTTTCTTTAACCTTATCAACTTTAGTCATGCTTTGTAATCCTCCTAATAAAAACGAGCTTAATATCTCAGGTATTTTTTTATTATAAGTATAAATAAGTTTGGAACTGAAATATCTTATCAATCCCTATCTTATGGAAACCTCAAACAATACAGTTTGAAAAGAAGTTAATCAAATTATATTACCTATATATTTTAAGTGAATTTTCTGTCAAAATAATATGACCAATTGTTTAATTCAGTCATATTATACAACTAATTTTATCTAAAATCGTAGAGGTCTAAAAATATATAGTTAATTTTAACGTATAGACATATGATTATTATATATAATTTTTATTAATATGTTTAGCTAAAGTGTTTGAACTACTCCCACTTTCACTTCATTCTATAAAAGATTAACCATTAATGATTACTGGAATTAAATTGTAACAAAGCAACTGAAATATAAATATATTTGATTTTTTTCCATTTTGATTTTGTTAATACTTTATAAAAAGGGTTTAAAAAATTAGAAACTTGTAGTATCATTAGATTTCGATTCAGACCGAACCGTCCGGTTTAGAATATTATATAAATATATTTAGAAGGAGAGCGTTATGCAGAAAGAAAAATCAAAAATTATAGGTAATTTAATTATGGGGGCACTACAGTGAACTTTATAAAAATGAATAAAAAAGAAATCATTATGCTAATAATCTTTACACTGTTTGTACCATTTCAAATTGGCTTGTACATACTATTTGGCATATCACTTTTAGCTAATGTCAATTTAGTTGAATCAGAATTTGTTCTTAGTGCCATCGGTTTTACTGTACCTGCTATTGTAGGAATCATTTACTTTAGGAAAGAAATTATTGAAAGTTTTACTTATTTCAAAGAGAAGACAATTCTAAAAATAGTAAGCATTCCTATGGTAGTTTTATTTACAGTAATTGCGGAACAGTCTGTTATGCATTTTCTAGCAACTGGTCAGCCAGAGAACCAAGAGCAGCTCCTTGAAACGGGTGCAGAGGTACCTCTTGTATTTACATTGCTTGTATTCGGTATTCTGGGTCCAATACTTGAAGAAATTGTGTTTCGCCACATATTAATAAATCGTTTTTCTTACCATATTGGTACTGCTATTGCATCTATCATTTCGATTATGATTTTTACACTTCTTCATACGAACCAACTTTCGGATATTGCTATTTATTTACCTGGATCGTTGATACTTACTGCGGCTTATCTTATTTCTAAAAGATCCATTGCATATGTTATAGCGATACATATATTAAACAATTGCCTTGGTTTCATTCTGTAAGAAACTAGACTTGTTTCTGATGCCAAAAATATTCTATCTTTCTATCAAGCATTTTTGGCACCAGAACTACTTTTTCTATGACATAAGAAAGCTAATCAAAAATTATAAAATATTAGGAGAGTGTCAGTCATGATTGTAACAACAACTTCTGGAATTCAAGGTAAAGAAATTATTGAGTATATTGATATTGTAAATGGTGAAGCTATTATGGGTGCAAACATTGTACGCGATGTATTGGCTTCAGTTCGTGATGTTGTCGGTGGGCGTGCTGGTGCTTATGAAAATAAGCTAAAAGAAGCACGTGATATTGCGATGGATGAAATGAAAGAACTTGCAAAACAAAAAGGTGCGAACGCTATCGTTGGTATTGACGTAGATTACGAAGTTGTTCGTGATGGAATGTTAATGGTTGCGGTAAGTGGTACAGCTGTACGTATATAAGTAAATAAAACGAGAAATAACCTCCTTTTTTATTTCTCGTTTTATCTACATATTTATTTTTGGAAAAATAATCTAACCCCAAATACTAATAATACTGCGCCCGTAATACCCTCCATTATACGGTTCACTCGTTCTTTTCTTAAAAAAGTTCTTAATTGACGTATTAGCGAGATATAAAGCAAATACCATATTGCGGTCAAAGTCGTAAATGTGACTCCTAATAAAAGAAATTGGAGGAAATGATTTTGATTACTTACAATAAATTGAGGTAAAAAACTAAGGAAGAACACAGTAGTTTTTGGATTTAAAATTGCCGTAGTAAATCCTTGTCTAAAGCTTTTAATTGCCCCAATATTCTTAGAGTCCATTTCTATTGGACCTGACATATCTTCTTTTTTATGTAAGGCACTTTTAATTGACTTTACAGCTAAGTAAATTAAATAAAAAGCCCCAGCACATTTTATAAATGTAAATAACATAGCAAATTTCATTAGAATAGCAGAGAGTCCTAACGTAGCCATTATTGTATGAATCATCATTCCAGATATCGTTCCTAAAACTGTCTTTATCCCACCACTTTTACCATGCGAGATAGTATTTTTTGTAACTAGTGCAAAACCAGGACCAGGCATCATTATGATTAACATTGCTGTAAGGATAAATAATAGATAATTTTCCATGTTCTAGTATTTCCTTTCCAATTTTTAGTTTTGCTTACAGTATAGCTTTTTTCATTAAAACATTAAATATAAAAGACTTGATCAGAAATTTATTTATGTTATTAGTATCAATTTAGCTAAACATTGCCCTAAAGCCACATTGATAAAACACATGAAAACTTATATATAAAATTACAAGTTCAACTCTTACAAAAAACGTGATAAAAAATAACCAGCGGAACTAGTCCACTGGTTATTTTGCCACGCCTTCATGTAATTTTTCTGTATAATCTTTTACGTCTTTCCAGCTATCTTTTGCTGTATGTAAATCTTCTTTTATAAACGTAAACTCTTCAGGAGTAATTCCTTTTACGTTTTGTAATAAGTTATTATATTTTGCCCCTACTGTATACCATTGATTTGATATGTTTTGCAGTGCTGTAATTGCTGCATCAATCGTTTCAGTCATATTTGTTGTTTTATTTTTTACATCTGTTAAAATTGCGACTTCTGCTTGCGCTCCAGAAATTCTATCTTTTAAATTAGCGATTTCTCGTTCTGCATTTGCGATATCTTTTTTCGCAACCGCAATCATCGGTCCGCCAGCAAGACATGTTATTAGAGCTACGCAAAGTACGCCACCAGCAATAACCATATCATTACTCTTTTTAATCGAATCGTTATATGTATTTATTTGTTGCTCTAGAGCTGGAATACCCGCATTCGTACTTGCCAATATCGCTGTTAACTGATTTGTATCCTCTTTGAAACTATTTGTATCTTTCGCCATTCTATCGCGAAAGGCTTTCAAATCTCCTAATAATACATCTACCTCATTTTGATTCTTTACAATATCCGCATACAATTTTTCTAAATCCGCTTTTAACTTTACGCTATCTTTTTGATCAATCGCAGTTAGCATGCTATTATAATACCCTTGAAAAGTATTATTGTAATTAATAATATTTTGATCCGTTTTCATAATTTGCGGCTTCATATGATCTAACCAATACGCCGCGTTAATTTTTGCATCTCGTTGGTGCTGAATCATATTTCCTTTAAACTCACTATTAATCGAACTTATTTTACTCAAATCCGTCTCTTGTTGATTTTGAATTAATTTTGCATATGAATCCATTGCAAACATGCTTGATGTCGTTTGTGCCATTACATCTTGGAATCCAGCTGGTCCAAGAGAATAGTTTTTCACATTTTCTTGTAGCACCTTTACATTTTGTTCTGCTGCAAAAGGATGTAAAGGAAATGCATTACTCGTTGCCACCCCAGCAATCATTAACGTTAAAAGACATTTTTTATAAAATCGTTTCTGCATACTTTTCACCTGTTTTCTTTATAAGGATATCAAAAGCTCCTGCTCACAACTGAACAGGAGCTTCAAATCATTCATCAACACTTAACGCCCTAACGATTCGTATTCGATTATGCTTTTTTCGTATCTACTACTTTAATATCTTCAGCATAAATTTTTTCTGCATAGTCTTTAATGTTTTTCCAGCTATCTTTCGCAATGTTTAAATCTTCTTTAATGAAAACAAGGTCATTCGGACTAATTGAATCTACATTTTGAAGTAAAGAATTGTATTTTGACCCCATTGTGTACCATTGGTTTGAAATGTTTTGCAACGCTGTAATTGCAGTATCAATTGTATTTGTTAAATACTCTGTTTGTGTTTTAATGTTTGTTAATCCTGCTACCTCTAATTGAGCAGTTGTAACTTGTCCTGTTATTTTTTGAATTTCAGCTTGTGCATTATCAAGCTCCTTTTTTGCTAATACGATTCCAGCTGTACCACCGCCTACAGCTGCTGTACCACCTGCAATTAACGCCACTCCTAACGGCGTTCCTGCACCTGTAGCAATAACTACTGCACCACCGATAATTGCAATTGGCCCTAGAGCTGTCGCAACTGATGAACCGATAATAATTGCATTATATTTACTAATTGCTTCATTGTACGTTGTAATTTGATTTTGCAATAGCGGAATTCCAGCGTCTTGACTAGCTAAAATAGATGTAATTTGATTTGCATCACCCTTAAAGTTTTGCGTATCCGACGTCATTTTATTTCGGAATTTCTTTAAGTCTTCTACTAACTGATCTACTTGCGCTTTATTTTCATTAATACTACTTGATAATCTAGTTAATCCTTTCGTAAGCGTCGCTTTATCTTTTGCATCAACCGCAGCAACTAAAGTATCATAATAGTTTTGGAATTTCGTATTGTAATTAATGATATTTTGATTCGTTGAAATAAGCTGTGGCTTTAATACATCTAACCATTGCTTCGCATTTCCTCTAGCTGTATCCTGGTGCTGAATCACTTTTCCTTTTAAAGCAGCATCAACAGACGATACATTTCCAAAGTTAACATTACCTTGTTTAATAATTGTTAAAGCGTACAGATCCATTACTAAAGCGTTTGAACCTGTTCTTTCCATTGCATCTTTTAGGCCTTCTGGTCCTAATGAGTATTCCTCATAGTCATTATAAGCTTTTGCTACCGCATGAACTGGAGCTTGTTTCACTGTACTTTCAGCTGCATACGTATGAGCTGGCATCATGTTTCCTGCTGCAAATACTGCCATAAGTGCTGATAGAGCCATTACTTTATAAGGTTTTTTTGTCATTTTTCTTCTCTCCCTATATCGTTACTTATTTTTAATGTACTTCAACGTTTGTAACGTAATCTTCAAATTGATTCGTTTGTTTATTCATTTCATCACTTACTTTTTTAATTTGGTTGAAATGTTTTTGTAGTAAACTACTATCTGTATATGTGCCTTCTTCAACATTTTTTTGAATTTGGATCATATTATTGTTTAAAACTTTCCAATCCGTTAACAACGTTTCTAATGTTGTAATTTGACGATCAATTAGTTCTGTAAAGCTACTTACTTGATCTTCAACGAATGTAATTTGAGTCGCCTCTGCTTCAGTTTGTGATAATTTTTGAATAAGTGGCAATAGCTCTTTTTGCTTTTGCTGAATGCGAAGAGCTGCTTCCCTCGTTTGACTATCGGCAGCATTTACAATTTCATTACTTAAAGTACCGATAGAAACGAAATCAATTGTTTTCGTTTGTGCAGTTTGATTTGTAATTGTAAATACTTGTTTACCGATATTAATAGAACCTTTAATAATTTCTTGAGGTCTATTCAATATAGTAGTTAGTTCAGCTTGAATTTCCCCTTGAATTCTTTTAATATCTTCTCTTAACTTCACAATATCTCCACTTGATCCTTGTAGTGTTTTTATTGCTTCATCAGCCTTTATCGATAAGTTATTACTATCTTTGTCTAATACTGTTTTAAATCGATTTAGCTCTAATAAATCTTGCTCCATACTCTCTTGTATGCTTTGTACTTGCAATTGTAATTTTCCATATGCGCCTGTAAAATCTGCTTTTGCCTGTTCATTTTCATTTACGTTTTCTGCTAGTTCATAGAGCTTACTATAATAGCTATTAAATCTAGTACTATACCTCATCATCTCTTGATTTAAGTCGATTAACTTCGGATTATATTCATCAATCCACTCTCTTACATTTGCCTTTGCAAATTTTTGATGATTCGTCAAACTACTCATCGCGTTCACCTTAATGTCTGGCTGTTGTAAAATAACTAATCCATATGCTTGTATAAGTGGTGATTGTGATCCTAACATTCTAATTGAATTCGATAATGTATTTGGAGCAATTACATTTTGTGCATATACTGTTTTCACTTCTGTTTGCCCCTCCTCAGCGTAAGCGCTTACAGGAATAAAACAACTCGTAGATACTGCTGTAACCAATAACCCTGTAATTAAAGTCTTTTTCACTTTAACTCCTCCTATGTATTAGCAACTATTACTATCGCATTTTATTATTCTATTTTCTTACCCATAATTTGAGATGGTTAAAATAGAGAACGTTCTCACCGCAATCCATGTATGAACCACCTCTCTCGTATTGCTACAGTACTTACTTATCGTCACAAAACATTTTATTATTTTTTCATATGTGATTAGTATGAATAATATTGTATAAAATTTCTATTTTATAGCCATTTCCACATTCACACAGTGAATATATTACATAAAAATATTATTCATCATAAACTAAAAAACGTACGTAAATATGAAATTTCGTTTTGTTTTCATGTAAGTTTTGTACTGTAAGGTCATTTAAACACAGCTATTTATATAACGTAAAGAAGTATTTTCATTCCCTTTATTTTCAAGCTTTATTGTCCTTATTCCAAAATATAATCCTCTTCACTTTTTCAATTGAAATATCCATATATCACAACAAAAACCTCTACTTATTTACAGATACAAAAGTTATATCAATATAACTTTAAGGCTCGTATGCAATTATGCATAGTGTATACACAAAAAGGATAGCTTCACTTTCATGAAGCTATCCTTAAAAAATCTTCTTACTTTTTCAAATGATATGGAACTGTCGTAATAACAACATTTCTTTTATAGAGTAAATACGCACGAATGAGTAAGCTAGACTGATTATGAAGAATGTTATGCCAACCTTTTTTCGGAATGAACTGTGGTATAACGACAGTAACACGGTAATTTGATTCACTCGCTTTATATTGCACTGTATCAATAAACTTTGTTAGCGGTTGAATAATACTTCTATAATGAGAATGTAAGGTAACAAGTCTTACTTCAGGTTGCCACTTCTTCCATTTCTCTTCAAATTTCTTTTCCTCTTCTCTGTCAAAAGCAACATATACAGCGATAACTTGATCTGCTGAAAGAGACTTTGCATAGTTCAATGAGTTTTCTACCACATGTGTCATACCAGCTACAGGAACGACAATTACATTTCCTTCAATCGGAACAATCCGTTCACAAGTTTTTAAACTTAGTTGGTCTCCTACTGCATCATAATGCTTCTTAATTCGGTGGAACAAGAAGATAATAACAGGTAAGAAAATAAGGATTGACCAAACTTGTGCGAACTTAGTTAAAAAGAACATACTCATTACGATAAAACTAATGACTGCACCAATTAAATTGACCGTTAATCGTAAAGCCCATCCTTCCGGTTTTTCACGAAGCCATTTTAATACCATACCACTTTGAGAAAGGGTAAATGGAATAAATACGCCTACTGCATATAACGGGATTAAATGTTCCGTTTGTCCTTGGAAAGCTACAATTAAAATAATTGATGCAATTCCAAGTATAATAATACCATTTGAATAACCTAGACGGTCTCCTCTTATCGTAAACATTCTCGGTATAAATTTGTCTTTTGCAAGGTTAACTGCTAATAGTGGAAATGCAGAATAGCCTGTGTTAGCAGCAAGGATTAATATTAAAGCTGTTGTACCTTGTATAAAATAGTACATGAAATTACGTCCAAATGTTTGTTCAGCAATTTGTGAAACAACTGTTACTTCTTTACTTGGGGAAATTCCGTAATAATAAGCTAAGAACACAATTCCTGAAAATAAAACTGCAAGTAATGCACCCATTGCAAGTAATGTTTTCGCTGCATTGTTAGGTGCAGGATCTTTAAAGTTTGGAATTGCGTTTGAAATTGCTTCAACACCTGTTAAAGCAGAACTTCCTGATGCAAATGCTCGTAACAGTAAAAACAAACTAATCCCTGCAACTGGTGTTCCAATCGGCGTGTGTAAAGTTGGTGACACGTGCCCCGTTAAAATATTGTATATCCCTACACCAATTAATATAAATAGTGCCAAAACGAATAAATAAACAGGATATGCTAAAACGGAAGCTGATTCCGTTACACCTCTTAAATTTAAGATGGTAATAAATATAACAAATATAATCGCAATGATTACATTATGTGCATGTAAACTAGGAAAAGCAGATGTGAGCGCATCTGTACCTGCAGACACACTTACTGCAACAGTTAAAATATAGTCAACTAATAAAGATCCTCCAGCAATTAAGCCTGGATTCATCCCTAAATTTTCTTTTGATACAACATACGCGCCCCCGCCATGCGGATAAGCAAAAATAATTTGACGATAAGATAAAATAAGGGCCGTCAATAATACTAATACCCCAACAGCGATCGGAATGGAATACCAATAAGCGATCGCTCCAACACCTGCTAAAGCAATTAAAATTTGCTCTGGACCGTAAGCAACTGATGACAATGCGTCAGAAGATAAAATAGCTAAAGCTTTCGTTTTATTAAGCTTCTGTTCTCCAAGCTCTGTTGATTTTAACGGTCTTCCAATTAAAAATCTTTTAATAGATGAAACCACTGCTGTCCACTCTCCAATAATTTTGTACGAACTTTTCTGCTAGTTATAGCGGATAAACGATTTCTTCAGAAAACAAAAAATGTCTACAAGCCATAACGAAATAGACTTGTAGACATTATTTTTTTTGTCGCACAAGCTCCACCTTCCTTCTCAATATAACGCTTACGAGGTTAGCTGTCGGATTCGGGCCTATGAGTAGCCCTACCTTTTTCAAGGATTCACCCCATTGGATTAAGAACTAATCCATAAGAACGGGTCCCCCGTACCATGCGGTTTCAGCGATTTAGAAAATTGAAACTGTGGATTATAATACTCCTTTATTTTCAAAATGTAAACAAAAATTTTGAAAAAGAAAAAATTAAAATGATTGCGCATAATCCGCCGGTAAATATACATAATGAATACTAAAAAATCAATAAAGGAGACCTATATGTCTAAAGAAAAGAAGCCTATTTTTTCCGATTCCTATTTAGATGCATTAGCAAATGAAATTAATCAATTATACGGTAAACGTGAACAGGAAATAAATTTGACAGATAGAACAAAAAGAAATAAATGATTTGTCATAAAAAAAGAAAGCAATACACTTATATATTGCTTTCTTTTTTATTTTTTCATACATCCAATTGTATTGCTGATTTGTTAAAGGTCATTTCTTCATACACTTTCAAATTTTGATATACTGCTCCTAATAATGGTACTTCTATAGAAAATTGTTCTGCTACATCTAGTAAGTATCCTTGTAAGTGCTTCGCTTCAATAGACGAACTTTTTTCCATATCACGCTGCATCGATGACTTCATATTATACGAAATTTTATCAATTGTTTTCATATGTTCCTCGGCAATATCATCTTTAATTGGCGCTCCTACACATCTCATAATTTGTACACATTCTTCAAATAAGTTTTGGATAAAATCGCGTCCACCTTCGCTTTCACGAATCGGTCCTATCGGTGCCCGCATTAATGTCGTCACACCCGACATTACAGTAATAAATAAATATTTATGCCACATATCTTGCATAATGTTTTCACTTAAAATAAAACTAGATTTCGTACCTGCAAATGCTTTAGAAATATGCTTTATTCTCTCTGAATCTTGAGACTTCATTTCTCCAAACACAAGTCTGTTGGCAGCGCTAGTTTGTACAATTTCTCCTTGATCGTTTAAAGTCGTCTCGATAAAGCATAAACCGCCAATTACTTTTTCCTCACCGAATTCCTTTTGTAATAGTGATACATGAGCGATACCATTTAACAATGGAATAATCACAGTGTTTTCACCTACAAAAGGCTTCACATCTTGAATTGCCTCGTTTAAGTGATACGCTTTTGTTGAAAATAAAATGACATCAAATGGAGCAGTTTGATCTTCTTTCGTTATTAAATTTGGTTGAAAGGAAAAATCCCCGTTAACACTGCGGATTACAAGTCCTCTTTCCTCCAATTGTTTTTTCCTTTTACTGCGAACAAGAAACGTAACCTCTTCTCCCTTTTCTACTAAGCGACCTCCAAAAAAGCCTCCAACGCCACCAGCTCCTAATACTAAAATCCGCATACAACATCCCCCTTTTTAAAATATCAATTTATAACTTTTAGTATACATAACATTATACATGTCCCCTACTAAATAAGCTGAATTTTCATTCTTAATCAAGTATAAAACAGTGGTTATTTTCAAATAAATTTGGGCATGTTGTTTTTATAGCATATATGGAAAGGAAACAATGTAAATGGAGGCAATACAAACAATTGAAGAAAAAGATGTAACAACAGCTATATTTCAATTTATATTCCCGTTTTCTTTTAAAACTGGGTATGAACAAAATATGTTCCCTTTCTTACAGAAAAATGACTTTCGCCCTTTTCGACTCGATCATCTTGAAAATGAAAATACATACTATGGAAAGTTTCAAGTTTCACATCAAAATATGGAAGCATACTATCTTTCATTTACAAATAAAATTTTATTTCCTCATTCAGAGCATCAAAAGGGGTTACAGCGCTATTCTAAAGACCTTAACTTAACTGGACATTTAACAACAAATCTTATTTCCGTTCCATTCAACATTCATTCTATTGACGTAACACTTTGTCCTTATGAGCTTGGCTTCTTAACAATTCGGACAGAAGTAGAAACCGCTCCAAACATAACATTATCAGAAGCAATTGAATTTGCGGCCCGTTTCCGTGTACTTGAAACTAAAAATGATACAAACGAGACTATTTGTATTGAATGTAATGGAAAAAAGTATTCCCAAGTGGAAAGATTCATTTTTGGTTATTTATTTCATGGCATAACAGATTTCTTTGAGAAGAAGAGATTAAGAAGTTCTTACTTTCAAACCTTTCCTTTCTTTGAAGATCAGCGAATGTACGTACAAACTTTATTATCTATAAAAGAAGATATGGAACTGAATGAAGTGGATGTTTATCGTACTTCTAGTCTTTCCGGGTTAACAAGTGATGGCAAGGCATATGTGAGTGCATATAATCTGCCTTATATTCATGATTATTTAAAACAACACGCTTACCAAAGATGGGCTCCGAATCGCTATTTCATAATGGAAGAACATATATTCACATGTGTAACAAATGAAGGAGAACGCGAATTTACTAAACTTGCGAGTCAAATGTATGGGGAGTTTTATTACGCTTTATTGTTAAATCTATTTCATAAAATTGTTTTATTGAAAATGGCAAACGCTTATGCTGAATTAAACATAGAACAAGATACAAATGAAATAGAGAAATTAATTTATTCAATTAATTCGTTTACGGCGAATTACTTTTCTTTAGAGCTAGTATCCCAATCACAGAGTGAAGATATTTTCTTCCGCTTAAGAAAGCTTTTTAACATCGAGATACTATACTCGAATGCAAAACAAAATCTTGATAGTTTGTTTAAATATCAAGAAAATGTCGCCTCTAAAAAAGATAGCCTTTTATTATTAATTTTAACGCTCTACTCTGTAGTAGGCCAAATGTTAGGTTTTACTATGATTGATTTGTTAAGAAACACCGATTCAAACAAAATCTCATCGCCACTTGAATTTTTCGCACTTTTAATAGCAATTAGCGGCATCGTCATTTCACTTATTTTAGGTGCGCAAAGTTTATACCAATGGAGTCTACAACATAAACGAAGAAAAGCATGGGTAAAACAAACTGTACTTTCTGCTGTGAGAGAGAAAGACGAGGAGAAGTAAAGAAGGTTATTTTCAAATTACAAATACGCAGTGCACGTTTCAGTAAATGAAATTTTTATCGGCGATTTTTCGATTATATCAGCGCAACTCAAAATATATCAGCGATTTTTCAAATATATCAGCGCAACTCAAAATATATCAGCGATTTTTAAGATATATCGACTTACCGACAAAAACTGACAAAAACACACATAAAAAAGTACTCCAAATTTTAGTTTGGAGTACTTTTTTACACTATTATAGCTTACTTCCCTGCTTCGATTTTCTCTAATGCAGCAGCTACTTGTTCTTCCGTTAATTCATGTTGTATTACGTAGCGGTTACGTGGGCTTACACGGCATTCGTGAGAACATGCACGTAAATATTTCGCTTCGTTTTCTTCAGAACATAAAATTTTCTTGTTACATTCTGGATTTGCACAGTTTACATAGCGCTCACAAGGTTCACCTGTAAAGTGGTCTTTACCAACGATAACATGTTCTTTTTGGTTTACTGGTACAGCGATACGCTCATCGAACACGTAACATTGTCCATCCCAAAGCTCACCTTGTACTTCTGGGTCTTTTCCGTACGTTACAATACCGCCGTGAAGCTGACTTACATCTTCATAACCTTCACGAACTAACCAACCAGAAAACTTCTCACAACGAATTCCGCCTGTACAATACGTTAAAATCTTTTTGCCCTCAAGTACTTCTTTATTTTCGCGAATCCAATCTGGTAATTCACGGAATGATTCGATATCAGGTTTAATCGCACCTTTGAAGTGACCTAAATCAAATTCATAATCATTTCGTGCATCAATGATAACTGTATCTTCTTGTTTCATTGCTTCATAAAAATCTTTTGGCTCTAAATACTTACCAGTGATTTCGTGTGGGTTAATGTCATCTTCTAAACGAAGTGTAACTAACTCTGGACGAGGACGCACGTGCATTTTCTTGAATGCATGACCATCAGCTTCATCTATTTTAAATACGATACCGTCAAAACGTGGATCGTTGTTCATAGCTTCCATGTATTTCTCTGTTTGTTCTACAGTACCAGAACAAGTTCCGTTAATACCTTCTTTAGCTACAAGGATTCTTCCCTTTAACTCAAGTGAATTACAAAATTCTAAATGCTCTGCCGCGAATTCTTCTGGGTTTTCAATTGTTGTGTACATGTAATATAGTAATACTCTGTATGGTTTTGTAGTTGCCAATGTATTTCTACCACCTATCTAATTTTTAAAATCATGTATAAGTTAACGTTCATATCAAAACATATATAATAAGAAAATGAATCCCATTTTCTTCTCTTTATACTATTTTCTATCAGTTAACAAAAATAAAAAAACAAGATTACACACCAAAACACTATGGTTATGTTGTAATCCCAATATATTATATATCATACAAATGCAATTCCATCAATTAATATGCTGTATTATCGGCTTTATTTTCACATAAATTTCAAAAACAGCCCTTTAATTCATTATGTTTCCCCACGTCATCACACCATAAACTCCCAATTTTTAATAACGCTACACCATTCATTGTATAAAGACATATAATTTGCACTAAGGAAACATTTATGTTCAAATAAAAATATCATCTAATACATTTAAATGTATTGAAATAAACAATAAGAATACTTACAATAATTTCATTATGTTAACATTTTAAAGGGGAAAACGACTATGAATAAAGATATATCAAAAGATGAACATGTCCCTTCTCAAAGTACAACTGTTCAATCAGCGCATTTAGCATTAAGCGGACAAACGAAAGGATTAAAAAGACTATTACCATTCCTAGGTCCTGCTTTTATTGCTTCAGTCGCTTATATTGACCCTGGCAATTTCGCGACAAATATTGCCGCTGGATCACAATACGGATATTTATTACTCTGGGTAATTCTCGCTTCTAATTTAATGGCTGTATTAATCCAAACTTTATCAGCTAAATTAGGAATCGCTACAGGTAGAAACCTTCCTGAAATTGCTCGAGAAAACTTCCCAAAACCTGTTTCCATCGGCTTATGGATACAAGGTGAACTCGTTATTATGGCGACTGATTTAGCTGAATTTATCGGGGCAGCACTCGGATTGTATTTATTATTTGGAATTCCAATGTTACCAGCTGCTTTAATTACAGCTGCTGGATCATTTATTATTCTCGAATTTCAACGTAGAGGCTTCCGTCCATTAGAAGCGATTATAACAGGAATGATTTTTATCGTTGTTATCGCTTTTGGTGTACAAGTCTTTTATGCAAAACCGGAATTAAGCCCTTTGCTTTCAGGACTATTTATTCCAAAATTCCAAGGTGTAGACAGTATATTACTTGCAGCCGGAATTTTAGGGGCGACAGTTATGCCGCACGCAATCTATTTACATTCCGCCTTAACGCAACGCCGCGTAGTCGGAACAAATGATGAACAAAAGAAAAAGATTTTCCGCTTCGAGTTTATTGATATCATTATTGCAATGGTTATCGCTGGAGCAATTAATGCAAGTATGTTAATTGTTGCTGCTGCACTATTCTTTAAAAACGGCTTGCATGTCGAAGATCTTGATGTTGCTTTTAACCAGTTCAGTACTTTAGTGGGCCCTGTATCAGCTGCTTTATTTGGAATTGGTCTCTTATCAGCAGGACTATCTAGCTCTTCTGTCGGTACAATGTCAGGTGATATTATTATGCAAGGTTTCATTCGAATGCATATTCCGTTATACTTACGCCGATTTATTACAATGATTCCACCATTAGTTATTATCGCTTTAGGCGTAAATCCAACTTACGCTCTAGTCATGAGTCAAGTTGTCTTATCGTTCGGTATTGCCTTTGCGTTAGTACCACTTATTATGTTTACAAGTAATAAAAAAATTATGGGTGCGCTCGTTAACTACCGTATAACAACCTTAATCGCTTGGATCATTGCTATACTTGTTATCATTTTAAATATTTTCTTACTGTATCAAACGTTTGTAGGATAATGAAAAAAGAAGGCTGTCTCAAATTTTTGTTGAAGACAGCCTTCTTCTTTTTAAATTATAGATTTTCATCATCCATTTACATGACAGACCGTGCTTTCAACAAATTTTATAAACTCTTCTTCCTCCTCAATAAATGGAAAATGATTACTGTATTCAAATGTCGACATTATCGCATTTGGCATAATTCTTTCACGTTCTTGTTAATTTGAGACAACCTTTTCATCAGCGTTTTTGTCATGAATGCAAAGTATGTTGTAGTAAAAATCAAAAAAACTATAAAATATAAAAATGAATATTTTTCCTCTAAAACATTAACCTGACTATATATATTTCCAACCAAAATTTGAAACACTATTATACTTACAGTCGCTAATAAGATGCTACATATGAATGCGATAAAAAACTTAGCTCTAATGCCTTGTAATAATTTAATCTTCAATTTTATATCCGACTCCCCAAACATTTTGAATAAACTTCGGTTCTTTTGGATTCTCTTCAATTTTATTTCTTAATCTTGCGATATGAACCATTACTGTATTATTGCTTTCATAAGCCCTTTCTTTCCAAACGCTTTCATATATTTCTTCAATAGTAAAAACACGATTCTTCGCAGCCGCCATTAAGTACAAAATATCATATTCAGTTTTCGTAAGATTGATTATTTCTCCGTATAACATTACTGTTCTAGACACTTCATCTATTTCTAAACCTCTAATACTTATTTTCTTTTCTATTACTTGGACAGCATTTTGATTGAAATATGTATACCTTCTTAATTGAGCTTTCACTCTCGCTATAAATTCAATTGTACTAAACGGCTTCACAATATAATCATCTGCTCCCGTACTAAATCCTATTACCTTATCTACGTCCGATGATTTTGCGCTTAAAAACATAATTGGTAAACTATGTTTCTCTCTAATCCTTCTGCACAATTCTATCCCATCCATTTGTGGCATCATAATATCCAAAATAGCAAGTTGAATACTGTTATTATTTATGATTTTTAAAGCCTCTTCTCCGTTATGAGCACTTAAAACTTTAAAACCTTCTTGCATTAAATTCGCATTAACAAATCGAACAATATCTTGATCATCATCTACAATTAAAATTGAGTTTTTCACCATATACAAACCTCTTTTTGAAATATATTCCACAATCAATTTTATCACAAATTAAAACCGTACTTCCCTCTTGAATAATCTTTATTTTCAGACTAGATTATATAATAACAACACATTCTAGTTTCAAAAGAAATGGAGTGAAAGCATGTTTCCTATATTGAAAACCGACCGACTCATTTTAAGAGAACTTACTGAAGAAGATGCACCGAGTATACTACAATGCTTCTCTAATACTGACGTACTGCGCTATTATGGCCAAAAACCATTACAAGATATTGATCAAGTGAAACAAGTCATTCATAACTTTAAACTGAGTTACAATGCAAGAAGCGGTATAAAATGGGGAATTGAATTAAAGGACAAAAAAGAACTCATTGGTACCATCGGTTTTCACGATTGGTCTTCTGAGCATAAACGGGCCAATTTAAGTTATGCCTTTTTACCTGAACACTGGGGAAAAGGATATGCAACTGAAGCTGTTTCTGAAGTTATATCATACGGTTTCCATACCATTCATTTAAAGCGTATTGGGGCAATTGTATTTCTTGAAAATGAAGCTTCTAATAAAGTGCTATTAAAATTAGGATTTGAAAAAGAAGGCGTTCTAAAAAATTATATGTATCAAGATGACATTCCTTATGATACGAATTTTTATTCTTTATTAAAATCGGTTTAATAGAATACATGTGTAAAAAACTTGTTTCAATACAGCAGATATAGGTAGTGAATTTTTAATGAAGGATGCGAAGTACTCTCCATTATAAAACATTAAAGAAGGGCTATGAGTATGCTTTTACTCATGTCCCTTTTTTTATGTTCTTTTTCTGTTTTCGCAATGCTTTTGGTACGTATACGCAGAAAGGCTCACTTTCCATATAATCCCCCGTCATTGCATATGCTCTAGAACGAGATCCCCCACAAACATATCGAAACTCACAAACACCACACTTTCCCTTATACTTGTCAGGATTACGAAGATTTTGAAAAACAGGGGAGTTTCGATAGATTTCAGCTAGCGAATTTGTTCTAATATTCCCGGTTTTAATCGGCAATAACCCACTTGGATATGTTTCTCGGTATAAAGTTAAGAATTTAGGAATTTTTCATTACTCTAAAAATACGCTCTTTAACTGCAGACTATTAAATTAAGTTTCTTAAAATTATATTTTTAAAGTTTTCCAACATCATTACCTCTTTTCTAAAACCATAAAGAATGTACTATCCGGTAGCGCAACAGCATTCCCAGACTCATCTTTAAACTCGATTTTCTCGCTAAGATGTTGTGTATATCCATCCTGTAAATAGTTCATAGCTTGAACGATGTTTACTTTATCTCCAAAGATACCCTTTACGAAGTCCTTATATTCGTTTGGCGTAAATATTCCAAACTGCTCTTGCACCTCGTGAACGAAGGAATCCTCGCCCCATGTATACGTATATAAGAACTCCATTGCATCGTTAACAGACATTTTGACTGTATTGTCTGCAAGTACCTCATACTGGATTATACGCCCCTTAAATTCATGGGCATACTGCTCTAAGAACTTCATTCCGCCTGCATCTTTAAAATGAATCACACGCATTAACGTTTTATCTTCGGTCATGATACCATCACGAATGATAATACGACCTCCAGGTTTTAACACCTCATAGGCACTCTGCAGCCCCTTTTTAATTACTTCATGATTGAATTTCTTACCTTCATACTCGATATAAGAGAACAGCTCATGAAGGATAGAAGAATATACAATCGTATCAACCGATTCTTTTTCAAACGAGCTGCTTAAGTTGATTGCATCCCCTTTAATGACGTACCAAGAACGCCCCTCGTTCTGCTTCTTCTTTTTCAACGTATCAATTACGTTTTCAGAAATATCGATACCGTAGATTCGTTTATCCTCGGTCTCTTCTTCGATCATGTCTAACATGACACCGCCACCGGCTCCGACATCTACAATCGTATCTCCCTTTATATAATCAAGAATAATTCGTTTATCATCAGCTGAGCTATTCATATGCTCTAGATACACTTCTTCGTTATGGAATCTATCATATGCATCCTTTCGTAACCCGAAGAAATCAAACAGCAGCACATTTGCCCGAGCATGCATCATATCTATCTTTTCTGCCTCTACACAGAAGGTAATTAACGCCTCACCTACAGCAGAAAACTGAAACGACACATACGCAGTTTTCATATCTTCATCGACTTTAACCTTAAAAGAAACATGCGTTGTATTCGGCTTCTCATTCTCACGGTACTCCCGTAGATACTTCTCAATAACCCGCTTACGATATACGTTGTCCTTTTTCTCGCCTTTGAAATCATAGTGCAACTGCTGCATCAATTTCTCGAAATGTATATGCTGAACCTTTCTAGTGCCTATCTCATTCTTTAACATAACAAACACTGTCCAAATATCCTCGAAGCTAAGAGCATGCATAGACGGTTCTACATACCACAAATCCTTATCGGATAAGAATGTTTGAACGTCACTCTTCTCGCTTCCCATAATTATATCTTTTTCAAATACCGACTCCTTATGTTTTGGCGTGAGTCTATGTATACGAGAAGTAAATGGCTCCATATAACCATCAAACAGGCCATCAATTGTAATCTTCACATCGTTCTTCACTTCACTCCACAAAGCTTTTGATACACCTTCAATAATACATTGGTTAAGATAGTATAGAATCTCCTTTAACCTAACGTCTCCGTATTCTTCTTTATATGTGTTAATTAAATCAACATGAGAGTCCAAACGAGCCTCCCCGCGTATATACTGCCCGATTAATCCATGTGTTCTAATTAAATCTCGAATAAACAAATACTCAGTAGAGTTTAAGTTTGTCTCTACACGTTCAATAAACTGAATATCACTAAAGATATCAGCAGAACCCTCGTTATGTACGAATAGATTAATCCCTTTTTTCTTCCATTGCTCCCGCTGTTTTAAAGATCCTACCTTTGCAAGTTCACTATACGTTAGTACCTTTTCAATAATACGATACGCTTCTTCATCTAAAGGCAGTCCATCTAACACTTGTAGCGTACGGTGTACATAGTACAACACCGCATCTGTTTTTAATGTTCCAAGTACTTGTACATTCTCATAGTTTTGATGTATCTCCTCTGCCTCAATTAAATACTTTAACCACGTAGGGAGAGTATCGGAAAACCCTTCAATGTATTTATTTAGAATCTCAACGTTTTTCAACTTATTTACCCCCATTTATAATCAATATCTGTAGTAAAGTCTGGGCACCTTCTCTAAAAAGACCCTCACCTTATGCCTCCCTTTACCATCTAGAACTCTTTCAAATACAAACGTATCAAACCCAGTCTTTTTCTCTTGTAAAAAAGAGTTATCAAGTTTGTAACACTTTCTTTTGTCCATCTCTTATTTTAACTTCATCAAGAATTTCGGTGGAATAAACAGTAAGACTCAGCGGATCACTTCTTACATTGATAAACATATGTTGTGATAGAATCAACCGAAAATGGAAACGGCAAGCGGGTGCACTCCACTTGCCGTTTTTTCATAGCTTAGTATGTACTTGAATTTCTTTCGCTTTCTCTTTTTCACCCTTCACGCGTACAATTAAATCATATGATCCGGATTTTGGCGCTTCAAAAGAAAGCAAACCTTCTTTTTGAGAAGTAACTTCTTCTTCATAAATAACCTTATCATCTTTTGTAACTTGCAATAAAATCGTACCTTCCTCAACGGCTGCTTCATAAGGAATTTCCACATTTCCTTTTTCAGCTTTAACCGTTTGCACATCGTAATACCCTTGCAACGAACCAATTTTTAAAGTCGTTTCGCCATTTTTTTGAACCTTTGTGACTTGTGTTGCTGTATTGCATGCACTTAACAATACAACAAGAGTGAGAATCATAAATAAACGTAATGATTTCATAGAAATTCCCCTTTTTTATGTATATGTGAATTAAGATTCATTCTTTAACTATTTCAAAAACACCAACACCTAAAAAGAATCACTGCTTTTCTTCAATTTCTTTTTTAAATAATTTTTGAAACTCTAATCATTAAAAATCCTACTCTTTCTTACTTTAATTGTTTCTAAAATGTAGAAAAGAACCCCTAAACCAAATATCTTTTCAGCATTAGAAATATTATTACCTAATTTAATAATAGGTACATTTAATCCGAATCTTTCGCTCCATTCCAAAGGCATATATCCTCTTTTACAGTTTATTAATATCCGGTTATCCATTGTACGAAAAGAAGTTTCGAAAAAATCAAATTCAACTTCTACTTCAGAAAGTCTTATCTCTTTTTCATTCATTAAAGAACCACGTACCATTCCAAATCCTTGTATCATATTTTCTTTAAACATACCTACACAATTATAATTTGAGTCATAAATAGCCCAATCATAGTTTTCAACTTTACTATGAAAATATGCAAGAATTTCCCCATCCTTTGCTTCCAATCCAATAACTTGCTTGTTTTTTAAAAAAGGTAATTTTGAAGAAATTATATCAGTTGAAACCATAGTTGTTCCTACTATATAGGCCCCATCGGGAGTATATAAACCGTAATGTTTATTATTTTGAGGTAATTCTAGTAAAACATAAGTATCAATATCCCAAAACTTCAAATCATTTTTAGCTATATTCTCTTCTAATAAGTTCCCTTTTCTTAATTGCCAAAATCCAATTCCCCCAAAAACAAACGAAGCTATAACCATAAATATTATTTCTCCCCAATTAACATCACCCCAACTATTATACAGACAATATAATCCAAAGAGAAAAATCACTGTCCCAATTAAACACTTAAACCGTCCCCTTTTTTTATAATACTCAAATAATTCCACACACACACCTCTATCAATTCATCTTAATACCCCAAATTACCTTTTAAGTATACCAAGGACAAAATATATAATCTAATATTTTTTTTATATAATTAAAAACAAACATAGTTACAGAAAGAAAATGCTTGTATACTGATTTGTACTACATTCCCTTATTCCTTGTATGCTATATTTCTATTCTTCTTTTTACTTAAACAAACTGCTCAATAGTATTTGTTGCAACTTCTTATGAATGTGTAACTACAATTTTGCACTTCCCTTCTTTATATGCTAGGAACACTACCAAAGGATTTCCCTGCTCCTCTGTAAAAAACCTTACTTTTAAAAAGTAAGGTTTTTTGTATTTATTCATTAGCGATATAAGCATTCTTATAAGTATAAACACCACCAAATTGATGCTTTTCAATTCCCTTTACGTAATCCTTTTGTACATATGCTGAACCAATATGATACAGCGGCGCTACAGCTGCATCTTCTAATAATACCTGCTCAGCTTCTAGCAATGCTCCCCATCGTTTCTCTGGTTCTAGTACGAGATCAGTTTTTGCTTTCTTTATTAATTCATCGTAACGAGAATTAGAATAATTCATTTTGTTATTCGGATTACTCGTCGTAAAGAGTTCTAAATAACTAATTGGGTCTTTATAGTCAGGTCCCCAATTTGCCATAGTTATATCGTAATCTCCTATTTGTTCTAACTGTAATTTTTGCTTAAATGGCTGTTGTTTAATTTGTATCGTTAGTCCTTGCAAATGCTTTTCTAAATCACCTTTTATATATTCTGCCATACGTTTTGCATTATCTTGTTCAAACGTTAATAACTCGAGGTTTACTTGTTCTACCCCAAGCTCTTTTTTCGCTTCTTCCCAAATCTTTTTCGCATTTTGCAAATCATATGAAGAAAGATTTCCGTTTTCTCTTCTAAAATCTTTACCAGTCTCTTCATTTATATGACCAGCTGGTACAAGTCCACTTGCAGGTTTTGCTCCGTTATTAATAAAATGAGTAACGAAATCCTCTTTATTTAACGCGAATGAAATAGCCTGACGCACTTTCTTATTTGCTAACGCACTATTTTTTTCATTAAAACGTAGCATAGCAATTGCAGGTTCGCTCGACATATGTAACTCCTTATGCCCTTTATACTTGTCTACAAATTGAGAATTAATAGGCACCCGGTCCAAATTACCAGCTTCGTATAAATTAACAGCGGTCATTGTATCCTTTACAATTTGAAAGTTTATCTCGTCTAATTTCACTTTCTTTTCATCCCAATATGTAGCATTTTTCTTTAATTGAAACTCTTGTTCATGCTTCCATTTCTCTAATACAAATGGCCCATTATATATGAGATTACTAGGTTCTAATGCATAATTCTTTCCTTGTTCTTTCAAAAATGATTCATGCTGTGGTAAGTAAATAGGTAGTGCTAACAGCTGTAAAAAATACGGGATTGGCTGTTCGAGTTCCACTTCTAACTTATAATCATTTATAACTTTAACCCCAAATTCATCAAGAGGCATTGTTCCCTTATTTACCTCTTTTGCATTTTTCACGTAAAAGAGCATGTACGCATATTGAGACGCTGTTTCAGGATTAATTGCACGTTTCCATGCAAACAGAAAATCATTTGCTGTCACACTGTCTCCATTTGACCATTTTGCATCTTTACGCAAATCAAATGTATATTTTTTACCATCTTCACTTCTTTTAAACGATTTTGCTACCGCTGGAATAGGCTGATCTTGATCATCTAATACATACAACCCTTCAAATATGTTCTGCATAACGTGCGCTGACGTACCATCCATCGTTTTCGCTGTATCAAGAGAAGGAATTTCTTCTGATACTGTTACATTTAATACTTGTTTTTTTGCCTCTTTATCACTTTTATTTTCCTTATTATTACAAGCTGTTAATAATAAAGATGTAACAAGTGCCATTACCATTAAATGGCTCTTCTTTCGCTTCATGAGTTGTTCTCCTTAAATATAAAATATTATAAAGCGTTATATATTATAGCAGAAATATGAACAGAAAGATGCGACATTCTTTTGAATATTTATTCGTTCAAGAAAAAAAGCTATCCTTTTAAAAAAAGGATAGCTTTTTCAATTATCTATCTTTGCAAACCTCGTTTATAACGACTCGCTTCAAATATAATACGCTCTTCATCTAACGTTTTACATTCGCCATTCCAAACGACACGTTTTCCGTTAATGATTACATCGCTTATATCTTTTCCACTAGCAGCATATACAAGATGCGATAATACTTCATCTGCTGGTTGTAAATGAGGCTTATTAGACGGATCAATTGTAATGAAATCAGCGCACTTTCCAACCTCAAGTGATCCTGTTTGTTTCATGCCGATTACTTCAGCCGCTCCTTTAGTTGCAAGTGTAAGAGCTGTTTCAACCGGTAACGCTGTTGCATCTTGGTGAATACCTTTTTGTAGTAAAGTCGCTATGCGCATTTCTTCAAACATATCTAAATTATTGTTAGATGCAACACTATCTGTTGCAATTCCTACTTTCATTCCTGCTTCTAACATCGCTTTTACATTCGCTATACCAGACCCTAGTTTTAAATTACTATTCGGATTATGAGCTACTCGAACGTCATGTTCCGCTAAAAATGCACGCTCATTGTCATTTAATACTACACCGTGTGCAATCACTGTTGGTCGTTTAAACAATCCGCAACTTGCCGCATATTCTACTGGACGTTTTCCGTACTGCGCTTCAATATCACGTACTTCACGCTCTGTTTCGGAAAGGTGAATATGAACCATCGTTTGATTTTCTACTGCAATACGTGCACACTCTTCTAACAGTTCTGTACTGCATGTATATGGACTATGCGGTGCAACCATCGTAGTTAACATACCACTTTCGTTATAGTAACGCTTCACATATTTCTCAGCTTCTTCAATTGCTTTCTTTTCATCCTCTTTCGTTCCGAAGCTAAATAAAGTTCTTGAAACAGCAGCTCGCATCCCGCTCCTTGATACCGTTTCCATAATTGCATCTTGATCTACTCCAATTGGATTAAACATATCAGAGAAAGATGTTGTACCACTTTTCACCATTTCAAGTAATCCTAATTCCGTACTAGCAACCGCAAGTTCTGGAGTAAATTGACTTTCAAGTGGCCAAATTCTTGTCTCAAGCCACGGCTGTAATAACATATCATCACCAATACCTCTTAAGAGACTCATTACAACGTGTGTATGTGTATTGACAAGCCCTGGTAAAACCCATTTTCCTTTCATGTCAATTACTTCATCTACTTCAAAATCATTAGCGAATTCTCCGCTCTTCACATCTATAATTTGATCATTTTCTACAATGATATATCCATTTTCTATCACTTCATTTTGTTCATTCATCGTTACGATTGTAGCGTTTACATAAGTTGTTTTCAAAAGTATTTCCCCTTTCAACTCTATGAAGTTCCCTTTAATAAGTTACCACCATTATAGTAACTTATTAAAGATTAAGAGTCAAAAGATAATTTCAATTCTTTCGTTATCTTTTTCTTCAACATGCAATATTGTTTTTCATTTGTATCTGCAAATGCTTCTTCTCGATTTGATTCTATATCCATATAATTCAGTTTTTCATTAAATTGAGCCTCTGTAAAATCAAACCTCTGTCCATCTATAAAGTTATAAAAGTGCCACGCCTCTCTTACTTTTGTCTTTTTAATCTCTCCTCCGTATATGTCTTGAACGACCAAAGCCGTTACACCACACTGTCCCTTTGCTGGATTCTCAGTCGTCCACTTTGAACTTGTTTCAATCGACCACGATCTTATTAATGCTTCATATATTCTTTTTTCCTTTACATCATCCACTCTAATCTTCCCCTACTATTAATAGTTTTACACATCATATTTCAAAAGAGGCAGTAAACGATCCTTAAAGACCGTTGATGGTGTCTCTCCAATTAACTGTGCGCCCATTTTCAAGTAATATCCTTTTGCATTCGGATCACTATCAATCGTAAAACTTTTTAAGCCTAGTTCATTTGCTTTTTCTATTACATACTTCCAAATTATTTTCCCGTAGCCTTTCCCTTTGTAACGAGGATGAATGTACAGGAAATCAAGAGCTTTATCATTACGTAAAAATGAGAAAAATCCAATCTTCGTATTATCGTTTTCAAAAACATATACAAAATTATTATTTATATACTCTTCTGTAATAGTTAAATCTTCCTTACAGGCAATTATGAATTCTTCACTATAATCCCACGTCGCTTTTGATTGTAGTGCGAGTTCACTTAATTCATTTGCTTCACTTAATAACGCTTCTCTTATCTTCATGATTCTTTCTCCTCACCTTCGATATGTAAACTATTAAAATGATTCGAAAAGTAATTAAAAAACCCTCTTATTTTCATAAATCTTTATTATAATCAGTACGGCCTGTAACAATGTATTTAAAGAAAAAAACGCCATCTTTGAAAGTTGGCGTTTTCTTCTTCTAAAATTTTTTCAAACTCAATCTTTCGTTTTACTATTTCTAACGATACACACCTATACAGTTTCTACTACCGCTTCAAGCATTGTTCCATTTTTAGCATAATTCATATGCCAAGAAAAAGCTTTTTCTAAAACATGAGGAGTTTGTCCACCTCTCGTTTTAGCTTCTTCGTAATAAGCTCTTAGCTGATCACGATACATTGGATGTGCGCAATTCTCGATAATTAATTCCACTCTTTCTCTTGGGGCCAGTCCTCTTAGATCAACATACCCTTGTTCAGTGACGATAACATCTACATCGTGTTCCGTATGGTCCACATGTGAAACAAAAGGAACGATACTTGAAATGTTGCCACCTTTCGCAATCGATTTCGTAACAAAGATAGCTAGGCGAGCATTTCTCGCAAAATCACCAGAACCACCGATACCATTCATCATTTTTGTGCCTAAAACGTGAGTAGAGTTCACATTTCCGTATATATCTAATTCTAAAGCAGTATTAATCGAGATTAATCCGAGGCGACGAATGATTTCAGGATGATTAGAAATCTCTTGCGGGCGCATCATTAATTTGTCACGATATTTTTCAAAGTTGGAAAATACTTTTTGCATTTTCTCCTCAGAGAGTGTGATTGAACAGCATGAAGCAAAATTGACTTTTCCAGCATCCATAAGATCAAAGACCGCATCTTGTAAAACTTCAGAATACACTTCTAAATCTTCAAACTCCGAATCTAACATTCCATGAAGAACAGCATTAGCCACTGAGCCAATTCCTGATTGTAACGGTGCTAAACGATTTGTTAATCGGCCTACTTCGACTTCTTTTCGAAGGAACTCTATTAAATGCTGGGCCATAATAACAGTTTCTTCATCCGGAGGAACAATTGTCGATGGTGAGTCTAATTGGTTCGTAAACACAATCCCTTTCACCTTTTCAACATCGATTGGAATGCCAATCGTTCCAATTCGATCATCCGTTTTCACAATCGGAATTGGAAGTCTTTCTCCTTGTTTACCTGGTTCATATAAATCATGCAGTCCTTCTAACTGCGTGGATTGAGCCATATTCATTTCAATAATAATGGACTTAGCATTTAAAGAAAACGCTAAAGAATTTCCTATTGAAGTTGTTGGAATAATCATGCCATCTTCAGTAATCGCAACCGCTTCCAAAATAGCAAAATCTACATCCATAACGTCAGCGCGAAGTAACTCTGATGTATGAGATAAGTGCTGGTCCACAAATAAAAAATCTCCGTTATTAATTCCTTTTCGCATAGTCGCATCAGCTTGGAAAGGCAATCTTTTCCCTAAAATTCCTGCTTCCGCAAATAATTTATCTACATCAGAACCTAAAGAGGCACCAGTATAAACATTTACTTTAAAAGATGTATCATTCTTAACTCGGTTTACAAGCGCAAATGGGACTGCTTTTACATCACCTGCACGTGTAAACCCACTTAAGCCTAAAGTCATTCCACTTTCAATCCATGAAGCTGCTTCTTCAGGTGTAACTACGCGATCTTTCAGACGTTCATCCCTAATTCTATCCAAATTATTCTCCATATGTAATCCCTCTCCTTATGAATATTCATAATTATTTTACACTTTAACAGTATCTAAATAGGGATTTCAGTATACAATGGCAAAAATTCAGACAAAACAGCGAATCTAACCTCTAAAGCAGAATAATTTAAAATCCTAGAAGCTTACGAAAATAACTAGCGTATGACTGACTCACTGGTACCCTTTCACCATTATCCATAGAAAGTAAAAAAGTTGAATGCGTATCAGGATAAATCGCTTTAATATGATTCACATTTACAATAAAGGAACGGTGGCATCTAATAAATGAATCTTTCGGAAGTAAGTATTCGAATTCTTGTAACGAGTATTTATGTGTCCCTGTTAACTCTTCTGCATTTACATACGTCTTTTTATCTTTCGCCTCTAAATACATGACTTTTGAAAAAGTAACCGGAATCCAGCCGTCCGTTGTTTTTAAAGTAACGACTGATTTTCCGTCCGTTAAAGCTGGGTAAATAGCTGTCACGCAACCTTCAAGCTTTCCATTGTTTGAAAATGGCACTGCCATACCATGATAAGGAATACCAAAAACATCCCGATTCATAAACTCAGAGGTTTTTTGATTCGTCACCATTGCTTTATGAGCAATTGTTCCTTCCTTAATAGGATCCCCTACGCTAATCTTTAAATCAATTCGTTTACTTGGCCGATAGTATATATATTCTTTCGTATTCGATACAGCAATTGAAATTTCATCTGAAAATAATTCCCCAACAACATCTAATAGTAAACCTAATGTTTTATCTTCCATTCTATTAACACCTCATTCACTATTATACTACTATTATGAATGGACTCTGTTGCTTTATAAAAAGTTTGATTATTAATTTTATACATTTATCTCCTCATTTGCACAAGGCTTTCTATCTATTTAATTATATAGAAGATAACCTACCTTCAAATATGTAAAAATGATATGAACACTACATCAGTAAATACTTGCAACACCTACAAACAAAAAGTCCAAACTATAAACAGTCTGGACTTAGCTTTCATTCTCATTTATTATGTTCTTCTAACCACGAAATCACATCTTTAAATACTTCTTCTCTATTTACTTCATGGAACATTTCATGTCTTCCATTTTCATATAAACGCAGTGTTACATCTTTCACGCCACATTTTTTATAATTCTCGTATACTTCTTTTACGCCTTTCCCCATATCCCCAACAGGATCACGATTTCCTGAAAAAATATGTATTGGAAGGTTTTGCGGTGTTTTCTTGAACTCTTCTAGTTTATTTACTTCTAATACACCAGAAAATAATTCTCGATAAAAACTCGTCGTACAAATGAATCCACATAACGGATCCGCAATATATTTATCTACTTGATTATTATCTGAAGATAACCAATCAAATTTTGTACGATTTGGTTTAAAGTGTGAATTGAAGTTTCCGAAAGATAAAAAATTTAGCATCGGACTTTTCGTTTTTTCCCCGCGTAATTTCATCTCAATTGTCGCTACTTTATGCCCGATAACTCCTAAAAACCCTGGATTCCCACCAGTTCCTGAAATAAGGAATCCATCATATAATTCACCTTTCAGTTGTACAGCACGTCTTGATAAAAAAGAACCCATACTATGTCCAAGTAAAAATAACGGGCATGTCTGCTCTTTTCTTATCGTTTCAGATACAAAGATAACATCAGATACAGCCTCATTCCAACCTACATTGGGTTTAAAATGACCATAATCTTCTTCTCTCTTCACCGTTTTCCCATGACCTTTATGATCATGCGCATAAACACCATAGCCCGCTTCTAATAACGCATCAATAAAGTCTGTATAAACGCCTGCATGTTCTGTCATACCATGTGCAATTTGAATAATCCCTTTCGGTTCACCTTCTGGTAACCACTTACGTAAATAAATTTCTGATCCATCCTTTGCCGTAACGAAACTTGCCTGTACGTTCATTTCGTCAGCTCCCAACTCTATTATGTATCTCAAAAAATGAATATCCATTCATTATTCTTATTATGTATTATATGCAATTGCCTTCATTATGACAAATGCCGCACTCTTCCAATTAGCTCAATAACTATTATGTTGACGAACTTAAAATAAAATTATATAGTTACTTACATAAAGTAACTATTATATTTTTGGGAGGTTTCTATTATGATGCCATCATTATTTTTAGCACATGGATCACCGATGCTTGCTATTCAAGATACAGACTATACAAGGTTTTTAAAAACACTTGGAGAAACATATAAACCGAAAGCGATTGTTATTTTCACTGCTCACTGGGAAAGTGAAGCATTAACGATTTCTTCATCAGATAACGAATATGAAACAATTTATGATTTTGGAGGTTTTCCTCCTGAGTTATACGAAATCAAATATCGTGCGAAAGGTTCTTCTAACATTGCATCTATGTTAGAAACAAAATTTAAAAACAAAGGTATTCCAGTCCATCATAATATGACGAGAGGTTTAGATCATGGCTCATGGACTCTTCTGCACCGCATGTATCCAGAAGCAAATATTCCTGTCGTCCAAATTTCAGTCAATCCATTCCTTCCTGCAAAAGAGCAATTTAAGATTGGAGAAGCACTTAAAGGACTTGGACAAGAAGATATTTTAATAATCGGTAGCGGTGTTACCGTTCATAACTTACGAGCTTTGAAATGGAATCAAACGACACCCGAACAATGGGCAATTGAATTTGATGATTGGATTATTAAACATATGCAGACTACTGATAAAGATGCATTATTTAATTGGGAGAACAATGCCCCTCATGCACAATTAGCAGTACCAAGAGCAGAGCATTTTGTTCCTTTATTTATCGCTATGGGAAGTGGTGAAAATAGTGGTGAAGTCATTCACCGCAGTTACGAGCTTGGTACGTTAAGTTATCTTTGCCTCCAATTTTAAATAAAAAGGATGAAGCAATCATTGCTTCATCCTTTTCTTTTTCATTCACCTAGTTAACTAACTTCCAAATGTCGTTTCTCTGATACCTCTTCGTTCTTATTATGAAAATAAACCCAAATGCACGCAATAAATAATAGTGATGATGTAGAGAAGAAAACATATTGGAAGCCTGCATGTGCTGCAATTTGTCCACCAAGTACTGGTCCAATCATATTTCCTAAAAACTGAAACGATTGATTATACCCAAATATTCGTCCCGTTACATGGGTTGGTGTATGTTGTTTTAGTAGAGTTTGTACGGAAGGTAATAATCCTGCTTGTGCGATACCTAATAAAAATCGAAGAATTAATAGTTGCCAAGCTGAGGTTACAAATGCTTGCGGGATAAAAATAATTCCTGCAGCAAACAACGCTACAACTAACGTTTTTTGAGGACCAATTTGATCTGATAATCGTCCGAGTCTTGGTGCTGCCAAAATAACTGCTAACCCTGTCGCTGACATAACTGCACCCGCAATTGTTTCAATATGTGCAGTATGAGGACCTACTAAATTTTTTACGTATAATGTAACAATTGGTTGAACAGACATATTAGCAAGTTGAATAATAAATGTTGTTACAAACAAACTAACAATTAAATGCTTCGCTGGAACCATCGTCCATACTTTTTTCGGTTGTACTTTTTTTGCTTGAGCGGAGTGATTCTCTTCATGTAGGAAGAAAAAAACGATGAGAAAAGAAAGGAATAAAAAAGCTCCTGTAACAAGAAAAACATGGCGCATTCCAATTAACTCAGACAAATATCCACCAAGTAATGGACCAAGTAATGAGCCGCTCACGCCCCCGGTTGAAATTGTAGAAATTGCCCAACCTGAATGTTCTTTCGGAGTTTCTGCTGCAATAAATGTCATCGCTGTTGAAAGGAAACCAGATACTGCTCCCATCAAAAATCTTAGTGCGACTAGTTGATATACATCCGTTACAAACCCCATAAGCGTCATAATAATCGCCATACCAAGGCTAGCACGAATTAGCATCAATTTCCGTCCATGTATATCACCAAGCTTTCCCCATATTGGTGATACGATCGCACCCATTAAAAATGTTACACCAAATGCAAGTCCTGACCACTGTGCAATACTAGAAGTGCCAGTCACCCCTAATTCCTCAATATAAAAAGATAAAAAAGGAATTACTAAACTCATACCGGCTGCAGTGGTAAAACAACCTAGCCAACAAATCATTAAATTTCGTTTCCAGCTGGCCATTTTCACACCTTCTTTCTTTAGATACCCATTCTACACCCTTTCTTATAAAAAGTTTAGTAATTTGCTTTATTTGTAAGATTTACTACAAAACCCGCTATTTTCTAATAAGAATCACTACATCTCTACATTATTTTCATAATAAAACCAACTCCCGTATATGGAGTTGGTTACTTATTCCCTATCGGTATTAAACGAGCATCACAAGTTCTTTCATAAAACTCAATCGGACCTGCTTGTCCAATAATTGCATATTCATATCCTTCTTGCTTCATACTCTGTAAACAAATATGTAACAATTGCCTCCCTACACCTTTTACACGATTTTGTTTCGCTATACCCATTGGACCAAATAATCCTTTCTTTCCTCTCACTACATCATAACAAGCAAAACCTACTATAACTTCTTCTTTTTCCGCTATATAAATAGGTGAATTTTCTTTATATGTACGAAATCCATACTCTATCGAATGTAACCACCGTTCACCAAATTCTGCTTCAACAAAACTTGCTAATTGTTCAAAATCAGAAGCGTTAGCCTTTCTAACAGTACAAGTTAAATCATTATAAATAGGAACAAAACCTTTTAAATCGACTGCTAAATCTCTTGGCTCAGCTATAATACGTAATATATCTCTTTGCATCTGTGCATTTTCAACAACTGGATTTACACGAAATAATGCATATATAACATGTCCTTCATTCATTATTGCTTGTTGAAAACGTTCCATACGTTTCTTCGCTATTTGTAAAATTTCTAGCGTCTTATGTGATAATTTATATTGTCCTATTTTTTTATAATCTTGATCCGTTAAATCATATTGTTTTCGTAATGAAAGTTTTTCTAAAAAATCCGTACCCACGTTACGAAACAAATACATATACAACTCGCTGCATACGCCAGTACCTTCTTTACACATGCCAATAAATAAATGAACTGGTTGAATGATATTACATTCTGTCTCTTCTGCTGCACTCTTCAATATGTTATGCACACGTTTTGTAAATTGAAATTCCTCCATATGTATCTCCCTCCCCTACTTTACTATTAAACCGTAACTATAAATAAGTGAAACAATGATTCCAACTACTAATATACCTGGAAGTAAATTTGCAACTTTAATTTTAATAAATCCCAGTAAGTTCAATCCAATAGCGGCTATCATAATACCGCCTGTAGCTGTCATTTCTACTATAAATTGATTCATTAATCCTTTCGGGACCAAACTATTAATTTGTGTTGCAAAAACTGCAATGCCACCTTCATATAAAATGACTGGAATCGCTGAAAATACTACGCCAATCCCTAGAGTTGTCGTTAATATAATAGAAATAAATCCATCGATAATTGCCTTTGTAAATAAAATATCATGATTGCCACGAATACCGCTGTCGAGTGCACCAAGTATCCCCATCGCGCCAATTGCAAATATTAAAGTAGCTGTTACAAAACCTTCTGATATACTCCCTTTCCCTTTCGATCCAACTTTATTTTCTAGCCAATCTCCTAACTGTTTTAACTTTCCCTCTAATTGTAACCATTCCCCGATGACGGTACCAATTACTAAACTTAGTATGACAACAAGAAAATTTTCACTTTTCAATGCCATTTGAAGTCCAAGTACAGTAACCGCTAAACCGATTGCATGCATAATTGTTCCCTTCATACTTTCTGGTATTCTACTAAATAATTTACCTAGTAAAGTACCAAATATAATGCAAATCCCATTTACAACCGCTCCTAATATAACCATTTCTCATTCTTCACCCTTCGAATTCTTTATTTCTATATTTTGGTTTATTCATTGATTTACAGGTTATCTATATGTTAACTTAATATTGAGAATATTAACAAATATTTTTTCAATACATAAACCGCATTTTTTATATCTGTACATAAACCAATTACTTTTTGTAGACTCATTGCTAATTTAATTGCGGGATAAACTCAAAAGGGAAGGTATTTATGAAAACTTTACTAAAACGATTTCTGTTAATAGCCTTTTGCATTACACCAATTGTTTTATTAATTAACTACTCTTTTACTTCAAAAGCGAAAGACAAACCTGATTTGCAAAACAAATCTAGTAAAACCGCTTCAACAAGTGAAAAGAAAATAGAAGACCCGGAAATCACACTCACCTTTTCTGGTGATACAATGTTCGATTGGCAATTACGTCCGGTAATCGAAAAAAACGGGGCTGACTATCCATTCCAGCATGTAAAAGAAGAAATAACAAAAGCTGATATTTCCTTCGTTAATTTAGAGTCAGCATTTACAACGAGAGAAAAGAAAGCACCTGGACAATTGTTTTGGATTAAAAGTGATCCATCCACACTTCAAGCTATAAAAAACACTGGATATGACATCGTAAATATTGGGAATAACCATACACTTGATTATGGTCAAGAGGGGTTACTAGACACAATCTCTCATGTAGAAAAATTAAAGTTCCCTTATATCGGAGCCGGGAAAAATGCAAAAGATGCATATACAGCACGAGAAATGACTGTAAAAGGGAAAAAGTTCAAATTTCTTTCATTCGTCCGATTTATGCCTGATACGAATTGGATAGCTGGTGACAATAAACCTGGTGTTGCCAACGGATATGATTTAAATCTTGTAACAAAAACAATTAAAGAGCAAAAGAAAGATGCAGACTATTTAATCGTCTATATGCATTGGGGCGTTGAAAAATCAAATCGTCCGGTAGAATACCAAAAACAATATGTACCTAAAATGGTTGAAGCAGGAGCTGACGCGATTGTCGGGAGTCACCCGCATTGGTTACAAGGATTTGAGTATTATAATAAAGTTCCTATCGCTTATTCATTAGGTAACTTTTTATTCCCAAGTTATGTGAGTGGGAAAAGCGCTGAAACTGGCGTTTTAACTTTAACTTTTAAAGGAAAAGATGTTCAAATGTCATTCAATCCTTACACCATTCGTAACAACCAAGTTTCCCCTGTGAATGAGGAGGAAAAGAGAAAAGCTCTACAATACTTACAAACAATTTCAACTGATGTAGAAATTGATGATACAGGGAACATAAAAAACAAACGGAACTAGACAGCTCAAAATCTATTTCTCTGTAATACACTTTATAGAAGAGGTGATGAATATGCTGAAAGATTTATTAGAAAATGTAAGTTTGTTAGAAAACATTTATAAAATTTCTATAGCCGTTCTACTTTTATGTTCATTTTTCTCTGTTAGACTTCTAAAAAAAATAAAACGTGAACGAAAGCTTACTACCTTTGAATTTACTATGTATGTAATCATTCGTATTGCAATATTTTTTTGGTTAACTAGCTTTATCCTTCTTGAATTTAATGAGTATCTAGTTTAACTATAAAAAAGATAGAACAAGCATTATATTTCCCCGCTTGTATCTATCTTTTTGATTTGGATGCTAACTCTTTCCTTCTATTAAATAAGTAAATCAAACAAAACAGGATTTTTATTAAGCTCCATAAATTGAATATTATTTTCTTTAAAACGGATAATTAACTGCTCGTAATCTTCTTTATGTTTTAACTCTACCCCGACTAATGCTGGACCATTTTCCTTATTATGTTTCTTAATATACTCAAAGCGAGTAATATCATCTTCTGGCCCTAATCCTTTATCAAGAAATTCTCTTAGCGCACCTGAACGCTGTGGGAATTCAATGATAAAATAATGCTTTAACCCTTCGTAAATGAGAGAACGTTCTTTCATTTCTTGCATTCTATCAATATCATTATTCCCACCACTTAGCGTACATACAACGGTTTTACCTTTTATTTCATCTCTATATAAATCAAGCGCTGCAATAGAGAGTGCACCAGCTGGTTCAGCTACAATTGCATTTTTCTTATACAGTTCTAAAATCGTTGTACAAACCTTTCCTTCTGGTACTAAAACAATATCATCAATTACATCTTTACACGTTTCAAATGTTAACTTTCCTACCTTTTTAACAGCTGCCCCATCAACAAAACTATCTATTTTCTCCAATGCGACATTTTCATTTTGAAGAAAAGCCTCTTTCATAGATGCAGCTCCCATTGGCTCTACACCAATGATCTTTGTAGCAGGACTAACACCTTTCACATATGTACCAACTCCTGATGCTAATCCGCCACCGCCAATTGCTGTAAAGATATAATCAACCGTTTTCTCCATATCATGCATAATTTCAACTGCGACTGTCCCTTGACCAGCAATAACATATGGATCATCAAATGGGTGAACAAACGTCATCCTATTTTTTTCACAATAGCGCTGTGCTTCTTGGAAAGAGCTATCAAATGTATCACCAACTAATACAATTTCCGCAAAATTACCACCGAAAAATTGTACTTGTGACACTTTTTGTTTAGGTGTCGTCGTCGGCATGAAAATTTTTGACGGAATCTTCAATAAATTACATGTATAAGCTACTCCTTGCGCATGATTACCAGCACTTGCACAAACAACACCGTTTTGTAATTGCACTTTCGGTAAACTTTGAATTAGATTATACGCACCACGAATTTTGAAAGAGCGAATCAATTGTAAGTCTTCTCGTTTTACATAAACGTCACAATCATATTTCTCAGATAAAACTGTATCACGTTGTAACGGTGTTTTAATAACGATATCCTTCATGCAATTATGAGCCATTAAGATATCTTCAATTTTCACTCTCTCCTTTACCTTTTGCACCATTATATATCATCCTTATCTCTTTTAAATTGGCTCAATCAAAATTTGGGACTTTTAAGACTGCACCTGTATTCGCCGACGTTACCATCTGTGCGTAGCGCCCAAGCCATCCCGTTTTCACTTTTGGTTCTGGTCGTTTCCATTCTTTTTTACGCTTACCTAATTCTTCATCACTAACTCTTACTTCTAACACTCTTTCCTCAACATCGATACAAACGATATCCCCTTGCTTGAGAAGTGCAATCGTTCCGCCGGCAGCTGCTTCTGGCGAAATATGTCCTACTGAAATACCACGTGAAGCTCCAGAGAAACGTCCATCCGTTAATAGCGCAACATCTGCACCTAATCCCATGCCAGCAATTGCTGACGTTGGTGCTAACATTTCCGGCATACCAGGACCGCCTCTTGGTCCTTCATAACGAATAACAACTACATCTCCTTTTTTAACCTTCCCAAGCATAATGCCGGCAAGCGCCTCATCTTGTGAATTAAAAATAACACAAGGTCCTTCAAATCGTTTTACTTCAGTTGCCCCGCTTTTAATAACTGCTCCGTCTTTCGCAAGGTTTCCTTTTAATATACGTAATCCACCTTCTTCACTATGAGGATTTTCAAGAGAATGAATCACTTCCTTATCTTTAATCTCTGCATGAGCAATGTTTTCTCTTAATGTTTGCCCCGTAGCAGTAATACGATCTAAATGAAGTACCCCTTCTTTTCGGCTCATCTCTTTCAAAATGGCACTAATCCCGCCCGCGCGATCAATATCTTCCATATGCCAATTGGACGCAGGGCTTACTTTACATAAATGTGGTACACGTCTTGAAACGGCATCAATACGGCTCATTTCATAATCTAGTCCTGCCTCATGTGCGAGTGCTAGTGTATGTAACACTGTATTTGTTGAGCCGCCCATCGCCATATCAAGCGCGAACGCATCATCAATTGCTTCTTCCGTTACAATGTCTCGTGGTTTAATATCTCTTTCAATTAAAATCTTTAATTTTTCTGCTGCTTCTTTAATTAACTCCTCACGTCTTGGATCAATGGCTAAAATACTCCCGTTACCAGGAAGTGCTAAGCCTAATACTTCACATAAACAGTTCATAGAGTTCGCTGTAAACATACCGGAACAAGAACCACAAGATGGACAGCCATGATCTTCAATATCTTTTAATTCTTCTTCTGAAATTTTCCCAGATTGATAAGCTCCTACTCCTTCAAAAACGGAACTCAGATCAACAACTTCTCCTTTAGATGTTTTTCCTGCTGCCATCGGGCCGCCCGAAACAAACACAGTCGGAATATTAATACGTAGTGCAGCCATCATCATACCTGGTGTAATTTTGTCACAGTTTGGGATACAAATCATGCCGTCAAACCAGTGTGCATTTACAACCGTTTCTACTGAATCTGCAATAATTTCACGACTCGGAAGCGAATAACGCATACCAATATGCCCCATCGCAATACCGTCATCTACTCCAATTGTATTAAATTCAAATGGAACCATACCCGCTGCACGCACTGCTTCTTTAACAAGTTTCCCAAACTCATTTAAGTGCTTATGACCTGGAATAATTTCAATAAAAGAATTACAGATAGCTATAAACGGTTTATCAAAATCTTCATCTTTTAAACCGGTTGCTTTTAATAAACTACGATGCGGCGCTTTATCAAAACCTTTTTTAATCATGTCACTTCTCATCTTGTCAAATCCCCTCTTACATATTTTTCATTTATACTCTCTTACTCTATTTCTTTACTAATTCTTTCGGTGCATGAATCCAGCTCATCATTTCACGAAGCTCTGCTCCTACTTTTTCTAACCCATGATTTTGTTCTGCTTTTTTCATCGCATTATACGTTGGACGCCCTGCTTGATTTTCTAAAATCCATTTCTTCGCGAATTCGCCTTGCTGAATCTCTGTAAGTACTCGTTTCATCTCTTTCTTCGTTTCATCTGTAACAATTCTCGATCCTGTTACATAATCCCCAAACTCTGCCGTATCTGAAATAGAATGGCGCATGTTCGTTAAACCACCTTCGTACATTAAATCAACGATTAACTTTAATTCATGTAAACATTCAAAGTATGCAATTTCAGGGCGATATCCGCCTTCCGTTAATGTTTCAAAACCAGCTTTCACAAGTGCAGTTACCCCTCCGCAAAGTACAGCTTGCTCTCCGAATAAATCCGTTTCGGTTTCTTCTTGGAATGTCGTTTCAATTACACCTGCACGTGTACACCCTACAGCTTTTGCATACGCAAGTGCTACATGTAAAGCTGTGCCTGTTGCATCTTGATGCACTGCGACTAATGCTGGAACACCATTTCCTTCTTGAAATACACGGCGAACGAGATGACCTGGACTTTTTGGCGCGACCATCGCTACATCTACGTAACTTGGCGGATTAATTTGGCCGAAGTGAATGTTAAATCCATGTGAGAAAAGTAACATTTGTCCTTCACGAAGATTCTCTTCTACCTCTGCTTTATACACATGAGCTTGCTGTTCATCTGGCAGTAACATTTGTACAACTTGTGCGGTTCGAACCGCTTCTGATACAGACATTACTTCAAATCCATCCGCTTTCGCTACTTCATACGACTTACCAGGACGAACACCAACTACAACTTCTACACCAGAATCACGTAAATTTTGCGCTTGTGCATGACCTTGTGATCCATAGCCAACTACTGCAACAGTTTTCCCTTGTAGTAAATCTACATTTGCATCTTTCTCATAATACGTTTTCATATTCCATACACTCCTTATAATGTATTTACTTGTAGTACATCAATTAATTTTTTCAACTGACTAACAAGTAATGTCGCTTCATTTTCAGTACAAACTGCTGTGAGTTTCATTTCAGAAACACCATTATTATCTCTTTCGTTTAAATGTAAAGAAGAAATATAATAACCACGCCGAGCAAAAATCCCACTTATACGTAATAAGACGCTTGGCTCGTTATGAATAACGAGTGAAAAAGTATGACTCATTCTTCCCACCTCTTCATAATCATTTCGTTATTCCCTTTATTTGGTGGAACCATCGGAAATACGTTTTCACCTTCTTCTACACAAAAATCAACTACGACAGGTCCTTCATGAGCAAATGCTTCTAACATCACTTGTTTCGCCTCAGTTGAATTTGTCGCTCTTAACCCTTTCACTCCATAAGCTTCTGCCACTTTCACAAAATCTGGCGATCCAATTTTCGACTCTGATAATCGATTTTCATAAAACATTTCTTGCCATTGCCTTACCATCCCTAAAAATTTATTGTTTATAATAAATACTTTTACAGGGATGTTATTTTCAGCAATTGTTTGTAGTTCTTGAATATTCATTTGAAAAGAAGCATCACCCGCAATACAAATGACGAGTTCTTCTTCTTTTGCAAGCTGAGCACCAACTGCCGCCGGGAAGCCAAATCCCATCGTTCCTAATCCACCTGATGTTAGAAAAGTCCGCGGGTTTTTCGCTTTATAAAAATGTGCAGCCCACATTTGATGCTGTCCTACTTCTGTCGTAACAATCGCTTCACCATTCGTTAATTCACTTACTAAGCTAATAACATGCTGTGGTTTTAACTCACTTTCTTTTTGATTATAGGAAAGAGGGTATTCCGCTTTCCACTCCTCGGTTTTCGTAATCCATTCATCTGTCTGTGTACAAATCGGCATATGTAACAACATGTGTAACGCTTTTTTCACATCTCCAACAACTGGATATTCCACAGTTACATTTTTATGAAACTCCGAAGGATCTATATCAATATGTACCTTTTTCGAATGCGGAGAAAAGAGTTCTAATTTTCCTGTTACACGGTCATCAAAACGAACACCTAAAGCAAGTAATAAGTCACATTCTGTTACTGCCATGTTTGCAGCGTACGTTCCATGCATACCGAGCATTCCTAAAAATAATGAATCTCCCGGCGGATACGCACCCAGTCCCATTAAAGTTGACACGACTGGAATACGATTTTCTCTTGCAAATTTGATTAGTTCATCAGATCCACCTGAATGAATGACACCTCCTCCAATATAAAGAAGTGGACGTTTTGATTTTGAAATTGCTTTAGCCACCTCTCTAAGTTTCATGCTGTCTGGTACGAGTTCTGGTTTGTACCCCGGAATATCAACTTCTTCATTAAAGAAACTGGTGACTTTTGCATTTTGAACATCTTTTGGAATATCGATTAATACTGGTCCCGGTCGTCCGCTTTTGGCGATGTAAAAAGCTTCTTGCACAATTCGTGATACATGATTTACATCACGAACTTGGTAATTATGCTTCGTAACAGGTACTGTAATTCCGACAACATCCGCTTCTTGAAATCCATCTTTACCAATTAAAGGCGTTGCAACTTGCCCTGTAATGACAACTAAAGGAATCGAATCCATATAAGCATCTGCTAAGCCCGTAACTAAATTTGTCGCCCCTGGGCCAGAGGTAGCAAAGACTACCCCGACCTTTCCAGAAGCTCTCGCATATCCTTCTGCCGCATGAATGGCAGCTTGTTCATGACGAGTTAAAACGTGCTTCAAACCACTTCCGTATAACGCATCGTATACTGGCAAAATCGCTCCACCCGGATAACCGAAAACAGTCGTTACACCCAATTTCTTCAAACATTGAATCACGTGCCCAGCGCCTGTCATTTCTTCATACTGTAACTTCTCATACGCTGTATACTGCTGCTTCATTTCAATTAACTCCTCTCTTTATTTATGCTAAGCTTTCCGTCAGCCCGGGGACACGTACTCCTCTTTCTCTCGTTAATTTTTTAAATTCCTCTGTCAATTGTTTTGTTACACTTCCTGGTTTCCCATCTCCAATTTCTCTTGAATCAACTTTTACAACTGGAATTAATTCTGCTGCCGTTCCCGTTAAAAATACTTCATCTGCTACATATACGTCATGGCGAGTAAATGGCCTTTCCTCACATGGAATGTTAAGTCGCTCACATAGCTCGATAACACTATTTCTCGTAATACCTTCTAGTGCTCCTAAATAAGAAGGCGGTGTTAACACTTTTCCATCTTTCACAACAAAAACATTGTCTCCAGATCCTTCACAAACATATCCTTGCTGATTTAACATAAGTGCCTCTAGCACTCCTGCTTGTGCCGCTTCAATTTTTACAAGTACGTTATTTAAGTAGTTCATTGACTTAATACGTGGGTCTAAAGCATCTGGCGTGTTACGTCGTGATGCAACAGATACAACGCTTAGTCCGTTATCGTAAAATTCTTGCGGGAATAACTTTAATTGTTCTGCAATGATAATAACGCTCGGTTTCACACAACTTCTCGGATCGAGCCCTAAGTCACCTTTTCCTCTTGAGACAATTAATCGAATGTAAGCATCAGCGTATTCGTTTTTTTGAAGTGTATGTAAAACTGCTTCTTCCATTTCTTCAACTGTCAGTGGGATTGTAAGTAAAATAGATTTTGCCGATTCATATAATCGTTTTACATGTTCTTTTAAACAAAATACATTTCCACCGTAACTACGAATTCCTTCAAATACACCGTCTCCGTATAAAAAACCGTGATCATATACTGAAACAACCGCCTTTTCTTTTTCTACAAATTCCCCATTCATATAAATGTACTGGTTTCCCATCTCACATCGCTCCTCTTTTTCTCTCTATTTTTGCAATCCATTTCTATATCGATTGCTGAGATGAGTGATTTTTAACAGAATATTCAGTATATAATTCTTAAAAATATACTCGTCTCAACAATCGATTACATACATACTTGTAGCAATCCATTGCTGAGACGAGGGAATCGTGGTACCACTCAGCTTCCTTACACTTCTCACGAAATATAAGCTCTGCAAGTCCAATTAGACTTTTGTTTTTCTATCGGAAACAACTCCGCTACTTTTTACTAGTTTCAAAAGTAGTACTCCGAGGTGATCTTCAAAGACTCGATTGTTACCACCCTCACAGCCTAGGGGTAGCTCTCTGAAACAATGCCTATCATTTACTCTCCTCTTCTACGCATTCTCTTATTCAATTTTTTAAAATAAAAACTCTCGCCTCAGCAATCAACTACTACAATTTAGTAGCTTTGATTGCTGAGGCGAGAGTTTCGCGTTACCACTCAGCTTCCTTATACTTCTCACGAAATATAAGCTCTGTAGGTCCAATTAGACCCCCGTCCTTTTACCGGAGACGATGCCGTCGCCCTCTACTCAGTTTCCCTTTCGCAAGCGATGCTCCGAGGTGATCTTCAATGATTCGATTGTTACTACTCTCACAGCCTTGGAGTAGCTCTCTGAAACGATCATAATCATCTACTTTCCTCTTCTTTGCATATACAATATATAAAGTTAGAAAATTCTTAATTAACTTTTATTTGTTACACGTATTATAGGACGTTGTTCTTTTCATTGTCAACATGTTTTTTAAAGATTTTTTTAATAATACATATATTTTTGAATCTTTTTTATTGCTCAATAAAATTTTTTGTATAATACTATATAAAACACATATATTTAGGAGGATTACAGCAATGTCCGAAAAAACATACGAACTCGCAACCTTCGCAGGCGGTTGCTTTTGGTGCATGGTAAAGCCATTTGATGAACTTCCTGGTATTCATAAAGTACTTTCCGGCTATGCAGGTGGTCATGTAGAAAACCCAACATATGAACAAGTTAAAGCTGGTACATCTGGTCATTTAGAAGTCGTACAAATTACATTCGACCCTTCTATTTTTCCATATAAAAAATTACTAGATTTATACTGGCCACAAATCGATCCAACTGATGATGGCGGACAATTCTTTGACCGTGGTCCATCTTATCGCACCGCTATTTTTTATCATACCGAAACACAAAAAGAGCTTGCTGAAAAATCAAAACAAACTCTTGGAGAAAGCGGTATGTTTAAAGAGCCAATCGTAACTGAAATTCGCCCAGCTGCACCTTTTTATGAGGCTGAAGAATACCATCAACATTTCTATAAAAAGAACCCAGAGAAATATGCTACTGAGCAAAAAGAATCTGGCCGCGAAGACTTTATAAAAGAAAATTGGCAAAAAAAATAATAAAAACGCATCGTGCTTTTTAGTACGATGCGTTTTTATTTTTGATAAAAGTACCATACAATGATAAAAACAACAGCTGTTAATGCCCAAAGTACTATCTCGTTTTTCACCCTACTCTTTTTCTGATTCATTCCATCCCCTCCTAGTAACAATTAAACATAGTCAAGACTTCTTTTGTTCAATTGTCCACTGGATAAAAGTAAATAAATCCTTACATATTCTTATAATAAAACCACCAATAATTCCAATTGCAATTGAAATTAATAACATCTGTCCAAAACTAAAAGAATTTGTGTACGTTATGTAGAGAACGATACATATAAGTAAAACATACGGTAAAGAAAGTAAAAACCTTTTTAACATTCCTTTATCTCCCCTATACTTTATTTATATCGTCTACTGTAGCTTTGAAATAAAGTTGGTTCAAAAATTCCATTTAGACAATCATTTTACGAAAAAAGAATACGAACCTCTATTAAAAGGAATTCTTATCTACATATCCTATTCCATAATTACTCCTAAAATAGAATAATATTACTAGTGATTTATTGTAAATTAACTATTTAACAGGCAATCGAATGTTGCGCCAGCTACCTACATCGCATTGGCCATATGTATTATCGCCTACTGCTACCACCGTGCCATCTAATTTCAACCCGACCGTATGCGCACAACCAGCCGCTATTGCTACAATATCTCGCCAATCACTTATATTACATTGACCATACTCATTCCATCCCACCGCCACAACGGTACCGTCTGATTTCATTCCGATTGTATGATTCGTACCAGCTGCTATCGCTACAATACCTCGCCAGGCACTTACGTCGCATTGGTTATGTTTATCATTCCCCACTGCAATCACTGTGCCGTCCCCTTTAAGGCCAACAGTATGAAGATACCCAGCCGCTACCGCTACAATATCTCGCCAGCTGCTCACATCGCATTGTCCATATCGATTATTCCCCACCCCCATCACTGTGCCGCCCACTTTAAGACCGACTGTATGCCAGTCACCCGCCGCCGTAGCCACAATATTTCGCCAGCTGCTTACATTACATTCTCCTTCTTTATTTCGCCCTACTGCCATTACCGTTCCATCCAGTTTAAGGCCAATGGTACGACGCCACCCAGCCGCTACCACTACAATATTATGCCAGTCGTTCACATCACATTGACCATGCTTATTCCATCCCACCGCTTCCACAGTATTATTACTTTTAAGAGCGATTGTATGAGCATTACCTGTGTTCGTCGCCATATGAACATTGCCCGCTACGACGGCTTCAATCTCACACCAACTGCTTACATTGCATTCTCCTTCTTTATTTCGCCCCACTGCCACAACTGTGCCATCCGATTTAAGAGCAACGGTATGACCACGACCTGCTGCTATCGTATCTTTAGGCCACCGTTTCACTTTTAATACCTCTTCTTTCGGTGAAATATAATTCATGTTTACCTCCTTGCATATAAACAACCGTGTCCAATTAGATATTTTCATCAAATTTCATTATAAATGACCTGACTTTTTTATAAATCTACAGCTACAAAAGAAACCTGTTATTACTTCTTCCAAAATAAAGACCTCCAGTTTAAGCGCTAGAGGTCTTCCATTTTATTTCTTTAATCTCTCAATAAAATCATGTAATTTATCAAGTGACTTCATATTATGATTACAAGCTACACCATCTTTGCAAATATAGTTTCCCTTTTTCACGAAAGTTCCTGGTATATCACCTTTAATTTCAACTAAAAACATCCCAACTTCTTCATGCCCATGACATAATGAACAAATGCTCTTTTTATTTAAACTTTGGAACGTTCCTTGCAGACCAACAAACTTATTTTTATCATTTTTTGCTATAATAAATTTCCTGCTTGATCCTTTATCAATCCAGCTTAAATAAGATATTTCTTTCATATCTATTTCTTCCATATCAGGAAGTTTTAACTTTTTCGCTTTAGGAAATAGTTTTTTTAATGTTTGCGCTGTAACTTCCTGAAACGGAATAACATACGGATTTATTTTCATTAAAAACGATTCTGCATCTTCTCTATTTTGAACTGTTAATACCGTATCAATTAACTCTTTCTGCTCATCCGTTAAATTCTCAAATACATGTAGTATCTTTTCAATCGCAAGTGATTTTAACGCTTGAATTACCCCTCTATCATTTGCCGTTGCATGCCCATTCGCTAAAATATAAGCTTGTGATTTTATAAAATTGTATTGATCACTTCTAATAAAAGCTTCCATCTTTATCACTCCATACAAATTGTTGATCTAGTTTTATTGTATACAATGATTACGTTTTTTGATATGTAAAAGATAACTTAGAAACAAACATTACATACATCACTTATTCTCTACCGCTGCATTTCCTGACAAAAGAAGCCATCATCTGTTTTCCATTCCGCATATAATACGTCTTCAAATTTAGTAATTCCTTTTTGCTTTATTTGCTTATACAGCCATCCTTCATCAAAGCCCGCTTCTCTCAAATTATCTTTCACTACTTTTCCATCACTAATTAATGAAATTGGTAAGTATACAGGCTTATGTTTTAAACTTAAATCATTTATAGTGGGAGATTCGTATTTACTTTTTTTCAGAACACTTATATTTCCGTTAGGTTCTAATATCATATATTCAACTTCTCGGATTGAAAATATATCTTTTTGTTGCCTAAGCATTTGTTGTAATTGGTTAATGTCCAAATGATTTACACTTAATTGTTCACGATCAATCTTTCCATTACGGATAATAATGGAAGGATATCCTTCAAAAAACTTTCTTGTTCCTCTTATTTTTTGCGTTATCACTTCTATTGTATAAATTAAAATTACCCATACAAATACTGAATATAAAATAGACCACACTTTAATTTTAGGGTCATATATTGAATTTCCAACGAGCTCACCAAGGACGATAGCAGAAATAAAATCAAAGGGTGTTAGCTGAGATATTTGTGTTTTCCCTAGTATTTTTGTAGCAATTAATAGAACAAAGAAACCAATTAAAAGCTCTATCGTTATTTGTCCAATATGATTCATACATGTTCACCTTTCTACTTTTCAAGTGCTCTGTATACCATTTTATAAAAAAACGGCACATTTTTTTCTATTATCATGCCCGTTCACATCTCATATATCCAATACATATAAAACAAAAAGAGTCTGATTCAAAGTAATATGAATCAGACTCTTTTCCTCTTATTTAGAATACACAATCTTTTTAATCGTTTCTCCGGAAAGAAAATACTCTTCTGCAAGTTGATGAATAGCAATTCCACTTTTAAACGCTTCTTTAATGGCTTTGTTTCTTTCATCTAACTGTTTTCTTCCTCCAGATCGTGTCCCCCATTTATAATGTTTCGTTTCTTGTTTTGGAATGTAAATTGTTTCACCTTGTATATACTTTTGAATTTCAGTAATTAAACTCTCTGGTAAAACTGCCTTAGCTTTTACGTATTTCATTTCTGCTCGCCCCTTATTTTTTATGGTTCATTTCAATAAGGTGCAAAGCCAAATACAAAAAATGATACAAGCTCATTTTGGCGATGAATTGTATATTACTTGTCTACCTCACGCAAAGTATCGCCGTTTCCATACTTGGCTTTGCATGAGACGCTGCAGTGTCTGGCAATTGAATTATAATCGCCATGTAAACACCTCCTAATATACCTTTTTCATTACATTATATGATAAATTCCTTCCCCTTGCATCCACATCCTTTTTAAAGCATGAAATTACTTAGTTTGATATAATACTTTTTAGTCCAATCAAAAACTATAGTGAGGTTGCGTTATGAAGAAGAAAAAAATCATTACAATCTTTACAATATTCATTATTACTGTAGCATTATTCGGAACATACAAATTGATGAATGCAAGAAGCTTTCAATTATTTGGAGATTTAACAAATAGAGTAGAAACAAATGAAAAGGTGATTGCTTTAACTTTTGATGATGGCCCTACTAATAATGTAAAACAAATATTACCGCTACTAGATACATACAATGCAAAAGCTACTTTCTTTTTAATTGGAAATGAATTAGAGAAAAACCTATCGTTTGGAGAATCTATCGTACAATCTGGACACCAAATTGGAAACCATACATATTCTCATAACAGAATGGTTTTTAAAACACCTTCTTTTATTAAAGAAGAAATAGAAAAAACAAATTCATTAATCCGCCGAATAGGATTTACAGGCGAAATTGATTTTAGACCACCTAATGGAAAAAAATTAATTGGACTACCATATTATTTAAATAAAAATAATATCGAAACGATTACATGGGATCTTGAACCTGATACTTTTTATAAATCTGCTGCTGATAAAATTGAATATGTTAATAAAAATGTAAAACCAGGTTCTATCATTTTACTGCACTCTATGTATGATGAGTCTAATGAAAGTTTACAGACCATTGAAGGTATTTTAGACTCTTTATCTAAGAAGGGCTATCAGTTCGTAACAGTAAACGAACTACAAAAAAGAACAAAGTAAGAAAGGTAGCGTATCATACAATGATACGCTACCTTTCTGTTTAAATAATGCCCAGTACATTTAAGAATACGATAATAATCGCAATTGGTGCGATGAAGCGAAGTAAGAATAGCCATGATACGAATAATTTATAGCCTTTATTTTTACTTACACCAAGCTCTTTCATTAATACATCTTTCTTCATTTTTAAAGGAACAAAGATAGAAACTAATAAAACACCAAGTGGCATTAATACGTTACTAACTGCATAATCCGCTAAATCAAAGACTGTCTTTCCGAAAATTTTCAGGTCACTTAATATACCAAATGATAATGCTGATGGTACTCCAACACCGAAGATTAGTAATCCTACGATTAAAGCCATTTTTTCACGTTTCCCTTTACCTTTTGCAGTTAAAGATGCAACGCTAATTTCTAACATCGAAATTGCTGATGTAATAGTAGCGAAGAAGAATAGTAATAAGAAAACGATGAAGAATAATTTTCCGAATGCCATTTTACTGAAAATAGCTGGCAGTACGATAAATAATAGTCCCGGTCCTTGAGATGGTTCCATTCCAAATGCGAACACTACTGGGAAAATTGCAAGTCCTGCAAGTAATGTAATCACAAGCGTTAAAGCTACGATAGAAAATGCTGAACGCGGTAAACTTTCTTCTTTCGGTAAGTATGAGCTATATGTTACCATTACTGCTACTCCGACTGATAGTGAGAAGAACGATTGTCCCATCGCATATAAAATAACTTCTGATGTTACATGTGAGAAATCAGGTTGTAAGAAGAAACGAACGCCTTCTCCAGCACCATCTAACGTAAGTGCACGAACGATTAATACAAAGAATAAAACGAATAGTGCTGGCATGAAATATTTATTTACTTTTTCAACACCATTTTGTACACCTTTACTTACGATAAAAATAGTAATAAGGATGAATAATAGCTGTGATCCAACGGCTAAATACGGATTGGAAATGATTTCACCAAACGTAGCTTCGTATGCGCCATTTCCTTCCCATAGTCTACCTGTAATTGCATTCCATAAATATAATAAAATCCAGCCTCCTACAACACTGTAGAAAGAAAGTAATATGAAACAAGTTACAATCCCTAATTTCCCTAACCATGGCCATAATGTTTTTGGTGCGATTTCTCTATACGCATCAACAGCCTCTTTTTGTGTACTTCTTCCAATTACGAATTCAGCTAATAATAGCGGTAAACCAATTAATAATGTGAAACCGATGAAAATAAGGAAGAACGCGCCGCCCCCTCCAATTCCGGCCATATACGGGAACTTCCAAATTGCCCCTAGACCAATCGCTGAACCTGCCGCAGCTAATACGAAACCTAATTTCGATGTCCATTGCTGTGAATTCATTTGTTAATCTCCTCTCTTTATCTTTTTCTGTTTTACAATTCGGTATTTATATTGTTCTATCCACACTCTTTTCTAATACGTTCACTTCCTCTCTACTAATAAAAAACGCCCCTACGTAAATACGTAGGGACGACAAAAATATCGCGGTACCACCCTAGTTATGAAGATACAACAAAGTTAGGACCTAAATAAAAAACGCCCCTACGCAAATACGTAGGGACGATAAAATATCGCGGTACCACCCTAGTTATGAAGCCACAACAAAGTAAGACCTAAATAAAAAACGTCCCTACGTAAATACGTAGGGACGATAAATATCGCGGTACCACCCTAGTTGTGAAACAATCTTCACCACTTTATTTGATAACGGTATAAACTACCGTCTTTCATTTCCTCATAATGTGAGATTTATGAAAGATGCTCCAGGACGAACTTCATGAATAATCTATATACTGATTCACACCAACCATCAGCTCTCTGAAATAGGGAGATATTCACTACTATACCCTTTCATTGCCCAAATATTATTTTCCGAATTGATTACTATCATTTTTATCATACATTAAAAATAGTGTCAACTTATATTTTGAATTTTTATGTATTACATTCTATTTAAAAATTCAAAATATGACTTTTAAATGAATAGTATTAGAACATTTATGGTTTATACTGTATTAACTTCCCTAGCAGGTTTATAGTAGTATACGATGAATGCAAGACAGCAAGAGTAGGAGGAAAGAATTTTGTCTACGTCAAAAGTTTTAAAAGGAACTGCTTTATTAAGCGGGGCCACAATGATTTCACGTATATTAGGTTTTATATACTTCTTCCCTTTTCAATTACTAGTTGGAACGCAAGGGGTTGCTTTATATGGATATGCATACTCTTGGTACGGTATTTTATTAAGCTTTTCAACAGCGGGTATTCCTATTGCCGTTTCCAAATTCGTTGCAAAGCATAATGCGCTTGGTGATTATAGTACAAGCAAAAAATTATACAATTCTAGTGTAAAATTAATGTTGTTTATGGGCTTTTTAGGATTTTTAATTTTATTTATTGGAGCACCGTACATATCACAATTTATTATTCGCTCGAAAACGCCAGATCCACAATTTATCGCTGACGTAACACTTACGATGCGAGCATTAAGTTTTGCACTTATTATCGTACCAGCTATGAGTGTTACACGTGGTTATTTCCAAGGTTTTCAACATATGAAACCAAGTGCTGTTTCTCAAGTCGTGGAACAAATTGCACGTGTTGTTTTCATTTTAGTTGGTAGCTTCATCGTCTCAAAATTATTAGGGGGTTCAGTAGCTTCTTCAGTTGCAGTTGCTACGTTTGGAGCTGTTATCGGAGCACTTGCAAGCGTCTCTATTTTAATGATGTACTGGAAAAAATATAATGGGTTAAAACCTCCCGAAGGTGAATTAAAATCAAGAGCATCGAATATCCCATTAAAAAATATTTATATAGAATTACTTCGCTATGCAATCCCAATTGTATTTGTCGGCATCGCAATTCCACTTTACACGTTAGTAGATCAATATACTGTAGCTGATGTCCTTAGAGCGATGGGAGAGCCGTTAGAAACAGCAAATGCAGTTTTCGCTTATATAACGAACTATGCCCAAAAGTTAATTATGATTCCAGCTTCACTTGCAACTGGATTCTCCTTAACGATCATTCCGGCTATAACGAAATCTTATACAAGCGGGAAATTAGAAGAATTACAAGAACAAATTTCAAAGATATTTCAAGTCTTGTTATTCTTCACGATCCCGGCTGCATTCGGTCTTGCTAGTATCGCTTACGATGCATTCCGTATGGTTTATGTAAATCCTGAAATTGCACTTGGTGGATCACAATATTTAATTTCATTCGCACCGTCTGCTATATTAAGTGCGATTTTCACAGTTTCAGCAGCTATTTTACAAGGAATCGATTATCAAAGAAAAACAATGATTGCATTCTCAGCCGGGATTCTCGTTAAAGTTGTAGTAAATACACCGCTCTTACATTTATTTGGCGGACACGGTGCTGTACTTGGAACTATTCTTGGATACCTCGTTTCAAATAGTATTATGTTGTACTGCATCGTTAAGTTTGCGAAATTTAAAATTAGTGAGACAGCAAAAACAGTATTTCTTATTACAATTTACTCCGCAGCAATGTCTGCTGTTGTAATTGCATTAAAAGCAATTTTAACATGTTTAATTCCTGGACAATCTTATATCGAATCACTTCTCATTGTCGTTATATGTGGCGCTGCAGGAGGGATTGTTTACCTTTTATTCGTATTAACAAGTGGACTTGCTTCACATATTCTCGGTGATAAGATTCAACGATTACCCGTATTAGGTAAATTAATCAAATAAAAAAGAGGTTGTCCCAAAAGGTCGTTAAAAACGAACTTTTGGAGACAACTTCTTTTATTTTTCCTGTATATGGATAAAAACCCCAATCATAAGTAGAAAAACAATGGGTTTTCTACTTATGATTGGGGTTTTTCGCTTTTAATTGGGCTGTTGTTGTCCATTTCCGTAAATTATGGGCAACACAAATAAGACCCCATTCTAGTCGATTTTTAGAAAGGCCCCGCAAGGAAAAACGTTGGAAGAAACGATTGTATTTAATATGACCAAATACAGGTTCCACCTCTATTTTTCGCTTTCCATATAATTCTTTACCTTCTTTTGTACGTAAACGT